>NZ_JBHXMN010000015.1:0-153644 GCF_042720495.1 Nocardia sp. NPDC058480 | reverse complement strand
ACAACCAGCACGCCCGACCCAAGCGAGACTTCGCCGTCAACTCCAAGATCCGGCTACCGGATTACCTACCGAAGGTTGCTTGACGAGGCACTAGCCTTGTCGTCACGCCGCTTCGGACACCACGCCGGACTGGACAATAATCACTCTGATCGATGCCAGGCCGGACACCAGGCCGACCCGGACGCGATCTGACGAACCCATTCGAGACTCGCCGTGTGCAGTCTGCTGTGCTCGGTTACCCATCGCATCCCAGGAGCCGTACTACCGTGCGCTACTTCCTCGCTCATCCAACGTTATCCCGGACGCAGATCTTCGCCGTATCTATCGACAGCACAGTAGGTATCCCAGACGAACTGGAGTTGGTTACCACAGTTGGCACCGACCACCTCGATCTCGTTCCGGATCTGGTCAGCAGATTGAATCAATTCATACAGGAGCAAGCTCAGCCTGACGACGACTTTGCCGTGCGTGCAGAGCTGACGCATCCGGATCTCGGCATGTTCCCGAAGGCAGTCTCAGATTCCATCCGCCGATACCTCGAAACACGCTGTACTACGCCATTTTACGGCGAGTGGAGTTGGCGTGGCCCCATCCACTCCGTGCCGGACTACGTAGACCAGCTGCAACGCCCCAGGGGCATAGATGAACTGTACGAATTCATGCGTGGCCCAAACTCGGGCGAAGTAGAGTTGCCGGTGCGGCTAGAGAACGCTATCGAATCGACATGGCGGGGAGGAAAATACTGGGAATTGGATGGGCGGACCGCCACCCCGGATATCGCCTACGACGAACCGCGGCCCGGACGCTGGCCACACGTTGACGGACTGAATCCCGAGATTGTTTGGACCAGTTGGAAAATTGGCGAGTTAGACGACAAGTCCGAGCTGGTCGAGTCCAACCTTCGCGATGGCGTTCAGCTGGCGACGAAGGCCCATGACGCCGGAAAGTACGTCCGCATTCACCCAGTAACGGTCTGGGTCCAAGATGCCGAGCGCGACGAGCACGGCTACTCAACCGGAGGACACGGCCAAGGTGGCTGGGTTGTTGAAGTATTCAATGCCCCGATCCCGGATTACACCGACCTCGATAAAGAGGAGTAAGGCACATCCGAACTCGTGCGGCTAGACCGCCCGACCGATGAGTCTCCGCGATGCAGCGGTGGGCATCGCGGCTCCGCGGATAAACCCCCCGCACCCAGGTTAAATCACATGCAGAGCGGAACTTCAGGCAGGTGCTAGTGCCGCGTCACGCAACGTTAGGTAGGTAATCCGAACGCCGGATCCTGGAACCGACCGCGAATTCGCGCACAGGGTCCGGCGTGCTGATTACGCCAGCGGATGTAATCACCGATCGCGGCGTCCTACTCGGCGTGGCTGCGGTGGTCAGTGCCGTTGAGCGCGAAGTACTGCAACGCCGCGAACTCACACTCAATCCGGTTCAGCCACGACGAATACGTCGGCACGAACACCAACTCGACCGCGTTCGACCCGCACCAGTCCCGCGCCCCGGCCCGCCTATACACACCGAGTTCTCGCAGATCAGATACAGTTTCCGACCAAGCCAACGAGCCCGCAACGACTTCACAAAGGCCAGGAACTCGGGTCCAACGCTTCCGATCACTGATCCGGTAGTAGAGCTAACCCGAGGCCAAATCCAAAGACACCGAACATCTGTCGCACCCCCGAGGGCGGTGATAGGTCGCACGTAACCGCGTCGGTCGCCGTTTCGGGAACCAGCCCCGACCGGCCCGCGGTAACAGATTCAACGGCCCGAACTCATCAACACAGATCACCCGCCCATCGGCAGGTGGGTTGCCATAAAGATCGAGGATCCGGTGTATCTTGGCGACGAAGTCGGGATCGTTGCTGGTCTTCCACGTTTTCGTGGCCGGCCACGACACTCCACCGGCGATGAGAATCCGGCGCAGAGTCTCGCGGCTGAGGTCCGCGATCTTGTTGGTACGCAACACGTGCGCCAGCTTCGACAAACTCCATGCCGAGAACGGCCAGTTCAGATCGTGGGGGCAGCACCGGGCGATCTGACAGATCCGATCAAGCGTCGCTTGATCGGTCTTCGTCGGCCTGCCCCGCTCCGTTTTGGGTCCAGCGACTCGAATCCGTGCGCGTTGAAGTCGTGAATCACTTGGCGCACATAGAGTTCCGATACTTGCATCAGCTTCGCGATCAACCCGACGGGTTGATGCTGGGCCGAGGCCATCACCACGATCGCCCACCACATTCGCACAGGTTGCTCGCTACGCCGCGCGATCTGGGCCAAGTTGCGGCCTTCTTCCGGGTTCACCGCTCTGAACACATCCGGTTTGCGAGCCACCGGCACCACCTCCACCGGGCAGCATCACCGCTCACGCGCTGATGATCAATCCGCCACCTTGGCAGATTGCCGCATCAACCTTCCGAGCCGAGGCACTAGCAGTCCTGGCTATGCATCGGCGAACAGCGTCTTCTCAAGTCGCGCCACTGAATCCATATGCGTCCGCATCGCCGGGTCCATTACCCAGCAATGGGAGGTATACCGCTCAAACCCCAGAGGCTCCCAGGTCCTTTGCACCTTGGCCAGCTCTTCCGCGAAGCGCGGATGCTCGGTCAGACCGGTCCGATCGTCCCGCTCCCTCAACAGCTCGATCGGGAATGGATGCGTCGCCACGACACCAACAGACTCAGCGAAGAGCCGAAGAATACGGCTGATGAGCAGGCGACCAACTCCGCCACGACCTCGCCACATCTCCGCCATGTAGACCCGGTCGATCAGAACGGCCGCTGAGTGCATGCCTTCGATGATCTCAGCGAGGTCAGGATGAAACTGATTGTCGCCGCCGAACAGAGGTGCGAAATGTGCGTAGTCCTGGGACATGCCATCAAGGAGGTCATCGATGCGGCTCTCGACGATGTACGGATCAACCAGCAGACCGTGCATCGTCAACACCGTCCACCGTTTCTCGCGGTCGCCGCGTTCATCAGTGTGAACTACCGAGAGACCAAGCGGAACGTCATCAGCTGGGCTATCGCCGTCGGAGCTGACGGCGTATGTGGCAGTCCCAGTCCAGTGCATCAGTCCTGGGTCGACGTAGTCGCCGACCACAGGTGCGGAGATGTTGACGTTCACGTCGAAGGATGCCCAACCGATCTGACCTTGTGGCGTCATGACGCAATCTTACTGATCTGCAATCGAATTGGCAGCCTGGTTGCAGAGGCAGACGTCAGGTCGAGCGACGCGCGTTAGAACGGCTAACGGTGTGCTCCAAGTTAGTAAGATCGGCTGCCACCCCTACCCCTCGGCCGCGAGTTGACCGCAGGCGGCCGCGATCTCCTGGCCACGAGTGTCGCGCACGGTGCAGGTAACGCCCTGCGCCTGGACACGGCGCACGAACTCGTCCTGCACCGGCTTCAGACTCGCATCCCACTCACTACCCGGAGTCGGGTTCAACGGAATCAGATTCACATGCACCAACGGCCCCAACGCCTTACGCAGCTTCTTGCCCAGCATGTCCGCGCGCCACCCCTGGTCGTTGATATCACGGATCAACGCGTACTCGATCGACACTCGACGACCCGACTTATCCGCGTAATACCGTGCCGCGCCCAGGACTTCGGCCACCGACCAACGGTTGTTCACCGGAACCAAAGGTATCCCGCAGCTCATCGTCGGGAGTATGCAGTGACCCCTCAACGGCCGAAAATTACTGTCCGTATGTGCGGTTAGACCAATCAACAGTTTCAACGCACAATCTGGCATCATAGCAACCCGCCAATGTTGAACCCGGGTGTGAGCACCCTGTCGAGAGAGGCTCGAATGCGGGGTATTTCGGCGCTACCGGTGGTGGGTAGGCGCAGCAGCGGGATGCGGTATTTGACGCAGACCTTGTTCTTCAGCGCGTCGCGGGCCAGCTGGTCCGGGTTGTTCTCGTGGTATTCGTATCCGTCGACCTCGACCGCGCAGACCCATCGACGGGTGACACGGTTGAATACGACGAAGTCGAAGCTCGCGCGATTGTTCACGAACCGTGCCTCAGCGACTGTCAGCTTGGTTATGTCGGGCAGTAGGTTTCGAACTAGTACCTCGGCCCGGATGCCGAGACCCATGTAATTCTGTTCCTGCACAACCTCTTCCAGCACCGTGGCGATGATGTCCTGGGACAGGAATCGGGAACGTCGCCGAATTCGGGACATGAGCGGTCGCAGTCGCGCGGAGTAGTCGCGGTAGAGCAGGTCGAATACCGAGACGATCGAGCTGTCGAAAACGGTGCTGCCCGGGTTCCGGTAGCCGATGTAGCCGATGAGGTCGCGCAGATTGCTGCTGCGCGGCAGCATGTCGTGGTTGGTGACGAGCACGAAGCGCTTCTTCGCCCGCGAGACGGCGACATTGATCTTCTGTGGGTCGTCGAGGAACCCGAGCCCGCCCTTCTCTTCGGGGTCCGATGTCTCGTCGAGGACCGTGGTCATCACGATCACGTCCTTCTCCCGACCTTGGAATCGGTGGATCGTGTCTGCTTCGACCGCACCGAGGAGCGCGTCTGTGACCTTGCTGACCTGCTTGCGGTAGGGCGTGGTGACGCCGATGTCCGTCGCCGCGAAGTCGGCACAGTACGTCGGGAGGATCTCGCGTTCGATCACGTCGATCTCTCGCTGGTTGGACCGGCTCTCCCTGTGGCGACGCATGTGATTGCCTTCGACGGTCCGCGCGACGATCATCGATTCCCAGCCGGGGGTGCTGGTGGTGAAGGTGATCAGCTCGTCGTCGTAGAACTTGCTGTTGCAGAATCCGATGATGTCGGGATGACATCGATAGTGCTCGCGGAGCATGGTGCGCGGCAGCGCATCCCCGTACAGCTCGATCAACGCGGACAAGACGCTGTTCCGGTGGAAGTCGTACACGGGATGCGGCGGGGGCGGACAATCCTTCGACTCGAGACCCGGAATGTGGGCCAGCTGTTTCACATCCCCCACGACAATCACATTCTTGCAGCAGGCGAGCACGTTCGCGGCCTCGAGCAGATTCACCTGCGAGGCTTCGTCGATGATGAGATAGTCGAGCATCCTGCCGCGCCCGATGCTGCGCTGCAGGGAATGACACGTGCTGAGGATCACCGGATAGTCGCGGCTGAACCGCTGCCACTCGCGCAGGTAGTTGTGACCGTAGATACCCGGCCGGTGCTGGGCGTAGCGGTCACGCAAGCGGTCGGTGAGCCACCGCAGCGAGCGCTCGCGGTGTCGATCGATCAGCTCGTCGAACTTCGCGGAGCTCAACGTGCTGGTGAGCCGGCCGATCTCGGCATCGAGATCGGCGATCCTCTTGTCGAAGTACAGTCGTTGCAGCCGCAGGACGACCTCGACGTCGCTGGCGTCGACCGCTCGCATCGACCGGTATCTGATCCAGTGGATGATCCGGTCGACGGCCTCGGGTAGCACGCCCGGCTGGGCCAGGCCGGGATCGGTGTCGGCGATGTAGTCCAGGATCTTGTCCGCGGGCCAGCGCAGCACCGGCAACAACCGCTCGTCCGGCAGCGACTGCCGATCGAAGTGGGTCATGAAGTGTTCGCGTTCGAGCAGGTAACCGTCGCGCTCGGATCGCCGTTGGGCGAGTTCGCCCTGCGTGGTTTGGAGGAGGCGTAACCGCCGATCCAGGGTGGCGATCTCCTCGGCCGAGCCGATCTCGCCCCTTTCGGTCGCGACAAGGCGCGCGACAAGCCTGTTCCGGTTGTCCTGGGTACCTCTGCCGAGAAACTCCCGCCGCTTCTCCGACCGGCCCAAATCGGCTACCACATAGCCGATTTGGACGTCGATGAGCTTGTCGCGCACGTTCTCGACCGCGGCGTTGTTCGAGGACACGACCGCCACGGTCTTGGACTCATCGAGCAAGATGTTGGCGATCAGGTTGAGGATGGTCTGTGTCTTGCCGGTGCCGGGCGGGCCGTCCACCACCGAGATCGGAAATCGCAGCGCGTTGTCGATCGCCTTGCGCTGACTCGGATTGGTGTGAAACGGGTAGATTCGCGGATCGGGCGCGTCGTCGCGCTGTTCCAGGCGTGCGCCGGTGAGAAACCTATGCAGCACGCTGTCAGGGTGAAGGAAGGTGAGGTGGTCGAGCCCCTCCCGCAGGAGATGGCCCGCCTCCGGCAGTAGACCCGCAAGTTCGCGCCAATACCGCAGTACCGCAGCAGATTCGGCAATCGCGGCGCCGTTGCGAACGACCTCGACCTCGCTCGCGGGGCGCGCATGCCAGGTCCCGTCCCGGGCGAAGATGTGCCACCAGCCACCATCGGGAGTGTCGAAAAGGTAAGCGCCACCGGAACTGTCACACAGCACACCGTCGGCGAGGATCTCGGTCCCCTGGTCCGGTGGTAGTTGTCGTGGGTGGTTCGCGAGGTAGACCCGGTCACGGCCGTAGCGATAGGTGCCGCCGCGTGCGTAGCTGATGTGGATCAGCCGACCGTCGATCTGATAGCCCGCTATCTCGGCGGTCTTGTTCTCGACGGAACTACCGCCCCGTTCGCGGACGACCACGGCGTATTCACGTGCGTTGATCGTCACCTAGACCACCAGGATCGTCAGGGTCAGCAAACCCAGGATCGCGAGCCCGAACACCATCCAGTCCCAACGCACCGACAACCGCTGGTGTCCCGGGTGGTTCACCGGCGGGTGCCATGTGACGGGTGGGGGTGGCTGTGGTGGCCGAGGAGGGGGCGGCGGAGCGGCCGGACGGTGCGATGACGGAGGGAGATGCGGGGCCCACCACGATTCGGCCGTAGTTGCGGGTGTCGACCGTGCTGCCGGGATAGCCTGCGATGGGCGTGCGGCAGGAGTGCCAGGCACCGACCGGGCAGCGGGGCTGAGAGACGTCGGCCGGGGGGCAGGATTGGGAGGTGCCGGGCGTGCTGCCGGATCAGCAGCAGGCGATGGGCGCGCGGCCTGGTTGGGAGGCGCCGATCGTACGGCCGAATTGGTAGGCGCCGGGCGCGCGGACCGCGATGTCCGCGGCTGCTTGGGTGCTGTGTCCGGTGTGGGGGTACTCGGCGGGGCAGGGGACGGCGAGCTCGTTCGCACCGGAGCCGCCGGGGGACGCACCCTCATGGCAGGGTTTTCGTACAACCTGCTCAGCTCGGCCTGTCTGCGCGCCTGTGCCGCTGAACGATCTGTGGGCGGCACAACCGCCGCAGCTCGCGTCGACGACGGAATCGGCGGCGCGCCCGCGCTCTTCGGTGCCCTGGTAGGCCTGGGTGGTGCTGGTGCGACAGCGGGTGGCGGGGATTTCAGCGCGGCGATCTGTTGATCGGTGAGATTGCGTAGCAGGCCGACCCGCACGAGTTCGATCTGCGGGACAGGCACGCCCTTGTTCACATAGGTCACGACGGTGCCGGTGATCGCGATCTGCCAGCCTTTCAGCTTCGGCAGGAGGCGTTTTCCATGCGTGCTGTGGCTGCCGTACTTGTCGAAGAGCTGACGTGCGACGCCGTCGTGGGCGACGATGGTGAAATCGCCCCGCCGGTAGTCACCGAGGTTGATCAAGGCCACATCGCGGCCCTGGAATCCCTTGTTGACGATGCCGAACTGGATTCTCCCGTAGACGGTGATGGTCTCACCCGCACGGTTCAGCAGCTCGTCACGTTCGCTGCCCGCGACGAACTGACCGAGCGCCAGTTCGAAACCGCCCGCAGTCGGTGCGCCCGCCCCGGTTCCCGCCAAGACGGATTCGACGTAGTCGTAGTCGGTTCGGCAGGCCCGCTTCAACGCAGCGGCAGCGTCGGCGACTCCGCTGATGCGGGCGAGCGCGGCGAACAACGGCGAGTTCTCCGGGTCGACGAAGTCCCGTGCGGTGAAGATCAGGTTCTCGCCGGTACCGCCGAAGTCGTCCCACAGCGATGGCTGGTGCCGTAGCGCCCGCAGTGAGACATCGATAACCGCGGCCGCGAAAGTGTCGATGCCACTGTCGAAACGGCCACCGCGACCGGGATGCTGATAGTTGCGGTGACCTTGTTCGATTGCCGGCAACCCGGTACCGGCGAACGTATCGACAAACATGCCGTCGTAGTCGATCAGGGTGATCGAAAGGTCCCGGCCGACGAGGATGTTCCCGTGCTGGAGATCGCCGTGCGCGGCGCCCGCGGCGCGCAACGCGACGACCGCGTCCGCGATCGCGACCCGCACCGTCTCGATTGCGACCGGATCCTGGTCGCCCTCGATCCAGTCCTCCACCCACACGCCGAGCATCTCACCGGTCGACCATCGCATGCGCACGGTCGGAAAACCCGTGCCGTTCACCATGATCCCGTCGGCTTGGTACACCGCATCGATCAGGAACGTCAGATTCGGATGGCCAGCGACGAACCGGTAAATGTGCTCGTAGCGTTCGCGCAGTCGGCGCTCATCATGGCCTTGCTTGTGGAAACAGCGCACCGCGAAGCGCTGTTTCGAAGCGCTGTCGATGGCGAACGTCGCCGCGAACCCGCCCGAGGCGACTGACGGCATGCCCTGCGCGTTGCGCACGGGCTCACCGGTTCGAAGCAGGTCGACATGGCGGAAAGCGATCGGTGGATTGGCCACCGCACTTTGGTAATTCAGCAGGCTCGGCAATCTCATAGTCGCACCGCGCAGATCGTCGTGTCGTCGTTGTCCATGCCGGCGCGGCGCGCGTGCTCCACCCACGTCCGGAACTCGTCGTCGTCACCGGGGATCGTGCTCACGTCGATGAGCGCACCACCGCGTTTCTGTTCCAGCAGGTACTTCGCCAGACCATCGGAGGCGAGCACGAGGTGATCACCACCCGCGTAGTCGTCGCCGTGTTCCCAGAGCGCCGCCCGATGGGAGACATCCCCGGAATGGGTGGTGATCAGGGCCGGGGTGCGACCGAACTGGCGCGGATGATCTAGCGGACCCGCTGTGATCAGCTCTCCGTCACGCAGGTGCAGCAAACACGCGTCGCCGATCCCGATCGCTCGGTACCGCTGCCGCGCCACGTCGATATCCACCCCGACAAATGTCGCCGCGCCGCCGCGCCGCAGCTTCTCTTGGGCGTACCAGGGAAGCCCTGCCGTGTCGACCCGTTCCCGCCAGTGCGACCTGAGTGCATCCAGCACGGCGAGTTCTAGAATGTCCGCGCCATCGATCGCGTAGGCGGCTACCAGCAGCTCCGCCCACTCCTCGGCACGAGCGGTGGTCGACGCGCCGTCGGCGAGCGCGAAGCGCGACCCGGTGCCACCGATCGCGCGATCATCGTTCTCGTCCGGGTCGCGTCCTTCCTTGTGCCGGGTGGCCAGGCGCGCCGCTGGAGTATTTGTCATCGTATCCCCCTGTGCCCGAACGTGTTCCGGGGCGGTTACCAGGTCGGGGCGTCGCCGTGTGCGCGCGTACTCCCGTCTTGGCCGTCATCGGCCGCATCGTCACCGTCATCCGAAACCAGGTCATCGGCGGCCGGGCTCATGAGCTCCTTCAGCCCGGTCGGAGTGACCGCGCGAGTACCGATGTCGAGGAAGTCGATCACCATCGTGACGTCGGCGTTGTAGAGGAACCCGCGCGAGCCCGCGTTCACCGAATACCCGAGTGACGCGGACGCTTCCAGCATCGACGGCGGCAGAATGCTCGAAGCCTCGAACAGTCGCTGCGCGTTCGGGTCGCTCAAACCCGCCGCAGTGTCCGGGAAGGTCACCGACTGCCCACCGAAGGCCGACAAGTGGAGGTTGAACACCAGGGCCGCACCGTCGTCGGTGGACAGGGCGCGGATTCGGTCGGCCGCGTCGCGCGGGTCACCATCGGTACTGGCCCCGTCGGTCACATTGATCACGATCGGCGGGAAACTCGACGGATGCTCCGCGCACCACGACGCGATCACCGGTTCGGCGTAGGTCAGTGCCGACACCATGGGTGTAGCGCCATCCGACAGCGGATCCACCCACACCGGCATCTGCTGGTTCACCGCGACGACGCCGCCCGCACCATCGGGCACTCGCCGGGTCACCGCATCGACCCGGCGCGGATTCTCAGCGAGTTCGGAGACCGGCAACACCCGCCGGTCGGCATCGGCGCCATGCAGGATCGGCCCGATCTTCGCGCCGTACCCCACCACCCCGACCTCGAAGTAGTTGTAGATCCGCTCGCCGCCGCGACTGCACAGCAGCACGGCGTTGCCGAGCAAGTTGTTCACCGCCAGCGCCAGCACATCAGCCTTCGTGCCCTGCCCCTGCCCCGCGGGCTCCGACATCGAGAACGACTGATCTACCAGCAACATCAACAACGCCGGCTGCCTACGGTTGATCTCCGCTGAGTACACGATTCCCCATTCCATGAACACAGATCACCAATAGCGCCATCCCCGCACGCATCTCGGACTCGAAAGAGATTGTAGCCCTTACTTTTCCATCGGGCCGACAGCTCGCCCCCGGGGGCCGCGCCTCGTCGTCCGAGCCGAGGACAACCCGTCGACCACCAAGGCTCGTTCTGGCATCCTCGAAGGAGCCGACAGAGCCAGGGGGAAATACGATGAGCAACACACCACCGAACTGGTACCGGGACCCCTCCGACGCCGACTACCTCAGGTACTGGAACGGCATCGAATGGACCGACAACAGGATGGCCGCCGCACCTGCCGCGCCGAACCCGGGCGCATCGACCGCGAAAGTGCCGTTGTTCGGCGCACGCGCGCTGGCGAAGCGCCAGTCCGCCGAACTCGCCGACGCGATAGCCGAGAATCAACGGCTCCGAGCACAATTGACGGCGCTGGGAGGGCTCGAAACAGCGCAACTGCAGCAGCTGCGCGACCAGCTCGCCACTCAAGTAACCGACGATCAGGCCATGCTGGACGCCCTGCGCGCTGAGGTGATCAGCACCCGCGACGAGCAGGTGCTGCAGGAGATCGGGATCTACGAGTACCGCCATCCGCTCTCGGACTCGATGGCCTACCGCACGGCGCTGGAGCTGTTGCAAGGCGAGATCAAGGCGATGGCGCGCCGCGACGGTGGTGCGATCGAGGCATCGACCACGTGGACCGTCAACGGTTCGGTCACCGAGGGACGGAAGATGGTCCGCGAGTACTCGAAGTTGATGTTGCGGGCATACAACGCCGAAGCGGACAACCTCGTCCGCAGTCTCAAGCCGTACAAGTTGACCAGCGCGCTGACTCGACTGAACAAGATCGCCACCACGATCGAACGCCTCGGCAAGACCATGCAGCTGCGGGTGTCCGTCCATTACCACTCGCTGCGCTGCCGCGAACTCGAGATGACGGCCGACTACCTGGAGTTTCTCGCGCGGCAGAAGGAGCACGAGCGCGAGGAACGCGATCGGCTGCGCGAGGAACGGCGAGCGCACACTGAATTGTCCAGGGAGCGGGAACGATTGGAGAAGGAGCAACGGCGCTACCGTGAATCCCTCGCCGCGCTGGAGGCGATCGGCAAGGCACGGTCCGCCGACGCCGATCAGCTACGCGGTCTGTTGGCGAAGCTCGAGAGCGACATCGCGACGATCCAGGATCGTGCCGACAACTACCGGGCCGGATTCGTCTACGTGCTATCGAATATCGGGGCGTTCAAGGACATGGTAATGATCGGCCTCACCCGGCGGTTCGACCCGGAGGACCGGATCCGCGAACTCGGCAACACCTCGGTGCCGTTCAAGTACGACATGCACACGATGTTCTACGACAAGGACGCGGTCGGCATCAGAGACCAGTTGCATCAGCGACTCGCCGACCGGCGGGTGAACCTCGTTAACCAGCGCCGCGAGTTCTTCTACGCCACTCCTGCCGAGGTGCGTGAACATCTTCAGGCGGTGGTGGGCCAGGTCGGCAGTTTCGATGACCTGGCCAAAGCTGTGGAGTACCACCAGAGCCGAGCCGCCCGGTCGCGCTGATGACACGGAAGTTGCTGGGCGGCAACATAATCAGTGCACCGATCAGGTTTCGACGTCGTCGCGCCCGTGGCAATATGGTGCGGTGGTTGATACGCAGAGCGAGTTCACGCTCCACACCAGCGGCGGTGCCGACGATCTGTTCGACCTGCACGAGTGGTTCAACGACGACCGGGCGTTGCGCGGTCGGGTGACATTGGTGGACAGCCCTATTCGCGATGGCGAGATGGGCGGGCTCGCCGAAGTCCTCGTCGTCGCCGTCGGCACGGGTGGCACCCTCACCGCGCTGGCGAGTTCGTTGTCGACGTGGTTCACCGTCCGACAGTCCGACATCAAACTGACGTTCACCCGCGGCGACGGCGAGATGACGATTGACGCGAAGGGTGTCGGGGCGGGAACCGACGTCGAGAAACTCCTGCGCCAGCTCCTCGACTACCGGGCCGAGCAGTGACCGGTGCCGCGGACCGCAACGGGTGGCGCACGGTATTGATCGGGGCGAGCCGCTTCTCACACCCCGACTTCCATGATCTGCCCGCCGTCGCCAACAACATCAACGACCTCGCCGAACGCCTGACCTCGCCATCCGGTGGCGCGGTAGCCGAGCAACACTGCACCGTCCTGCACAACCCGAGCATGCCCGGACAAGTCGGAACCGCGATCACCCAGGCAGCGGCCGAGGCCGAAGATGTTCTACTGTTCTATTTCTCCGGGCACGGAAAGCTGGATCAAGCGGGAAACCTGCATCTGGTTTTGCCCGACAGTGACCCCGACCAGATCGAACTGAGTTCGGTGCCGTTCGGCGTCGTCAAACGCCACATCAGCAAGAGCCGCGCGCAGGCGCGTATCGTCATTCTGGATTGTTGCTTCTCCGGCAACGCCATCGAAACCATGAGCACGTCCGCCGACCTCGTCACGTTCGAGACCCAAAACATCGAGGGTACGTACGTACTCACCTCGTCCCCCAAGAACAAACCCTCATTGGCACCGACAGACGGCCGCCACACCGCATTCACCGCGGCCCTGCTGGCCGCCGCGACGGACACCGATCTCACCCTCGATCAGCTCTACGCCAGCACGGCCAAGATACTGAGGGGCCGTAGCCAGCCGGAACCACAATGCCGAGTTCACAATTCGGCGCACGCGCTGAGACTGTTCGCTCCACCCACCACGTCGGCAGCACCTGCAGTCGCTGATCCCGTCGATGTCGACGCACTAGCGGTCCTCGACGCCGCACAGCAGGGCGACGTCGACTCAATGATCGAGCTGGCGCAACGATTCCACCGCGCGAAAGATCTCGAGCACGCCGAACAGTGGTGGCGCCTCGCCGCTGAGGCCGGGAATCCCGGTGCGATGTACAACGTCGCGGTGGTCAGCGAAATCCAGCGCAGATTCGAAGACGGCAAATACTGGTATCAGCGTGCCGCCGAAACCGGCGACACCAACGCCATGCACAACCTCGCGATCCGGCTTCGGCTCAGCGGGCGCGAGGCCGAAGCCGCCCGATGGTGGCATGCAGCGGGCCATACCTCGCCACAGCGCAATGGCGAGAAGCTGCGAAAAGTGGTGCCGCGAAAAGACTTGCCGGTCGACCCGCACATGCGGACCGACGATGAGGCATCGCAGTACTCGTTGCCGACGACCCGTCGACTGATGCTCATAACACTGGGGAAATGGGCCAACCGCCCGGCTACCTGGGACGAAACTCCCTGGGGCGGAGGTGTGCACACCCGCACCGGCAGCGGCTACTACCACGGCATGTCCGATGATGAGTTACTCGGCTCCGCACGGGTCTTCTGGAAATTCAGACCAGCGAACTGGCACGGCGTCGACTTCGCGGTAGTCGCCCATGCGGGAATCACCCGCGCGGTGATTCGGATCCACGACTTCATCGGGCCTTTCGGTGACCGTTACGGGATCCAGGGTCAACTGGTCGACGACCCGGACATTCTCGCCGAACTCGTCGACAAGACCGTTCCCCGACGGCAGAACCCCATTACGCTCTGGGCCTGATGACCTCACATCTCGACATCGGCACGCGCCACGATGCCGATACCGGCGGTGCATAGTTCAGCTGACGTGCCAGGGCGGCGATGCTCGGACCGTCGCGGTATTGCTGGCGAGCCTGGTCCAGGGAACCTGAGAGGCCGTGTCCCTGGCCATGAGAAAGTCCCCACTGGTGGCCACGTGTAGGTCACCACTGGTGGCCACCTAAAAGTCCCCACCCCCTTCGGCGGGTTGACCGTGTGTCGACCCGGAGCACAGGCCCTGGGCGGTGACGGTGATAGCGCCAACTGTCACCGAGCACCAACCCAGGGAGCTCCATTGAAGTCCGAGAGGGAACGAATGGACATCATTTCCGCCTACCGGGAAACCGGAACCTACCGAGCTACCGCGCAAATGTGCGGCACCACCCACAAAACCGTGAAACGCGTCATCGACGCCGCCGAAGCCGCCCAGACCGGCCAGAAATCGCCCGCCCGGCCAGCCCGGCCCCGCAACTACGAGGCCGTGACCGGTCTGGTCGCCGAACGAGTGAAGAAATCCAGCGGCCGGATCTCAGCGAAACGACTGCTGCCAATCGCTCGCGTCGCCGGGTACCAGGGCTCACCCCGCAACTTCCGGCGCTTGGTCGCGCAACAGAAAATGTTGTGGCGCAACGATAATCATCGAGGACGCCGCCCCGCGACCTGGACTCCGGGCGAGTACCTGGTGATGGACTGGGCCGAAGCCGCACCGGGGTTGCAGCTGTTCTGCGCGGTGTTGGCGTTCTCGCGGTGGCGGTTCACCCGCTTCGCTGCCGATCAACGCCAGTCCACCACCCTGGCCATGCTCGCCGAAGCGTTCGACGAACTCGGCGGTGTCCCCGCGAAAGTCCTCACCGACCGGATGGGCTGTCTCAAAGGCGGTGTCGTGGCCGGAGTGATGGTCCCGACTGTCGAATACGTCAGGTTCGCAACCCATTACGGCTTCGAACCCGACTGGTGTCACGCCGCGGACCCGCAGTCGAAAGGAATCGTGGAGAGCCTCTGCGGTTACGCCCAAACCGACTTGGCGGTCCCGCTGCTGACCGAAGCAGGCCTCGCGGGCCGGGAACTGAGCCTCGCCCGAGCCAACGCGGCAGCGAAAACCTGGTGCGCGGAGGTGAACTCGACGATCCACTCCGAGATCGCGGCGGTCCCCGACGATCGTTTGGCCGTCGAACGCGAACTCCTCACCGACCTGCCGTCGCTGCGACTGCCGGTCGGTGCGACATCGGCGCGCCGCAAGGTCGACCGATTGTCTTGTGTCCGTTACGGATCGGCCCGTTACTCGGTGCCGAACAGGTTCATCGGCCACCACGTGAACCTGGTCATCGACTCCGGTTCGCTGCTCGTGGTCGAAGACCACAGCGGGGTGATCGTCGCCGAGCACGAACTCCTCGCTCCCGGCGAGGTCTCGATCAACGACGACCACTACGACCAGCCCCGCCCCACGCAGAACCGGGGCCCGCGCCCCAAAACCGTGACAGAACAACAGTTCTGCGCCCTCGGCATCGACGCGCAAGCGTTCCTCGTCGGGTCGGCCGCCGCCGGCAACACCCGCCTGGGCGCGGAGCTCGGTGAACTTCTGGCTCTCGGTGACGCTCACGGCCATGACGACCTGGTCGCCGCGCTGCGTCGCGCGGTCGCGTTCAAACGGTTCCGCGCCGCCGACGTCCGTTCCATCCTCGCTGCCGGCGCGGGCGCACCGCATCCGCGTCCGGCCGGGAACGCTCTGGTGGTCGATCTGCCGGTCGCGGGGACCCGGTCGCTGGACGCCTACAAGATCAGCCGAGAGGAGGACGCGTCGTGACCACACCATCGAAACGAGTAGCAGCCAAACAGGTTCCGGTGCTGGCCGCGGACCTCGACGCGGGCCTGCGGCGGTTGAAGCTGTCCACCGTCCGCCGCGACGCCCCTGAGGTCCTCGCGACCGCGAAGCTGCAACGTTGGGCGCCCGAGGAAGTGTTGCGGACTCTGATCGAGGCCGAATGCGCCGCCCGCGACGCCTCCAACGCCGTGAACCGGCTCAAGGCCGCCGCGTTCCCGGTGACCAAGACTCTCGACGGGTTCGACGTCGGGTCTTCCTCGATCCCGCAGGCCACGTTCGATTACCTCGCCACGCTGGAATGGGTTCGGGCCCAACATAATTTGTGTCTGATCGGGCCGCCCGGGACAGGCAAGAGTCACACTTTGATCGGGCTCGGACACGCCGCGACTCTCGATCTGTGGTGGAACTGCGGTGCTGTCAGGATCGGCGATCCTGAGGTGGCGATGAGAGAGACGGGATGGCTCGTAGCCTCCTTCGCCCACCATCTGGCGCGCGGTGACATGGCATCGAAGTTCGTACCGCCTCCCTGCACGATGGAATGCGCCGACTCGCCTCAAGCTATGACCTGAGACTTCACGGACGCCAGCCGGACACCATGCGCGCACGGTATGTGGAATTGGCGCAGGAATTCGGTGTCTGGGACTATCTGCGCGACCGCTTCATCATCGCGGGTTCACGGTCCGGGGTCCAAGACAAACTCGAGACTCTCGCCGATCGTGGCGTGGTGAATCTGGAAACCGGAGTCTCGGTCGGAGGACCGGAGGCGGCTGTCGATGTTATTTCCGCTATCAAGGAGATGCGACGGAACCGAGAGGCCAGGTTTGCGGCTAACTTGTGACGGACCGGACAGTATAATGTGCAGTCACCAATTGGAAACGCTGCCTGATCCTGCCGGGAGAAGATCGTGCTCGTCCGAGTCTTGATGTGCATAGTCAGGCGACCGTGGCTCGCTATCGCACTTGTCAGTGGTGTCACCGCCATTTGCGGACTTTTCGGCATGGGTGTTCAACAGCATTTGCAGCCGGGCGGATTCCTGTCGTCCGATCTCGAATCTGTCAAAGCGGCGGAATACGTCTACGAACATCGCCGAGGCATAAGTCCCAGCCTGGTCATAATGGTTTCCTCCGATAGTGGAGTCGATAGTGCGTCCGCTATCAAGGCAGGCAAGAGCATCGTGAACTTTGCGAAAGGCACTGCAGGTACCACCGGCGTCACATCGTATTGGACGGCCGCATCACCAGACGAGGCCAGAGCGCTACGCGGAAGGTCGGGGAATGATGCGGTAATTCTCGCGACCGCGAAGGACGATGCAGCGGCACGATCCATCAAAGCAGATATCGATGCCATGAGTTTCACAGACACCACGATTCGTATCGGAGGCACCTACGGATTCCTCATCGACGCGAGTCAAGTCGCGGGAGAGGATATTTCCCGCGCGGACCGTCTCGCCGTACCGGCAACACTGATCGTTCTGATATTTGTATTCGGCGGTGTCGTCGCGGCCTCGCTTCCGATCCTGAGCGGCCTGTGCTCGATCGTGATCACCTTGGGGATTCTGCGTCTGTCCGCCGAATTATTCGAAGTATCGATATTTTCATTGAACGTCGCCACCGTCCTCGGGTTGGCGCTGGCCATCGACTACAGCCTGCTGATCGTCACCAGATACAGGGAGGAGCGCACACGGGGACTGGCCACCGAGGCGGCCGTCGTCGCCACGATGCGTGCGGCCGGGCGGACAGTCCTGTACTCGGCGTGCATAGTCGGTGCCGGCCTTGCAGGACTGTTGGTGTTCACGCAGTTCTTCTTGAGATCCTTCGCTTACGTCGGTCTTGCGGTTGTCCTGGCGTCGGCGCTCACTTCGCTCATCCTGGTTCCGGCGGTGTTGCTCGTCATCGGGGACAGGATCGACAAGCCCAATGTCCGCCGGTTGCTTCCGAATTCGTCGCTGCCGTTCTGGTCGAGACTGCGCAAGAAGCCACGACTGATCGAACTGACCAAGATCGCAGTCCGAAGACCGATCTTGTCCGCCTTGGTGAGCATCGCGGCGCTCCTTGCAGTGTGCGCACCCTTCATCTCTGTGAACTTCGGGTACCCCGATGATCGCGTGCTCGCGGCATCCATTCCCAGCAGACAAGTCGGGGACATCATCCGCGAACAGTTCAGCGTCGACTCGCAATCATCCGTCCAGATCGTGCTACCGACAGTACTGGGGCATGACGACAGGCTGACGAAATATTCCGCGGATATCTCCAAGATCGACGGTGTCAAATTCGTGAAAGCGAATAACACTTTCTTCTCCGACGGCCTGCGCATGAGCGGACCCATGGATCCTCGGGTCGAATCCGGGGACGCTGTCCTGACGGTGGCATCGGCGGTCGACCCGTACTCCGATGAAGGTAAGAAACAATTATCCGATATCCGAGCAGTCGAATCACCGGGCCCGGTTCTGGTGGGCGGGTTCGCGGCTATGAACATCGACTCGGTACAATCGGTGGGGAACCGACTTCCCTATGCCGTCCTGATAATGATCTCGGTTACACTTTTCTTGTTGTTCCTATTTACCGGCAGCGTCGTGCTACCTCTAAAAGCAGTTGTTCTGAACACCCTCTCGCTGGCCGCTCCCTTCGGCGCCTTGGTGTGGATCTTCCAAGAAGGGCATCTCGCCAGTTATCTCGGCGTCACAGCCACGGGATACATCGATTCGATGACCCCCGTCCTGGTCTTCTGCATTACCTTCGGGCTATCGATGGACTACGAGGTGTTTCTACTGGCAAGTTTCCGTCGAGAATGGATGAAATCCAGTCGCTCACCGGACGACTTGGCGAATGTGATCGTCTCGAGCGTATCGGCCAGCGCCAGAGTATTCGTCCCCGCCGCATTGGTGATGTCTATCGTGTTCATGACTCTCGCGATGTCTCGCGTTGAATTTCTTCAACTGTTCGGGGTCGGCATGACCCTTGCGGTCCTGACTGATGTCACTCTTATCAGAATGATCCTGGCTCCCGCACTAATGATGCTGATGGGAACCCGGAACTGGTGGGCACCGAGATTTATTTCAGAATGGCATGCCCAGAAGTATCCAGAGTCTGGCGATTACCGAAAACTGCTCTGAGACCGTGTCTCGGGTGGATGACTTCACCAGTCAGCGCGGTCGTCGCCGCGATCGCCTTCATCAGCGGTGGCAGCGCGGCGGCGTCGCGAAGATGCTGTCGAGCGGACCGGCCACGTCAGGGCTGATCCCTTCCTCGGCGAACCATTCCCAGCGGAACAAACGCGTCCGCACCGGCGCGGGGATCCAACACAGCCCCCGAGCGATCCTGGCGAATCGGCCACCACCCTCGAGAATGGAGCGGTGCTCCGCCAAGGCTGCCAGCCGCTGTGCAGCGAACGCACGAACGTCTATCCGGTGGGTGATATCGGAGCGGGCGGTGAAACCGCCGCGGATCGCCGTGGCGGCGTACCCGAACAGCCGGGCCGGCGCGACGAGCTTCACCAGCAGCTCCCGCGGCAGTGTCGCGTCCAGCACCCGAGGCACTCCCGCTTTTGCCGCCGCCATCGCACCGAGCTCGTGAATACGGACGTGGTCACGGTGACCGTAACCGCCGTGGCGGTCGTAGCTGAGCAACACCTCGGGGCATTCTTCCCGCAAAATCGCTGCCAACCGTTCGGCGGCCTCTTCGAGGTCGGCGCGAGCGAAAAGTGTTCGGCCTGGCGGGTTCGGATACAGGATCGGTCCGTGTCCGCTGTCGGCATAGCCGAGATGCTCGACCCTGACCACGCCGAGGATCCCTGCGCTGGCCTGCAACTCACATAGTCGCGGCGCGACCAGCTGGTCGAACTGTTCCATGTGTCCGTCGCAGGCGACCACAATGACGGTGCGGTGGCCGGCATCTGCCAGCTTCGCGAGGGTGCCTCCCGTCAGCAAGATCTCGTCGTCGGGATGGGCATGCAAAGCCACCACTGTCGCCACCTCGACATTATGCACCGCAGCTATAGGTGGCATTCTCCCCCGGTGACCGAGCGCTCCGTCGTGGTCCCCGACAAGACTTCCAGCCACTGCGAGTCAGTTCACCGCCGGGACCCTCTGCGGTCGGCGACATTTCCTTCCACTACGCGTTTCCGCGCCGACGGGTCAGGGCAGTTCGTCGATGCTAACCCGCCGATCCAAGCCACATTCGGAGGGTTCGTCGTTGTCCCAGTTGAGGATCCGCACTCCGTCGGCCGGGTCGAGGTGGGCTTCCACCAGAGCGTGATGACCAGGTCGGCCGAGGCCAGCAGAACCGGGTCGATCGATTTCGGGGTCTCGGCGCTGATGTCGACACCCGACTTCGCGCAGCGATTCGGCGGACAGAGCGTTGGCGGTGGTGCCGGGTGCCGTTCCAGCGGAGCGCCGCCTGCTCGCCACCTTTGGTGGGCCAGCCGGTCGTGCTGCCGCCCCGGGCGCGGGCACACGATCGGAACATGAGCCGGAGTAGGCGGATCCGTCGGGCTCGGGCCAAACGCGTGGCCAGGGCGCATGTGCCCCTGATGTGCGGATCAGCGAGCGGCCCGCTAACACCTACGATCGCGCGGTCGCCGGGCACTTCGAAGGTGACCGAATCATCGGCAGTGCCCATGTGAGTAGGTCGATGTGCTCTCCACCCGGAACTTCGGTAGTTGGATCGAACTTCTCCGGTCGACGTGCATAGTGGAGAGAAGCTTCCGTGAAGAAGGGAGAGTCGCCAAGCTGGGATACCGCCCATGAGCGAGCTCAGCCCTCGGCCGCCAACTGGCCGCAGGCGGCGGCGATCTCCTGGCCGCGGGTATCACGCACAGTGCACGACACACCCTGGGCGATCACCCGGCGCACGAACTCCTTCTCAACCGGCTTCGGGCTGGCATCCCACTCGCTACCCGGTGTCGGGTTGAGCGGGATCAAGTTCACGTGCACGAGCGGGCCGAGCGCCTTGTGCAGCTTCTTGCCGAGCAGGTCCGCCCGCCACGGCTGATCGTTGATATCGCGGATCAACGCGTATTCGATCGACACGCGGCGCCCGGACTTGTCGGCGTAATACCGTGCGGCGTCGAGCACTTCGGCGATCGACCAGCGATTGTTCACCGGAACCAGGGTGTCGCGCAGTTCGTCATCGGGAGTGTGCAGCGACACCGCCAGGCGCACCGACATGTCCTCGTCGGCCAACTTACGGATCGCGGGCGCGAGGCCGACGGTCGACACCGTCACCGACCGCTGCGAGATGCCGAGCCCGTCGGGAGCGGGCGAGGTGATCCGGCGAACCGCGTTCACCACCCGCTTGTAGTTGGCCAGCGGCTCGCCCATCCCCATGAACACGATGTTGGACAGCCGACCCGGACCACCGTGCACCTCGCCGTCGCGCAGATCTGCCGCGGCGGCGCGCACCTGGTCGACGATCTCCGCGGTCGACAGGTTGCGGGTGAGCCCCGCCTGCCCGGTCGCGCAGAACGGACACGCCATCCCACACCCGGCCTGGCTGGAAATGCACAGCGTATTGCGGTCGGGATAGCGCATGAGCACGCTCTCCAGCAGCGTCCCGTCGTGCGCCTTCCACAGTGTCTTGCGGGTATCGCCCTCATCGCAGGCGATATTGCGCACCACCGACAGCAGCGGCGGGAACAGCGTTTCGCCGACCTTGGCGCGCACGTCGGCGGGCAGATCGGTCATCAGCGCCGGATCGGACTGCAGGCGGCCGTAGTACTGACGGGCCAGCTGGTCGGCCCGGAACTTCGGCAATCCCAGCTCCTGCACCGCGGCCTTGCGTTCGTCCGAATCGAGATCGGCGAGGTGGCGCGGCGGCATGCCGCGGCGCGGGGCATCGAACACGAGGGGCAGGGAGATGGCCATAGTTTCACCATTGTCCCAAACGCGGCGTCGGGGTTGCGACGCCGGGCAACGTTATCGACAAGATGCGTGCGCGAGCCATAGCAGTCGGCAATGATCGAACCATGAGTACATCTGCGGAATCCGGTGCGTCACCGGCCGATCACGACCCGCCGCCGACCGATCTCACCGGCAAGCACGGCAAGCCCGCCGAACCGGCGAAGCGAGCGGTATCGGTGCCACGCGACGCTGTGCACGGATCGCGCACCGGCTACGCCTGGATCGCCTTACTGGCCGCCGCCCTGCTCGGCATCGTGCTGCTGATCTTCATCATCCAGAATCTCGACAAGGTCCGCACCAACCTGTTGTTCTGGCACTTCGAACTGCCGCTCGGCATCACCGTATTGCTGTCGCTGATCGCGGGCGCGCTGGTGATGGGCCTGGTCGGCGGGGTGCGAATCCTGCAACTACGGCAGGCCGCCAAGAAGTCCTGACGCTCACACCAGCGCGCTGAGCACCAGCCAGGAGACGAACGCCGAGGGCAGCATCGAGTCGAGGCGATCCATGATTCCGCCGTGCCCCGGCAGCAGCGTCCCCATGTCCTTGATGCCGAGTTCCCGCTTGACCTGCGACTCGATCAGGTCACCGATCGTCGCCACGGCCACCAGCCCGACACCGAGCACCACACCGATCATCGAATTGGCCTCGAGCAGCAGGGTGACGGTCAGCAGACCGCCGATCACGCTGAACACCAGCGAACCGCAGAACCCCTCCCACGACTTCTTCGGGCTGATCGCGGGCACCATCGGATGCCTGCCGAACAGCACTCCGGCGACATAGCCGCCGACATCGGAGCACACGACCAGGATCATGAACGTGAGCACCCGCAGATTGCCGTCGGGTTCGAGCAGCAGCAGCGTCGAGAACGCGGCCAGCAAGGGGATCCAGGTGAGGGTGAACAAGGCGATCGCGGTGTCACGCAGGAAGTTCTTCGGCGCGGTACTGAGTCCGTGATCGAACAGGCGCCACACCATGCACACCAGCGCGGTGGCGGCGAACGCGCCGAGCACCCCGCTCGCCCCCCACGGCCAGCCGAGCCAGAACACCGCCTGACCGCCCACCAGCAGCGGAATCCGTGGCACCAGCACGTCGGCTTCGCGCAGCCGCTTGGTGACCTCCCAGGTCGCGACACCCACGCCGAGCCCCGCGACCGCGATGAACACCTTCGGGACGAACAACAGGATCGCGATCAGCGACAGCCCGAGCGTCAGCCCCACGGCCAGTGCTGCGGGCAGATTGCGCCCGGCCCGTGAAGTCGGGGCAGGCGGCTGCTCGCCCTGCGGCGTGGCCGCGGTCGCGGTCTCCTCGACCTTGTCCGGCATGGGATCCGGTGCCGCCCCGGTGGCGGCGGCGTCTTCGGCCACGATTGTCCCGTCGCTCAACTCGTCGTTCCGTTCATCCCCCGCACGAGCGGGACTGGCGAGATCTGGCGCTCAGACCTCGAGCAGTTCGGCTTCCTTGTGCTTGACCAGCTCGTCGACCTGCGCCACATACTTGGCGGTGGTCTTGTCGAGCTCCTTTTCGGCGCGCCCGACCTCATCCTCACCCGCTTCGCCATCCTTCTGGATGCGGCTCAGTTCGTCCATCGCCTTGCGGCGGACGTTGCGAATCGAGACCTTGGCGTCCTCACCCTTGCTCTTGGCCATCTTCACCATCTCGCGGCGACGTTCCTCGGTGAGCTGCGGCACCGAGATGCGCAGAATGTCGCCGTTGTTGGTCGGGTTCACGCCGAGGTCGGAATTGCGAATGGCGTTCTCGATCAGGCCGAGCGAGCTCTGCTCGTAGGGCTTGATCACGACCATGCGCGGCTCGGGCACGGTAATGCTGGAGACCTGGGTGATCGGGGTGAGCGAGCCGTAGTACTCGATCAGCACACGGGTGAACATGCCAGGGTTGGCGCGACCGGTACGAATGCTGCCCAGGTCGTCCTTCGCCACCGTGACGGCCTTGTCCATCTTCTCCTCGGCATCGAAGAGCGCTTCATCAATCACGACCGAATCCTCCACAGCATCGTCATCGTCATCGTCCGCGGATGCGGGGTCACGACCGAACCAGGGTGCCGATGGGTTCACCGGCGACCGCGCGAGCAATATTGCCCTTGATCAACAAATTGAACACCAGCATCGGCATCTGGTTGTCCATGCAGAGACTGAACGCGGTGGCATCGGCCACCTTCAGGCCCTTTTCGATCACTTCCTTGTGGGTGATCTCGGTGAACATGCTCGCATTCGGGTCCACGCGCGGGTCGGCGTCGAACACGCCGTCGACCGCCTTGGCCATCAACACCACGTCGGCGCCGATCTCCAGCGCGCGCTGGGCGGCGGTGGTGTCGGTGGAGAAGTAGGGCATACCCATGCCCGCGCCGAAGATCACGACACGGCCCTTCTCGAGGTGACGCTTGGCGCGTAGCGGCAGGTAGGGCTCGGCGACCTGGCCCATCGTGATGGCGGTCTGCACGCGGGTGTCCACGCCCTGCTGCTGAAGGAAATCCTGGAGGGCAAGGCTGTTCATCACGGTGCCGAGCATGCCCATATAGTCGGAGCGGGCTCGCTCCATTCCGCGCTCCTCGAGCTCGGCTCCGCGGAAGAAGTTGCCGCCGCCGATCACCACGGCCACCTGCACGCCGGTCTCGACGATCTCGGCGATCTGCTCGGCCACCGTTTGCACGACATCGGGGTCGAGACCGACCCCACCACCACCGAACATCTCCCCACCCAGCTTGAGCAGCACCCGGTTGTATCCAGGGCGGTCGTTACCCGGGTCGGTCATGGGTGTTGGTCTCCTTCGGCGAGGTCGAGAGCAGGGCGAGCAGGCGGCATCCATCCTGCCCTATCAGGTTGCGATCACCCAGAAGTGGGGTCGGTCGATCCACGAGTAAAGCCCCTTCGGCGCGGCATCACACCGCGCCGAAGAGGCTTTTTCGTCAGTTCAGGCGGATCAGGCCTGGCCGACCTCGAAACGAGCGAAACGCTTCACGTTCACGCCCGCCTCTTCCAGAAGCGCCTTGACGGTCTTCTTGGAGTCGGTGACGGCGGACTGCTCGAGCAGCACGACGTCCTTGAAGAAGCCGTTGACGCGGCCTTCGGTGATCTTGACCAGCGCAGCCTCGGGCTTGCCCTCTTCGCGCGCGGTCTCTTCGGCGATGCGACGCTCGGCGTCGACGACGTCGGCGGGCACCTCCTCGCGGGTCAGGTACTTGGCCTTGAGCGCGGCGACCTGCATGCCTGCGGCACGCGCGGCGTCGGCAGCGGCGTCGCCGGTGCCTTCGTACTCCACCAGCACGCCGACGGCGGGCGGCAGGTCCGAAGCACGCTTGTGCAGGTAGGTGGCGACCGCGCCGTCGAAGGACACGACGCGACGCAGTTCCAGCTTCTCGCCGATCTTGGCCGACAGCGCCTGCACGGCGTCGTCAACGGTGCCGTCGGTCAGCTTGAGCGCCTTGAGGGAGTCCAGGTCGGCCGGCTTGGCCGCGGCGGCCGCGGTCACGATGGCGTCGGCCAGCTGCTGGAACTCGGCGTTCTTGGCGACGAAGTCGGTCTCGCAGTTGATCTCGATCATGACGCCGTCCTTGGCGATGACCAGACCCTCGGCGGTCGCACGCTCGGCGCGCTTGCCGACGTCCTTGGCGCCCTTGATGCGCAGCACCTCGACGGCCTTGTCGAAATCGCCGTCGGAGTCGGCCAGCGCGTTCTTGCAGTCCATCATGCCGGAGCCGGTGAGCTCCCGGAGCCGCTTCACATCAGCAGCGGTGTAGTTCGCCATCGGGGGCGAGCCTCCTGTATTTTTGGCGGCTGGCGCCGCGGATTCTCGGCCTGGGAACCTCGATCTTCCCTCCCGCCGGGCACTCCTTCGTCGCACCCTCTGGTCAGTCCAGATCGAGGCGGCCGAGAATCAAGGAAAGAGATTTCTCGGCCGTAGGCCATGCAGTTTTTCGTTCGGTATTACGCCACCTTGCCGACCGCATCTGAATTCAGACGGGCCGGCAAGGTGAACAGTGTGCTACCGGTCAGCTCAGAAGTCGGCCGGGGTGTGCTGCGCCGGGTCGGCCTCGGCCTCAGCCGGGGTCTCGACGGCCGGGGCCTCGGTCGCGGCGGCGACATCGGCTTCGGCAGCCGGGGTCGCCGAGGACAGGAGCTCCTGCTCCCACTCGGCCAGCGGCTCGCCTGCGCCGGCTTCGGGCTTCGCGTCGCCGGAAGCCTGGCCCGCGCGGGCCTGCACGCCCTCGGCCACCGCGGAGGCGACGACCTTGGTGAGCAGTGCGGCGGAACGGATCGCGTCGTCGTTACCCGGGATCGGGTAGTCGACCAGGTCGGGGTCGCAGTTGGTATCCAGGATCGCGATGACCGGGATGTTCAGCTTGCGCGCCTCGCCGACGGCGATGTGCTCCTTGTTGGTATCGACGATCCAGATGGCCGAGGGAACCTTGGCCATGTCACGGATACCACCGAGGGTGCGATCCAGCTTGGTCATCTCACGCGTGAGCATGAGGATTTCCTTCTTGGTGCGACCCTCGAAGCCACCGGTCTGCTCCATCGCCTCGAGTTCTTTGAGGCGCTGCAGGCGCTTGTGCACGGTGGAGAAGTTGGTGAGCATGCCACCCAGCCAACGCTGGTTGACGTAGGGCATTCCGACGCGCAGCGCCTCGGAAGCGATCGACTCCTGGGCCTGCTTCTTGGTGCCGACGAAGAGAACGGTGCCACCGTGGGCAACAGTCTCCTTGACGAACTCGTAGGCCTTGTCGATGAAGGTCAGCGTCTGCTGCAGGTCGATGATGTAGATGCCGTTGCGGTCGGTGAAGATGAACCGCTTCATCTTCGGGTTCCACCGACGAGTCTGGTGGCCGAAGTGCGCGCCGCTGTCGAGCAGCTGCTTCATAGTTACGACAGGCATAGCCCTCGTATCCTCTTTCGTTGCCGGTTGTCGCGGTCGATCGGCGATCGACTGCCCTGGCGCCACCGAAACCGCCGGACCCGATTCGAAGAATCCGGGACCAGCCGACGATTTCCCTGTTCATCCGTTGGAGAACTCGCACTGACATGCCCTTGCGGACCGTCTGCATTTGCGAGCGACGACCGGATGGACGAGCACGGGTGGCGCGCGAAGTCGGTCCGTACCACGCACACGCACTGGCTGCTGAGCACAAACCGCTTGTTCAGTCTACGCGGACCGGGGCCAGGTCCGAAATCGACCCTGCGCAGCGACCGCCCATTTCGCAGATGAAGTGGTCGATATCCACATGCGGGGAAGTTGTCCACAATCCCGAAATCGTTGTCCCGGCGGGGTTGCCCGGCGCCCAGAGTGGGGGCATGAACCCATTGACACGCACCCTGATCACTACGTTTCCGCTGCTCTGTGTGGCCGGAGTCGCCGCTGCACCAGCGGCGGCTCACCCAACGTCGGGCGATGCCGCGGGACCGTCGGTGACTCGGCCCGCCGAGACGACACCCCCAGCCGGGCTGTCGCCGATATGCGCCGGCGGCGACGGTGCCGTCGTCCTCGCGCAGCCACCCGCGAGAAGGGCAGGCGAACCGATTTTCCCATCGCAACGTGCGGCCGCGCCGGGCACGGTACCGATAGCGCCTCCAGTACCGCGGCGGAACGCGGCAGCGGGTTCCTGCGGGCGAGCGCCGGTAGTGGTGCCGGTGATCGTCGTGCCGCGTCGAGAGCTTGTTCCCGCACCGGCTCCGGTGCGGGTGACGATCCACGACCTCGGTTCCGCGCCCGGCCGTCCGCGCGGCGTGGATCAGAGCGCGGGGGCGCGGTCGGAGATCGAGATCGTGGTGCGAACCGGGGGTGGGAGTGGATCGGCGGCGGAGCTTCCCGCGGTTCTGCGGGAGATGTTGCGAACGCTGGCGGCGCCGCAGCGGGTGCCGACACCGCGACCGCACCGCTGAGACCGGGCGATGTTCGACAAGCCCGACACCGCACGGTATGTGCCGACGCTCGCTACCCGTCTTGATTCTCCGAACCGCTCCGTGGTGCCGGACCGAGAAAACGGGTCTCGGAACCTCGAGAATCCCGATGCCGGACCGAAGATGCGGGCTCGCCTTCACGGTCTCGATCGGTCCAGGGTCGGCACTGTGACGCGAGCCGCCGTGGCCGACCGCGACGAGTGGCCTCGCGACGCCGGGAAGTCGCGTCGTGCGGTACGCCGGATCCGGTCGATATTCGGGCGGGTAGTCGGTGTCGTCTGTCTGGTGGCGATTGTGCTCAGTGGTGCGGTACCCGCCGAGGCGGCCGAATCCAGGCCGTTCGGGTGGCCGCTGCGGCCGCGGCCCACAGTGGAACGCAAGTTCGACAAGCCGGAGCGGAATTGGTTGCCGGGGCATCGAGGCGTGGATCTGGCGGGCGCGGCCGGGCAGCAGGTGCTGGCGGCGGGCGACGGCATCGTGGTGTTCGCGGGGGAAGTGGCGAACAAACCGGTGGTGTCCATCGATCATCCGGGCGGCGTGCGCACCACCTACGAACCGGTGCGGGCGCAGGTGAGGGTGGGAAGCCGGGTGAGCAGGGGAACGCCGCTCGGCACCCTGGTGGCCGGACACGAGGGGTGTCCGGTCACCGCCTGCCTGCACTGGGGCGCCCGTCGCGAGTCCGGTGCGCACAACCGGCGCGAATACGTCGACCCGCTCGGACTCCTGCACGAGGTGCCGGTCCGCCTGAAACCGTTGGAGCCATGACGTGACGAACCACTCCACCACCCGGCCCCCACGACGATCGGCTGCGGACGAGAATCGAGACGTGCCAGACAAAACAGCGCCGTTCACCTACCCCGAGGTCGGTGCCACCCGCACCACCATGCCGAGCGGATACCACCGGTTCCGGCTACGACGGCCGGTCGGTCACGGCCGCGATCTGTTCGACCGCGCGGCCACCCACATCCTCGAGTACGGGATGCAGAAGGGCTCCGGCGTCTTCCAGAGCGCCGACACCGAAACCGCCCAGCAGGGAACCGCATTGACGGTGTTCCTCGGAATCGGCCGCCTCGGCATCACCGCACCCTGTCGTGTGGTCTACGTCCTCGACGAACCCGACCGCGCGGGCTTCGCCTACGGGACCCTCCCCGGACACCCCGAGGTCGGTGAAGAACTGTTCGCCGTCGAGTACGACCCCACCGACGACACCGTCTACGGCCTGGTCACCGCCTTCTCCAAGCCGGGCACCTGGTACGTCCGCATCGGTGGCCCCGTCGTCCGCCTGATCCAGCGCTGGTTCGCCCACCGCTACGTGAATACCTTGCCCACCAACGGCTGACGACGCGCCCGACCGGCGCGGATGCAGGCGGGGATCGCTTCCTTCGGCGCCCGTGCCGAGCTACCAACCCTCGCCGAGTCGCTCGATGTCGGCGCTTCGAGACCGGCCGAGGACGATGGCCTCGCGGACTCGGTGGCCGTCACTCACGGACTCGGTGGCCTCAGAGGAGTGCGGCAAGCGCGTCTGCCTCCGCGATCAGCCGATCGCGGCGGTCGATCGCACCGAGGTGCTCGTATTCGGTTGCCGCGAGGCGTCTTTCGTCGATCTCGCGACGAACGATCGCTTCGATCTCGACATCGGTGAGGTCGCGGCGGCTGGCCTCGGCCGCGCCGAGACCAACTGGGCTGGCTTCCATCGCACCGGCTCTCCTCTCACCGACATCGATCGCCTCCGCGTTGTCGATCGCCGCCAGCGCCGAACGTAGCGCCGACACCGCACCGAGGTCGCGGGCCTTCATCGCAGGTTTCAACGCGGCACGCAGCCGCTCGCGCAGGGAAGTCACGCCGACCACACTATTTTCCGGTGCTGCGATCGTCGACCGAGTTCCGTGTCGGCGGCGGTCGCTCGCGAACGCGCGGACACTTTTTGCAGCCGGTAGGCGTTGAAGAAGGCGCGGTTTGCGGTCCCACCGTCGCGGCCATGGCAAACGGACTCCCCCGAATCCCTGTGGATTACACGCTGCTGAACGGCCCGGTCGATCCAGCCGAACGGGCTGACAGGTCACGGCAGGCCGCAGTCACGGCAGGCCGCAGTATGGGCAGGCCGCAGTATGGGCACGACCGGACCACCGGTTGAACAGCACATCAGCCAGGAAGGCGAGGCGGCCGCACTAGCCGTTGAGCAGCAAGGTGACGACGGCGATCAGAGATACGGTCGCTACGGCGAGGGTGGTGGTCGCGACGAATCGGTGACCGGCGCCCGCACGCCCGCGATCGAGCGCGCGGCCGCGGGACCAGCCCACACCGGCCAGGAGCAGCGCGACCGTGGCGGCGGTGAGTGGGAGCACCCAGGTCGGCCGACCGTCGGCCGCCGCTTCGTGGACAAGGAGCAGGGCGCAGGCGGCCGCGCCGAGTGACGTGCGCCGCCAGGCCAGGGCAGTGCGCTCCATCGCAAGAGTGGGTGCGATCACGAGAGCACTACCGCTACGCAAGCGAGTGCGGCTACCACCGCAACGCCGACCGAGAGAACGGGAACCAGGATCGTTCCCGGGAGCGGTCCCCCGTCACGCATCGCGAGATTCACCCGACGCCAGTGCCGGAAAGCGGCGAGCGCGACGACCAGGCCCATGACCAAGCTGATCAACGAGATGACACCGGCGAATCCGGCCAGGCGAGTCGGCTGGACGAGGGTGTGCACCGCGACGCCGCCGGCGAGCAGACCGAGCGAAGTCCTGATCCACGCCAGGAACGTGCGTTCATTGGCGAGGGTGAACCGGTAGTCGACCTCCTCTTCGCCGTCCTCGGATTCGGCCCCGACCTCGGGCAATGTCACTAACCACCACCTCCTCCTGTCCCCATCATGCGCTACCGCGATCCATCCGCTCGTGATCGTCGCGAGCGCGACGCCCACCATGTCGTCCCACCGCCACCTGATCTCTACGCCGCCCTGTTGCCCACCGTCGGCCGTTCGCCCCTCGATGATGCCGCCCCGCGACCCCGCTCGCCCCGCCGATGCCATGCCGCGCTACGGTCCCGCTCTCGCCGATCTGCTCACAGGCGAAGCGCGGCCCGGTACCCGGACTCGTTCCGCAGCGGTCAGCCGCAGGGTGCGCTTGGTCGTGGACTCGTTCCGCCGCTGTCAGCCGTGGAGGCGGACCTGTCGAAGACCCGCACCGCCGCGGTCAACCGCGAGGGCAGACCTGGTCGAAAACCCGCGCCACCGCGGTCAACCGCGAGGGCAGACCTGGTCGAAAACCCGCACCACCGCGGTCAGGCGCGAGGGCAGACCTGGTCGAAAACCCGCACCACCGCGGTCAGGCGCGAGGGCAGACCTGGTCGAAAACCCGCACCACCGCGGTCAGGCGCGGGGGTGGGCCTGGTCGTGGACTCGTTTGAGGCGTTCGACGGAGACGTGGGTGTAGAGCTGGGTGGTTGCCATGCTGGCGTGGCCGAGCAGTTCCTGGACGACGCGGAGGTCGGCGCCGCCCTCGAGGAGGTGGGTGGCTGCGGTGTGGCGTAGACCGTGGGGGCCCATGTCGGGGGCGCCGGGGATCGCGGCGATGACCTCGTGGACGACGGAGCGGGCTTGGCGTTGGTCGAGGCGGCGGCCACGTTGACCGAGGAGCAGGGCGCGGCCGGAATTGTCGTTGACCAGGGACGGGCGGCCGGCGCGGAGCCAGGCGTCGAGCGCGGTGTCGGCGGGACCACCGAACGGCACCGAGCGTTCCTTGTTGCCCTTGCCGAGAACGCGCACGAGGCGACGCTCCCGATCGATGTCATCGATATCGAGACCGCACAGCTCACTGACGCGAATTCCGGTGGCGTACAGCACCTCCACGATCAGCCGGTCCCGCAGTGCCATCGGATCCTGCTGCGCCGCCCCGGATTCCGCCGCATCCATGGCGTGTTCGGCTTGATTGCGGCCGAGCACCGCAGGCAGCACGCGATGTGCTTTCGGGGCCTGCAGTCGCAACCCGGGGTCGACACCGAGCCGCCCGGTCTCGGTCAACCATGCGGTGAAAGTCCTTGCCGCCGATGCCCGCCGGGCCAGGGTCGTCCGCGCCACCCCTACCGCCGCGAGCTCGGCCAACCACGACCGCAACAACGGCAGATCCAGCTCCCGCACCGCCGAATCCGCCGACCGCGCATACAGATGCTCGAGCAACGACCGCACATCCCCCAGATACGCCCGCACCGTATGTGCCGACCGATTCCGCCCCAACCGCAGATGCCGCCCGAACTCGGTAAGCAATGCGGTCAGATCATCAGGCAACACATCCATGACCCAACCGTCACCCTTCCCCGTCCCCCACGCAACCCACCACGCCGCTCCCGGATGCGAGCCGCCCACACCGACCACCCGACGGACTATGCGCCGCACCCACTGCCCTGCCTTGCCCCGCCGTCGCAACCACCCGCTCGCCCGATGGCCGATGCACGCGCGTCAACCGCATGCTCGGCGCCCCTCAGCTCGCCCGTCGGCTGGATGTCCGAAACCATCCGTCGGAGTCGCAGCCGACCAATTCGGCTAGTTCCAGGCTCGGCAGTACTGCTCTGACGGTGGCCAGGTCCAGGCCGGATTGTTGAGATAGTTCTCGAGGAAGGCGGGAGCCGATAGTGGGTAGAGCTGCGTAGATTTCGGCTTCGGCGCCGCGTAGGTGGGCGGCGGTGTCCACCGGGTTGCCTTCGGCGACGGGGAGGCGGAGCGGGCCCGCTTCGTCGATGATGTCCTCGGCGCGGGTTACCAGGAGGGCTTCGCCGTCTCTGATCATGCGGTGGCAGCCTGCCGAGGAAGCCGAGCCGACGGGTCCCGGGACAGCCATGGCCGGTCTGCCCAGCCTGCGGGCCCATTTCACCGTGTTGCGGGCACCGCTGCGTAGACCCGCTTCGACTACCAGGACACCGTCCCCGAGTGTCGCGATCAATCGATTCCTGGCCAGGAACTGGTGTTTCTGGGCCGAGATGCCCGGCGGGTATTCGCTGACGACGAGACCACTTTCGGCAATGGCGGCGAGCAGGCGGTCGTGTTGAGCCGGATACGGGCGATCGACACCGCAGGCGAGGACTGCCACGGTGGTCCCGCCGACGGCCAGCGCCGCCCGATGGGCCGCGGCATCGATACCGAAGGCCGCTCCGGAGACGATCGTCCAGCCCCGACCGGACAGGTCGCACGCGATCTCACTGGCCACCTGCAACCCGTATCCGCTGCTACACCGCGAACCGACCACCGCGACAGCGCGTTCGGACGCGGCGTGGAGCGAGAGCGGGCCCCGCGCCCACAGCACCAGCGGGACCGCCGCCTCGCGATCGCGTTCGGTGTCGAGTTGGTCGAGACCGAGCATCCGCCAGCCGGGCCATTCCTCGTCATCGGGCGTGATGACCCGCCCACCCAGACGCGCGATGGTGTCCAGATCCCTTGCTGCTGAATCGATTTCACGCCGCATGACGGTAGGTCCGCGCAGTGCGGCAGGCAACTCGTGCTCGCGGACAGCACGGGCGGCCTCACACACCCCGACCGAGGCGATCAGTGCCGACAGCGGTGCGCACGGCCCCTGCACCACGCGCGATAGATACACCCAGGCGAGCCTGCGCTCGTCCGGATCCCCATCCAGATCCACCGCACGCACCTCGCTCATTGCGCACCTCGCTGCCGGAAGTTCAACGACGACATCACATCCTGCACGGTGGGCAACTCCCCCTCGCGTAGATCACAGACCGTCCAGGCGACCCGGATCGCCCGGTCGGCGCCACGAGCCGACATTCGCCCCAGTCGTAAAGCCGTCTCGATCGGTGCGATCGACTCCCGTGGCAGTTTGAATCGCTTTCGCAGGACATGGCCTGGCACTTCGGCATTGGTCGTCCACCCGTCCTCGCTCCACCGCTGCGCGGCGCGGGCTCTGGCTCGGGCAACGCGCGCGGCCACGGTGGTGCTGCTCTCGGCCTGCTCGTCACCGAACGGCGCGCCGGCCTGCCCATGCATCTGGACCCAGATATCGATGCGATCGAGCAGAGGTCCCGATAGTTTTCCCAGGTAGCGGCGCCGAGCCAGCGGTGCGCAGATGCAGTCGACATCGCGCGCCGGTGCACACGGACAGGGATTGGCCGCCAGCACGAGCTGGAAGCGGGCCGGATACCGCGCCACACCGTCGCGCCGGGCTATGCGCACTTCTCCCTCCTCGAGCGGAGTCCGCAGTGCTTCCAGAACTTTGGTGCCGATCTCGGCGCATTCGTCGAGGAACAGCACCCCACGATGCGCCCGGCTCACCGCGCCGGGACGAGCCATGCCGGAACCGCCGCCGATCATGGCGGTCACCGACGTCGAATGATGCGGTGCGACAAAGGGAGCCAGCGTGAGCAACGGCTGCTCGGCCGAGAGCGATCCCGCCATCGAGTGGATCGCGGTGACCTCCAAGGATTCCGCTTCCGACAGCGGTGGCAACAGCCCTGGAAGGCGTTGCGCCAACATCGTTTTGCCGATGCCGGGCGGTCCGGTGAGCAGCAAGTGATGTCCGCCCGCCGCCGCGACCTCCAACGCCCAGCGCGCCTCGTCCTGACCGACGACATCGCTGAGGTCGCCGCACGGCATCTGTGTCCCCGGCACGACACCGTCGGGTTCGAGCAGCGTGCCCTCCCCGCGCAGCCACGCCACCACCGCTCGCAGGCTCGTCGCCCCGAGTACCTCGATCCCCTCGACAAGCCCCGCTTCGGCAACCGCTTCGGCGGGCACGACAACAGTGGGCAGCCCGGCCGCCCGCGCCGCGATCACGGCGGGCAACACTCCACGCACCCGCCGAACCCGACCGTCGAGCGCCAACTCCCCCAGCAGCACCGTCTTCACCAGCCGCTCGCCGGGCACCGCACCGGAGGCATCGAGCACGGAAACAGCCAGCGCGAGGTCGTACACGCTTCCTACCTTCGGAAGCGTTGCCGGTGAGAGTGCCAGGATCACCCGACCGTCCGGCCACTTCTCCCCCGTATTGGCCACCGCGGAACGCACCCGATTGCGCGATTCCTGCAGCGCGGTATCGGGCAGACCGACGAGATTCACCGAGGGCAGACCCTGACCGATATCGGCCTCGATCTCCACCAGCTGTCCGTCGACCCCGGTCACCGCCACCGACAACGCCCGTCCGAGAGCCATCAGAAGGCCGCGGTCAGATGATCGATGACCGGCCCGCGCCCCCGCGGAACCAGCACCGACACGACGTCGAAGCGAATCCGCCGCCACGGCCCGTCCTGCTCGGCCAGCCACAGCAGCGCCAGCCGCCGAATCCGCTGCTGCTTGCTGAACGTGACCGACTCGGCGGGAATACCGAACCCCAGCCCCGATCTCGTCTTCACCTCGACGAATACGGTGACCGACGGGTCCCCGACGATCAGATCCAGCTCACCGTATCGACACCGCCAATTGCGGGCGACGATCTCCATCCCGGTCTCGCAGAGGTACTGCGCGGCCAGTTTCTCCCCGTATGCGCCGAGCGCCTGATTGTGTGCCATGAGCGAAAGCATGGCCATAAGCTCTCGCGCGGATGACCCACGCGACCTGGGCAAACAGAAAACCTGTGGATAACCGCGCCCCTGTGGACAACTACTCCGGCAGGCGCAGGTCCGGCTTCTCCAGCTCCTCGATGTTCACGTCCTTGAACGTGATCACCCGAACATGCTTGACGAACCGAGCCGGGCGGTACATATCCCACACCCACGCATCGCTCATCCGCACTTCGAAATACACCTCGCCGTCGGCGTTCTGCGGGCGCAGTTCGACAGAATTGGCCAGGTAGAAGCGCCGTTCGGTCTCCACCACGTACGAGAACTGGCCGACGATGTCCTTGTACTCGCGGTACAACGACAGTTCCATCTCGGTTTCGTACTTCTCGAGGTCCTCAGCACTCATCGGGTGGGACGTCCTCCTGCTAGCAGCGCCGCGTTCATTGCTGACATCATCGCGCATGTGCCGCCGGAGTAGCCACTCGGCTACCTCCGGGCACCTCGAGCTCGCGCACATTACGCCAGGAACGACGGTGCTCTGTGCTGGGTCCGAGCTGCCGCAGGGCCGCGGTGTGCTCGGGCGTGTTGTAGCCCTTGTGCGCGGCGAAACCGTAGCCGGGCAGCTGTGCGTCGAGCTCGACCATCATCCGGTCCCTGGTCACTTTCGCCAGGATGCTCGCGGCCGCGATGCAGGCCGCGGTGCCGTCGCCGCCGATCACCGGCAGCGAGGGGGCGGGCAGGCCGGGGACCTTGAATCCGTCGGTCAGGATGTAGCCGGGGGTGCGTTCGAGGCCTGCGACGGCTCGGCGCATGCCCTCGATATTGGCGACGTGGATGCCGATCGAGTCGATCTCCCACGCGGGCACCACGACGACGCTCCAGGCCAGCGCCAATCGCTGAACCACCGGGAACAGCTCCTCACGAGCCGCCTCCGTGAGTTTCTTGGAGTCGTCTAGCCCGGCAAGCTTGTCGTAGGCCTTGGGCGCCAGCAGGCACGCGGCGACCACCAGCGGGCCCGCGCAGGGTCCGCGCCCCGCCTCGTCGACACCAGCCACCGGCGCGAGGCCACCGCGCACGAGCGCTGCCTCGAGCGTGCGTAGGCCGCCCGCCCGGCGCATCACCATCCGCGGCGGCCAGCTGGTCCGATCCTGCCCCACAGTTCGATTGTCCCGTCGCGTCAGTTCTCCTGGGCGTTCTGGGTGCACTCGACCCGGAACACCCGTCCTCAACGTGTCAGTTCTCTTGCGCGTTTTGCGTTTTTACTGGGCCGATCCTGTTCGGTGGCCAGATCTTGAACACCGTCTTGCCGCGGACGTTGTCCACCGGCACCGTGCCCTGCAGATCGTCGCTGACGTGGGCGCGCGAATCAGCCGACTCATTGCGGTTGTCGCCCATCACCCACAGATTGCCCTCGGGCACCTTTACCGGACCGAACACCCGGCCCGCCGGGTACACGGCGTTGGGGCGGTCGGTGAACCAGGGGTAATCCTTCTTGATGTACGGCTCGTCGAGCGGTTTGCCGTCGACCATGACGCGGCCCTGCGGATCGCAGCACTGCACGGTCTGCCCGCCGACCGCGATGACGCGCTTGACCAGATCGTTCTCGTCCGGCGGGACCAGCCCGAAGTAGGACAGGAAATTCTGCAGCCCGCGCACAACGCTGTTGTCGGAACGCACCGACTTGTAGTGCCCGTTCCACGACGGCGGTCCGACGAAGACCACCACGTCGCCCGGCCCGGGTTCGGAGCCGTAGTAGCTGATCTTCTGGACGTAGATGCGATCACCGATCTGCAGCGTGTTCTCCATCGACTGCGACGGGATCACATACGGCCGACCGACGAAAGTCACCATCAGCGCGGCGATCACCGCCGCGATCACGATCAGTATCGGCAGCTCCTGCCAGAACGGGCGCTGCTTCTTGTCGCCGCGCTTCTTTCTGCGCCGCCCACCTTCGTCACCCGAATCGGACACCGACACCGACCCACTTTCGTCTGCCACGCCGAACAGAGTAGCCCGGCACCCTGACGTGAGTCGGGTACCGGGCTACCTGAAGAATTCTGGTACTGCCAAGTGCTACTGCGAGATCAGCGCTTTTCCTTGATCTTGGCAGCCTTGCCGCGCAGGTCGCGCAGGTAGTACAGCTTGGCGCGACGCACGTCACCGCGGGTCACGACATCGATGTGGTCGATGTTGGGGCTGTGCACGGGGAAGGTGCGCTCGACGCCGACGCCGAAGGACACCTTGCGGACCGTGAAGGTCTCGCCGATGCCGCCGCCGTGACGCCGGATCACGACGCCCTTGAAGACCTGGATGCGCTCCTTCGAGCCTTCGATGACCTTCACGTGCACGTTCAGGGTGTCGCCCGGACGGAACGCGGGGACATCGCTACGCAGCGACTTCTCGTCGACGAAATCAAGGGTGTTCATTTTCCACCTTTTCGGATTCTTCGCGTGAACAGAGGAACCTGGCGACACTCGCGCGCTCGACCGGTTCATGCTCAGAACAGGAGTGCTCTCGGACATGACTCGTCCAAGGCAACCGGTTCATTGTGCCAGACCGGGTAGCCACGACTGAAATCGGGCCTCACCCGTCGCTTGGCTGGTCGGACCCGGTGTCGGTCCGACGGCGCGGCAGCAGATGCGGGTGCGGCGGCGGGGCGGACGGCGCGGGGACGACGGTGCGGGCCAACTCGGCCTCGGCGGCGGTGCGTGCGTGCTCGACATCGGGTTTGCCCGCGATCAGGTCCTGGACGAAGATCTTCGCGCGGATGACCGGGCGGCGATACCGCCGCTCCCGCTCGACCGCCCGATTCATGGTCTTGGGCCGGTTACCGTAGCGCCAGCGCGCCCACGGCGCACCTGGCCTGCTCAACCGCACGGCGCCGACCAGGAGCAGCGGGGTGAAGAACATGCCGAACAGTCCGGTCCAGATCTTGCCCTTGGCGATCACCACCGCCGCGAGCAACAGGTTCACCGCGGTCGTGATGGCCACGCCCACGCGCACCCCGACACCGCGCGACGACCGGAAATCGTCGTAGTCCAGAAAGGTCGAAGGCTGCACGCCGAGCAGGAGCAGGCCGGTCACCGCGAGCGCGACGAATACCGCATCCACCGAGGTGCGGCCCTGTTCGGACCAGTAGACGTCACGCAGATAGAAGATCAGCGCGAACTCGTCGAGTACCAGCGCGGCGCCGATCCCGAACAACGCGGACAGCACGCTCGAGGTGACCTGGGTGGAGTCCTCGGCGGTAGCGATCAGCCCGATGCCCGACAGCAGCACCGTGATCACGCCGAACACCATGTGATGGATATGGGTGTCGCCTGCCTTCACATTGCCCGGCCACCAGCGCACCTTGGCCCGGATCATCCGCACGCTGACCCGGATCACCACGAAACCGAGGATGAACCCCAGCAGGAAACAGAGCAGGGGCAGGCGGCCGTGCGCGATCACCTCGTGTTCGAGCCACCGTCCCATGCCGCCTGCCCTGTCGTCGAGTGCCTACTTGTTGCCGAAACCGGCCTTGCGCAGCGCGTCGGCCATCGATCCCGTCGGTGCGGCAGCCGGCTTGCGCTGGTTGCCGCCACCGTTCCCGTTGCCCTGACGAGCCTGTCCCTGATTGCGAGCAGGCGCCTGGCCGCGACCGCCCTGTCCACGACCCTGACCGCGCGGCCCACCACCACCACGATTGTCCCCCTGCGCAGGCTTGCCCGGCTCGTCGTCGAGACGCAGGGTGAGTCCGATCCGCTGACGCGCGACATCGACCTCGAGCACCTTCACCTTCACCACGTCACCGGACTTCACCACTTCGCGCGGATCCTTGACGAAGTTGTGCGACAGCGCCGACACGTGCACGAGACCGTCCTGGTGCACGCCGACATCGACGAACGCGCCGAACGCGGCCACATTCGTGACGACGCCTTCGAGCACCATCCCCGGCTTCAGATCGGCGACCTTCTCGATGCCGGCGGCGAATTCGGCGGTCTTGAATTCCGGGCGCGGGTCGAGGCCCGGCTTCTCCAGCTCGGCGATGATGTCGCTGACCGTGGGCACACCGAACTTCTCATCGGTGAAGTCGCCGGGCTTCAGCGCACGCAAGGTGCTGGTGTTGCCGATGACCTCGGCCATCTCCCGGCCGGTGTGTTCGAGAATGCGGCGCACCACCGGGTAGGCCTCGGGGTGCACGGCGGAGGTGTCGAGGGGGTCGGCACCGCCACGAATGCGCAGGAAGCCCGCGCACTGTTCGAAAGCCTTGGGGCCCAGGCGCGGTACCTCGAGCAAGGCCGTACGGCTGCGGAACGGACCGTTCTGATCACGGTGGGCCACAATGCTTTCCGCCACCGACCCCGACACTCCCGACACCCGCGACAGCAGCGGCACCGAGGCGGTGTTCACGTCGACACCGACGGCGTTCACCGCGTCTTCGACGACCGCGCCCAGCGAGCGCGCCAGCAGCGTCTCGGACACGTCGTGCTGGTACTGGCCGACACCGATCGACTTGGGATCGATCTTCACCAGTTCGGCGAGCGGGTCCTGCAGACGCCGGGCGATGGAGACCGCGCCGCGCAGCGACACGTCCATGTCGGGCAGTTCGGCCGAGGCGTAGGCCGAGGCGGAGTACACCGAGGCGCCCGCCTCCGAGACCACGATCTTGGTCGGCTTGTCCTCCGGGATCCGCGAGATCAGTTCCACTGCAAGGGCATCGGTCTCGCGCGAGGCGGTGCCGTTGCCGATCGCGATGAGCTCCACGTTGAAGCGGGCGACGAGCGCGGCCAGCACGGCAAGGGATTTCTCGGTCTGACCCTGCGGCTTGTGCGGGTAGATGACCTCGGTCGCGACGGCCTTACCCGTGGCGTCGACGACGGCGACCTTCACACCGGTGCGGTAACCCGGGTCGAGGCCCATGGTGGTGCGGGTACCCGCGGGCGCGGCGAGCAGCAGGTCACGCAGGTTCGCGGCGAACACGTCGACCGCGTCCTTCTCCGCGGCCTGACGCAACCGCATCCTGGTATCGATACCCAGGCTCACCGCCAGCTTCGTGCGCCAAGCCCAGCGGACGGTGTCGAGCAGCCAGGAATCGGCCGGACGGCCCTTGTCGGCGATGCCGAAGGCGACCGCGATGCGGCCCTCATAGATCGTGCGCTCGCCGGGCACCGGCTCTTCGGTGTCGGCTTCGAGGTGCAGCGTGAGCATCTCTTCCTTCTCCCCGCGCAGCAGCGCCAGGATCCGGTGCGATGGCAGCTTCTGGAAAGGCTCGCTGAACTCGAAGTAGTCGGAGAACTTGGCCCCCGCCTCCTCCTTGCCCGCGCGCACCGTGGAGGTGACCTGGCCGCGGTTCCACATCAGTTCACGCAGCTCACCGACCAGGTCGGCGTCTTCGGCGAAGCGTTCGACGAGGATCGAGCGGGCACCGTCGAGCTGTTCGGCGGTGTATCCGGCCGGATCGGTGCTCGGGTCGCCGATCAGTGCGTCGGCCACCGGCTCGTGTCCGGCTTCGCGCGCGATCTGAGCCTTGGTGCGGCGCTTGGGTTTGTACGGCAGGTAGATGTCTTCCAGGCGCGCCTTGGTCTCGGCGAGCATGAGCTGCGAGTGCAGAGCGGGATCGAGTTTGCCCTGGCCGCGGATGGATTCGATGATCGCGCCGCGGCGCTCGTCGAGCTCACGCAGATAGCCGAGCCGTTCCTCGAGCTGACGCAACTGGGCATCGTCGAGCCCGTCGGTGACCTCCTTGCGGTATCGCGCGATGAACGGAACCGTCGAACCGCCATCGAGCAGTTCGACGGCGGCGCGGACCTGGGTCTCGCGCACCCCCAGTTCATCGGCGATCCGCCTGCCTACGCTGGCGATGGTGGTCGTGCTGTCGGCGATCTCAGGCGCTGTCGTCACAGCCGCAGAGACTACAGCTCCGCACCGACACCCCGCTGGCACCCAGGTCAGCGGATTGTCGTCACCTCAGGTTCGGTCACCGGCCGATCCAGCACAGTGTCGGCCTGCCCGCGCAGAAACTTGTCGAACATGGCCGCGACGTAACCCCGCACCAACATCGCCATCCGATCCGGGTCGATGGCGCCGATGTAGGTCGACGCGGCGGGCCGGGCTACGGCGGGCACCAGCGACGGCATATCGGTGAAGTCGTAGTGCGCCGAATCGGCAATGGCCAGATGACGTTTCCAACCGGTGGCCCGCTGCCAGAAAGCATCGAGGGAGGGGTTGGCATCCAGCCCGGCGAGCGAGTCGAGAACGAACCGGAAGTCGAGCAATCGCGCGGCGACGTACTTCTCCCGGATGGCGGTGTCGAAGCCGTTCGGTGCCGCGGCGGGCCGCACGATCCGGCCGCCGGGGAATTCGACGGCCGGGCCGGATTCGTAGGTGTGGTCGACCGTCACCACCGCATAGCCGCGCGAAGCCAGATCCTCGGCGATCCCCGTGCCCAGAATCCGCGAGACACCGCCACCGGGCGTGTAGAGCACGACCGGATAGGTGCCCGCGGCCTGTGCGGGCGCGCCCCGACGGGCATGTACCAGTGCGCCGGGAAGCTCGATGCCCAGCTTCTGCTCCAGTCCGGGAATCAGCTCGGTCGACGCGTAGTGCGCCCGCAGGTACCGGTCCACGTCGGTCGCCGGGTAGAACACCGAGAACGTCAGCTCCCTCGACCGGTCCGGCTGGAACGGATCCGGCCGGGCGCCGTCGATCAGGTGCAATGTCGTCGTGCCGACCGGCAGGGCGCCACTCGGGCTCGGCAGCACAGCGACACCACCCGGCCCGGCATCGGCGGCACCCGCGCTCGTCGCGACCAGCGCACAGACCGACAACGAGACCACAAGCGCGCGACGGAACACCGTCTCCCCCATCATCATTCGCAGCCGGGGCCGCGAACAGCCCGACTGTCGCGAACACGCTAGCAAACCGTGCGATCGGTGATGGATCGAATCATCGTGCGCCGCAGTCACTCAGCCGAGAATCTCCCTGGCGAGTTCGCGCATCTCGGCCTTGCGGACCTTGCCGGTGACCGTCATCGGGAACTCGTCGACCACGTGGACGTAGCGCGGGATCTTGTAGTGAGCGAGGCGACCGGTGCAGAAGGCTCGGACGGCAGCGGCATCGAGGGGTGACGCGCCCTCGCGCAACCGAATCCACACCATGAGTTCCTCGCCGTATTTGTCGTCGGGGACGCCGATGACCTGGGCGTCGACGATATCGGGATGTGTGTAGAGGAACTCCTCGATCTCGCGGGGATAGATGTTCTCGCCACCGCGGATGACCATGTCCTTGATCCGGCCGGTGACCGCGAGGTAGCCGTCCTCGTCCATCACACCGATGTCGCCGGTGTGCATCCAGCGGGCTGCGTCGATCGCCTCGGCGGTCTTGTCCGGCTGCTCCCAGTAACCGAGCATCACCGAGTAGCCGCGGGTGCACAGTTCACCCGGTTCGCCGCGTGACACGGTGCGCCCGGTCTCCGGGTCGACCACCTTGACCTCGAGGTGGGGGCCGACCCGGCCGACAGTGGCGGTGCGGCGGTCGATGCTGTCGTCGCGACGGGTCTGTGTGGAGACCGGCGAGGTCTCGGTCATGCCGTAGCAGATCGCGACCTCGGCCATGCCGAGCCGGTCGATCACTCGTTTCATCACCTCGACCGGGCACGGTGAGCCCGCCATGATGCCGGTGCGCAGGCTGGACAGCTCCGGCGCGGCACCGCTGTCGAGTTCGGCCAGCATCGCGATGAACATCGTCGGCACGCCGTAGAGCGAGGTGCAGCGTTCGGCGGCGACGGCGGCCAGCGTCGCGGCCGGATCGAACGACGGCGCCGGAATCACCACGGCCGCACCGTGTGAGGTGACCGCGAGATTGCCCATCACCATCCCGAAGCAGTGGTAATACGGAACCGGGATGCAGACCCGGTCGGCTTCGGTGTATCCGCAGAGCTCGCCGACGAAGAACCCGTTGTTGAGGATGTTGTGGTGACTGAGCGTCGCGCCCTTCGGGAAACCCGTTGTGCCCGAGGTGTATTGGATATTGATCGGATCGTCGGCCGACAGCGTCTCGGCGATCGCGGCCAACCGTCCGGCGTCGGGCACCGTCTCGGCCACCTGCTGCCACGGCGCGGTGCCGAGGATCAGCACCTGTTCCAGGGCTGGACAGTTCGGTCGGACCTGCTCGATCATCGCGACGTAGTCCGAGGTCTTGAACTCCGGTGCGGCGATCAGCAGGCGCACTCCGGCCTGGCGGAGGACGAAGTCGAGTTCGCTGGTGCGATAGGCGGGATTGATATTGACCAGGATCGCGCCGATCTTCGCCGTGGCGTACTGCACGAGAAGCCATTCCGCGCAGTTGGGCGCCCAGATGCCGACCCGGTCACCGGGGCCGATGCCGTGCGCGGCGAGACCGGTCGCGACGGCGTCGACAGCGGCGCCCAGCTCGCGGTAGGTCCAGCGGCGCCCCGTCGGACAGTCGATGAGCGCGTCGCGCGTCGGGTGGGCCGCGACGGTGCGGTCGAGGTTCGCGCCGATGGTGTCACCGAGCAGCGGGGTTTCGGCGGGCCCGCAGGTGTAGCTGAGTTCGGGCATCAGCGGATCTCCTTGCGCAGCAGGAATCGCTGCACCTTGCCACTCGGGGTCTTGGGCAGGCTGTCCACGAAGTGAACCCTTCTCGGATAGGCGTGGGCGGCGAACTTGTCCTTGACGAGTTGCTGCAGTTCGGCGGTCAGCTCGGCACTGCCCTCGGTGCCGGCGCGGGTCACCACGAAGGCCTCGAGCACCTCGCCGCGGAGTTCGTCGGGCATCCCGACCACGGCGGCCTCGGCGACCTGCTCGTGCAGGACCAGCACGCTCTCGACTTCGAACGGGCCGATCCGGTAGCCCGCCATGATGATCACGTCGTCGTCGCGGGCACTGAAGCGGAAGCAGCCGTCGGCGTCGCGGGCGCCGACGTCACCGGTCAGATACCAACGTCCGTCGGCGGTGAATCGGCTCGCGGTGCGTTCCGGATCGTCGAGGTAGCCCAGGAACCACAGCAGCGGACTGTGGTCGGTGTCGATGGCGACCCGGCCGATCTCACCGGGTGCTGCCTCGATGTCGGCGTCCTCGGCCAGGACCGCACAGGTCCACCCGGGCAGCTGTCTGCCCATCGAACCGAGCGGGGCGGCGACGTCGAGGGCTGGATGCCACGCGTGGCAGATGACCATGCCGTGCTCGGTCTGGCCGTAGTGATCACGCACCGCCACACCGAGGGTGCGCTGCGACCACGCCACCACGTCCGGGGTCAACGGCTCCCCCGCCGACGACGCCCTGCGCAGGACGAATCCGTCCGGGACCGGACCGCTGTCGGCGCGCAACGCCCGGTAGACGGTCGGCGCCGCGGCGAAGTTGGTGACGCCGAAGCGCTGCAGCACGTCCCAGGTGAGTGGCGCCGAGAAGCCCGCGTGCAGCAGCAGGCTGCGCACGCCGGTGGCCAGCGGCCCCAGGATCGCGTAGTAGAGGCCGTACGCCCAGCCCGGGTCGGCCGCGTTCCAGAAGACGTCCGCTGGGCGCACGTCCAGGGCGAATTCCTGGTAGGCGTGGAAGGACGCCAGCGCGCGGACGGGGATCGGCACGCCCTTGGGTGTTCCGGTGGTGCCGCTGGTGAACAACTGGACCAGCAGGCCGTCGCCGCCGACCGCCACCGGCCGCGCGCGCGGATCGTCGGGCCGGTGCGCGGCGAGCAGATCGTCGAAGCGCAGCGCGCCGGGGATCTCGGCGTCGCCGACGATGATCGTCCGGTAGCCGGCCGCGGCGAGTTTCGGCGCCTGGTCGGCATCGGCGACAACGACTTTCGCGTGACTCGCGCTCAGCCGGAGCTCGATGGCGGGTGCGGCGAACGCGGTGAACAACGGCACGTGCACCGCGCCACGGCGCCAGATACCGAGCAGGGCCACCACGAGCTCAGCGGACTTCCCCATCAGCGTCCCCACCCGGTCGCCTGGCTCGACGCCGAGTTCGGCCAGCGCGGCGGCGAATCGGGTCGAGCGCTCCCGCAGCTCGCCGTAGGTCAACTCGTGCGCGCTCAGATCGGCTTCGACCACCGTGAACGCGATCTGCTCGGCCGGATGCCGATCGCAGAGCAGTTCGGCCGCGCAGGCCCCGGGTCCGTCGTAGTCGTCGAGCAGGTCGCGCACCCGCGCGTCCAGGTCGGTAGTCATCGCAGCTTCTCCTCAACACCCGGGCATCGTCTGCCGGGTCTGACCTAGAATGTGGCATAGCTCACGACGACCACTACCCCCGAAAAGGGGTGATCCATGACTTCCCTGTTGCGCCCGCGCGACGGTGACGCGCTGCGCGCCGAGATCCGCTGGGTGGCGCGCCGGGCGGGCGTCCCGGTGGTGTTCGGCGGCGCGGTGGACGAGGACACCCTGCTGCTCACCGAGTTCGCGGGCACCGTCACCACGGGCATGCGCGGGCTGTCGGTGCTGCGCACCTCCGGTCTCGGCGGACAGGCTATGGAGTACCGCAGGCCCGCGTCGGTGGCCGACTATCGGGGCGCGCCCACCATCACCCACCACTACGACGCCGCGGTTCTCGGCGAGGGACTGCGGTCGGTGATCGCCGTGCCGGTCCTGGTCTCCGATCAACCTCGCGCGGTGCTCTACGCGGCCACTCGTGGCGCGACCCCGCTCGGCGACCGCACCGCCGAGGTGATCCTGCAAGCGAGTCGGCGGCTCGCCGCCGAGATCACCGTCCGCGATGAGGTGGACCGGCGGGTCCGGCTGCTCGACCTCGCGGCGCCGCCGCCGGCGTCCACGCCGGCGGCGACCGAGGAACTGCGCGAGATCCACGCCGAACTGCGCGCCCTCGCGACCGCGACCGGCGATCTCGCCCTGCGCGACCGGCTTTCCGGGGTGTGCGAACGATTGACCGAGGTGTTGACCGGCGCGCCCGGCGGCGACGCGCCGCGACTGTCGCGGCGTGAGCTCGATGTGCTCGCCCAGATCGCGCTCGGCTGCACGAATCAGGAAGCGGCGCTTCGGCTCTCGCTCGGCGCCGAAACCGTGAAGAGTTATCTGCGGCAGGCGATGAGCAAGCTCGATGCGAGCACTCGACACGAGGCGGTGGCGCTGGCACGGCGGCACGGCTTGCTGCCCTGAACGGCCGTCACCGCCCCCTTCACGCACTGTCCCCTATGTGCGATATATCACTTTTATTCGACCGCCATGAGTGTTCCAATGCCCTGGAACAGTCACGCGGACGGACCCGATCGCCCACGGCGGCACGAGACACCGGCATCGAAACTCGCAACACACCTACGTCGGTAACAGCCGATCACCCACGGACGCAATGCCTGTACTGGGAACATCGGCGCGCAGCCCGTTCGGATTCACCGCGCCGGACCCGATCGCGCCGAAAGACGCAGGTACCGAACCCATTCCGAATGGAACCAGCAAGTCTCAGGTTGGACGATCGCACAACGCATGACCGCAATGGATACCCAACTGTCTTTAGGCAAAACAATCTCGGCGCGCATCCGGCCCGGTACCGTCGGTCCGATGACGGAGCCTTTTCAACTGGCCGGCCTCTCACTGGACTGTGACGACCCCGAGTCCCTCGCCCGCTTCTATCTCGGGCTGCTCGGTGGCCGTGTCCTGTGGAACGACGCGCACAGCGTCGGTATCCGTATTCCGTCGGGACTGACGGTCGCCGCGCAACGCGTCGAGGACTATTATCCGCCGCAGTGGCCCGGCACAGCCGCGGTACACCTGGACCTCGCCGCCGACGCCGACCTGGATCTCTGCGAACAGCACGCCCTCGCGATCGGCGCGAAACCCGCACCGGTGCAACCGGATCCGCGCTGGCGCGTGTTGCTCGACCCTGCCGGGCATCCGTTCTGCATCACCACCCGCGTGATCGCGGGATAGGTCAGGGCAGCAGATCGGGACGACGCTGCGCTGTTCGTTCCAGTGACTGTTCGTGGCGCCACGCGGCTACCTTGGCGTGGTCGCCCGAGAGCAGGATCGGGGGCACGTCGAGGCCCCGCCACGACACCGGCCGGGTGTAGCTGGGGCCCTCGAGGAGTCCGTCGGAGAACGAATCCTCCTGGTGGGACTGCTGATTGCCGAGCACGCCGGGGATCAGGCGCACCACGGCCTCGGTCATCACGAGCACCGCGGCCTCGCCGCCGATGAGCACGTAGTCGCCGATACTCACCTCTTCGACACGGACGCGGCGGGCGGCGTCATCGAACACGCGCTGATCGATGCCCTCGTAGCGCCCGCAGGCGAAGACGAGGTGTTTCTCGGTGGCCCAGCGCTGCGCGGTGGCCTGGGTGAACGGCACACCGGCCGGGGTGGGGACGACGAGCAACGCGTCGTCGGGGCACACCTCGTCCAAGGCATCGCCCCAGACGGTGGGCTTCATGACCATGCCGGGACCACCGCCGTAGGGCGAGTCGTCGACCGACTTGTGCACGTCGTGCGTCCAATTGCGCAGGTCGTGCACACCGACCGAGATCAGGCCCTTGTCGACGGCTTTGCCGAGCAGCGCGGTACGCAGCGGCTCGAGATACTCCGGGAAGATCGTGACGACATCGAGTTGCACGAATTACTCCGGATCGAGCAGGCCCTCGGGCGGTGTGATGACCACCAGTCCATCGGCGAGCGAAACCGTCGGCACGATGGCGGTGACAAAGGGAATGAGAATTTCGCGACCGTCGTCGGCGGCACGCACCGACAGCAGTTCGCCCGCGGCCGAATGCAGCACCTCGGTGACCGTGCCGACTGCGGTGCCGTCGGCGAACTCGACCCGAAGGCCTTCGAGTTCGTGGTCGTAGAAGGCGTCGTCATCATCCGACGGCGGCAGTGAATCGCTGTCGACGACGAACAAGGTGCCACGCAGGGCGTCGGCGGCGGTGCGGTCGTCGATTCCATCGACGTACACCAGAAGTCGGCCCGAGTGCTCTCGGGCCGACTTCACGGTGTAGTCACGGGTCGCCGCGGACTTCGGCAGCCTGCCGCGCAACGTAGCGCCCGGCGCGAACCGGACGTCCGGCTCGTCGGTGCGAACATCGACGACGAGTTCGCCGCGCACGCCGTGCGACTTGGCGACCCGACCTACGACGAGTTCCATCTAGGCGTCGGTATCGACCACGTCGACCCGGATCCCACGGCCACCGATGCCGGCGACCAGGGTGCGCAGCGCGGTCGCGGTACGACCACCGCGCCCGATCACCTTGCCCAGATCTTCAGGATGGACGTGCACCTCGACGGTGCGCCCACGACGTCCGGTGAGCAGCTCGACACGGACGTCGTCAGGGTTGGCGACGATGCCGCGAACCAGATGTTCGACGGCATCGGCAACAACAGCAGTCATTACTCGGCAGCCTCGGTGGCGGCTTCCTCAGCGGCAGCCTCGTCCTTCTTGGCGGCCTTCTTCTTCGGGGTGACGGCCTCGGTGGTCGGCGCGTTGTCGGCGGCGGCGAGCGCGGCGTTGAACAGGTCCAGCTTGGAGGTCTTCGGGGCCTTGACCTTCAGGGTGCCCTCGGTGCCCGGCAGGCCCTTGAACTTCTGCCAGTCGCCGGTGATCTCCAGCAGACGCTGCACCGACTCGGTCGGCTGCGCGCCGACGGACAGCCAGTACGCGACGCGCTCGGCGTCGATCTGGATCAGCGAAGGCTCTTCCTTCGGGTGGTACAGGCCGATGGACTCGATGGCCCGGCCGTCACGACGGGTGCGGGCGTCGGCGATGACGACGCGGTACTGCGGGTTGCGGATCTTGCCCAGGCGGGTGAGCTTGATGCGAACAGCCATGCTGATCTGCCTCTTTCACTAGTTTGGTCACCACGCGATTCAGCGACCCGCATGGTCTGCGGGTCCGGTTTCGCGCATGTGTGCGTGACCGCCGCGCGGTACGTAACCGGAGACGGGCTGACACTGTCCAGGAAGGACGAGGGTTCATTCTGCCAGACGACCAGGCGAGCCCGGAAATCGCCTCCCTCGGTGACGCGCTATCTCACCGCAACTGCGAGGTGTCGACCAGCACCGGTACCGGACCGGGCGCCTTCACCGTCTCACCGTCGGTGGCGAACACTTCCTGGCGGTAGCCGGACTCGCCCAGCGTGTAGCCCCAGAAGCGCGCGGGCTTGCCGTCTGGAAGTTCGATGATCCACAGATACGGCACCCGCGCCGATGCGTAGGCCGCAATTTTGGTGTCCCGTTCCTCGCGGCTGTTGCCCGGGGACCACACCTCCACCGCGAGTACCACATCGTCCGCCGCAAAATTGACGCGGTCGGGCGGAACGCTGACCACCGCGATATCGGGAATTATCCCGATACGAAAAGGCGTACTGATCCGGACACCCACAGCGAGGAGCGCCGTGAGATCCGGGCGACCCGCCGCACGAACAGCAGCGCGTAGAGCGACGAACAACTCACCCGCAGCGTACTGATGTGGACCACCTGGCGGCGGCGTCATGTGCAGGTACCCCCAGATGAGTTCGAGTCGAGATCCATCGACCGGCTGCTCTTCGGCGAGCCAGTCTTGCACAGTCTTCGGGCCCAGCGGGTGGAACATCGAAACCTCAGCGCTCATGGTCATTCCGTCCGATCTCCCGTTCGCTTGGCGCTCGCTCGAACCGAACTCGTGCGGTCAACCAGGGTAGGCGGCGGGCAACGAACTTTGTGGTAGCCACCGGCCGACCGCTCGACTCCACTGTATATAAGCCTGGTGAGCGTTTCGCGCGAAACTGGTGAGCGTTATGCGCGAAGTTCGCACGGTTTGCGCGTATTTCACACCGAACGGTGAGATGGAGCCGGGGCTCAGCGGTGGCCGGTGACGGGGTTGGGGGTTTTGACGACCATGCCGCGGAGGACCACCCATAGGGGATCGGTGAGGGCGGCGGGATTGGTGCGAGGGTCTTCGGCGTAAACGACGAAGTCGGCCGGGGCTCCTTCTTCGATGCTGGGGCGGCCGAGCCAGGTGCGGGCGTTCCAGGAGGCGGCGCCGAGAGCCTCGTGGGGTGACAAGCCGGCCCCGGACAGGGCGGTGATCTCGTCGGCGATGCGGCCGTGGCGGATGGAGCCGCCCGCGTCGGTGCCCGCGTAGATCGGAACGCCCGCCTCGTGGGCGTTGCCGACGGTGTCGCGGACGCGGCGGTGCAGATCGCGCATGTGGGCGGCGTAGACCGGGAACTTCGTGGCGCTGTCGGCGATGCCGGGGAAGGTGTCGATGTTGATCAGGGTGGGGACCAGGGCGGTGCCGTTGGCCACCATCAGCTCGATGGTGTCGTCGGTGATGCCGGTGCCGTGTTCGAGGCAGTCGATGCCGGCGTTGATCAGACCCGGCAGCGCGTCCTCACCGAACACGTGCGCGGTGACCCGAGCCCCGTTCGCGTGGGCCGCGTCGATGGCCTGCTTCAGGATGTCGTCACTCCACAGCGGCCGCAGGTCGCCGACCGAACGGTCGATCCAGTCGCCGACGATCTTCACCCAGCCGTCGCCGAAGCGGGCCTGCTCGGCGACGATCTCGGGCAGGTCGCGTTCGTCGTCGAGTTCGATGCCGAGTTCGCGGATATAGCGCTTGGGGCGGGCGATGTGGCGACCCGCGCGGATGATCCGCGGCAGCTCGGCGTGCTCGTCGATGAAACGGGTGTCGATCGGCGAGCCCGCGTCGCGCAGGAGCAGCGCGCCCACATCGCGTTCGGTCTCGGCCTGCTCGATCGCGCCCTCGTGGGTCTCGTCCCCGCCGCCGTAGCGGATGCCGACATGGCAATGGGCATCGACGAGGCCCGGCACGATCCATCCTGTGCGACACAGGGTCTCGGCCTCACGCACGGGCTCGAATGTCACGACCCCGTCGACAACCCAGAGGTCGCGCTCCTCGTCACCGGGCAGGACCACACCACGCAGATGCACACGAACCTCCAGACGTCGGCCTGAGATCGAACCTACCGCGCGCGATCGATGCACGCACACGACCCCGCGGCGGAACTCGGCGCCGACCGCGAACCCTTCGCGGGCGCCGTCAGTCGCCTACCGGATCGCCATCGAGAAAGACCCGCACGGCGGTGACCCGCGGCCGATCCGGCGCGAAGTCGACGAAGGCCACACCGCGCGACGCACCGACCCGCACGCTCACGCTGACGGTGCGCCCCGCGGCGATCATCTTGTCCCACTCGATGTCTCGCGCGCGCTCGGCGAAGTCCGCCGCCGCGATCGGGTGACCGGCAGGCAACTCGACCACCGCCCGCTCATCGAGCAGCGCGCGCACACCGTCCGAGTCACCGGCGGCAGCCGCTTCGAACAGCCCGCGGACGACACGTTTCCCCGCCCCGCCCACACCCCGCAACGCCCGCATCATGCCCATCGCCCCGCCCACGCCCAGCTCGGCGACGAGTTGCGGACCGAGCTTCGCGCCCGCGAGCAGACCGGTCGGCCCGGTGCGCAGCAGTCGCGCGATCATCACCGCGAGCTCCCAGTGCGCGGCGAGCCGGGCGATCCGCCAGCCGCCAGCCGCGGCGACCAGGTCGTAGCGCAGATGCATCGGCACGGTGACGGTCGCGCCGGTCGACATCGTGGTCTCGATGTGCAGGTCACGCACCACCGTGTGCCCTGCGACGAGATCGCGGTCGACGCTGAACGCGATGGAGTTCGGCGCGATGAAGACGTTGTAGAAGCGCGAGATCGCGTCGGGGCCGATGTGCTCGCGCGAGCCGTACGGGTCGTGCACCGCGGCGTTCCCGGCGAACAATCCGACCCAGCCGTCCTTGTCGTGCGCGGCCACGGCTCGCGGTGACTCGCGCACGGCCGCGAGCAGGTCTTCATCGGTCCGATCCAACGGCATGTACGTCCTCCATAGTCGTGCTCACCCTGCGCGATCCATGATAGAACGTGTTCTAGTTTTGCGTCGGCGATCGTGCCCGGCGCCTGTTGAACAAGAGGATCTCGATGGACTGGTACACCGGGAACACCACCTACGACACCGTGCTGACCATCGCCTTCGCCTTCGCCGCGTTCGTGATCGTCGGCGGACTGTTCGCGCAGAGCCCCTACGGCCGCTTCGCGTCGAACAAAGTCGGCTTCAATCTCAACCCCAAACTGGGCTGGTGGCTGATGGAGCTGCCCGCGACCGTCGTGTTCGCGGTGTTCTATCTCAGCGGCCCCGATCGCTTCGAACCGGTGCCGCTGGTATTGGCCGCCATCTGGCTGCTGCACTACAGCAACCGCGGCTGGTTCTTCCCGCTGTCCATCCGGCAGGTGCCGGGCAAGAAGAGCAGTTTCAACGTCTCGGTGGTCGCGGCGGGCGTGTTCGTGACGGCCCTGCACGGCTATCTCAACGGCGCGTTCTTCAGCAACGACTACAACAACCAGTACAGCACCGCCTGGTTCACCGATCCACGCTTCCTGATCGGAGTCCTCGTGTACCTGTGCGGCTTCGGCCTGCTGGTCCGGTCCGAGGCGATCGTGCGCAATCTGCGGGACAAGAACAACCCCGGCGCCGCCGAGTACCGCATCCCGCACGGCGCGGGCTTCCGGTTCGTCACCAGCCCGGCCTACCTCGGCGAACTGATCGCCTGGGCCGGGTTCGCGCTGCTCACCTGGTCGCTGGCCGGTGTCGTGATCTTCTTGATCACCGCGGGGAACCTGGTGCCGCGCGCCTTCGCAACCCATCGTTGGTACCGGGAGAAGTTCGCCGACTACCCCCCAACCCGCAAGGCGTTGATCCCCGGCGTGATCTGACACCAACCCCGCACCCGCGACCCCTGGGGAGCGGCGGCCACGCAGTGGCCGGTCCGCGGCCGGGTCGCCGGTTAGCGCTCGAAAGCGCTGAGCCGAAGGCTCTAGTCTCGAGCGCTAACCGGCGACCCCTCAGGGCCGCGGACACGCGCGCGCCAGCGCGCCAAAAACTCAGTTCTTGGGGAACTTCAGCTGTGACAGATCGATTCCGTCCAGGCCGGGCGGCAGCTGATCGAGACCGGGCGGCATGTTCGACAGATCCATGCCCGGCGGCAACCCCGGCATCCCGGCGGGCATTCCGGGGAACCCACCACGCACCTTCGGCGGGGTAGGCCCACGCCCACCCTTTTTGCCCTTCTTGCCGCCCTTTTTGGTGCTGCTGCGGCGTGCGCCGGGCATCCCCATCTGCCTGCCCATCATCGCCATCATCTTCTTGGCTTCGAAGAAGCGGTCGACGAGCTGGTTGACCTCGGAAACCTGCACTCCGGAACCATTGGCGATGCGCAGGCGCCGCGAGGCGTTGATGATCTTCGGGTTGTCGCGCTCGGCGCGAGTCATGCCCCGGATGATCGCCTGCACCCGATCGAGCTGCTTGTCGTCGACCGCGGCCAGCGCGTCCTTCATCTGACCCGCACCGGGCAGCATCCCGAGCAGGTTGCCGATCGGGCCCATCTTGCGGATGGCCAGCATCTGGTCGAGGAAGTCCTCTAGCGTGAGTTCGCCGCTGCCGATCTTGCGCGCGGTCTCCTCGGCCTGCTCGGCGTCGTAGACCTGTTCGGCCTGCTCGATGAGGGTGAGCACATCGCCCATGCCGAGGATGCGCGAGGCCATCCGGTCGGGGTGGAAGACGTCGAAGTCCTCGAGCTTCTCACCGGTGGAGGCGAACATGATCGGCGCGCCGGTGACATTGCGCACCGACAGCGCCGCGCCACCGCGGGCGTCACCGTCGAGCTTGGTGAGCACGACACCGGTGAACCCGACACCGTCGCGGAAGGCTTCGGCGGTGCTGACCGCGTCCTGACCGATCATCGCGTCGAGTACGAACAGCGTCTCGTCCGGCTGCACGGCATCGCGGATACCGGCGGCCTGGCGCATCAGCTCGGCGTCGATACCGAGGCGACCGGCGGTATCGACGATGACCACGTCGTACTGCTTGGCCTTGGCCTCTTCGATACCGGCCGCGGCGACGGCGACCGGGTCGGCCGCGGTGATCCCGAGCGGATTCTCGCCGCCACCGATGGAGGTGCCGCCGTGCGGGGCGAACACGGGCACACCCGCGCGCTCACCGACGACCTGCAGCTGGGTGACCGCGCCGGGACGCTGGAGGTCACAGGCCACCAGCAACGGCTGGTGTCCCTGACCCTTGAGCCATTTGGCCAGCTTGCCGGCGAGGGTGGTCTTACCCGCACCCTGCAGACCGGCCAGCATGATCACCGTCGGCGGGTTCTTGGCGAGGTTGAGGCGACGGGTCTCGCCGCCGAGGATCGCGACGAGTTCCTCGTTGACGATCTTGACGACCTGCTGCGCGGGATTGAGCGCGCCGGAGACCTCCGCGCCCTTGGCGCGCTCTTTGACGTTGGCGATGAAGCCGCGCACCACGGGCAGCGCGACGTCGGCCTCGAGGAGTGCGAGGCGGATCTCGCGCGCGGTGGCGTCGATGTCGGCCGGTGACAGACGCCCCTTACCGCGCAGATCCTGCAATGCACCGGTAAGCCGGTCGGACAGGGATTCGAACACCGATCGCGCTCCTGATCTGAAAGGGTCTCAGGTCGTCAGACCGAAGTCGGACGTCTATTGCCCTCCCAGGGTAATGGAGGTTATTCGGTATGCCGCACGTGCGGTGGCGCCGTGCGGCGCAACTCGTGCGATTCGATGTTCACCAGGTACACCGCTTCCCTGCCGGTGAGGCCGAGTTCCCGGGAGAGCGCCTCGATGCGAAGCCATTCGGAATCGGCGCTGTCGGCGTGGTGGGCGGCGGTCGAGGCGATGGTCATCGCGGCCAGCGCCTGCGCACCACTGAGGGTGCGCCCCGGCAACCACGAAACCACCCACAGGTCACCACCGACGCAGCGCGCGATGTGCGCGGTCGCGTCGCTGGTCATCATTGACGCGGAAACGACTTCGATAGCCACGGATCAGCTCCCCTCGAACGAGTGACAGCCAGACCAGAGAAATGCTATAGGTCCTATCTCGACTTATCGGGCCGCGAGATCGCTGTGTAGCAACCTGATAGCAATCGGTGAGTAAACCGTGTCCTTACACTGTCAGGCGGTCCCGTCGGTTGCGGTCGGCGGCGGAGTGGGCGCGGGCCGGGGAACCACGTCGAGGACGGCCTTTTCGATGCGGTCGCGCAGGGCGGGGCTGTCGGAGTCGCCCAGATCGAGGCAGAAGGCGTCGACCACGGCCGAGCCCATCGTGACCACCTTGGCCCACCGGACATTCGCTCCCGTCGCGGCGAAGGCACCGGCCAGTCTGCTCAGCAAACCGATCCGATCGTCGGCACGCAGCTCCAAGATCACCTGTCCTGGTGTGCTGACAGGTGACCAGATCAGCCGCGGCGCAGCACGCGCGTACCGGCCGGGCCCGGTCCCGACTGCTTCGGCTTCGCGTTTGGCCAGCACTGCGGGCAGGTCGAGCGCGCCGGTGGTGGCTCGGATCAGTTCCTGACGCAGCAGACCCGCGTCCGGCGGGTCGCCGAATTTCGGCATCACCACGAAGGTGTTGATCGCCGAGTCCCCCGCACTGCCCAGCGAGGCCGAGAGCACGCGCAGCGCGTGCAATGCCAGGACACCGGCGGCGTCGGAGAGCAGACCGGGCTCGTCGGGGGCGATCACCGTCACCACGAAGGTGTGTTTGCCGTCGCCGGGCGCGAGGCTGACGTGCACGCCGCCCGCCGCGGCCTTGTCCGAGAGCTCCGGGTCGATGGGTTCCGGTTGCGGCAGCGGCTCGCCCGCCATGACGAGCCGGCAGCGGCGCACCAGCTCGCCGATCAGCGAGGCCTTCCAGTCACCCCAGACGCCGGGGCCGGTGGCCATCGAGTCGGCCTCGGCCAGCGCGTGCAGCAGTTCGAGCAGGCCGACGTCACCGCCGAGCGCGTCGGCGACATTCTGCACGGTCGCCGGGTCGTCGAGGTCGCGCCGGGTAGCGGTGTCGGGCAACAGCAGGTGGTGGCGCACGATCGCGCTGAGGGTGCGCACATCCGAGGGCCACAGGCCGAGCCTGCGGCCGATGTGGGTGGCCAGTTCGGCGCCGACGATGCTGTGGTCGCCTGTTCGGCCCTTGCCGATGTCGTGCAGCAGCGCGCCGAGGGCGAGCAGGTCGGGCCGGGCGACCCTGGTGCTCAGGCCACTCGCGAAGGAGACCGTCTCCATCAGGTGCCGATCGACGGTCCAGGTGTGCAGCGCGTCGCGCGGCGGTAGGTCGCGGACCGCTCCCCATTCGGGAAAAAGCCTGCCCCACAAACCCGTTCGATCGAGCGCCTCGACCGCGTCGATGCTGCCGCGGCCCGCGCCGAGCAGCACGAGCAGGTCGTTGAGCGCGTCCTTGGGCCACGGTTCGCGCAGTTCGGGCGCGTCCTCGGACAAGCGATTGAGCGTGGTCGCCGACATCGGCAGCCCGGTCTGCGCCGACGCCGCGGCCACCCGAAGGATCAGCCCGGGATCGCGTTGCGGGCGGGCGTCTCTGGCCAGCACCACCTCGCCGGAGTGCTCGACCACCCCCTCATCGAGTGGTCGGCGCACCGGCATCCGGCGCAGTCTGGCCAGGCCGCGCCGCGGTAGCGCGTTGGCGGCCGTACGCAGACCGACGTCGCATGAATAGCTCACCGTACGCGCCGAATCGGTCAATGTCCGGGCGAGATCGAAACGGTCACCGATGCGCAGCGCGGCGCCGATCTCGTCGGCGTCCTGGGCGCGCAGCTGATCGCGGGCCCGGCCGGCGACCCGGTGCAGTTCGGTGCGCACGTCGAGGAGTCGGCGGTGTGCCTGTTTCAGGCCGCCGCCGGGGACCTCGGGGCCCAATCCCGGCATGGCGTCGGTCAGCTGGGCGATCGAGAGCGCGTCGAGCAGCTGGATATCGCGCAGGCCGCCGCGACCGTTCTTGAGATCGGGTTCGGCGCGGTGGGCGATCTCGCCGCTGCGCTGCCAGCGTGCGGTGGTCCGGTCGATGAGATCGTCGAAGCGGGACCGGATTCCGGTGCGCCATTCCCGGCGCACGCCGCCGATGAGCAGATTGCTGAGGTCTTCGTCGCCGACGATGTGGCGGGCTTCGAGCAGGCCGAGCGCGGCGATCATGTCGTCGGCGGCCACCCGCAGCGCCTGCGGCACGGTGCGCACGCTGTGGTCGAGCTTGATGTGGGCGTCCCACAGCGGATACCAGAGTTGATCGGCGACCTCGGAGACCACCTTGGGGTCGACGTCGTCGTGCAGCAGCACGAGGTCGAGATCGGAATACGGCAGCATCTCGCGGCGGCCGAGTCCGCCGACCGCCACGACCGAGAGGCCGCTGTCGGCGGTGATGCCGAGTTCGTTGCCCTTGCCGGTGAGCCACAGTTCGAACAGGTCGACCAGGGCCTCGCGCAGCGATTCCGGATCGAGCCGTGGATTGCGAGTGCCCGCTCCGTCGAGCAGTTGCGCCCTGGCCTTGACCAGATCCGCCGCTCCGTTGTTCTGAGTACCGCCGTTCCGCTGTGCCACAGCCCACACCACCATTTCATGCGGGCGGCCCCGCCCCGACCGGATTCTCACCGGTGGGAGCGGGGCCGCCGCTCGATCGATTGTCGTGCGTTCCCTACCGAATTACAGTGCGTCGCTTCCGCGTTCGCCGGTACGGACGCGGATGATGGTGTCCACCGGGGTCACCCACACCTTGCCGTCGCCGATCTTGCCGGTCCGCGAGGCTTCGACGATCACCTCGACGACCTTCTCGACCGACGCATCGTCCACGACGACCTCGACCCTGACCTTGGGAACGAAATCCACCGAGTACTCAGCACCGCGGTAGACCTCGGTGTGGCCCTTCTGCCGGCCGTATCCCTGGACTTCGCTGACGGTCATGCCGAGCACGCCTGCCTGTTCCAGCCCGGTCTTCACATCTTCGAGCGTGAACGGTTTGACGATTGCGGTAACCAGTTTCATGTTCGTCATGCCTCCTTGACGAGCGAGCGTGCCGTGCCACCCACAGCAGCGAAATCGTATGCGGTTTCCGCGTGCTCGGCCTCGTCCAGGCCCGCAGCCTCGGACTCTTCACTGGCGCGCAGGCCGATCGTGAACTTGATCGCGTACGCGATGATGGCCGTGGCGACCAGCGAGTAGGCCAAGACGACGAAAGCACCGACAGCCTGCAGCTTCAACTGCTCGACTCCACCACCGTAGAACAAGCCGGTGACGCCCGCCGGAGCTTCGCTCGCAGCGACCAAACCGACCATCAGGGTGCCGACCAGACCACCGACCAGGTGGACGCCGACCACGTCGAGCGAATCGTCGAAGCCGAAGCGGAACTTCAGGCCGACAGCCAGGGCGCACAGCGCACCGGCGACCACGCCGATGGCCAGGGCGCCGACCACGTTCACCGAGGAACAAGCCGGGGTGATGGCGACCAGACCGGCGACGATGCCCGAGGCAGCACCGAGCGAGGTCGGGTGACCGTCGCGGATCTTCTCCACGAGCAGCCAGGCCATCATCGCGGCAGCGGTCGCGATCGTGGTGGTGAGGAAGGTGGCACCGGCGATGCCGTTGGCGCCCAGCGCCGAACCGGCGTTGAAGCCGTACCAGCCGAACCACAGCAGACCGGCGCCGAGCATCACGAACGGCAGGTTGTGCGGACGGAACGGCGTCTTCGGCCAGCCCTTGCGCTTGCCCAGGATGAGGCACAGGACCAGACCGGCGGCGCCGGCGTTGATGTGGACCGCGGTACCACCGGCGAAGTCGATCGCCTTGAGGTTGTTGGCGATCCAGCCACCGGCCTCAGCGGTGTAACCGTCGAAGGCGAAGACCCAGTGCGCGACGGGGAAGTAGACGACGGTGGCCCAGATTCCGGCAAATACGAGCCACGAGCCGAACTTCAGGCGGTCGGCGACCGCGCCCGAGATGAGTGCGACCGTGATGATCGCGAACATGAGCTGGAAGGCGACGAAGACCGTCAGCGGGATACCCGCGGTGATCGGGGCCGTCGGGTCCTCCGGCGTCGCCGTGAACAGCGGGATGCCCGCCGAATCCGCGGCGGTGCCACCGAAGATGCTCTTCAGACCGAAGTACTGGAGAGGATCACCGATCAGGTTGCCCTTGTCCTCGCCGAACGTCATCGAGAAGCCGTATAGACACCACAGGATGGTGACCAGGCCCATCGCGGAGACGCTCATCATGATCATGTTCAGCACGTTCTTACCGCGGACCATGCCGCCGTAGAAGAACGCCAAACCCGGCGTCATCAACAGCACGAGCGCTGCCGACGCCAGCATCCAAGCGGTATCACCGGTATCCGGTGTACCGATCAGTGGAAATGCCACCTTGTCTTCCTCCTCATCTCGGGCCTCGCCGATTACGGCAAAAGGACCTGTACAGAAGGGTCGCCACTCGGTGTTTCATCCGTTGAGCTGTGGTGTTTCGCCTGAGTGAACGGATAGCGCTGTTGTGTTGCATCCACGTTTCGTGTGGTTGGCATGAGCCTGTCAGCTCACGGTGAGGTTGGTACGGAGGTGGGATTCGCCGCGAGTTCGCGCGGCGATTCGCCGCGGCGTCGTTTCCCGGAAACCGGGATGTCAGCCGCGAAAAACAGCGATGCCCGCCCGATCGCTGGATCGGACGGGCATCTACGAGAATCGCTACGCGGTACCACCGAGCAGGGCGTCGACGAACGCACCGGGCTCGAACGGGGCCAGATCGTCGGCACCCTCGCCGAGGCCGACGAGTTTCACCGGCACACCGAGTTCGTGCTGCACCTGGAACACGATGCCGCCCTTGGCGGTGCCGTCGAGCTTGGTGAGCACCACGCCGGTGATGTCGACGACGTCGGCGAACACCCGCGCCTGCATCAGGCCGTTCTGGCCGACGGTCGCGTCGAGGACCAGCAGCACCTCGTCGACCTCACCCTTCTTCTCCACGACCCGCTTGACCTTGCCCAGCTCGTCCATCAGGCCGGTCTTGGTGTGCAGGCGGCCCGCGGTGTCGATGAGCACCGCGTCGACACCACCGTCGATACCCGCGGTGACCGCGTCGAAGGCGACGGCGGCCGGGTCGGCGGCCTCTTTACCGCGCACGGTCTCGGCGCCGACCCGTTCGCCCCAGGTCTGCAGCTGATCGGCGGCGGCGGCGCGGAAGGTGTCGGCGGCGCCGAGCAGCACGCGGCGGCCGTCGGCGACGAGCACGCGGGCCAGTTTGCCGGTGGTGGTGGTCTTGCCGGTGCCGTTGACACCGACGACGAGCAGGATCGCGGGCTTGTCGCCGTGCGGGAGGGCATGGATGGAACGGTCCAGCTCGGGGCGCAGCGCCTCGATGAGCACGTCGCGCAGGGCGCCGCGGGCCTGCTCGGGTGTGCGCACGCTGCGCGAGGCCATCTCTTCGCGCAGGCGTTCGACGATCTTCGCGGTGCTCGCGGTGCCGATATCTGCCAGCACCAGGGTGTCTTCGATCTCCTCCCACGAATCCTCGTCGAGGTCGCCGCCGCCGAGCAGGCCGAGCAGGCTCTTGCCGACCGCGTTCTGGGAGCGAGCCAGGCGCCCGCGCAGGCGGACGAGGCGGCCGGTGGTGGGGTCGATCTCTTCGATCGCGGTGGTGGTGGCGTCGGGCGCTGCGGTCTCGGCCTCGGTGGGCGCTGCGCTGGGCGCGGGCGCGGTGGGCGCTGTGTCCGCGGGCGCAGTGGGCGCGGGCGCGGTGGGCGCAGCGGTGGCTGGCGCGGAGTCGGTAGGCGCGATCGCGGTGTCGGGCTCGGCCGGTGCGACCGTGTCGAGAGTGGACGCGTCGTCGGGGACGACCACGGTCTCGTCGACGGCGACGTCGCCCTCGGGCAGCGCGACATCGGTGATGCCGCGGCGCGGGGCGTCACGCGGGATAGCGGCGTCGTCGCCGACGTGCGGTTGGCCGTCGGTGTCGGTGCGTTCCGGGACGGGTTCGGGCTTCGGCAATGTCGCCGTCGAACCGCCCTGGCTGAAGTTGAACCCACCGGAGGCGGTGTAACCACCGGAGCGGTCCGTCAACTCCTTGTCCGGCTCGGGCGGGGCCAGCGAAATCTGGCGTCGCTTGTACAGGACGAAACCCGCGACGAGCGCCACCAACAGCACGGCGGCGATCGCGGCGATCAGGATCCACGCTTGCGAACTCACCCGGCGAGTCTATTCGTGCGGGGAGTTACCGCACGTCGGCGGCGTCTGCGCGGCAGGTCGGGGAGACGTCTCCGGGCGCGTCGCGGTGTGGCGGAAACACTACAGATTCGTTGTCCTGCGGAACTTCTGGCACTTGCCCCATAGGATCGGCGGAGTGACCGATCGAAACGTGCTTGGGGGGCCGCTGGAAGAGTGCGGCGCCGATCCTCTCACGGGCTTCTACCGGGACGGCTGCTGCAGCACCGGTCCGGAGGATCTCGGCAGCCACACCGTGTGCACCGTCGTGACGGCCGAATTCCTGGAGCATCAGGCCTCCATCGGCAACGACCTCAGCACCCCCCGCCCAGAGAACAATTTCCCCGGCCTGCAACCGGGCGACCGCTGGTGCGTGGTGGCGGTTCGCTGGTTGCACGCCCACGAGGACGGCGTCGCCGCACCCGTGGTGCTGGCCGCAACCCACGAGAACGCGCTGGAGGTCATCTCGGTGGACATCCTGCGCAAATACGCCGTCGACGTCCCCGACGACGTCAGCGACCTGTTGTAGACCTCCGCACCCTGGCCACGCCGGTCCGGCGTGGACTCGACCCACCTGCTCCGACTTTGCGTTCTGCTCCGGCATGGCGCCGCCGCCGTTCACCACGGGCCACACCGTTGCGGCGGTGGCGGGTGGGTGGCTGTGCGCATCTGGACGGTAGGCGGCGGGGCCAGGTGCTTGGCATCATCGTGATCGCGCGCGGTCAGGGGTGGCGTTGGCGATGCGCTTTCTGGCGGCACGCTGCTGAGCAGTAGCGGGCAGGCCTTCCGGTGGTGGAGCGACGCAGACGAGCGTCGCAGACGGGACAGGCTGACGGAGTTTCGCTACTCTCCCCAGTTTCGTTACGGATGACCTTCCTGGGTTCCGTTACGGGTGACGGGCGGGTTCGCAGGGCGTCGAGGATGAGGGCGACGGCCGGGGCGAGGGGGTCGTCCGCGCGTCGATGTCGTTGGATGGCAACGCATCCGGTGAAGATGTCGAGCACGTCGGTGACGACCACGTCGGCTCGGACCGCGCCCTGACGTTGAGCCGAGGCGAGGAGCGCGCCCAGTGCGCGGTGGAAGCGGTTACCTGCGCCGCGAAGTAGGGCGCGGGGCCAGCCGTCGTCGGATTGCACCAGGTCGCAGAGGTCCTTGTTGCCGGGCGTCGTGATGATGACGTGGGCGCACAGGGCGAAAAAGGCCGAGCCCGGGTCCGGATCGGTGAGGCGTTCGGCGGCCAGCGCGGCCAATCCGTCGACGCGCTGCTGCATCACCGCTTCCAGCAGATCGGTTTTCGTCGGAAAGTGCCGGTGGACGGTGCCGGCGCCGACACCGGCGCGGCGGGCCACTTCGGCCAGCGAGACGGTGGTCCCTCGTTCCGCGAGCGCGCGCTGGGCGGCGGCCAGAATCTGTGCGCGGTTGCGGCGCGCGTCGGCTCGGATCGCGGGTTCCGTACCGTTGACGACCGTCATTTCGTTACGCCTTTCCGCTACGTGACCTCGCCAACCGGGTGCGACCGCCCGTAACGTCCGGCATACGGGTTGACCGACCCGATTGTAGGCACACGATCGATCACGAAACGGAGCCCCTCCGCAATGACGTCAGCACTTCCCGTCCTGATCACCGGCGCCACCGGCAAGCAGGGCGGCGCGACCGCCCGCCGGTTGCTCACCGAAGGACATCCGGTCCGCGCCCTGGTCCGCGACACCGACTCCCCCGCTGCCCGCGCACTGGCCATCCTCGGCGCCGAATTGGCGGTCGGCGACCTAGACGACCCCGCATCTCTGCGTGTTGCGGCAGCCGGTACCCGAGCCGTATTCCTCGTTCCACCAGCCGATTACAGCGCGGAAGGCTGGGGCGAGGGGACCGAGGCCCGCCGCGGTACGGCCGTGATCGACGCGGCCCGCGCCACCGGTGTCGAGCAGATCGTGTTCACCGGCGTCGCCACGATGGGCGCCGCGCAATCATGGGGCCAGGAGGGCAAGCGTCAGATCGAAGCGGCCATGGCCGAATCCGGCCTGCGCTACACCGTGCTGCGCCCCGTGCGATTCATGGAGAACTATCTCCTCCACGACTCCCCCGTAGACGGCATCCGCGAAGGCGGCGAACACGCGCACCTGTTCCCCGCCGATCGCCCGCTCCAGATGATCGCCGTCGACGACATCGCCGCCTTCGCCGCCCTGGCCTTCGCCGACCCGGACACCTGGCACGCCCGCACCCTCGAGCTCGCGGGCGAGGCCATCACCCCCGTCGAGGCGGCCGCCACGATCGGCGCCGCCATCGGCCGCCCTATCCACTACCGCGAGGTCACCGAGAAGGAAGCCGACGCGATCGGACCCCAACTCGGCAACACCTGGCGCCTGATCCGCGAAACAGGCGGCTGGCACGCCGACATCCCCGCGTTGCGCTCGCTGCACCCAGAGCTGACCTCGCTGCGCGACTGGTTGGCACGCGGCGGCACACAACGGATCCTCGACCGGATCGACGCCACGGTTCCGGCGAGCCGGCTCCGCTGAACACTCTGCCCGAACCAGCGGCGGGACACGTCCTGGACACAGCGCCCGATCCGGTCGGCTTCGCGAGCCGGGCCGCGACGTCAACCGTGAGTTGGCCGGAGAACCACCTCGACAGCGCTCCGCCGATCCAGCCTCAGACCGAAGCCGCCACCTTGTCGGGGTCGGTGACCTCGGCTCGGTTCAGGCGTTGCGAGATCACCTGGGTGATGCCGTCGCCACGCATGCTCACGCCGTAGAGGGCGTCGGCGATCTCCATGGTGGGCTTCTGGTGGGTGATCACGATCAGCTGGCTCTTCTCGCGCAGCTGCTCGAACAGGCCGATGAGGCGGCGCAGGTTGGTGTCGTCCAGCGCCGCTTCGACCTCGTCCATCACGTAGAACGGAGAGGGGCGGGCGCGGAAGATGGCGACGAGCAAAGCCACCGCGGTGAGCGACTTCTCGCCGCCGGAGAGCAGCGAGAGGCGCTTGACTTTCTTGCCTGGCGGACGGGCCTCGACCTCGATACCGGTGGTGAGCATGTCCGACGGGTCGGTGAGGACCAGCCTGCCCTCGCCGCCGGGGAACAGTTTCCCGAAGACGCCGACGAATTCGCGTTCCACATCGGCGTAGGCCTCGGTGAACACCTGCAGGATGCGGGCGTCGACCTCGGCGACCACGTCGAGGAGATCCTTGCGCGCGTTCTTCACGTCTTCGAGCTGGGTGGCGAGGAAGGTGTAGCGCTCCTCGAGCGCCGCGAACTCTTCCAGCGCAAGAGGATTCACCTTGCCGAGCGTGGTGAGGTCCTTCTCGGCACGCTTGGCGCGGCGCTCCTGGGTCGGCCGGTCGTAGGGCATCGGTTGCGGTGCGCTGACCTGTTCGCCGCGTTCCTTGGCCTGCTCGTACTCGTGCATCTCCAGCGCCGAGGGCGGCAGCACCACATCGGGCCCGTATTCGGCGACGAGCTCGGCCAGTGCGATGCCGAACTGTTCGGAGATGGTCGTCTCGAGCTGTTCGATGCGCAGTGCCGCTTGAGCTTTGGCGACTTCGTCGCGGTGCACGGCATCGGTGAGCTGGGCCAGCTGGGTGTTCAGCGCGCGTGCGCGCTCCTTCACCTGTTCCAGCGCGGCGGCGCATTCGCCACGGCGACGGACCAATTCGTCACGTCGTGCCGCGGCGGTGGCCACCACCTGCTCGAGTTCGTGCTTGATCTTGCTACCCGACTCGGCGACCGCCGCGGCTACAGCGGCCGCTTGACGCCGAGCGGCTTGCGCACGTTCGGCGCGAGCTCTGGCCTCCCGCTCGCCACGCGCGGCCCTGCGCAGCGAATCCGCCTTGCCGCGAACGGATTCCGCCCGTTCCTCCGAGGTGCGCACGGACAACCGGGCCTCGACCTCCATCGTCCGGGCCTCGGCGAGCGCGGCAGCGGCTTCTTCACGGGCGTACCCCGCGGTCTCGGTGCTCGCGGCGCCGAAACTGTCATCGCTGCCGTCGTGTTCGATCTCGGCATGCCGCAACCGGTCCTCGAGTTCGGCCAGCGAGGCCAGCGACTTCTCCCGCGCCGCTTCGGCTTCCGCGCGCTGGGTGGCCAGCCGCTCCCCCTCGGTCTGCGCGGCGCGCGCACTCTGCCCGACGCGGGCCAGCCGGTCGTAGATCGCCAGCAGCGCCTGATCGGATTCGTGCAGCGCCATCAGCGCGTGGTCGGCGGCGTCCTTGCGGTCGGTCTGTTCGGCCAGCGCTCCGGCCAGCGCCGCCTCCAGCTCCTCGGCCCGCCGTTGCGCGGCCGCCAGTTCCGCTGTGGCGGTGTCGATGTCGGCCTGGACCTCGAGCTGGCTCGGCATCCGTTCCGAACCGCCGACGATCCAGCCCGCACCGGCCAGATCGCCGTCACGGGTAACCACCCGTAGTTCCGGGCGCAACGCGACGAGCTCCGTGGCGGTCGCCAGATCGTCGACGACCACGACGTCGGCGGTGAGCGCGGCCAGCGCGGGCCGCACCTGATCCTCGCCATCGAGCACGTCGGCGAGCCACTGCGCACCGGCGGGCAACGCGGAACGCTCGGCCGCAATCGTCGCGCCGGTCGCGAAGACGAATGCCACCCGACCACCGTCACCGCTACGCAATTCCCGGACCGCCGAGTCGGCAGTCGTCGCGGTATCGGCCGTGATGGCATCGGCGAGCGGACCGAGCAGCGCGGCGACAGCGGCCTCGAATCCGGGCTGCACGCGCAACAGACCCGACAAGCGTCCGCCGAGCCCGCTCACTCCGTGTTCGAGCAGCCAGGCCGCGCCGTCCTTGCGGGCCAGGTTCATACCGAGCGCTTCGATGCGGGCACCGAGCCGGGCGACGAGCTTGCTCGCCTCCCGGTCGAGTTCACGCAGTTCCCGCACCCGCTCGTCGGCCAGTCCCTGCGCGGCGACGGCGTGTTCGTGCTGGGCGTCCAGGCCCTTTTCCCCCGCGTCGAGCTCGCCGAGTTCGTCCTGCACCGAGTCGTATTCGACCTGCGCGGTCTCACCACGGTGCCGGGCATCGGCGATGGCCACGGACAGGCGCGCGATCTCGGCGTCCACGGACTGGGCGCGGGTGCGCAACGTGTCGACCTGGCCCGACAGCCGCGCCAGCCCCTCACGCCGGTCGGCGATCGCGCGCACGGCCGCCAGGTGCGCCTGCTCGGCGGCCTTGGCGGCGTGTTCCCGCTCGGCGAGGGCTTCGCGCGCGGCTTCGAGGGTCTCGGTGGCCATCTCGACCGCGTACCGCAGTTCGGCCTCTTCGGCCTCGATCCGGTCGGCCTCGGCCTCGAGCTGCTCCGGGTCGCGGCCTGTGCCGACCGGCACCTCGGTGTGCAGGTGCCTGGCCCGGTCACTCGCGATCCGGATGGTGGCGTTCACCCGTTCGGCCAGTGCCGAAAGCTGGAACCAGGTCTGCGCGGCAGCCTCGGCGCTGGGACTCAGCCGGGACAGCTGGAACTCCTGCTGCGCGAGCGCGGCATTGGCGGCGTCGAGTTCGGTCTGCACAGTGATCTGCTGTTCGCGGGCGTACGCCTCTTTGCTGAGCTGGGACTCCAGTTCGCCACGGCGGGTGACCAGGTCGTCGGCGGCCAGCCGCAGCCGGGCATCGCGCAGGTCGGCCTGCACGGTCTGCGCGCGGCGGGCGACCTCGGCCTGACGGCTGAGCGGCTTGAGCTGGCGTCGCAATTCGGTGGTGAGGTCGGTGAGCCGGGCGAGGTTGGCCTGCATCGCGTCGAGCTTGCGGACCGCTTTCTCCTTGCGCCTGCGGTGCTTGAGCACACCCGCGGCCTCTTCGACGAACGCGCGCCGGTCCTCCGGCCGCGATTCCAGGATCGCCGACAGCCTGCCCTGACCCACGATGACGTGCATCTCGCGCCCGATACCGGAGTCCGACAGCAGTTCCTGCACATCCATCAGCCTGCACGTGCTGCCGTTGATCTCGTACTCGCCCGCGCCGTCGCGGAACATGCGCCGGGTGATCGACACCTCGGCATAGTCGATGGGCAGCGCGCCGTCGGAGTTGTCGATGGTCAGCGTCACCTCGGCGCGCCCGAGCGGTGCCCGCCCGACGGTCCCGGCGAAGATGACGTCCTGCATCTTCCCGCCCCGCAACGCTTTGGCACCCTGCTCACCCATCACCCAGGAGAGCGCGTCGACGACATTGGATTTACCGGACCCGTTCGGCCCGACGACGCAGGTAATGCCAGGTTCGAAGCGCAAAGTGGTCGCAGACGCGAAGGACTTGAACCCCTTCAACGTCAAACTCTTCAAATGCACTACCAAGGACCCTTCCTGCGCGCGAGCAACCATGCTAACCCGCCTCCCCGGGACTCGGGCCAGACCTAGGTGCGTGGTGCTTGCCGCAGGCGAGCAGCGGTCATCTAGCTGGGCCGGTCAGCCCGTGCCCGGTGAGTTACCGATGTACTCGCTTCGGCATGTCGGCCAGAATGCAGGTTCTTCAGAGTCGGTGCGGGTCTTCGGGCTTCGCGTGCGGGTCGAGGTGGTTCATCTGCTTCTGCAGCTGACGGAGATGAGTCTGGGTGCCGGGGGTAGCTTCCCAGCCGGTGATGACGCGGAAGACCAGGACCGCGCCCCATGGGCCGATCACCCACATCGGCCAGAAGTAGGTGAGCTCGCCCGCGGTGAGCGAGATCAGGCCCCAGATGACCAGCACGATCACGCTGACGCCGAGCCAGCTGCCCGCCTCGATGCGCTGCCAGATCGGGAAGCGCGTACCGGACTTGCGTTCGGTGGGCGCCACGGCCTGCTGCTGTTTGGTCAGCGGCGGCAGGTCCGACAGGACGAGGGCGAGGTCGTCGCGCGTGGTGGTCGCGTAGACCTTGGCTACGCGCAGGTCGTATTCGCCCAGGTCGAGCCTGCCGTCGGCCAGATGCGTACCCAGCTGGGCGACGATCGCGTTGCGTTCGGCGTCGGACGCGCGCGTACCCGGGGTGATATCCATGCCGACGTCCTCTCGGTCAACATCCACGGTGGAGTGCTGGTTTCCAGCGTCCACCCTCCACAGTGCGATGTCAACCACTCGCGCTGGCTCAGAGGATGGCGAAAGCCACCACGAGACCCAGCGCGAAGTGCGCGGCGGCGACGAGGAGGACCTCGGGGGTGTAGGCGTCGGCGTGCAGCGTGCGGCCGATATCGATACCGGTGACCTTCTCGATCACCCGCACCGAGATCACCTGCGCGACGATGCCGACCAGGCCGAACACGATCGCCGCGATCAGCCCTTCCGACAGTTTGCCGCTGCCGCCGGTGGCGAATATCGCGAACACGACGATGAACGCCATGCTGATCATTCCGGCCGCCGAGACGATGATCGCGTTCGGCTTGCCCGCGATCACCAGGTCGCGCAGCTTGCCGGGCGTGGTCAGGTCGATGGCGAAGAAGCCGATGAGCATCAGCACGAGGCCGATCAGGCAGTACAGGATGATGGCGCCGACGCCTTCACCGAGCGCACTCCAATAACCCGATTCCAGGGCGAGGGCGGTCATCGTGGTCCTTTCGAACAATGTTGTGAGGTCAGGTGTCAGTCGACGATGCGGTGTGGCACGAACGCCGCGCCGTCATCGGTGATCAGGCCGGCGGTCTCTCGAATACCGAGCCCCGCCGCGGTGTCACCGACGACCCAGGCGCCGAGCACGGGGCGCATCCCGTCGAATTCCGGTAGCGGGTCGAGCAATTGGTAGACGAAACCCTCGGCGCCGTAGACGCCACCGGTCGCGGTCTCCATGCCAGGGCCGACGATGGTCATGTTCGCGCCCTCGCGGCCGAGCTTGGGTTTGCGAATGTATTCGGTGAGCTCGTGCGGGTCGTCGAGGTATGCGGGCAGCAGGTTGGGGTGACCGGGATACATCTCCCACAGGATCGCCAGGATCGCCTTGTTGCTCAGCAGCGTGGTCCACAGCGGTTCGATCCACGCGGTCGCGGGCAGGCTGGCGACGACGCGCTTGCCGAAATCGTCGTCGATGATCCACTCCCACGGATACAACTTGAAGATCGCCTCGATCGGCGCCTCGGCCAGATCGACGAACCGGTTCAGTTCGGTGTCGAACCCGATCTCCTCGATCGGCAGCGCGACCGTGTCGAAACCGGCTTCGGCCGCCGTCTCCTGCATGTAGGCAGTCGTGACGTTGTCCTCGCCGGTCGCGTCGGCGCCCGACCAGGTGAAGTGCAGTTCGGTACCGGGCAACACGTCGCGCAGTTCGGTCCAGCGCTCCACCAGTTTCTCGTGCAGCGAATTCCATTGGTCGCCACCGGGATACACCTGCTGCAGCCAGTGCCACTGGATGATCCCGGCCTCGAGCAACGAGGTGGGGGTGTCGGCGTTGTATTCCAGCAGCTTGGCCGGGCGCCGCGCGTCGTAGCGCAGGTCGAAGCGGCCGTACACGTAAGGGTCACTGCGACGCCAGGATTCGGCGATCGGGCCCCAAGTCCATTCCGGCAGACCGAAATCGGCGAAGCGCTCGGTGAGTACCACGTGTTCGACCGCGTGCAGGCACATCGACTGCAGCAGTTCCACATCGGCTTCCAGCGCGAGGATCTCGTCCATCGAGAACTCGTAGTGCACCGACTCGTCCCAGTACGGCCGCGGCTGACCGCTGGCATCGCGCCCCGGCGCGCCGTAGACGAGACCTTGCTTCTCGACGATCTGCTGCCAGTCCTGGCGTGGTGTGCTCGTGTTGCGCCGCATCTACGACCCACTCCCCCCGGTCGACTTGCTGCCGAGTCCGCCGCGCTGCACCGTGGTGCCGCTCTTGGTCGTGATCTGGGCATTGCGCGGTTTCACCGAGGTGCCGCCCGTCGGTGGCTTGCCGATCGTCGGTGTGCCGCCGTAGTGGTAGCGGTACTGCGGCCAGCCCAGAATCAGCAGCCCGCCGCCGTGGCCACCGGAGCTGTCACTGCGGAAATTGGTCTTGCCGTCGCCGCAGTTCTCATCGGGGACAACGACTTCCTGCCCGTTCTCGTCGATCCGCACGCACGAGGCCGTCACCTGTTCGGGCGCGGTGATCGCTCGGTAGGCGAGGTAGCCACCACCGACGAGCGCGGCCACGCCGACGATGGCGACACCGCCGATCATCACGCGTTTGCGGTTGCGCCGCTTCTCCTCTGCCGCCGCGGCCGCCTGCCGCTCGGCCGCGTCTGCTTGCTTGCGGGCCTTGTCTCTGGCACGCGCTTCGCCGACGGTCGGCGGACGCGGCTGGGTGACGCCGGGTTCCTGCCTGGCCATCCGACCGGGACGCGGCGGTTCGACGGGATGCCCGCCCGCGCCGAAAACAGGCGGCGTCGACCCTGCGTTCGGGTCGGGCGGTGTCGAACTCGCCTCCGGTGCCGACCATCCCGCGCCGGGATCGGGTGGCGTCCACGGAGACCTGCCGGGCTCGCCGTTCGAGGGTTGGTCCGGTCGATCGGGCGGTCCAGGGTTCTGTGTGCTCACCGCTGCCGCCCCCTTGCCCCCGAAGTCACCACTAGCGCTCCTCGAATCCCGTCATGTCGCCCCGCGCGGGCTCCCAGCTTTCCACAACCAGGTCTACCCGCCCGGGAGCCGGCCCGGACAGAGCATGTCTCACGTGCCCGACGGGTTGCGAACTATCGGGCGCTTCGCCGGACCGTAGCAGTTCCAGCAATTTCTCGCCCGCCGTTCGTGGCCCTTCGGCGACAACATGGACGCGACCGTCGCGGTGGTTGCGCGCGTAACCGACCAGCCCGAGTTCCAGTGCGCGCGAGCGCGTCCACCACCGAAACCCCACGCCCTGCACGTATCCGTGCACCCACGCACTCAGCCGAACCGGCTCCGAACTCATGCGTCGATGTTGAAAGTCAGCGTCACTTTCGTGCCCGCTTTGAGCGTGCGACCCACGGTGCACACCTTGTCGACGGCGCGCTGCACGGTGACCAGTAGTCGTTCGCGGGCGGCCTCGTCGAGTTCGGACAGGTCCAGTTCGAGTACCTCGTCGAGCTGCGGGTAGAGCTCGTTCTCGCGGTCGGCATCACCGGAGACGCGGATGGTGGCGTCGAACTCGTCGCCGAGGCGACGCGACAACGGCAGATCCGAACTGAGCCCGGTGCAACCGGCGAGCGCGATCTTGAGCAGCTCACCGGGTGTGAAGGCGCCGGGAACACCCTGGGAGGCGATCAGAACCTCCGCGCCGCGGTTACTGCGCCCGGTGTAGGCACGGGTTCCGGTGCGCTCGACCCACAGTTCGGTGGGCGCGTTGTTCACGGGTGCAGTCTGCTCAGCCATGCCTTGATCCTGCCATTCGCTCGAAGACGATCCACGCCTGGGAACGCCCCCGCCGCCCCCGGCATTCCGAGCACGTGACCCGGCGCACGCTCACTCCTGGAAGCGATAGCCCATCCCCGCCTCGGTGAGCAGGTGGCGCGGGTTCGCCGGATCGTCCTCGAGTTTGCGCCGCAACTGCGCGAGGTAGACGCGCAGGTAGTGGGTCTCAGTGGCATAGGCCGGACCCCATACCTCGCGCAATAATTCCTTGCGCCCCACCAGTTTTCCGCGATTGCGCACCAGCATCTCGAGCATTCCCCACTCGGTGGGTGTGAGGTGCACGGCCACGCCCTGCTTGGTGACCTTCTTCGCGGCCAGGTCGACGGTGAACGAATCGGTCACCACCACCGGGTCGTCGCTCCCGGCATCGGCGGCCCCACGCCGAACCGCCGCACGCAACCGGGCCAGCAACTCGTCCATCCCGAACGGCTTGGTGACGTAGTCGTCGGCCCCCGCGTCGAGCGCCTCGACCTTGTCGGCGGAGTCGGTGCGCGCCGAGAGCACGAGCACCGGCGCGCTACTCCAGCCACGCAGCCCCGCGAGCACCTCGATGCCATCCATATCGGGCAGCCCGAGATCGAGAATCACCACGTCGGGATGCTTCTCGGCGGCGGCACGCAACGCCGCGGCACCATTGCCCGCGGTGATCACCTCGTAGCCACGCACCGACAGATTGATCCGCAACGCCCGCACGATCTGCGGCTCGTCATCGACCACCAGAACTTTCACAGTTCCGCCACTGCGCGTATTCCGGTCGGACTCAGGTGGGACGGCCGTCGTGCGGGCGGGCGCCGGTTTCGGCGTAGCGGTGGGTTCGCCGGTCCCGCCGGAGTTACCCATGTGCTCACTTGTCGGCATCGTTGTTTCCTGTGAAGGGGGAGGGCAGGTCGACCAGCATGGTCAGACCGCCGCCCGGTGTGGGTTCGGCGTGGACGGTACCGCCCATCGCCTCGACGAAACCGCGCACGACCGAGAGGCCGAGCCCGACGCCGGTGGTGTTGTCCCGGTCGCCGAGGCGCTGAAACGGCTCGAACAGGTCCTCCTCGGTGCCCGCGGGAACGCCGCGTCCGGTGTCGACGACCGCGATCGACACCCGGTCGCCAACGTGTTCGGCGGTGACACGAACGGGTGTGTCACGACCGGAGTGGTGCAGGGCGTTGTCGAGCAGGTTCGCCAGCACGCGTTCGAGAAGACCGCTGTCGGCGAGTACCGAAACCTCGCCGACCTCGACTTTCACCCGGTCCATCGCCGCGCGCCGCAATCCCCGCGCACCCATCCCGACGCTCACCAGCGCGCGGTGCACCGCCTCGTCCATGTAGACCTGCCGCAACTGCGGGCTCACCACACCGACGGCCAGGCGCGACGAATCGAGTAGGTTGCCGACCAGCGCGGTCAGCTGGTCGACCGATTCCTCGATCGCTTCGAGCAGTTCGCCGGTGTCCTCGGCGGAGAACTCCACATCGTCGCTGCGCAGACTCGACACGGCGGCCTTGGCACCGGCCAACGGCGTGCGCAGGTCGTGGCTGACTGCCGAGAGCAGCGCCCGGCGCAACCGATCGGCCTCCAGCAAAGCCGCCGCGGCACTGGCTTCTTCGGCGAGTCGTTCCTGCCGGACCAGCCCGGCGGCTTGATTGGCCACCGCGTTGAGCACCGGCCGCTCCCCCGGGTCGAGTGGGTGCCCGGCCAGCAACAGCAGGCTCGTCGCATCGCCTGCTTCGATGGCCGTCTCGGCATCGCCGGAACGGCGCGGTGGATCCGTACCGACCTCGGCGACCACCACGTCACCGCACAGCATGCTCACCGCCCGCTGGCCATAGGCCTCCCGCACCTGTTCCAGCAGATTGGGCAGGTCGGCGCCGTGCAGCACCGCACCGGCGAACAGGGTGAGCAGCTCGGCTTCACGGGATGCCTTGCGCGCCTGCCTGGTTCGCTTCGCCGCGACATCCACCAGCGCGGCGACCGCGACCGCCACGATCAGCAGCACCACCACGGTGACGAAGTTGTCCGGTTCGGCGATGGTGAGGCTGTAGCGCGGTGAGGTGAAGAACCAGTTCAGCAACAGCCCTGACAGCAGCGCCGACACCGAGGCGGGCACGACACCGCCGAGCAGCGCGACCGCGACGACACCGACGAAGAACATCGCGCTGAGCCCGCCGAGTTCGAGGAATCCGTCGAGCGTCGCCCAGCAGACCACGCTCACCAGCACCGGCACCAGCAGTGCGGCGATCCAGGCGAACAGCGGCTGACGGACGCGCAGCGGGTTGCGGCGCACACCCTGGTTGGCCTGCTCATGGGTCACCATGTGGACGTCGATCTTGCCCGAACGCTGCACCACCGTCGACCCGATGCCCTCGTCGAGCATCCGCGCCCACCGCGACCGTCGCGAGGTCCCCAGCACCAACTGCGTCGCGTTGACCTCCCGCGCGAATTCCAGCAGCGCGCCGGGCACATCGTCGCCGGTCACGGTATGTAGCGAGGCACCGAGCCCGGCCGCGAGTTCACGCAGCCGAACCATCCGCTGCGTCGACACACCGGCAAGCCCGTCACCACGCACCACGTGCACGACCACGAGATCGGCGCTGGACTTGGACGCGATCCGCCCCGCCCGGCGCACGACCGTCTCCGATTCCGCCCCGCCGGTGACCGCGACGACGACCCGTTCGCGCGCCTCCCACAGCTCGGTGATCTTGTGGTCGGCCCGGTACTTGGCGAGCGCGGCGTCGACCTGATCGGCCAGCCAGAGCAGCGCGAGTTCCCGGAGCGCGGTGAGATTTCCGGGCCGGAAGTAGTTACGCAGCGCGGCATCCACCTTGTCCGCCGCGTACACATTTCCGTGTGACAGCCTGCGCCGCAATGCTTCCGGTGTGAGATCGACCAGCTCCACCTGATCGGCCGCGCGCACCACCGCATCGGGCACCGTCTCGCGCTGCTCGATCCCGGTGATCTGGGCGACCACATCGTTGAGGCTCTCGAGGTGCTGCACGTTCACCGTCGAGATGACATCGATACCAGCGTCGAGGAGCTGTTCGATGTCCTGCCAGCGCTTTTCGTGCACGCTCCCCGGCGCGTTGGTGTGCGCGAGCTCGTCGACGAGCACCACGGCGGGCTTGCGCGCGAGCACCGCGTCGACGTCGAGTTCGGGCAACTCGGTCCCCCGATACCCGACCAGCTTCGTCGGGATCCGTTCGATGCCATCGAGCAGTTGCGCGGTCTTCGCGCGACCGTGCGTCTCCACCAGCGCGGCCACCACATCACGGCCGCGCTCGAGCCGCCGGTGCGCTTCGCCGAGCATGGCGTAGGTCTTGCCAACGCCCGGCGCCGCACCGAGATAGATGCGCAGTTGTCCGCGTTTCACCTGCCCATCATCGCGTGTCGACGAGCCTCGCCTGTAGGGCGCACCGGCAACACGCCGACCGTCACCATCGGCGTGTGCGAGGTGTTCAGCCGACCGAGCACCCGGATCAGCAGCAACGATCCGACAAAACCGAAGATCACCGCAAGGGTCACTACCGACACCGCGATCTCACTTTCCGTGCACAGGGGAACCGGCGGCCGTTCGCCGACCGGTGCCCACTTTCTACCGCGCGAACAAACGCCTGATCTCGATCTTTACGGTGTGTTGACGGCTATCGGGCCCGCTTTGACGGCATCCTCACACCCGTCACGCACCCGTCGCGTCAACATTCCGCAAAGGCATGGCCGCCGGGCGCTAAGGAGTCGTAAGGAAGCCACGCCGAGCCGCGATCCGGCGTTTCACTCACCTAGGTGCTCCACGTCGGAGCACAAGGAGGTTGGAAATGTCTGTCGTGGTGTTCACGGTGCTCACCGTGGCGATCTTCGCGCTGCTGGGCTTGATCCAGCGAGGGGTGGAGAAGCTGTGATCGCGAACCTTGTCGGTCTCGCACTGGCTGCCGGAGTCGCCGTCTTCATGATCGCGGCGCTGCTTTTCCCCGAGAGGTTCTAGGTGAACACGACTACTGCGGGGATCGTCTTCGTGGCGGCCCTGGTTCTCGCGCTGGCCCTGGTGCATGTACCGCTGGGCGACTACATGTACCGGGTCTACAGCAGCGACAAGCACTCCCGCGTCGAGCGGCTGATCTTCCGCGCCATCGGCGCGAAGCCCGAGGTCGAGCAGACCTGGCCCGTCTACGCCCGCAGCGTGCTGGCGTTCTCGGCGGTCAGCGTGCTGTTGCTGTTCTTCTTCCAGCTGGTCCAGGGCGCACTGCCACTGCACCTCAACGACCCCGGCACCGAGATGACCCCCGCGCTCGCGTGGAACACCGCGGTCAGCTTCGTCACCAACACCAACTGGCAGAACTACTCCGGTGAGTCCACCCAGGGTCACCTGGTGCAGATGGCCGGTCTCGCGGTACAGAACTTCGTCTCCGCGGCCGTCGGCATGGCGGTGGCGGTAGCCCTGGTGCGCGGCTTCGCCCGCCGCCACACCGGCGACCTCGGCAACTTCTGGGTCGACCTGGTGCGCGGCACCCTGCGCATTCTGCTGCCGCTGGCGTTCGTTTTCGCGATCGTGCTGGTCGCGGGCGGCGTCATCCAGAACTTCCACCTCCACGATCAGGTCGCGCAGACCATCGGCGGCGCCGAACAGACGATCACCGGCGGTCCGGTGGCGAGCCAGGAGGTCATCAAGGAACTCGGCACCAACGGCGGCGGCTTCTACAACGCGAACTCTTCGCACCCGTTCGAGAACCCGAACACCTGGACGAACTTCATCGAGATCTTCCTGCTGATGGTGATCGCGTTCTCGCTGCCGCGCACCTTCGGCCGGATGGTCGGCTCCACCAAGCAGGGCTACGCGATCGTGGCGGTGATGGGCACGATCGCCCTGGCCAGCATCTCGCTGACCAATCTGTTCCAGCTCCAGCACCACGGCACGGTCCCGACCGCGATCGGTGCGTCGATGGAGGGCGTGGAAACCCGCTTCGGCGTTGCCGATTCGGCCACCTTCGCCGGCGCGACCACCCTCACCTCGACGGGCGCGGTGAACTCGTTCCACGATTCCTACACCAGCCTCGGCGGCATGATGACGATGTTCAACATGCAGCTCGGCGAGGTGGCGCCCGGTGGGGTCGGCTCCGGTCTCTACGGCATGTTGATCCTGGCCGTGATCACGGTGTTCGTCGCGGGCCTGATGGTCGGGCGCACCCCGGAATATCTCGGCAAGAAGATCACCCCGCGCGAAATCAAGCTGGCGGCAACGTATTTCCTGGTGAGCCCGCTGATCGTGCTGGTCGGCACCGCGGTGGCCATGGCCTTACCGGGACAACGAGCGAGCATGCTCAACGGCGGCCCGCACGGCATGTCGGAGGTGCTCTACGCCTTCACCTCCGCGGCCAACAACAACGGTTCCGCCTTCGCCGGTCTCACCGGCAACACCGAGTGGTACAACACCGCCCTCGGCCTCGCGATGCTGTTCGGCCGATTCCTGCCGATCATCATCGTGCTGGCACTGGCGGGTTCGCTGGCCCAGCAGGGCACCACTCCCGCGTCGATCGGCACACTGCCGACGCACCGGCCGCAGTTCGTCGGCATGGTCGTCGGCACCACGGTGATCCTGGTCGCGCTCACCTTCCTGCCCGCTCTCGCACTCGGGCCGCTCGCCGAAGGAATTCACTGAAATGACCACTCCCACACTAGAAACCGCACCGCGGCCCGAACACCGAAGCAAGGGCGTGCAACGCGGCGTCCTCGACCCGAAATTGCTGCTCACCTCCCTTCCCGACGCCGTGCGCAAGCTCGATCCGCGCACGCTGTGGAAGAACCCGGTGATGCTGATCGTCGAGATCGGCGCCGTGTGGTCGACCATCCTCGCCATCGCCGACCCGAGCTTCTTCGCCTGGGCGATCGTGGTGTGGCTCTGGCTCACCGTCGTTTTCGCGAACCTGGCCGAAGCCGTCGCGGAAGGGCGCGGCAAGGCGCAGGCCGACTCGCTGCGCAAAGCCAAGACCGACACCATCGCCCGGCGCCTGGCCGACTGGGCACCGGGTGGGCGCATCGTCGAGGAACGCGTCGCCGCCCCCGAGCTGCGTCGCGGCGACTACGTCGTCGTCGAAGCGGGCCAGATCATCCCCGGCGACGGTGACGTCGTCGAAGGCATCGCCTCGGTGGACGAATCGGCCATCACCGGTGAGTCCGCGCCCGTGATCCGGGAATCCGGCGGCGACCGCTCGGCCGTCACCGGTGGCACCACGGTGCTCTCGGACCGGATCGTCGTGCGGATCACCCAGGAACCCGGCGCCAGCTTCATCGACAAGATGATCGCGCTCGTCGAGGGTGCGAGCAGGCAGAAGACACCGAACGAGATCGCGCTCAATATCCTGCTGGCCGCGCTCACGATCATCTTCGTGTTCGCGGTGACCACCCTGCAGCCGCTGGCCATCTTCGCCAAGTCGAACAACCCCGGCGTGCCGGATACCTCGGCACTGGACGCGCACGGCATCACCGGCATCGTGATGGTCTCGCTGCTGGTCTGCCTCATTCCGACCACCATCGGCGCGCTGCTCTCGGCCATCGGCATCGCGGGCATGGACCGCCTCGTGCAGCGCAATGTGCTGGCGATGTCGGGTCGTGCGGTGGAAGCCGCGGGCGATGTGAACACCCTGCTGCTCGACAAGACCGGCACCATCACCCTCGGCAACCGGCAGGCCGCCGAGTTCATCCCGGTGCCGGGCGTGCTCGACGACGAACTGGCCGACGCGGCACAGCTGTCGAGTCTTGCCGACGAAACACCGGAGGGCCGCTCGATCGTCGTGTTCGCCAAGGAGGTGTTCAACAAGCGCGAACGCAGCGCGGGTGAACTGCCGGGCGCGACCTGGGTGGAGTTCACCGCACAGACCCGCATGTCGGGCGTCGACCTCGCCGACGGGCACCAGCTGCGCAAGGGGGCAGCCGGTGCCGTGACGGAATGGGTTCGCGCCCAGGGCGGTTCGATCCCCGAGCAGGCCGCGGTGATCGTCGACGGCATCTCCGCCTCCGGTGGCACGCCGCTGGTGGTCGGTGAGGTCAAGGACGGCACCCCGCGCCTTGTCGGTGTCATCCACCTCAAAGACGTTGTCAAGCAAGGCATGCGGGAACGCTTCGACGAGATGCGCCGCATGGGCATCCGCACCGTGATGATCACCGGCGACAATCCGCTGACCGCCAAGGCGATCGCCGACGAGGCGGGTGTGGACGACTTCCTCGCCGAAGCCACACCGGAGGACAAGCTCGCCCTGATCAAGTCCGAACAGGACGGCGGCCGCCTCGTAGCGATGACCGGCGACGGCACCAACGACGCCCCCGCGCTCGCGCAGGCCGACGTGGGTGTGGCCATGAACACCGGCACCTCGGCCGCCAAAGAGGCGGGCAACATGGTCGATCTGGACTCGGACCCGACCAAGTTGATCGAGATCGTCGAGATCGGCAAGCAGTTGCTGATCACCCGTGGCGCGCTCACCACGTTCTCCATCGCCAACGACATCGCCAAGTACTTCGCGATCATTCCCGCGCTGTTCGTGGTGCTGTTCCCCGGCCTGGACGCGCTGAACATCATGCGCCTGGCCAGTCCGCAGTCGGCGATCCTGTCCGCGGTCATCTTCAACGCGATCATCATCGTGGCGCTCATTCCGCTGGCGCTACGCGGCGTCAACTACCGGGCGAGCAATGCCTCGAAACTGTTGAGCCGCAACCTGACGATCTACGGCCTCGGCGGCATCATCGCCCCGTTCGTCGGCATCAAGATCATCGACCTGTTCGTCCAACTCCTCCCCGGGATGTCCTGAAATGCGTATGTCAACCTGGATCCGCCAGCACCTGGCCGCCCTGCGCGCCCTGCTGGTGCTGACCGCGATCACCGGAATCGTGTATCCCGTCGCCGTCTTCGCGATCGCCCAGCTGCCGGGGCTCAGCGAGCGAGCCGATGGGTCGCTCATCGAGCGGGACGGAAAAGTGGTGGGCTCCAGCCTGATCGGGCAGTCGTTCACCGACGCCGACGGCAACGCCATGGCGCAGTACTTCCAGAGCCGCCCGTCGGCCGCGGGCGACGGCTACGACCCGCTGTCCACCGCCGCGAGCAATCTCGGCCCGGAAGACATCGTCGACACCGCCGACCGCACCAGCCTGCTCACCACGGTGTGCACCCGCTCGAAGGAGGTCGGCGACCGTGAGGGGGTCGACGGCACCCGGCAGTTCTGCACGAAAGACGGCGTGGGCGCGGTGCTCTCGGTGATCGGTCCGCGTGATGCCGACGGCGATGTGTCGCAGCCGGTGCAGGTGGTCAGCGTCAACGAACTGTGCCCCGCGCAGCCGTTCGTGGCCACGTTCCGCGGCGTCGCCGTGGAGTGCGCGAAGGAGGGCGAGGACTACTCCGTCGGCCGGATCATCCCGATCCTCGGTGACGCACCGGCCGAGGCCGCCGTCCCCGCCGACGCGGTGACCGCGAGCGGCAGCGGACTCGACCCGCACATCTCCCCCGAATACGCGACCATCCAGGTCGAGCGGGTGGCGACGGCGCGCGGCATCACCACCACCCAGGTGCGTGAACTGCTCGACGCGCACACCGAGGGGCGCACGCTCGGATTCCTCGGCGAGCCGCGGGTGAACGTCGTCGAACTCAACCTCGACCTCGACGCCCGCTACCCGTTCCCAGGCTGAATACAGCGATCGGGGCCGGATCCACCACGGATCCGGCCCCTTTCGTCATTCTGCGCTAGTCCTCGTCTGTGACCAGAGCCCAACCATCGGGCAGACCGGTCACGGTCACCGCTGACCCACACACCTCGAGATCCACCGTCACCCCATCGCCCAGCCGGAACTCCGACATCCGCACGCACCCCCATGCCGGTGGCACCTGCGGCCGCAACGTCAACGTCTTGGCAGGCACATCGGGATCGAGCCCGAGGAAAGACCGAACCAGCAGCAACGGCGCCGCACTCGCCCATGCCTGCGGCGAACACGACGTCGGATACGGCACGGGTGCGGCGAATCTCGACCGCGGGAAACCACAGAACAGTTCGGGCAATCGACCGTCGAACGCGGCGGCCGCATCGAGCAGACCACCCGACAGCTTCGTGGCCAGTTCCACCGCGCCCGGCACATGCTGGTACCGCATCAACCCGGCGACGGCGATCGCCGTGTCGTGCGGCCAGATCGACCCGCTGTGGTAACTCATCGGGTTGTAAGCGCCCATATCCGACGCCAAGGTGCGCAGCCCGAATCCCGAATCCATCTCTGCCCGAGATAGATTCCGGATGAGGATCTCGGCATGTTCGTCGGTCGCGATGCCCGACCACAGACAGTGCGCGGCGTTGCTGGTCAACGCGTCGACCTGCCGCTTGCGGCCGTCCAACGCCACCGCGTACCACCCGTAGTGGGGTAGCCAGAACTGCTCGGCGAACTTGGTTTGCAACTCGTCGGCCCGCTCCCGCATCCGCACGGCCAGCTCGGGGTCGTCGAACTGGTCGGCCAGTTCCGCGCGGGCCAGGAACGCCGCGTACACATACCCCTGCACCTCGGCCAGCGCGATCGGCGCTTCGGCGATATGCCCTGCGGCGTCGTTGATTCCGTCGAAACTGTCCTTCCACCCCTGATTGATCAGGCCGCGGTCGGTGGCGCGCACGTACTCGACGAAACCGTCGTCGTCACGGTCCCCGAAATCGGTGATCCAGCTGATCGCGGCGTCGGCGGCGGGTAACAGGGTGGCGATCGATCCCGGATCCGCGCCCCACCGTAGACATTCGGCGAGCAGCATCACGAACAGTGGTGTGGCGTCGACGGTTCCGTAGTAGATCTGCCCACCGAGCACCTGCCCGACCGAGGGCCCGCGCCGCATCTCGTGCATGATCCGGCCCGGCTCCTCCTCGACGAGCGGGTCGATCGTCTGGCCCTGCAATTCGGCCAGCTGCTGCAAAGTGCCCAGTGCCAGATCGGTTTCCAGCGGCAGCGACATCCATGCGGTGAGCAGCGAGTCCCGGCCGAACAGCGTCATGAACCACGGCGCGCCCGCCGCGACGAACGGCCGATTGGTGCCCGAATCGGTGTGGATCTGCAAGGCGCCCAGATCGCTTTCGCTGCGGCGCAGGATCTGGTTGAGCAGGCCCGAGTCGGCGGAGATATCGGTGGCGGTGGCCCGCCACGCCTGGATCTTGCGTACCGGCTCACTGGCCCGGTAGCGCTCGCCCACCGAGCCGGAGGTCTGCGGGCGTTGCGCGGCGCCTGCCGGTTGCGCGGTGATCTCGGTTTGCCAGCGCGCACCCGCAGGCACCACCACCCGCCAGATCATGGTGCCGGGCAGCACCATCGGCTCGACGGTCGAGGTGAGCGCGAGCCCACGGGATAGATCCTCGCGGTCGTGCAGCAGCAGTTCGCCGTCGGCGGTTGTCATCTCCGCCCGGCGCCCGTTGGTGCGGCCTTCCTTCACCGCGAACAGGTCGACGAAATCGGCGTCGACATGCAGTTCGAGTACCACCGCCGTCGCCTCGCGGCTCATGTTCTCCAGGGTGATCACCTCGTGCATGCCCTCGGCGACGAGCCGATCGCGCACCACCAGCAAGGTGCTGTCGGCCCGACCCTGCTGCGGAGGCCTGCGCAACACGAACCGTGCCGCGAAGGCCTCCGGACTCAGCACCGACAGCGCCTCGGGCCGTTTGCCGTCGATCATCAGCTCCCAGCGCGAAATCACCCTGGCGTCACGGAAGAACAGGCCCTGCGGCTTGCCCGGCTCGATATCGCCGAGCCGGTCGGACAGGCAGAACGTGCCGCCTTCGACAAGGGTGATGTTGCCGCCGCCGCCACCGAGCCCCGCGGGTTCCCCCGCGTTGAGGGGGCTCGGCGCCGAGGCGCTGTCGGTGCTCATGCGCGCCCGTTGGCTGCCACCCCGACGGGCATCGGCATCGCATACGCGGTGTCGTACCCGATCGTGGTGCGGGCGAGCAGCTCCCGGTACACCTGTTCGTAGCCGCGGCCGAGGGTGTCGGCGCTGAAGTTGTCGACCACGTGTTTGCGGCACAGGGCCGGATCGTAGGTCTGCACTTCGGCGATGGCGGCGGGCAGTTCGGCCGGATCGTCACAGATCCGGCCCGTTACCCCGTCTACCACCACTTCGCTCACCGCACCGCCGCGCAACGCCACCACCGGCGTGCCACAGATCATCGCCTCGATCATCACCATGCCGAACGGCTCCTCCCATCGAATGGGGAACAGCAGACACTTAGCTCCGGAGAGCAGTTTACGCTTGGCGGCCGCGTCGGCGAGACCGAACATCTGATCCTGGTCGGTCATCCGTGGCTGCACGAACTCCTCGAAGTAGGCCTTCTCGGGCGGCTCACTGCACTTGCCCGCCAGGATCAGCGGCATGCCGGCGGCGTGGGCGGCGTCGAGCGCCAGATGCGGGCCCTTGTCGTTGCTGAAACGACCGAGGAACAGCGCGTAGTCCTGCTTCTCGGTCTCGTAGGGCCACTGTTCGGGACACAGTGCGTTGTGGACCCGGCCCGCCCATGGCAGATCGGGGGCCAGCGCGCGCTGACGGTCGCTGATCGCGACGAGCGAGCACTCCTGGCCCAGTTCCTTGTAATAGCGGTAGCAGTCGTCCTGCACCGGGCCGTGCACGGTGACCACCGTCGGCAACCCGAGATTGGCGTAGGCGGGCGCGTTCAGCGGGCCCGCGAAAGTGTGGTCGTGGACCAGATCGATGCCTTCGGTATCGGCCAGCCGCTCGATGGCGCGACGCACCCGCAGCGCGTGCACGATTTCCGGGAACGGGTCGCCCAGCCGTTCGGGCTGGATCCGGTCCCACAGCGGGACGAAATCCGCCTGGGTGCCGTCTACGCCTGCGCCGAACAGGGTGACGTGATGGCCACGCTCACACAGTGAGTCGACCAGATCGGCGACTACGGCCTCGACACCGCCGTAGGCCTTGGGTGGAACATCGAAATACGGTGGAACAACCATGGCGATCCGCAGTGGACCTCCGTGGTGATCGATCGAGTAGAGATCGGACGCGGACAAACCGGTCGGCGACATTGCCGACGTGTCTGTACTCATGACCTTCCTTCCAGGGACGCAACCTCGCAACACTTGCGCGAACAAGAGATGGCCGCCTCGGCGGAGGTGGAGACGAGAGCTTCACCGCCGTCCATGGGGCATGGTTGGCCTGGCCAGACGCAATGCGCACCTTTTCCGGTGCCCGCCTGAACAGAGGGGCCGTCAAGGAACGTACCCCGCTACCGGAGAGTAAACCAGCGTGTTGCTGGAAATGTTCGATATCGATTCTCTACCAGGGCAGGAGATTACGCGGTCAGATACACTCTACGCCGTATAGATTTCAAGATCACCGGGGTCAGGGCCAAGAATCCTTCCGATACCGGGATCAATGAGCCCGGCCATACCGCACGTTTGCCGATCGCAAAATGGGGAACCCAGCGAATCACCGGCGATCTATCCGATAGTCAGGGCGCGCAGTCCGTTCGAACATCCCAATCCACGCAGGCGATGCCACCGAACTCGGCGACGATGAGCCTGCCCTGACCATGGGTGAGATAATCGATGAACTTCGCCGCCAGCGATTCCGCCGGAATTCGACCGCCGGGATAGTCGTTGAAGGCGAACTCGGCAGAGTAGAACGGGTAGGCCTTGGCGCGCATGTTGTCCTTGGTCGCCTCCACTCCGTTGATCTTCACCGATTTGATCGCAGCGTCGCGAACCGCCGACGACTCGAGATAGCCGACCGCGCCGGGGTTGTCGGCGACGACATCGGCCATCGCGGTGGTCGACCGTACTTCGCAATGGACCAGTCGCTGCCGTCCCGCACAGGGTTCGGGCTGATACAGCGGCCGGTTCCAGTCGAGCAAGCGGTGCTCGATGGCGAACCTTGACCCCGATCCGTATTCCCGATCCACCACCACGACAGGCAGATCCGGGCCACCGATCTCGAGCCAGTTGCTGATCTGCCCACGGAACAGTCGCTGAATCTGGTCTGTGGTCAGATCCGCGACCCCGAGGTCCGGGTGAACTACCACCGAGAACGGCGCCACCGCGAACGCACTCTCGGACAGGTCAGGGAAGGTCTTGTGCTTCGGCCCTTCACCGATGGCCACGGTGTTCGGCGCCGACTCCGGCGCATCCAGATCCTCGAGGCCGTCGGTCGTCCCGGTGAAGTCGAACGCGAATTTCGCTCCGGGGCAGTGGTTCTCGAACGATGCCGCGGCCTTGCGGATCATCGGCGCCATCGCGGTCGAGCCGACGAGGTCGAGTGTGCCGGTGGCGCAGTAGTCCGGCAGGGGTTCCGGTCGCACGATGGACGCGACGAGCTGAATCGTGACGACCACGGCGAGGAACAGGCTCAGTCCGAGCAGTGCGCGTGCGGGTCGAATACCGCTGGAATGACTGGGGGTCGCCTCGAACGTGCCGCTCTTGATACTGCCCAGGTGCGTCACCACCTGTTCACCGTCGTGGTCATCCGGTGCGGCCACCGGCCCTTCGAGTACCGCGAGCACCTTGTAATGTTCACCGACTGCGAGATTTTCGGCCGGCAGGAAGATCTCCGAGCCACCGTCGGCTCTGGTGACCGTCTGGATCGCGTCCAGGGTCGCACCGGTATCGACCCGCCCCTGGAGGTTGACGCGCTCGGTGACCTCGATCAGGTGCACCGTGTGCGCGGGGAAAACCAATCTCGGCCGACTCGAGTAGTAATCACCCGCGACGATCTCGGCGGTGCCAGAGTTCTCGATGCGGATCAGGACCACCGACTTGGATGCCGTCCCGTTGTTGTTCGCCTGCGGCGCCCCATTCGGATCGGTGAAGATCTTGCTCGCCGGCGTGTTCATCTGGACCCGATAGCCGAGCCGCTTTCGCTCGATGAACACGAACTGCTGCAGATACGTAGCGACAGCCACGGCGAGGGCGATCAGCGAGAGCACGATCTCGATCGGAAAGTCACTCATCCGGTCCCCCACTCACTCCCCGTACACAGCGAGTCGTTTGTACCAGACGAGAACAGAACCCAGCGACACGGAATCAGTTGTTGGGCACCATTTCACCCACCGGACTCTCCACACCACGCAAGCAGCTCGTCGACCGGCCAGGTGTCGATCACCTTATCGGCGGTGACGCCGTGTGCCAGTGCCCGCTCGCATCCATAACCCTGCCAGGCCAATTGCCCCGGGGCGTGCGCGTCGGTGTCGATGCTGAAGACGCAGTCCATCTCGACGGCCAGCTCGATCAATCGTCCGGGTGGGTCGCGGCGTTCGGGACGACTGTTGATTTCGACGGCGGTGCCGTAGCGGCGGCAGGCCTCGAAGACGAGTTCGGCGTCGAACGACGACTCCGGGCGGGTGCCGCGTGCCCCTTCGACGAGCCTGCCGGTGCAGTGGCCCAGGATGTCGACATTCGGGTTCGCGACGGCGTAGACCATCCGCTTGGTCATGGTGGCGCTGTCGTCGCGCAGGTGTGAATGCACGCTGGCGACAACGACATCCAGGCGTTCGAGGAGATCGGCGCGCTGGTCGAGGGTGCCGTCGTCGAGGATGTCGACCTCGATGCCGGTGAGGATGCGAAACGGTGCCATCTGCTCGTTGAGTTCGGCGATCACGTCGAGTTGGCGCGCCAGCCGGTCGGCGGACAGGCCGTTGGCGACCTTGAGGCGGGGTGAATGGTCTGTCAGCGCACAGTATTCGTGTCCCAGTGCCGCCGCGACGCCCATCATCTCGGCGATCGGACTGCCACCGTCGGACCAGTCCGAATGTGTGTGCAGATCGCCACGCAGCGCACCGCGCAACTCCTCGCCTGCGGGCGCGATCGGCTGTGCGTCCTTGCGGAGCAAGGCCAGGTAGTCGGGAACCTCACCCGCACATGCCTGTTCGATGATGGCTGCCGTTTTCGGTCCGATGCCGGCCAGTTCACGCCAGCTGTGTTCGGCCGCGCGGGTGGCATATTCGCTCGCCGGCAACCCGGCGACGACATCGGCGGCGCGGCGGTAAGCCTTTACCCGGTGCGTTTCGGCACGACCGCGTTCGAGCCAGAACCCGACCTCACGCAGTGCCGCCACCGGACCCGGACTCGCCGCCGATGTCATCGCGACTACTTGATCCGGCCGTACTTGAGGAACGCGACGCCGTCGGCGTACACCCGGCTGGTGATCACCCGAAACCGTTCCGGCGCAGGCAGTTTCGCCCCACCGCCGAACAACGGCCTGCCGGTGCCGAGTACCACCGGGTGCAGCTTCAGGAACACCTGGTCGATCTCGGGCAGCAGCGCCTGCGCCAGTTGACCGCCGCCGCAGAGCCAGATACCCAGTCCGTCTTCGCGTTTGAGTTCACGCACCGCGGCGGCCGGATCCTCGGCGATCAGTTCCACCCCCGGCGCGGGCGCTTCGGGCAGTGTCGTGGACACCACGTATTGGCGGAGGTGCGCATAGGGGCTGGCGGTGCCGGTGCGGACCCCGAAGTCGTGGGTCTTGCGGCCCATGATCACGGTGTCGAAGTAGATGTTGCCCGCCGCGATCCCGCGCGCCTCGCGCACCTTGGTCGGCAGGGTTTCCGGGTACTGCGAGATGATCGCGGGCCCGTGGTCACCGCCTACCGGGAAGAAATCCAGCGTTCCATCCTCGGCGGCGATGAAACCGTCGATTGTCGATGCCACGAAATAGGTCAGCTTGCGCATAACGTCCTCCCTGCACGGACCCGGTCTGTCACGACCTGTCAGAGGAAACGTTAGCGTGCCCGGATCAGCGGCGGCGCGGCTTCCGTTGACACTTCGGACAGGAAAACGACGACCGATTCATGAATTGTTCCCGTACCAGCAACGTCGCGCACCGATCGCACGGTTCGTTCTCGCGCCCGTACGCGGCCAATGACCTGGCGAAATAGCCGGATTCACCGTTCACATTCACGTACAGGGCGTCGAAGGAGGTGCCGCCGACGGCCAGCGCCTCGGTCATGACCGCGGTGACCCCGTCGAGCAGCGTGCGCAGGACCGGGCGGGTGAGTTCGGCGGCGACGCGGGTGCCGTGCAGACCCGACCGCCACAGCGCCTCGTCGGCGTAGATATTGCCGATGCCCGAGATCACCGTCTGATCGAGCAGCACGCGTTTGATCTCGGTGTTCTTGGCGCGGATGGCCGCGACCACGGCGTCGCGGTCGAACAGCGGGTCGAGCGGATCACGCGCGATATGGGCCACGGAATCGGGCACCACGGTCCCGTCCACCTCGACGAGTTCGCCCAGTGCCCAGCCACCGAAGGTGCGTTGATCGACGAACCGCAATTCGGCACCGTCACCGAGCACGGCCCGGATATGCGCGTGTTTTTCGATGGGCGCGTCAGCGGGTTGCACCAGCATCTGACCGCTCATGCCCAGATGCACGACCAGTGCGGTATCGGGCTCGTCGAAAGTGAGCCAGAGATACTTCCCGCGGCGCTGCGCGGAGTCGATCCGCAATCCGGTGAGTCGTGCCGCCAGATCAGCACCACCCGCGGCGTGCCTACGCACGGCACGCGGGTGGGTGACGGTGACGGTATCGATCGCCCGGCCGACAGCGTGATCGGCCAGACCGCGCCGAACAACCTCTACCTCGGGCAGTTCGGGCACGGATTCAGGCTTTGTTCGTAGATTCGTCGGTCAGCGCCTTGTAGGCGTTACCGGCTGCCTGCTGCTCGGCTTCCTTCTTGGAACGGCCGACGCCCGAACCGTACGGATGACCGGCGATCACCGTCGTGGCGGTGAATTCCTTGTTGTGGTCCGGTCCGGTGGACGTGATCTCGTAGGCGGGTACGCCGAGACCGCGTTCGGCGGTGAGCTCCTGCAGGCTGGTCTTCCAGTCGAGGCCGGCGCCCATACGGGGGCCACGCTCGAGCAGCTCGGCGAACAGTCGTAGCACCACACCGCGCGCGGTTTCGATGCCGTGCTCGAGGTGCACCGCACCGAGCAGCGACTCCATGCCGTCGGCGAGGATGCTCGGCTTGTCGCGGCCGCCGGTGAGCTCTTCGCCCTTACCGAGCAGCAGATACTGGCCGAGTCCGCCGTTGCCGAGACCACGCGCCACCTCGGCGAGCGCGTGCATATTCACCACGCTGGCGCGCAGTTTCGCGAGTTCACCCTCGGACTTCTCCGGATGCTCGGTATACAGGCGCTCGGTGATGCTGAGGCCGAGTACCGAGTCGCCGAGGAATTCCAGGCGCTCGTTGGTCGGCAAACCGCCGTTCTCGTACGCGTACGACCGGTGCGTCAGCGCTAGGCGCAGAAGCTCCGGTCGTACGTCGACACCGAGGGCGGTGAGCAGGCTGGCGTGATCCGCCGCGCCCACATTGTCTTTACTGGCTGTCACGTTGCTAGGAATGATCTACAACGATCAGACTGCAGAGGTGACCTGGCGGCCCTTGTAGGTACCGCAGGACGGGCACGCGATGTGCGGGAGGGTCTTCTCACCACACGCGCGGTTCGGGCAGGTGACCAGGGTCGGCGCAGTGGCCTTCCACTGGCTGCGCCGCGACCGGGTGTTGGAACGCGACATCCGACGCTTGGGAACAGCCACGGCTACTTCTCCTCTTGGTTTTCGCTGACAACATCGGCATCAGATGCCGCGGCAGCGGTTTGGTCTTGGTGGTGGAACCCTCAGGCGGGGTCGCCGGTACCGGGCTCGTCAGTGGCGAAATTCGCCAACTTCGCCCAGCGAGGGTCCAGTATCTCATGCCCATGATCAGGACCCGCAATCGCCATCCGCACACCGCACTCGGGGCACAGGCCCGCGCAGTCCGGCGAACACAGCGGCTGCAGCGGAAGCTCCAGCCCGATGGCGTCGAGGATCACCGGCTCGAGATCGACGAGGTCGTCTTCCATGCGGTAGACCTCGGCGTCCTCGGTCGTCTGCTCGGTGGTGCTGTCCGGATACGCGAACAACTCCGTCAGACGAACCTGCACCTGGCCGTCGAACGGTTCGAGGCAGCGCGAGCACTCCCCGGCCGTCGGCCCGGACGCCGTGCCGGTGATCAGCACACCCTCCGAGACCGCCTGCAGCTGCAGGTCGAGTTCCACCTCGGCATCGGCCGGGATGGCGATCAGGTCCAGACCCAGCCGCTCATGGTCGGTGACCGTGCGACGCAGCTCCCGCATGGTTCCCGGCCGACGGCCGAGATTGCGGACATCCAGCACAAAACCCGCGTCGGACACAGGACCACTGGTCTTGCGTGGACGCGCAGGCGAACCGGAACCGGCGGACATCACGGACTCACTTACCGTTGAGGGGATAATGGGCAACCACTCAACAGTACGGCAGGACCCCGCCGGAACTCAAAACGCGCGCTCGGCTCAGCGGCGGTGGTCGGCAGCGTATTCGGGGTATTCGGCGCCCGGTGCGCCGCGCATCTGCTGACGACCACGGGTGATCGAGCGCCGGGTGGTGTTGAGCGTCTCTTCCACGGCGGCGAGCCTGCTGCCGAAATCGGCCATCTGCTCATCGACATAGTCGTCGCATTCGGTGCGCACCCGGTCGGACTCGGCCTGCGCATCATCGATCAGCCGGGCGGATTCGGCGTGCGCGACCCGCACCACCTCGGTCTGCGCGACCAGCCGGGCCTGTTCGGCCTTGCCGTCGGCGACCGAGCGCTCATACGAGGCCTTGCCCGCGTCGATGGCCCGGTCGGCGTCGATCTGGGCGCGGCCGGTGAGCTCGTCGTACTCGGCATTGCCGTCGGCCACGACCTGATCGGCCTCCGCCTGGGCCGAAGTCACCAGGCGGTCGGCATGGGCGGTGGCTTCGGCGACCATCCGGTCGGCGTGGTCCTTGGCGTCGGCGAGGATGCGATCGGCCTCGGCGCGAGCCTTGTCGATGGTGGTGCGTGCCTGCTCGTTGGCCGTGGTGACCGTCGTCTCGGCGCCACTGCGGGCGTCGCCGACGATCTTGTCGCGGTGATCGAGCACATCCTGGGCGTCGTCGAGTTCACCGGGTAGCGCGTCGCGGACGTCGTCGAGGAGTTCGAGGACGTCGCCGCGCGGCACGATGCAGCTGCGGGTCGGCGGGATGCCGCGCGCCTCTTCGACGATGGCGACCAGTTCGTCGAGTGCTTCGAATACGCGATACATGCTCACTACCCTCCTGCGGACTCACGGCGAAACCACTACCGCCGACGCCCAGTGTGCCCGTCCTCGGCGGCTGTGCCGAATGTCGTTGCGGTGTGTCGCGACAGTGTCCAAGATCGCACAGTTATCAAGTGGAGTGCAGCCCTCCACTTCGGCTACCATCGGTAGGCACGACAACGCCGTCCGCCGGGAAGCACCGCAACCTTTTCGCTGTTGTACTCCTCGACAGAGACGGTCGTCCACGAAGTAGAGCTGTGCCTGTACGAGGCTGTTCTTCTTGACGTCTGTTCATTTGGGGATCGGAGTCGAACATGACCCTCCTGGAAACTCCTAGGAGTCCGGTGTCGCACGTGGCGGGCATGTTCACTCCCTGGACCGGTCCGTTCCCCGTGGTGACGCCGAGTGAAGTCGCACCCGCGCTGCGCCCGCAGCTCGAGGGCGCGCTCACCTATCTGCGCGGCGACCGCGCCCTGCCCCAGCTCTTCCGCTTCGCCCTCGTCGGCGGGTCGAGCAATATCGCCTATGTGCTGCTGTTCTTCGCGATGCACGGCATCGGCCCGCTGGTCGCCAATGTGGCCGGCTCGGTGGTCAGCACGATCATCGCCAACGAATTCCACCGTCAGCTCACCTTCCACGCCACGGACCGGGTCACCTGGTTCACCGCGCAGTGGGAAGGCGGCGGGATCGCGTTGATCGGACTCGCGATCACCACCGCGTGCCTGGCCGGACTGGATTTCTGGGCGCCCGGTCTGGGTGACATCACCCAAGCGCTGACGATCCTCGCCATCACGGCCGCGGTCGGCGGCATGCGCTTCCTCGCACTGCGAGGCTTGTTCCGCCTCGCTGTCCCGCCTCCCCGCGACATCTAGCCACCGTTAGTCGGTTGAGGAGTCGCGTTGGCGGCCAGCGGTTGGGGTATGGGGCTCGGTTAGCTGTTGGCTGGTGAGTTACCCATGTTCTCGCGAGATCAGTTCTTGCGCTTGTTCTCGCGAGGACAGTTCTTGCGCTTGTTTTCTCGGTCAGTTTTTGCGTTCCGCGAGGCGGGCGAGGAGGCGCTTGTGGACGGCGGGGGGGAGCATGTCGCTCACGTCGCCGCCGTAGGCCGCTACTTCTTTGACCAAGGAGCTGGACAGGAAGCTCAGGGACGGGTTGGTGGCGATGAAGAAGGTGTCGACGCCGGCCAGTTTGTGGTTCATCTGGGCCATTTGGAGCTCGTAGCCGAAGTCGCCCGCGTCGCGCAGACCCTTGACGATCGCGCTGACGCCTTCCTGCTTGGCGAAATCGACCGTCAGACCCTGCCAGGACGCCACGCGCACGTTCGGGAGGTGCGAGACCGATTCGCGCAGGAGTTCCATGCGCTCTTCGACGGTGAACATGCCCTGTTTCTTGGGATTCACGTTCACCGTGACGATCACCTCGTCGAACTGTGCGGCCGCGCGGGCGAACACGTCGAGGTGACCGTTGGTGACCGGGTCGAAGGAGCCGGGGCACAGTGCTGCAGCCATACCTCAGACGCTAGCACCGAACTCGGCCAGCTCGACTCTGGTCTCCCCGTACTTGCGTGCCTTCAGCGCCACATAGCCTGCGGGCCAAGTGATTTCGGGTGAACGACTCGACCGTTCCACCACCACCAACGCCTCCGTGGCGAGCCAGCCGTTGCTCGCCAAGGCCGTGAGGTCGGCGATCACGTCCTCGGTGCTCACGTCGTAGGGCGGATCCGAGAACACCACGTCGTAGGCCCGCGGCGCGGCTTGCTTCAGCACCGAGGACACACTGCCGAGCCGCAGTTCCGCACCGGGCAGACCCAGCTCGGCGATGTTGGCGCGCACCACGTCGGCCGCCTTGCGGTCGGATTCCACCAGCAATGCCCGCTCGGCCCCGCGCGAGAGCGCCTCCAATCCCAGCGCACCCGAGCCCGCGTACAGGTCGAGGACCGTTGTCCCGTCCAGATCGAGGCGAGCGTCGATCGCGCTGAACAGCGCTTCACGCACCCGATCGGAGGTGGGCCGGGTACCGGCGGGCGGCACCTTCAAGCGCCGCCCGCCTGCCACACCCGCGACGATGCGTGTCATTCCGACTCGCGTGCGACCAGTTCCACCAGCAGGTCCCCGCCCTCGACCTGGGCCACTTTGGTGGTCGCGATCCGACCGACCACGCCACCGCGCGGCGCGGTGATGGCCGCTTCCATCTTCATCGCCTCGATGGTGCCGACGGTGTCACCGGCGTGGATCTCATCGCCCTCCGACACCGCCAGGGTGACCACACCGGCGAACGGTGCCGCGATGTGGCCTGCGTTGTTCTTGTCGGCCTTCTCGGCCGCGGGCACCTCGGAGGCAACCGAACGGTCCCGCACCGCGACCGGGCGCAACTGCCCGTTCATGATGCACATCACCGTGCGCATGCCCTTCTCGTCGGGCTCGGAGATCGCTTCGAGGCCGATGAGCAGGGTGACACCCTTCTCCAGCTGCACGCGGTGTTCCTCGCCGCGGCGCAGGCCGTAGAAGAACTGGTTCTCCGACAGCCCGGTGGTGTCGCCGTACTTCTCGCGATGGTTGTTGAACTCGGCGGTCGGGCCGGGGAACAGCAGCCGGTTCAGCGTTTCGCGGCGCTCGGCGGACGAGCCGTCGAGTGCCTTCTGGTCAGCCGGGCTCAGCGGCGTCTCGGGCTTGGGTTCGTTGCGCCCCGCCAGTGCCTTGCTGCGGAACGGCTCGGGCCAGCCGCCCGCGGGGGTGCCGAGCTCGCCGCGCAGGAAGCCGATCACCGAATCGGGGATGTCGAAGCGGCCCGGATCGGCGGCAAAATCTTCGATGTCGACTCCGGTGCCGACCAGGGCCAGCGCGAGGTCACCCACGACCTTCGACGACGGGGTCACCTTGATCAGGCGGCCGAGCAGCCGGTCGGCGGCCGCGTACTTGGCCTCGACCTCTTCGAACCGGTCACCCAGGCCGAGCGCGATCGCCTGCTGACGCAGGTTCGACAGCTGACCACCGGGGATCTCGTGGGTGTACACCCGACCGGTCGGCGCGGGCAGACCCGACTCGAACGGCGCGTAGACCTTGCGCAGCGCCTCCCAGTACGGCTCGAGATCGCACACGTTCTGCAGGTTCAGGCCGGTGTCGTGATCGGTGTGCGCGGTGGCGGCCACGATCGCCGACAGCGCGGGCTGACTCGTGGTGCCCGCCATGGCCGCGGACGCGCCGTCGACCGCGTCGGCACCGGCCTGCCAGGCCGCCAGGTAGGTGGCCAGCTGTCCGCCGGGGGTGTCGTGGGTGTGCACGTGCACCGGCAGATCGAAGTTACTGCGCAGTGCGGTAACGAGTTTCGCGGCCGCGGGGGCGCGCAGCAGACCGGCCATGTCCTTGATCGCGAGGACATGCGCGCCCGCGTCGACGATCTGTTCGGCCAGCTTCAGGTAGTAGTCGAGGGTGTAGAGCGACTCGTTCGGGTCGAGCAGGTCACCGGTGTAGGACAGGGCGACTTCGGCTACGGCAGTACCGGTTTCGCGGACCGCGTCGATCGCCGGACGCATCTGGTCGACGTTGTTGAGTGCGTCGAAGATGCGGAAGATATCGATACCGGTCGTAGCGGCTTCGGAAACGAAAGCGCGCGTGACCTGTTCGGGGTAGGGCGTGTAGCCGACGGTGTTGCGACCGCGCAGCAGCATCTGCAGGCAGATGTTCGGCACGGCTTCCCGCAAGGCGGCCAGGCGTTCCCACGGGTCCTCGTGCAGGAACCGCAGTGCCACATCGTAAGTCGCGCCGCCCCACGCCTCGATCGAGAGCAGCTCCGGGGTCAGCCGCGCGACGTGTCCCGCCACACCGAGCAGACCGTTGGTGCGCACGCGGGTCGCCAGCAGCGACTGGTGCGCGTCACGGAAGGTGGTGTCGGTGACGCCGAGCGCCTTCTGTTCGCGCAGCGCACGCGCGAAACCCTCCGGTCCGAGGGTGAGCAGCCGCTGGCGCGAACCGTCCGGCGGCGGCAGCGTCAGGTCGACGGCGGGCAGCTTGTCGTAGGGGTACACCGTGGTCGGGCGGTCGCCGTTGGGCTTGTTGACGGTGACGTCGGCCAGATAGGTCAGGATCTTGGTGCCACGGTCGGCCGATCCGCGCGAGGTGAGCAGCTCGGGACGCTCGTCGATGAACGAGGTGGTCACCCGGCCCGCCTGGAAATCGGGATCGTCGAGCACCGACAGCAGGAACGGAATGTTGGTCGTCACGCCACGAATACGGAATTCGGCGAGCGCGCGCTGGGCGCGCGCGGCGGCGGCGGGCAGGTCGCGACCACGACAGGTGAGCTTCACCAGCATGGAGTCGAAGTAGGCGCCGATCTCCGCGCCCAGGTTCGCGCCACCGTCGAGACGGATGCCCGCGCCACCCGGCGTGCGGTAGGCGGTGATGCGGCCGGTGTCGGGGCGGAATCCGTTGGCCGGGTCCTCGGTGGTGATGCGGCACTGCAGCGCGGCACCGCGAATCTGCACCGTTTCCTGACTCAAGCCCAGGTCCGCGAGGGTCTCACCGGCGGCGATCCGAAGCTGCGACTGCACCAGGTCGACGTCGGTGATCTCCTCGGTGACCGTGTGCTCCACCTGGATGCGCGGGTTCATCTCGATGAACACGTGGTTGCCACGCTCGTCCAGGAGGAACTCCACGGTGCCCGCGTTGATGTAACCGATCTGGCGGGCGAACGCCACCGCGTCGGCGCAGATCCGCTCGCGCAGTTCCGGAGACAGGTTCGGGGCGGGCGCGAGCTCGATCACCTTCTGGTGGCGGCGCTGCAACGAACAGTCCCGCTCGAACAGGTGCATCACATTGCCGTGCTGGTCGGCCAGGATCTGCACCTCGATGTGGCGCGGATTCACCACCGCCTGCTCGAGGAACACCGTCGGGTCACCGAACGCCGACTCCGCTTCGCGCGAGGCCGCTTCGATCGACTCACGCAACTGCTCGGGCGCGGCGACCCGGCGCATGCCACGACCGCCACCACCGGCGACGGCCTTGACGAAGATCGGGTATTCGAGTTCGGCCGAGGCGGTGAGCAATTCGTCGATGTCGGCCGAGGGTTCGCTGGACTTCAGCGTCGGCAGGCCGGCCGCCTTGGCCGCGGCGATCGCCGTGGCCTTGTTGCCCGCCATCTCGAGGATCTGGGCAGTGGGGCCGATGAACGTGATGCCCGCGGCGGCACAGGCCGCGGCGAGGTCGGGGTTCTCCGACAGGAATCCGTAGCCGGGGTAGATCGCGTCGGCGCCTGCGGCCACCGCGGCGTCGATGATCGCCTCGATCGACAGATACGCGCGAACCGGGTGGCCCTCTTCGCCGATCTGATACGACTCGGCCGCCTTGAGGCGATGCACGGAGTTGCGATCCTCGTACGGGAACACCGCGACCGTTCCGATGCCGAGTTCGTAGGCCGCGCGGAAGGCACGGATAGCGATCTCACCACGATTTGCGACCAAGACTTTCGAGAACATTGGCCTACGGTACCCGGCCATGAGCCGGGGACGGACACGCAAGGTGGCTTCGCAGCAATCTTCACACCGCACACCCGCCTACCTGCGAAGTTGCGTTCATCAGGCCGTCACATCTCACCGCGGGGAGCGGCCTGCGGTGCGCGTGGACAACGTGGGCGCAACCGCAGGTCACGGCGCTGTTCACCACGGGGCGGTGACCCGCGCCCGGCGTTGAGGGCCTATGCTGGGCACGCAGCTGGTTCGCCTGCGCGGTGGAAGAGTCGGAGCCCCGACCTCCCGCACAGGTGTCGAAACCCGGGTGCGGATCATGTTCCGCACCGGGTGAGAGGGAACCCGGTGAGAATCCGGGACTGTCCCGCAGCGGTGAGCAGGAACGACCGCCGTCATCAGCACTGGGCATCATGCCTGGGAAGCGACGGCCAGTAGGTCGGTCGATCACACGACCGGTGCCCGCGAGTCCGAAGACCTGCCGACTGTGCCGGATACGCCGTATCCGGCGGCCACCGCCTCGTGGATCGGGCGCGCGGACCACCGATGCCTACTCGTCGCACCTTTCGCGACCTGGTCCGGCCGGGTGGCGTGTGCCCGCGAAAAGGCGACGGCTCTCCCTGCACGACACTGGAGAATCTCCGTGACTGTTTCGCATACTCCTTTCACCGCAACGGTTCTCGGCCTACCGCGCGTCGGCCCGAACCGGGAACTCAAGCGCGCCACCGAGTCCTACTGGGCGGGCCGTGCCGATGCCGCGCACTTGCACGCGGTCGGCCGTCAGCTCCGTCGCGCCCAGCTCACCGAACTGGCCGCGGCGGGACTGGATTCGGTGCCGGTGGGCACCTTCTCCTACTACGACCAGATGCTCGACACCGCTGAACTGCTCGGCGCACTGCCGCCGCGCGTGGCCGGGATCGCCGATCCGCTCGATCGCTATTTCGCGGCGGCGCGTGGCACCGACACGGTCGCGCCGCTGGAGATGACCAAGTGGTTCGACACCAACTACCACTACCTGGTGCCCGAGATCGACGCGGCCACCACCTTTTCGCTGCATCCCGGCAAGCTGCTGACCGAACTCGACGAGGCGATCGAGCTCGGTGTGCCCGCGCGTCCGGTGGTGATCGGTCCGATCACCTTCCTGAAACTCGCCAAGGCCGCTGACGGCGCCGCGCTGGAGCGGCTGCCCGAGCTGCTGGGGCTGTACCTGGACCTGCTGGCCCAACTGGCGGACGCGGGCGCGCAGTGGGTGCAGATCGATGAGCCGGTGCTGGTCACCGACCTGACCGAGGCGGAGATCGCCCTGGTCGGCCAGACCTACAGCGTGCTCTCGGCCGCGCAGAACCGGCCCGCGATCCTGGTCGCCACCTACTTCGGGCACCCCGATGCCGCATTGGCGGTGCTGGCCGAGACCGAGATCGAGGGTGTCGCGCTCGATCTCACCGCGGGCACCGATATCTCGGCGGTCGCGGCGCTGCCCGCTCTGGCTCGCAAGCTGGTGGTGGCGGGCGTGGTCGACGGCCGCAATATCTGGCGTGCCGACCTCGACGCCGCCCTCGCCACCCTCGGCTCCCTGCTCGGCAGCGCCGACGCGGTGGCGGTGTCGAGTTCGTGCTCGCTGCTGCACGTGCCGTATTCGCTGACTCCCGAGACCGGACTGGACGAGCGGCTGCGCTCGTGGCTGGCGTTCGGCACCGAGAAGGTCGGCGAGGTGCGAGTCCTGGCCACCGCCCTCACCGCCGGTGTCGACACCGTCGCCGACGAACTGGGTGCGGCCCGCGCCGCCGCCGACTCCCGCCGGAGCGACCCGCGCCTGCACAACGACCAGGTCCGGGCTCGATTGGCCGCGCTCGACGACAACGACCTGACCCGCTCCCCCGCCGACGAGCGTCGCGTCCTGCAACGCGATCACCTCGACCTGCCGGTGCTGCCGACCACCACCATCGGCTCCTACCCGCAGACCTCGACCATCCGGCTGGCCCGCGCCGCGCTGCGCAAGGGCGAGATCGACAGGTGCGAATATGTGCGGCGGATGCGGGCCGAGATCGCCGACGTGATCACCCTGCAGGAAGAACTCGGCCTCGACGTGCTGGTGCACGGCGAACCCGAACGCAACGACATGGTGCAGTACTTCGCCGAACTGCTCGACGGTTTCGCCGTCACCGAGGCGGGCTGGGTGCAGTCCTACGGCACTCGCTGCGTGCGCCCGCCGATCCTGTTCGGCGACGTCACCCGGCCCGAGGCGATGACGTTGTCCTGGATCGGCTACGCCCAGTCGCTGACCACCAAGCCGGTCAAGGGCATGCTCACCGGCCCGGTCACCATCCTGGCGTGGTCGTTCGTCCGCGACGACCAGCCGCTGGGTGAGTCGGCCCGCCAGGTCGCGCTCGCCATCCGGGACGAGACCGTCGACCTGGAAGCCCAGGGCGCGCGGATCATCCAGGTCGACGAGCCCGCCCTGCGCGAGCTGCTGCCACTGCGTGCCGCCGAACAGCCCGCGTACCTGCGGTGGTCGGTGGATTCGTTCCGCCTCGCCACCGCGGGCGTCGCTGACACCACCCAGGTGCACACCCACCTGTGCTACTCGGAGTTCGGCGAGGTCATCTCGGCGATCGCGGGCCTGGACGCCGATGTCACCTCGATCGAGGCGGCGCGCTCGCACATGGAGGTTCTCGACGATCTGAACGCGGCCGGTTTCGCGCTCGGCGTCGGGCCGGGCGTCTACGACATCCACTCGCCGCGGGTGCCGTCGGTCGAAGAGATCACGGTCTCCCTGGCCGCCGCGCTGAAAGCGGTACCTGCCGAACGCCTCTGGGTGAACCCGGACTGCGGTCTCAAGACCCGCGGGCCGGTCGAGGTGGAGGCGTCGTTGCGCAACTTGGTGACAGCCGCGGCAGCGCTGCGGTGATCTGAGAGTCGGGACAGGCCACTGCCCCGGGCGCCATGTTCTCGCCCGGGGCAGTGGCCACCGCCGATCCCGGAGTTGGCTCAGTCACGCGAGTACCCGACGCGATTCGCGTTCGATACGGGGAGCGAAACGCGCCGGAAGGCAAGGTTTCCGGTCAGCTGACGCGCACGACCGGAACCGGCCGCTGTGGCACGCCGCGGTATTCCGACAGCGGCCGGATCAGGGCATTAGCGGCCGACTGCTCGGCGATGTGCGCGGTCCAGCCAGTGATCCGGCTCATCACGAAGATGGGCGTGAACATCTCGATATCGAAGCCCATCAGGTAGTAGGCCGGTCCCGCGGGGAAGTCGAGATTCGGTGCTATGCCGGTCTTCTCCGCCATCGCGGCGGCGAGCTCGTCGTACATCCGAACCCACTGCTGCCCACCGGTTACCGCCGCGACCTCGTCGAGGGCGGCCTTCATGGTCGGCACCCTGGAGTCGCCGTGCCGGTACACCCGATGCCCGAAGCCCATCACTTTGCGCTTGGCGGTGAGGGTTTCGGCGACCCATGCCGTCGCGAGTGCGGGATCGGCGATCTCCAGCATCGTGTGCATCACCGCCTCGTTGGCGCCGCCGTGCAGGCGACCCTTCAAGGCGCCGATCGCCGCGGTGATCGCACTGTAGGAGTCCGAGCCGGTGGAGGTCACCACGCGCGCGGCGAAGGTCGAGGCGTTGAAACCGTGCTCGGCGTAGAGGATCAGCGAGATCTCGAACGCGCGCACGATCCGCGGTTCCGGTACCGCGCCGAAGCACATATACAGGAAGTTCTCGGCGAACCCGAGCTGGGAGTGCGGTGCGATCGGGTCGAGGCCGCGCCGCCTGCGCATCGCCGTGGCGATCACCGTGGGCAGCAGGGCAGTCAATCGCAGTGCGGCGTCCAGTCTTTCGCGCTCGCTCGCACTCTCGGATGCGGCGTCCTCGGTGCCCAGGTAGCTGACGACCGTGCGGACCGCGTCCATCGGGTGGCAGGTGTCGGGCATCTTCTCCAGTAGCGCGAGCACCGACCGATCGATCCGGCGCTGGGCGCGTTCGCGCTGGCTGAGCAATTGCAGCTGGCCCTCGTCGGGGAGTTCGCCGTACCACAGCAGGTAGGCGACCTCCTCGAAACCGCAGCGTGCGGCCAGGTCCTGCACCGGGTAGCCGCGATAGGTCAGCGAGTTGGTCTCGGCGACCACCTTGGAGATGCTGGTCGTGTCGACCACCACTCCGGCCAGACCTTTGGCGATGGTGGGATTCTGCGCACTGGTCATAGCGTCACTCACTCACCGTGAAATCGAAGATGCCGGAGTCGAATTCGTTGTAGTGCCGGTAGCCGAGCAGCTCATAGAGCCGCGACCGGTGCTGCATGCGGTCCAGCAGTGCCGATTGCGTTCCGGCCGTGGCTATCTCGCGCAGACCGTCTTCGATCGCGCCCATCGCCAGTCGCAATGTGGTGACCGGGTAGATCACCGCGTTGTAGCCGAGATCGGTCAGTGCGCGTGCGTTCAGCAGCGGGGTCTTGCCGAATTCGGTCATGTTCGCGAGCAGCGGGATTTCCACGGCCGCACGGAACTTCGCGAACTCGCCTTCCTCGGCGAGTGCCTCGGTGAAGATCAGATCCGCGCCCGCGTCGGCATAGGCTTTGGCTCTGTTGATCGCCGCGTCGAGACCCTCGATCGCGCGCGCGTCGGTGCGGGCGCAGATCACGAAGCCCGGATCGCGGCGCACCGCCACGGCGGCCCGGATGCGGCGCACCATCTCGTCGGTATCGACGACCGCCTTACCGTCGAGATGCCCGCATCGCTTCGGGTTGACCTGGTCCTCGAGATGACAGCCGGCCAGGCCCGCGTCTTCCAGGAGGCTCACCGTGCGGGCCGCGTTCATCGGTTCACCGAAGCCGGTGTCGGCGTCGATGAACACGGGCAGATCGGTGACGCGCGCGATCTGGCGGCCACGCTCGACGACCTCGGTGAGGGTGGTCAGGCCGATATCGGGCAGTGCCAGCTCCGCCGAGATCACCGCGCCCGACACGTAGACGCCGTCGAAGCCGATCTCCTGGATCAGCTTGGCCACCAGCGGGTTCACCGCTCCGGGCAGTCGTTGCAGCCGACCGGAGGCCAGCCCGGCGCGGAAGGTCGCGCGCTTCTGTGCGGCAGTGGTGTGCGCGGCGAGCAGTCCCGAAACAGTCATCAGAACAGCCCTTCCCGTGCGGCGGGCAGCCGGTCGAACAGCGCGGGGTCGACTACGAAGGTGAGCTGATCGAGCTCTCCCGGGCCGAGTTCCTGGGTGCGCTGGGCGGCATCGAGGAAACGGTCTTGTTCGGCGGGCGTGACGACACCGTCGGCGAGGGCGCGGAACTTCTCGAGGTACTGCTCGCGCGCGAACGGCCGCGCGCCCAGCGGATGCGCGTCGGCGACCGCGAGTTCGTCGACGATCACCTCACCGTCGTCGAGGGTCACCACCGCGCGCGCGCCGAAGGCCTTCTCGGCCGGATCGGTCGCGTGGTAGCGGCGAGTCCACTCGGGGTCCTCGACCGTGGAGATCTTGCGCCACAGCGCGACTGTGTCGGGCCGCTCGGCGCGTTCGGGCGCATAGGAGCGCTCGTGGTGCCAGGTGCCGTCCTGCAAGGCGACCGCGAAAATGTAGGGGAGCGAGTGGTCGAGGGTCTCGCGGCTGGCGTGCGGATCGAACTTCTGCGGGTCGCCGGATCCGGTGCCGATCACGTAGTGCGTGTGGTGGCTGGTGTGCAGCACGATCGAGGCGATGCGGGCGGTGTCGGTGATCCGGTCGCGGAGTCGGCGCGCGAGATCGATCGGGGCCTGGCTCTGATACTCGGCCGAGTGCTCCTTGGTGTAGCTGTCCAATATGGCGCGCTTGGCCTCGCCCGGACACGGCAGCGGCACCTGATATTCGGCCGCCGTCCCACCGAGCAGCCACGCAATCACACCGTCGGCGCCCTCCCAGATCGGCGCGGGCGCGCCTTCACCGCGCATCGCCCGGTCGACCGCCTCGACGGCCATCTTCCCGGCGAACGCGGGCGCGTACGCCTTCCAGCTGGAGATCTCGCCCTTGCGTGACTGCCGGGTCGCGGTCGTGGTGTGCAGTGCTTGACCGATGGCTTGATAGATGGTTTCGGTGTCGAGGCCGAGCAAGGTTCCGATGCCCGCGGCGGCCGACGGGCCGAGGTGAGCGACGTGATCGATCTTGTGCTCGTGCAGGCAGATCGCGCGCACCAGGTCGATCTGGATCTCGTAGCCGGTGGCAAGACCGCGGATCAGCTCGGCACCGCCGCACCCCGCGTGCTGGGCAACGGACAGAATCGGCGGGATATTGTCGCCTGGATGCGAGTACTCCGCCGCGAGGAAAGTGTCGTGGAAGTCGAGCTCGCGCACCGCGACCCCGTTCGCCCACGCCGCCCACTCGGGCGAAACACGCTGTGCGCCGGGCAGTCCGAAGACGGCGGCGCCATGGCGTGGCGAAGCGGCGGACAGCGGATGCGCCCAAGCCTGGGCACGGGCGGTCCGGACCGGACCGCGCAGCACCGACGCCGCGGCCACCGCGGCATTGTCGATGATTCGGTTGACGATCATCTCGGCGACCTCGCCGGACACCGCCACCGGATCGGCAGCAACCTCGGCGATCAGGGTGGCCAGATGCTGTGACCGCGGGAAGTCCTCGGCGGCCCCGACGCTGCGAACGATATGGGTTTTCAATGACATGGTTCGCACGCTACGCACCGGAGCAACAGCTGGATATGAGCTGAACAAGCGTATTTTTGCGTGCGATGGACGACGAATCAGCAACTATTGCGAAGATCGGTGATCAGCACCGAATCGGTGATACCGAAGCGCTATGGTGATTTCTCGCGGCGAACACGTGGGCGGCAAGTGAACTTCCCCATGCCCCGGCCTGTTCCTTCGCATGTTACGCACGGGTAGCCACAGGTAAAATCCCTTGCAGGACTGGACTTCTCCCGAGGCATTCGCCACTTTCAGCAAACATTGCGAACAGGTCGCGTTAAGATCTGCGGCGTGCGGAAGATGTACGCGGGGGCCAGGCTACGAAGGCTGCGCGAAGAACGGCGGATGACCCAGGCAGCGCTCGCGAAATCGCTTGACCTCTCACCCAGCTATCTCAATCAGCTCGAACGTGATCAGCGTCCGCTGACCATTCCCGTGCTGCTGAAACTCAACTCGACCTTCGACCTCGACGTGCAGTTCTTCGCCGCCGACTCCGACGCGCGGCTGGTCTCGGACCTGCACGAGGTGCTGGTGGAAGCCGCGGGCGGCGGCGATACCGCGCCGATCACCGAGGTCGAGGAACTGGCGACCAGGCTGCCCGAGGTGGCGCGCATCGTGATCGCGATGCACCGGCGGCTGCGCGCGGCGACCGACCAGCTCGACCTGCTGTCCTCGCGCGTCGACACGCCCGCGGGCGCGCCGGGCACACCCATGCCGTACGAGGACGTGCGCGACTTCTTCTACGACCATCGCAACCACATCTCGACCCTCGACCACGCCGCCGAGCAACTGTTCGAGGAATCCGGTCTGAGTATCGGCTCGCTGGATCGTCAGCTGGCCAGGATCGCCGAGGAACGCGCGGGCGTCACGGTGCTGGTCCGCGGCGACGGCGCCGACCCGACCATCCCGAAACGTCACTACGACCCCGACACCCGAACCCTCACCCTGGCCAGGCGCCTGCGCCCCGGGCAGCGCGCCTTCCAGATCGCGACCACGCTCGGCCTGCTGCTCTACGGCCGCGAGATCGACAACGTGCTCGCCGAATCCCGCGCGCTCACCGGCGAATCCCGCACGCTGGCCAGAGTCGGGCTGGCCAACTACTTCGCCGGTGCGCTGATCCTGCCCTACGGGCGGTTCCTGCGCTCGGCCGAGGAACTGCGCTACGACGTCGACCTGCTCGCGCTGCGTTTCGAGGTCGGTTTCGAGACGGTCTGCCATCGGCTCAGTACCTTGCAGCGGCAGGGGCAGCGCGGTGTGCCGTTCTTCCTGGTGCGTACCGACCGAGCGGGCAATATCTCGAAACGTCAGTCCGCCACCGCGTTCCACTTCTCTCGAGTGGGCGGCAGCTGCCCGCTGTGGGTCACCCACGAGGCGTTCGCGCACCCCGGCCGCATTCTCACCCAGATCTCGGAGATGCCCGATGGGCGGCGATATCTGTGGATCGCTCGCACCACTCCCCCTGCCGCGCAGGGGTTCGGGGCGGCATCGAAGAACTTCGTCATCGGGCTCGGCTGCGATATCGAATACGCCGACCGGCTGGTGTATTCGCAGGGACTGCAGTTGGACGATCCGCAGGTGGCGGTACCGATCGGGGCCGGGTGCAAGGTATGCGAGCGGCCCGCGTGCCCGCAGCGCGCGTTCCCGCAGATCGGACGCCCCTTGGCCGTCGCCGAACACACCAGCACCGACCTGCCGTACCCGCGCCTACCTCGCTGACACCGCGCCGTGGGTGCATCGAAAGCGCAGCGCTCCCCGTCCGCGTCCACCAGGCCACAACGCCTGGTGGACGGTCAGGACTTGGCGAGGTACTCGATACGTTCGCCGTCCACGGCGGCGTGCATCATGCCCGCCAAGCCAGGATGGTTCACCAGACCCGGGTCCTCGGCGACGACCTGTCGGGCGAGTTCCTGCGCGGCGGTGATCACCTCGAGGTCGTCGAGCAGCGAGAGCAGTCGCAGCGACCGGGCGGTACCGGACTGCGCCGCGCCGAGGACATCACCTTCGCGCCGCTGCCGCAGGTCGAGCACCGACAGTTCGAAGCCGTCGGTGGTCGCCGCCACCGCCTCGAGCCGCGCCATCGCGGTCCCGCCGGGCGCGGCATCGGTGACCAGCAGGCACAGGCCGGGATGCTTGCCACGGCCGATGCGACCGCGCAACTGGTGCAGCTGACTCACGCCGAATCGGTCGGCGTCGACGATCACCATCACGGTCGCGTTCGGCACGTCGACACCGACCTCGACAACGGTGGTGCAGACCAGGACGTCGATCGCACCGTCGTTGAATTGGCGCATCACGTGGTCTTTTTCGTCGGACGGCAGCCTGCCGTGCAACAGGCCGACGCGCACACCGGCGAGCGGACCGGCACTGAGCGTCTCGTACATCTCGACGGCGGCCGCGGTGGTCGGTCCTTCCTTCTCCGCCTTCTTGCCCTTCGCCGGTGGCGCGTCTGGGTCCTCGCCGATGCGCGAGCACACGACATAGGCCTGCCTGCCCTGGCCGACCTCCTCGACGATGCGTTCCCAGGCGCGCTCCACCCAGCCTGGATGTAGTTTGCGCGGAACGACTTTCGACACGATCGGCGAGCGGCCCTTGGGCAGCTGGGTGAGAGTGGAGGTCTCGAGGTCGCCGAGGGTGGTCATCGCGATGGTGCGTGGGATCGGTGTCGCGGTCATCACCAGCAGGTGCGGGCTGATGCCGTCTTTCGCCTTGGCGCGCAACGCGTCTCGCTGCTCGACGCCGAAGCGGTGCTGTTCGTCGACCACCACGAGGCCGAGGTCGTAGAACTCGACCGCGTCCTGGATCAGCGCGTGGGTGCCGATGACGATGCCTGCCTCACCGGTCATCGCGTCGAGCAGCGCCGCCTTCTTCGCGGCCGTCGACATCGATCCGGTGAGCAGGACGACCTTGGTCGAGTTCTCGGCGGCACCGAGTTCGCCCGCGTTTCCGAGGTCGCCGAGCATGGCGCGCAAGGACCGATAGTGCTGCGCGGCGAGAACTTCGGTCGGTGCGAGCAGCGCGCACTGGCGGCCCGAGTCGACTACCTGCAGCATGGCGTTCAGCGCCACGATCGTTTTGCCCGAGCCCACCTCGCCTTGCAGCAACCGGTGCATCGGGCGGGTGCGTGACAGGTCTTGCGAGATCTCCTTCAGCACCTGCTGCTGACCTTCGGTGAGCTCGAAGGGCAAGCGTTCGTCGAAGGCCGCGGCGATACCGTCGGTCGATGGCGGACAGGCCGGTGCGGTGCGGCCCTCCACCTCGTGGCGGCGTTCGGCCAGCACGAGTTGCAGGGCCAGCGCCTCATCGAAACGGAGTCTGTCCCTTGCCTTTTCGATATCCAGCTTGTGCTCGGGGAGGTGGATCAGGCGGAGCGCCTCCGAGAGCGGCAGGAGTCGGCGGTCCTCGCGCAGGTCGGCGGGCAGTGGGTCCTCGATGGGGTCGAGCTGGTCGAGCACCTGGCGAATGCAGGCCAGCAGATCCCAGCTCTGGACCTTGGCGGTCGCCGGGTACACGGGGACGAACTCGCGCTCGAAGAACGAGGCATCCACTCCCCCCGCGCCTTTCGCGCTCTGGGCGAGGCCGCGCAGCGCACCGCTGCCACGCACGGACGTGAGTTCCTCCACGCCCGCTTCCGGCTTGTCGGGCAGGATCAGGTAGTCGGGGTGCGAGAGGTTCCAGCGGTCGGGACGCCACCAGTGCACGGTGCCCGACATCATCGCTCGCACACCTTCTTTCACCAGATAGCGCACCTTGTCACCGTTGAAGAAGGTGGCCTCGAGCGGACGCTGGGCGCCGGTGTCGAGCTGCACCTTCAACAGCGAGCCGCGGCGGTTCTTCATCGGGCGCAGTTCGGTTTTCGCGATGCGGCCGATGACGGTGATGTGCGCGCCCTCCTCGGGTTCCTCCTCGGTGAGGGGCTGACCCTGGGTCGCGTAGCGCACCGGATAGTGGCGCAACAGATCCTCGACGGTGGCCATGTCGAACGCCTCGGTCAGCCGGTCGGCCGCCTTGATACCCAGCACGTGGTCGAGCCGATCACTCAACGTCGCCATCTACTCGACCCCTATCTGCACCAGATCCGCTTGCTGTCCACCGGAATACACGACCACCTCGACGCCGGGGAAACCGGCCGTCACATGCTCGGCGAGCACCTGGGCCAGCTCGGGCCCCGCATCGGCGCCCATCAGTAATGTCACCAATTCCCCACCGAGGCCGAGCATTCGGTCCAAAAGGATGCGTCCGGCGCCGACCACATCGGGGTCGATCACCACCACATCGTGGCCGACGAGGCCGAGTCCGTCACCGGGAGAACACATTCCGACCATGGTCAAGGCCCGCACCCGCGCCGCCCGCAAGGCACCCCACCGGGTGGTCGCCGCCGCCTCCGACATCGCGAACGCGTCATCCACCGCGATCCGCCCCCGATCGTGCACCGCCAGCGCCGCGAGGCCCTGCACCATCGACGCACTCGGCAGCAGCAACACATCACGCGACCCGTCACGCGCGGCCACACCGACCGCGACGAGTTCCTGCGCGGGCAATGCGCCGTTGGGCAAGACCAGCACCTCCCGATTCGGCATCCCGCGGATCGCCCGCAGCAGGGCGCTCGTATCGACTTGCCGATCCCCACGCAACACCACCGCGCCCGCGTCCTCGAACAGGCGCGCGGCAGCGGCACCGCCCACCACCGCGAGGACACCGCGGTCCGCGAGGTCATCGCCGGCGACGATCTGGCGGTCGACGAGACCAGGTGGCCGGTCGTCGCCCGCACGTGCCTCGCTCGGCACGCGCGCACCGTCCCCGTTGTGGGTGGCGTCGAGCTCGTCGGCACCGTGCCCGTGGTTGCCGCTGTGGGGCGCGGTCACCGCGAAACTCTCGATCCGAATGCCCGTCACAGTGCCGAGCGCGAGGCCCGCCTCGATGGCCGCGCCCGCGTCGCGACAGTGCACATGGGCCGACCAGGTGGTCGCACCGTCACCGACCACCACCACCGAGTCACCCAACACCGCGAGCCGATCCCGCAGCCCACTCGCGGCCGCCTCATCGGTGCCGGAGATCACGTACATGACCTCGAAATGCGGATCGGCCGTCTGCTCCCGACGATCGCGGTCGTCGAGGAAGTCGGGAGTCCGGCGCTCCTGACCTGCTTCGATGGGGCGTTGAAGTCCGACGGTCGCCTGTTCGAGGTCACCGGTCAGGCCGTCAAGAGTGCCGATCTGTGTGTCTCGCCGATCCCGTGTCGGCCCTGGACCGACCAGTGCACCGATCGGGGAGGCGCCGTCCGTGTCGTGTCGTGGATTCGGTCCGTACCCGCGGCCTTGGGCGTTGTTGTCTTCGTCGGTACCAACGGGTCGCCGATGCGGCCCATGATCCCCGCGTTCGCCCCGCGTGTATCTGACTCGCTCCGGCGGCTCGCCGCAGACTTCGGCCACGAGGCAATCGAGCAGCACCAGCAGTCCGCGCGCCCCCGCATCGACCACTCCGGCCGCGCGCAGCACGCCCAGTTGGGTCGGGGTCTCGCTCAGCGCACGCGCGGCACCCTCGGCGGCGCACTGGGCAACCGCGGCCAGCGTGGGTTCGGCTGCCTCGGCGGCAGCGGCCGCGGCGCGGTCGAGAACGGTCAGGATCGTGCCCTCGACCGGGGCACTCAGTCCCGTGCGCACGAGCACCGCCGACCGCCGCAACGCCACCTGCAGCCGCGCGCCGGTCAGCGGACCAGCGACAACGGCCTCCGCGACCCCGCGCAAGACCTGCGACAGGATGATGCCCGAGTTTCCGCGCGCACCCGTGGTGGCACCACGGGCCAAGGCCTGGGCGACGAGGTGAGCCGAGGGCCCGTCGACGCTGGCTTCCGGTTGGTGGTCGCCGAGGCTCGCGAGCCCGCTGAGGCCGTGCCGTTCGTGGGCACCGGACGTGGCGGACTCGACGCCGAGCACAGCCCGGTCCGCCGTCGCGACCGCGGCGCGCATGGTGGCGAGAAGATTGGTTCCGGTGTCGGAGTCGGCGATGGGGAAGACATTGAGCGCGTCGATCTCGGCGCGACGTAGTTCCAGATCGGTGCGGCACCTGCGGGCCCAGACCAGCAGATCGGGACCGTCGAGAGACTCCCGCACGTGCGACACCGCCACCTCGCTCCCCGTTCTGCGTACCCGCGCGCCGAGCACGCAAGCCAGGTTAGCGGCAGCAACCGACCGAGGTACGCTGACCTCGGACGGGCTCTCAGCCGGGCTGTGCTCGGCGGGTCGACCGGGGCACCCGGTTTGGAACTTCGAGGCCCGGCCCGCTAGTCTTGCAGGGTTGCCTCGTGCGGCCCACGTGGGTCTGCGCTGGCCGACGTCAGTCGGCAAGGCATTTGATGACATCAGTTTCCGGTTCAGCGGGCATACGTGCGCCGCTGTCCGCTTATGACATGAAGGAGCTCGCGACATGGCTGCCGTTTGCGACGTCTGCGCCAAGGGCCCCGGTTTCGGGAAGTCGGTCTCGCACTCGCACCGGCGCACCAACCGTCGCTGGAACCCGAACATCCAGACCGTGCGTGCGCAGGTTGCCCCTGGCAACACCCGCCGGATGAACGTGTGCACCTCCTGCCTGAAGGCGGGCAAGGTCGTCCGCGGCTGATTTTCAGCCCGTACATTCTGCCGACAGTGCCCCGGCACCCCTCGCGGGTGATCCGGGGCTTTGTCGTACCACGGCCGAGCATCGTCGAACGGGCTCACCGTGCCTGACTGGCAGATCGCGCCGCTGACGGCGAACCGGGTCACCGAACTCGCCGCCTGCCACATCGCCAGCTGGCGCGAAGCCTACGGAACCCTCGTCCCCGGTCACATCCTCCACGGCTTCGACCTCGAACGCTCCGCGCTCACCTGGGAACGTCGCCGTGCCGACGGCACCCACGAGTTGCCGGTCGCGCTGGTCGGCGACCGCCTGGTCGGCTTCGCCTCCGGGACGAATTCGCCCTCACCCGGTCGGCAGGCGGACGGGTCCGCCCCCACCGCCGAACTCGAAGCGCTCTACGTCCGCAGCGCCTGGCACGGCACCGGTATCGCCGACGCCCTGATCGAAGCCGCCGCCCCCGGATCACCGTGCACCCTCTGGGTCTTCGCCGACTATCCGCGCGCCCACGCCTTCTACCGCAGGCACGGCTTCACCGACACCGGCATCCGCCGAACCGACCCGTTCACCCTCCTGCCCGAACAATTGTGGCGCCGCGACCTGAATTAGGCGTACCTCCGCCTTCGCTCCGGCCGTGCGCAACTGACGAACGCTGCCGCGACTGCGCCCATTGCGCGTACCTCCGAGTAAGGACTGCGAAACCCTGCGCGTCATGGCCCCATTAAGGTGACGCCTATGAGTACCACCGAATCGGTCCCCGCCACCGAGATCATCGACGGCGTGCTGCAGCTGACGATCGCCACCGCCGCCGCAGGCACCTCGATGGATTTCGACCTGATCAACGCGGGCACCGCCGCCCTGCGCGCACTCGACCCAACGGTCGGCGCCGTGCTGCTCACCGGTGCAGGCGCGAATTTCTGCGCGGGCGGCAATGTGCGCGATTTCGCCGCCGCCGACGACCGCGGCGCCTACCTCCACAAGCTGGCCGACGAACTCCATGATTTCGTCCGCGCGCTGCGAGACACCCACCTCCCCGTGGTCGCCGCCGTGCAGGGCTGGGCGGCAGGCGCCGGTATGAGCCTGGTCTGCACCGCCGACATCGCGATCGGCGGCCCGTCGACGAAACTGCGCCCCGCCTACCCCGGCATCGGCCTGTCCCCCGACGGCGGCATGTCCTGGTCGCTCTCCCGCATCGTCGGCCAGAGCCGCGCCAACGAGATCCTGCTCACCGACGCCGTCCTCGACGCCGAAGAAGCTGTCCGCCTCGGCATCCTGAGCCGCACAGTCGACGACGCGGACATCCGCACCGAGGCCCTCCGCGTCGCGCAGACCTTCGTCAACGGCCCCCGCGCCACCTACACGGCCATGAAAAAGCTGCTGGCCCAGTCGCCGACGGCGACATTGGACCAGCAGCTCGACGCCGAACGCGACAGCATCTCCGCCGCCGCGAACAGCAAGACAGGCCAGGAAGGCGTCGATGCCTTCATCGCCAAGAGGAAACCGAATTACGTAGGGCTCACCTGATCGGCGACCAACTCCCGCGACTGAACTGACCCTCCGACGCGACAACGCCACGCCGGAAAATCAGCCACCACGGGTTTTCGGCCGCCTCGCATCCGAAGGGCGAGACGACAACACCGAAGGCACAGTATCGCCCTTCGGATGTGCGGCAATCAGGGCCGAAAACCCAGCGGCGCCAGCCGCTTTAACACGCAGCGCCGAGAGCGCTGAAGGTGTTCTGCAGCAGGCAGGTCACCTTCGCGTTCACGCCGGAAGAGATGGTGGAGGTGCCGGTGGAGGTCCATTCCTCGCCGACCTGGGTGGTGGCCACCGGTGCGGCCTGCTCGTTGTAGGGCTCGAGCTGCAGGCCCGCGGCGGTGGCCGAGCCTGCGCCTGCGGTGATTGCGGCGGCCACGGCGACGGTCGCGAGGGCAGCGCGAACGGTGGTGATGTGCATCGGGTTGTGCTCCTTCATCATTCTCTTCTGGTGCAGGCGACACCCCGGGTCAGGGCAGCCGCCAGTCGACGGGGTCGGCGCCGAGTTCGTCGAGCAGTTCGTTGACCCGGGAGAACGGGCGTGAACCGAAGAACCCGCGTGAGGCGGAAAGCGGTGAGGGGTGCGCCGATTCGACGTAGGGCACCTCGGCATCGACGAGCGTTGGCTTGAGCGAGCGAGCATCGTTGCCCCACAGCACGGCGACGAGTGGTTCGTCGCGGGCGACCAGCGCCCGGATCGCCTGCTCGGTGACGGCTTCCCAGCCTTTGCCGCGATGCGAGGCAGGCGCACCCGGGGTGACGGTGAGTACTCGGTTCAGCAGCAGCACACCTTGATCCGACCAGGGGCTCAGGTCACCACAGGTCGGCGTATCGAAGCCGAGGTCTTTGCTGTATTCGGCGAAGATGTTGGACAGGCTGCGCGGGACCGGCGAAACCTGCGGTGTGACAGAGAAGCTCAGCCCCATCGCGTGGCCGGGTGTCGGGTACGGGTCCTGGCCGACGATGAGTACGCGCACCGCGTCGAACGGTCGCTGGAATGCGCGCAGCACGTTCTCCCCTTCGGGAAGGTAGCCGCGGCCTGCCGCGTTCTCCTCGCGTAGGAACTCGCCCATTTCGCTGATGCGGTCGTTGACCGGCTCCAGTGCCCGGGCCCAGCCCGGATCGATGATCTCCGACAGTGGTTTGGCACCCATGACCGCACAACCTATCGTTCGTCGTCGGTGGGCATGGCGTCCGCCCCACGGAACGATTCCCAGCCGGTGCCGCCGGTGGGTGCCGTGCCGTCGACGGTGACGCCGCTACCTGCGGTGACGACACCGATCGGCCGCCAGCCCGCGGGCAGCGCGACACCGGCGGGCCAGGTTCCGGCGAAGGCGTGGTCTTCGCCGCCGGCCAGAATCCATTGCGCGGCATCGGCATCGAGCAATGTCGCGACGGCCGCCAGTTCGGGGTCGGTCAGTGCCGCGCGGTGGACATCGATCGCGACGTTCGAGGCGGCGGCGAGATGCCCGAGATCGGCGAGCAATCCGTCGGAGATATCGGTGAGGGCGCTCGGGGGGTGAGTGCCGAAAGCGTCGAGGACCGCGGCGTAGGGCGGTTGCGGAACACGGTGTGTCGCAAGGGCATAGGCGAAGTCCGGATCGGAAAGGTCTGCGCCACCGGTCAATACGGCCAGCCCAGCACCCGACCAGCCGAGTTCGCCTGCGACAGCGACGATATCGCCGACGCCGGCACCGGATCGAGTGATCGCGCCTTGCCCGCCGAGGTCGCCGAACGCGGTCACCGAGACAACCAGTTGTTCGCTGTGCACCAGATCGCCGCCCGCGATGGAACCCCCGGCGCGGCTCGCCTCGATCCACATCCCGTCGGCGATCCCCTCGACCACCGACACGGGGGTTTCGGCAGGGCAGCCGAGCGCGACCACGAAGGCCGTCGGCCGCGCGCCCATCGCCACCACATCGGCGGCATTCTGCGCGATGGCCTTGCGGCCGATGTCGACGGGCGAGGACCAGTCGAGCCGGAAGTGCCTACCTTCGACGAGCATGTCGGTGCTCACCACGAACCGTCCGTCGGGCGCGGCGACCAGCGCGGCATCGTCACCTGGTCCGATCAGAACGTGCGCGGCCTGCTCCCGACCGGCGTTGATCCGGTCGATCAAGGCGAATTCGCCCAGCTCACGCACCGTCTGTGGACGGCTGTCCTCGCTGATGACCGACCCCTTCCCGCTGTGCTGCTGACCGACGAAATCGCCCCGACGGTACCCTTTCGAAGGCGATCGGGCACCACCGACGGTGCAGGCGAACCCCCGAACGGAAGGACCACACAGCTATGGCGGACTCGACACCGGAGGATCGCGACGAGGCGACCGCCCCCGACGACACCGCCACCACCGACGCGAAATCCCCCGTCGACAAGCCGGCGTCCGCCGCGAACACCGACGCAGCCGCGCAACAGGCCGCGGCGGATCCGACCGACGCTCGATCAGCGGCGTCTACCACGCCCGGCGACGTCGACGTGGACGCGACGGCGGTGAACCCAGGCGCCGACACCGACACCGAAGACGCGGACTCCGACACCGAGTCGCACCACTCCCCCGCGCTCATCGCCACAGCGGTCGCCCTACCGGTCGTACTGATCGTCGCCGTACTGGTCGCCGCCTTCATCGCCCTGCGCGCCCCTGTCGAACGCGAACCCCTCGCCCTCGGCCCGGTCCCGGCCCCCGCCGCCGACGGTCCGGCCTGCCAGGCCCTGCTTCCCGCCCTGCCCGCCGACCTCGGCGACCACACCAAGGCCACCCTCGTCGAACCCGCCCCGCCTGCCACCCGCGCCTGGCAGCTCCCCGACGGCGGCGACCCGATCACGCTGCGCTGCGGTCTGGATCGCCCCCTCGAATTCAACCGTGCGTCCCCGCTGACAGTCATCGACGGCGTGAAGTGGTTCCAGGTCCGCGATGAAGTCGGCAAGACCGGCACCTGGTTCGCCGTCGACCGCGAGACCTACATCGCCCTGACCGTCCCCGACGGCTCCGGCACCAGTGCGTTGCAGACCGTGTCCGAGACGATCAACGCGAATCTGCCTGCCCGCGAACCGACTCCGGGCGAACTCTGAGCTAACCGACTGGCGCCGTAGGATTTTCGAGCACAACCCGGCCGAAAGCCCTGCGGCCGAACAGAACTGCTACCGCAGCCCGGTTCCGCGCGCGACCGCCGTCTCGATCAGCGTCGACACCAGCGTCGGGTAGTCGATGCCGGTGGCTTCCCACATCCGCGGGTACTGCGAGATCGGTGTGAAGCCGGGCATCGTGTTGATCTCGTTGATCACCGGGCCGTTCTCGGTGACGAAGAAGTCGACCCGGGCCAGTCCCTGGCAGTCCAGCGCACGGAACGCCCGCACCGACAGCTCACGGATCTCGTCGGCGACATCGTCGTCGAGCTTGGCGGGCACATCGAATTCGCACACGTCGTCGAGGTATTTGGTGGCGAAGTCGTAGAACTCGGGCGCGGCCGCGTCGGCATCGGGCATCCGGATCTCGGAGACGACGCTGCCCCGTACCTCACCGTCGGCGAATTCCAGTACGCCACACTCGACTTCGCGTCCGACGATGCCCGCTTCGATGATCACCTTGGGGTCGTGCGCGCGGGCGGCGGCGATGGCCGCACCGAGATCGGCCCAGTCGGTGATCTTGGTGATGCCGATCGAGGAACCACCGCGCGCGGGCTTCACGAAGGCAGGCAGGCCGATCCGGGCCCGGTCCGCGTCGGACAGGGTTTCGACGCCTGGGCGCAACACAACTTGCACGCCGACGGGCAACGATTCGGCGGCCAGCAATTTCTTGGTGAACTCCTTGTCCATGCCCGCCGCGCTGGCCAGCACGCCCGCGCCGACATAGGGAATCCCGGCCAATTCGAGCATGCCCTGCAGCGTGCCGTCCTCACCGAAGGGACCGTGCAGGATCGGGAACACGACATCGATGTTGCCCAGCACGACGCTCGAGTCGAGCGCCACCAGCGCACCCGAGCGGCCGGGGTCAGCGGCCAGTGTGAGGGCGGTCCCCGACGCGTCGACCTGCGGCTGCACACCGTGGCTCAGCGCCAATTCGCCGATCCCGTCGGCCAGCACCCAGCCGCCGGTGGGGGTGATGCCGATCGGCACCACCTCGTAGCGCGTCGGATCGAGGTTGCGCAGCACACTGCTCGCCGACACGCACGAGACGGCGTGCTCGCTGCTGCGCCCGCCGAACACCACAGCTACCCTGATCCGTTCCGTCATGAACGTCACCGTAGTAGGTTCTCGCCGCCATGGCGCTATCGCCCTTATTCGGGCTTGATCCGCCTGCCGAGCAGGCTGCCGACCGCCTCGCTCACCGATAGCCCCTCATGGCACACCTTGTGCACCGCGTCGGTGAGCGGCATCTCCACTCCGTGTTCGGCGGCCAGGGCCCGCACCGATGTGCACGACTTCACACCTTCGGCCACCTGCCCATTAGTCGCTTCCTGCGCGGCGGCCATCGTGCCACCGGCACCGAGCGCGAACCCGAAGGACCGGTTGCGCGACAACGGCGAGGTACAGGTAGCCACCAGATCGCCGACACCCGCGAGCCCGGCCAGCGTCACCGGCTGGGCACCCAGCGCCACACCGAGCCGCATCACCTCGGCGAGCCCGCGCGTGATCAGACTCGCGACCGAGTTGTCGCCCAGACCCATTCCCGAGGCGATGCCGCACGCGAGCGCGATGACGTTCTTGCACGCACCACCGATCTCGCAGCCGATCACATCGGTATTGGTGTACGGCCGGAAATACCCGGTGGCACACGCCCGCTGCACGACCCCGGCACGCTCGGTATCGGTGCACGCGATCACCGTCGCCGCGGGCTGACGTTCCACGATCTCGTGCGCCAGATTCGGGCCCGACAGCACCGCGATGCGCCCCGGCTCGGCCCCGGTGACCTCCGCGATCACCTGACTCATCCGCAACAGCGTTCCGGTCTCGATCCCCTTGGCCACACTCAACAACGTGGCGTCGGACCCGATATCGCCCTTCCACAGATCCAGATTCGCCCGCAACGACTGCGATGGCACCGCGAGCACCACCAGATCCGCGCCGTCCAGCGCGACCCGATGATCATCGGTCCCCCGCACCGGCGGCAACTGCACGCCGGGCAGGTAGAACGGATTGCGGTGCTCGGTGTCGAGCGCCTGCGCGACCTCGGCCCGCCTGGCCCAGATCGTCACGTCGGTCCCCGCATCGGCCAACACCTTCGCGAACGCCGTACCCCACGACCCCGCACCCATAACCGCCGCCCTCGTCATCAGCCCAATATGCCATGCAAGGATCGGAGCCATGCACACCGTGCACGCCGTAATGGCGGTCAAACACATCGGCCGGGCCAAGAGCAGGCTGGCGAGCATGCTGAGCACCGAGCAGCGCGCCCAGCTCGTGCTGGCCATGTTCACCGACACCGTGGTGGCCGCTACCGCTGTGCCCGAGCTGTTGTCGCTGACCGTGGTCACCCCCGATCCGCTGGTCGCCGCCCGCGCCCGCGAGCTCGGCGCGCACGTGCTCGATGAACCCCCGGCCGGTGACGATCCGCTCAATACCGCGCTCGCCGCCGGCGCCGCCGACGTGCGCGATCGCCACGGCCCTGCCCACCTGCTCGCGCTGCAGGCGGACCTGCCCGCCCTGCGCCCGTCCGAGCTCGCCGACGTACTCGCCGTCGCCGTCGGCACTCGATCGGTGGTGATCGATCACACGGGCACCGGCACCGCCGCATTGCTGGTCCGCGATACCGCCGCGCCGCTGTCGCCCCGCTTCGGTGCCGATTCCGCGCACGCACACCGCGACGGTGGTGCCGCGCCACTGCTCGGGCACTGGCCCGGCCTGCGCCGCGATGTCGACACCCCCGAGGATCTCGACATCGTCCGCGCGCTCGGAGTCGGCGAATTCACCGCGTCGACCCTGCGCGAATTCGGATTCTCGCCGCACAGAAGTGATCCCGTTCGCACTGTGTGCTAGCTGATCGCCACCTGCGGACCGGACGCAACGATCCGTGCGATGTCGTGATGCGCGGTGCCCCTTCCTCGAGGGATGATTGATCCCGTGAGCGATACGGAAACCATCAAGCAACTGCCCCCGATTTCCCCGCCACCCGCGGCCGCGATCACCTCTGGCGGTAACGCGACGTCACAACGGTTGCCCCGAGATCGCTACCTCAACCGCGAGTTGAGCTGGCTCGACTTCAATGCCCGCGTCCTCGCCCTTGCCGAAGACGCCTCGCTGCCGTTGCTGGAGCGGGCCAAGTTCCTCGCGATCTTCGCGTCCAATCTCGACGAGTTCTACATGGTGCGCGTGGCCGGCTTGAAACGCCGTGCCGAAACCGGCCTGTCCGTGCGCTCGGCCGACGGTCGCTCACCGTCGGAACAGCTGGAGATGATCACCGCCCGCGCCCAGGAACTCGCCGACCGCCACGCACGCGTCTTCATCGACGAGGTGAACCCGGCACTGGCCGCCGAGGGCATCGACATCATTCTCTGGAGCGACCTCGACGACGATGAGCGCCAACGCCTCTCGAACTACTTCACCGACCAGGTGTTCCCGGTCCTCACCCCGCTCGCCGTCGACCCGGCGCACCCGTTCCCCTACATCTCCGGTCTGAGCCTCAACCTCGCCGTCACCGTGAGCGACACCGGCACCGGCGGCGAGCACTTCGCCCGCGTGAAGGTGCCCGACAACGTCGACCGCTTCGTGCGCGTGCGCCGCACCGGCGCCCCGTCGGCGATCGCGGCGTTCCTGCCGATGGAAGACCTCATCGCCGCCCACCTCGACCTGTTGTTCCCCGGTCTCACCGTGGTGGAGACACATTCGTTCCGGATCACCCGCAACGCCGATTTCGAGGTCGACGAGGACCGCGACGAAGACCTGCTGCAGGCGATGGAGCGCGAACTCGCCCGCCGCCGCTTCGGCAAGCCGGTGCGCCTCGAGGTCTCCGACGACATGACCGAGCACATGCTGGAGTTGCTACTACGTGAGTTGGAGGTCGACCCCGCCGACGTCATCCAGGTGCCGGGCCTGCTCGACCTGTCCTGCCTGTGGCAGGTCTACGGTGTCGACCGCCCCGAACTCAAAGACGCGCCCTATGTCCCGGCCACCCCGGCGGCCTTCGGTGAGCGCGAGACCCCGCGCAATGTCTTCGCCGCCCTGCGCGAGGGCGACGTGCTGGTGCACCACCCCTACGACTCCTTCTCCACCAGCGTGCAGCGCTTCATCGAACAGGCCGCGGCCGACCCGCAGGTGCTGGCGATCAAGCAGACGCTCTACCGCACCTCCGGTGACTCCCCCATCATCAACTCGCTGATCGAGGCCGCCGAGGCGGGCAAGCAGGTCGTCGCGCTGGTCGAGATCAAGGCCCGCTTCGACGAGCAGGCCAACATCAAATGGGCGCGCGAACTGGAACAGGCGGGCGTGCACGTGGTCTACGGCCTGGTCGGCCTCAAGACCCACTGCAAGACCTGCCTGGTGGTGCGTCGCGAGGGTTCCACGATCCGCCGCTACTGCCACATCGGCACCGGTAACTACAACCCGAAGACCGCGCGCCTGTACGAGGACGTCGGATTATTCACCGCCGCACCGGAAATCGGTGCCGATCTCACCGACCTGTTCAACTCGCTGACCGGATACTCCCGCAAGGAGGACTACCGCAACCTGATGGTCGCGCCACTCGGTGTGCGCGCGGGCATCATCGAGCGGATCGATCGCGAAATCGAGCTGGCCGGACAGGGTCGCGCTGCCCGGATCCGGATCAAGGCCAACGCGATCGTCGACGAGCAGATCATCGACGCGCTCTACCGCGCCTCCCAGGCGGGCGTGCCGGTGCAGATCGTGGTGCGCGGCATCTGCGGCCTGCGCGCCGGCGTGCCCGGCCTGAGCGAGAACATCGAGGTGCGCTCGATCCTCGGCCGGTTCCTCGAACATTCGCGGGTCATGGAATTCGGTGCGCAGGAGCAGACGTGGATCGGCAGCGCCGACATGATGCACCGCAATCTCGACCGCCGCGTCGAAGTGATGGTGCAGGTGAAAGATCCCAAGCTCGTCGATCAGCTCGCGAAGGTGTTCGATTCCGCGCTCGACCCGGCGACCCGCTGCTGGATCCTGCTGCCGGACGGGACCTGGCAGGCCAGTCCGACCGATGTCGAGGCCGACCAGGTGCGTGATCACCAAGCCTTCCTGATGCGTTTGCGTCGCCCCGATCAGCCGTGAGCGCACAGAGCAAGGACGAGTCGTTGCGCGACCCGCGGGTACGGCCCAACATCCATGCGGCGGGAGCGGTTCTGTGGCGTGCGGGCGCCGCGGGCCCGGAGATCGGCGTCATCCACCGACCGAAATACGGTGACTGGTCGCTGCCCAAGGGCAAGCTCGATCCCGGCGAGACCCCGGTGGTCGCGGCCGTGCGCGAGGTAGGCGAGGAAACCGGCCTGCCCGCCACGCTGGGGCGCTATCTCGGCCACGTCACCTATCCGATCCCGGGCCACCGTCAGCTCAAGCGGGTCGACTACTGGGCCGCCGAGGCCGCCGACGGCGACTTCGCCGTGAACGACGAAGTCGACCAGTTGCGCTGGTTCCCCCTCGCCGAGGTGATGGACCAGTTGTCGTATCCGATGGATCGCCAGATCGTCCGGATCTTCGCCCGACTGCCTGCCCGCACCAACACGGTGCTGCTGGTGCGCCACGCCAAGGCGGGCAAGCGCCACCGCTTCGACGGACCCGACGAGTTACGTCCGCTCGAGGCCGCCGGAGAACAGCAGGCGAAGGGATTGACGCCGAATCTGTTGGCGTTCGGCGCATCCGAGATCTATTCCGCCGATCCGCTGCGCTGCGTCCAAACCGTGACCCCGTTGGCGGAACAGCTCGATGCCGAAATCAATTGCGAGCCAATGTTTTCCGAGCAAGGTTACGATTCAGCGAAAAGCGCGGCGCGGCAACGATTTCTGTCGTTGGTAACGGATCGGGGGGTGCCGGTCGTGTGTAGTCAAGGCGGGGTGATTCCCGATCTGACACAGTGGCTGGCCGAGCAGGGCGGGCTCACGCTGCCCTCGGCGCGCAATCGCAAGGGCAGCGTCTGGGCATTGTCGTTCGTCGGCGACCGATTGGTCGCGGCGAACCATATGGACCGTTCGCTGTCGACGGCAATCGTCACCACCTGAGTCGCCCGGACCGGCTCGAAACAGCCGAAACGGCCCCGGGATTCCCGGGGCCGTTCTCGGTCCAGTGGTGGGTGATGCGGCGTTACGTGCACATTCCCCGACCTGATCCCGCTGCGGCAGGATCAACGAGCACGACGGGCGGCAGTCTTCTTGGCAGCAGTCTTCTTAGCGGGAGCCTTCTTCGCAGCAGTGGTCTTCTTGACCGCCGTGGTCTTGGCGGCCGTGACCTTCTTGGCAGGCGCCTTCTTGGCCGCCGTCACCTTCTTGGCGGGCGCCTTCTTGGCCGCCGTCACTTTCTTTGCCGCCGTGGTCTTCTTGGCGGCAGGTGCCTTGGTGGCGGCCTTGCGGGCCGTGGTCTTCGCGGGACCCTTCGACGGCGTCGCCTTCTTGGCCGCGGTCTTCTTGGCCGCGGTCTTCTTGGCTGCCGCCTTCTTCGCCGCCACCGGGGCATTCACGCCTCGCTTGACGGCAGGCCCGGACGAGGCCAGCTTCTGCTTACCCGCGATGACCGCCTTGAACTGCGCGCCCGGCCGGAAGGCAGGCACCGAAGTGGCCTTCACCTTCACGGTTTCACCGGTACGCGGGTTACGGGCAACCCGGGGGGCACGCTTGCGCTGTTCGAACACACCGAATCCGGTGATGGTGACGCTCTGACCCTTGTGCACGGCACGGACGATGGTGTCGACAACATTCTCGACAGCCGCGGTAGCCGTCCGCCTGTCCGTACCCAACTTTTCGGTCAGAACGTCGATCAGTTCCGCCTTGTTCATTGAATCCTCCGCAGACTAATGGCCCGTCGTCGGACCGACTAGGTACCACGGTAAACCCAGTTTGAGCAAGAGTCTATGTGCCACGCCAAAATTCATGTGGTTTAGCACACGTCCAGCTACCGCCGCCCGGGATGCGCCCCTAAGCGCCCCAGCTGATTACGCCCGCGAAATAGGCTCCGGCAGCGTCACGGGTTTCCATGACGGCCTTCCCTTTTCGAACTCGCCGATGACGTCGGCCTGTCGCAGGGTGAGGCCGATGTCGTCCAAACCCTCCAGCAGACGCCAGCGGGTGTAGTCGTCAATATCGAACGGCAACACGACGGTTCCCGCCGTGACGGTGCGTGCGGACAGGTCGACAACCAATTCGATGCCGGGCTGTTCCTCGATCAGCTTCCAGAGCATTTCGACATCGTTCTGTGACATCTGCGCGGCCAACAGCCCGCCCTTACCCGCATTTCCCCGGAAGATGTCGGCGAAACGAGACGAGATGACCACCCGAAAGCCGTAGTCCGACAGCGCCCACACCGCGTGCTCACGCGAAGAACCGGTGCCGAAATCCGGGCCCGCCACCAGCACGCTGCCACGGTTGTACGGCTCGGTGTTGAGAATGAACTCCGGATCGGTACGCCAGCCGGCGAACAAGCCGTCCTCGAAACCCGTTCGGGTCACGCGCTTCAGGTAAACGGCGGGGATGATCTGATCGGTGTCGACATTGGACCGGCGCAGCGGCACACCGATGCCTTTGTGAACGGTGAAGGCTTCCATAACGATTCCCTTTCGATCTGTAGGTGATCGGTGACTCAGGCCAGATCAGCGGGCGAGGACAGGGTTCCACGGACCGCCGTCGCGGCCGCGACCAGCGGCGAGACCAGGTGCGTGCGACCGCCCTTGCCCTGCCTGCCCTCGAAATTACGGTTCGAGGTAGACGCGCAGCGCTGGCCCGGTTCGAGCTGATCGGGATTCATACCGAGGCACATCGAGCAGCCCGCCTGCCGCCATTCCGCGCCCGCGGCGGTGAAAATCTCGCCGAGTCCTTCTTTTTCCGCCTGCGCGCGCACCCGCATCGAGCCGGGTACAACCAGCATTCGCACGCCGTCGGCGACCTGGCGGCCCTTCAAAACATCGGCGACCTCGCGCAGATCCTCGATCCGGCCATTGGTGCAGGAGCCGACGAATACGGTGTCGACGCTCACCTCACGCAGCGGCATTCCCGGCGTCAGGTCCATGTAGCGCAAGGCCTTCTCGGCGGATTCGCGCTCGTTCTCGTCGGCGATCTCGGCCGGGTCTGGCACATTCGCGCCCAGCGGCAGGCCCTGGCCGGGATTGGTGCCCCACGTGACGAACGGGGTCAGCGTGTTCGCGTCGATGTGGACCTCGGCGTCGAACTGCGCGCCTTCGTCGGTGACCAGCGCGTCCCAGGAGGCCACTGCGGCATCCCAGTCGGCTCCCTGCGGCGCGTGCGGGCGGCCCTTCAGGAATTCGTAGGTGACCTCGTCGGGGGCGATCATGCCGGCGCGCGCGCCCGCTTCGATGGACATGTTGCAGATCGTCATCCGCGCGTCCATCGACAGCTTGCGGATCGCCTCGCCGCGGTACTCCAGCACATAGCCCTGGCCGCCGCCGGTGCCGATTTGGGCGATCACGGCCAGGATCAGATCCTTGCTCGTGACGCCGTGCGCCAGTTCACCGTCGACGGTGATGGCCATCGTCTTGAACGGGCGCAGCGACAGCGTCTGGGTGGCGAGCACGTGCTCGACCTCACTGGTGCCGATGCCCATCGCCAGCGCGCCGAACGCGCCGTGGGTGGAGGTGTGACTGTCACCGCAGACGACGGTCATGCCGGGCTGGGTGAGACCCAGCTGCGGACCGACGACGTGCACGATGCCCTGCTCCACGTCGCCCATCGAGTGCAAGCGCACGCCGAATTCGGCACAGTTGCGGCGCAGCGTCTCCACCTGGGTGCGCGAGATCGGGTCGGCGATCGGCTTGTCGATATCGATGGTGGGGACGTTGTGGTCCTCGGTGGCGATGGTGAGATCGGTTCTGCGCACCGGACGGCCCGCCGCGCGTAGCCCGTCGAAGGCCTGCGGGCTGGTCACCTCGTGCACGAGGTGCAGATCGATGTAGATCAGGTCGGGTTCGCGGGAGGAACCTTCGCCTTCGCCTTTGGCGACGACGTGCTGTTCCCACACCTTCTCGGCCAGTGTGCGAGCGCGCTCGGCCATTGCATGATCACCTTTCGACGGGCATACTTGGTATCTCAGCATTTGAGACGTTAGTATCGTTCTATGAGACAGCATAGCGGTATCGGTGTTCTCGACAAAGCCGTGGCGGTGCTCTACGCCGTCGCCGACGAGCCCTGCGGTCTCAACGACCTGTGCACCCGCACCGGCCTGCCACGTGCCACCGCGCATCGGCTGGCGGTCGGGCTGGAGACGCATCGGCTGCTGGCCCGTGACGGCAACGGATTGTGGCGGCCGGGACCCGCGCTCACCGAGTTGTCGGCGGGGGCGGCCGATCCACTGGTGGAGGCCGCGAGTGCCATTCTGCCCCGCCTGCGTGAGATCACCGGCGAGAGCGTCCAGTTGTACTGCCGCGACGGGCACGCGCGCGTCTGCGTCGCCGCACTGGAGCCGCCGGTCGGCCTGCGTGACACGGTGCCGGTCGGTTCGCGGCTACCACTCACCGCGGGTTCGGCGGCGAAGGTGTTGCTGGCGTGGGCCGACCCCGAGCTGCAGCGCACGGTCCTGGCCGACGCGGTGTTCGGCGACCGGGCACTGGCCGAGGTACGCAAGCGCGGCTGGGCGCAGAGTGCCGCCGAGCGCGCGCAGGGCGTGGCGAGTGTCTCGGCGCCGGTGCGCGATGCGGGCGGGGTGATCGTGGCCGCCGTGTCGGTATCGGGGCCGATCGATCGGATGGGTCGCAGGCCGGGCGCGCGCTGGGCCGCCGATCTGGTCGCGGCCGCCGAGGCACTGCACAAGCGGTTGTAGAAACGAAGAAGGCCCCCGGTCGGATTCGACCGGGAGCCTTACTTTGCTTTGTAGCCCCGACGGGATTCGAACCCGCGCTACCGCCTTGAGAGGGCGGCGTCCTAGGCCGCTAGACGACGGGGCCAGGACGATCTCACAGAGTGAAACCTTGCTGGGGTACCAGGACTCGAACCTAGAATGGCTGTACCAGAAACAGCTGTGTTGCCAATTACACCATACCCCAAAGACCGAAACGCCCGACCTTGCAATCTCCACCGAGTGGTTGTCGGTGTTGCGAGGCCGTGTTCCGCGGCGATGAGAAGATTACCAAACACTAGGGGGTAAACTACAAATCGCCTGGTCAGAAGCCGCTTTTCGGCCGATTTAACACCTTGTCGAAGCGGATGCGGCGCAGTCGCCGCACCCGCTCCCCACGGCTACTGCGCGGCAGGAGCCCAACCACGCGCGGCACGCAGCCGGTCGAGCGAGACCTCGCGGCCGAGCAGCTCCATCGACTCGTACAGCGGCGGGCTGATGTGCGAGCCCGTCACCGCGACCCGCACCGGCGCGAACGCCTTACGCGGCTTGAGCCCCAGATCGTCGATCAGCGCCTTTTTCAGCGCTTCCTCCAGTGCCGGGGTGGTCCACTCGCCCAGCGGCTCCACAGCGGCAATCGCGGCGTCGAGCACCGGATCGGCCTCGGCGCCGAGATTCTTGGTGCCGGCCGCCTGGTCGATCGCGAAGTCCTCGGGCGCGACGAACAGGAACTTCAGCAGGTCCCACGCGTCACCGAGCACCACGATGCGGGTCTGCACGAGTTCGGCGGCGACCAGGAAGGTCTTCTCGTCGATTTCGGCGCCGATGTGGCCCTGCGCGGTGAGGAACTCGCGCAAGCGGTGACCGAAATCGCCGGGCTCGAGAAGGCGAATCTGCTCGGCATTGATGGCGTCGGCCTTCTTCTGATCGAAGCGGGCCGGATTCGAATTCACCGAGGAGATATCGAAAGCCGCGACCATTTCCAGCATGGAGAACACATCGCGATCCTCGCCGATACTCCAGCCGAGCAGAGCGAGGTAATTCAGCAAACCCTCGGGGATGAATCCGCGGTCGCGGTGCAGAAACAGATTCGATTCCGGGTCGCGCTTGGACAGTTTCTTGTTGCCCTGGCCCATGACGAACGGCAGATGGCCGAACTCGGGCGTGAACTCGGCAACCCCGATACGCTGCAGCGCGGCATACAGCGCGAGCTGACGTGGGGTCGAGGAGAGCAGATCCTCGCCCCGCAACACATGGGTGATCCGCATCATCGCGTCGTCGACCGGATTCACCAATGTGTAGAGCGGGTCGCCATTGCCACGGGTGAGGGCGAAATCGGGGACGGTACCGGCTTTGAAGGTAGTTTCCCCGCGGACCAGATCATTCCATCCGAGATCTTCGTCGGGCATCCGCAAACGGACCACGGCGGGGCGACCCTCGGATTTGTACGCCGCGATCTGCTCGGCGCTGAGGTCGCGATCGAAATTGTCGTAACCGAGTTTCGGATCACGGCCGACGGCACGGTGACGGGCCTCGACTTCCTCCGGCGTCGAGAACGCCTCATAGGCCTCGCCCGCCTCGAGCAGCTTGCGTACCACGTCGAGATGCTGACCGCGCCGCTGCGACTGCCGGTAGGGCTCGTAGGGTCCGCCGACCTCCGGGCCCTCGTCCCAGGTGAGCCCCAGCCAGCGCAACGCGTCGAGGAGCGCGCGGTAGGAATCCTCGGAATCGCGTGCGGCATCGGTGTCTTCGATGCGGAACACGAACTTGCCGCCGTGGTGGCGCGCGTACGCCCAGTTGAACAGCGCCGTGCGCACCAGGCCGACGTGCGGCGTACCGGTCGGCGACGGGCAGAAACGGACCCGTACTTCAGTCATGACTCTCTTCTTTCGCGGTATCAGCGCTTGGTGGCAACAGGATTGGTGAGGGTGCCGATGCCCTCGACGGTGACCGACACGTTCTGCCCGGCCCGCAGCGGACCGACGCCTTCCGGTGTGCCGGTGAGGATCACGTCACCGGGCAGCAGGGTCATCACCGAGCTGATCCATTCGATGATCTTCGGAATGTCGTGCAGGAACAGCGAAGTGCGGCTGCGCTGGCGGACCTCACCGTCTACTTCGGTGACGATCTCCAGATCGCTTGGGTCCAGCGTGGTTTCGATCCACGGGCCGAGCGGGCAGAACGTGTCGTAGCCCTTGGCCCTGGTCCACTGCCCGTCGTGGCGCTGCTGATCACGAGCGGTGACATCGTTGGCGATGGTGTAGCCCAGGATCACCTCGGACGCCTTCGCCGCGGACACGTCCTTGCACGGACGGCCGATCACCACGGCCAGCTCGCCCTCGTAGTCGACCTGAGAAGAGCTGGGCGGCAGGATGATCGATGCGTTCGGGCCGATGATCGAGGTGTTCGGCTTGATGAAGATGACCGGGTCCACCGGTGCCTCGCCACCCATTTCGGCCGCGTGGGCGGCGTAGTTCTTGCCGATGCAGATCACTTTGCTCGCCAGGATCGGCGCCAGCAGGCGGATATCGGCCAGCGGCCAGCTCCGCCCGGTGAACGTCGGCGAGCCGAACGGATGTTCGGCGATCTCCTTGGCGACGGCGTCGCCACCGTCGCCTTCGATGCTGACGAAAGCGACTCCATCGGGACTGGCAACTCGACCTAAGCGCATGCCCCGGAGTCTATCGAGACGGGGCTACCTGCCCGAACGCGCCCGTGATGCGACAGGAGTCCTTCGATAGCAACTCGGGCGAAGTGCGTCCAAGCTCACACCGATGTGATTCGAAGGCACTGCCCGCGTGCGGGATTCACGTGTGTGGCGATGTGACCTGTCAGACACCTCACCGGTGGGCAACATCGGAGGGTCATCGGTGTAGCGTGATCAGTGATGTTCAAACAATGAGACATCAATCTCATATATTGAGATGAAATCGTGCAATCCGGCGAGGTGAGAATCGTGACAGACGCGGGGCCGATGGTCGAAGTGACGCAGCTCGGTAGCGGCAGACGCTGGTTGATGCTCGCGCTCGGCGTGTTCGCGCAGACCTCCAGTTCGATCTTCATCCACGGCACCCCGTTCCTGCTGCCCGCGCTCACCGCTCGTGGCGATTCGCTCGCCTCCGCCGGTGCGCTGGTGGCACTACCGACCGTAGGTCTGGTCTGCACGCTGATCGCCTGGGGGTACGTCGTAGACCGGATCGGCGAACGCATCGTGCTGGTGGCGGGCACGCTGCTGATGTTCGTGGCAGGTGTCGCCGCGGCCGTGGTGGACAACCCCGTCGCGTTCGGAGTGTTGCTGTTCGTGGGCGGTATCGGCGCTGCCAGCTCCAACGGCGCCAGTGGCCGGGTGATCGTCGGCTGGTTCCCGCCGGACCGGCGTGGACTGGCCATGGGTATCCGCCAGACCGCGCAACCGCTCGGTGTCGGGATCGCCGCGCTCACCATCCCCTGGGTGGCCGCGCACCATGGCATTCCCGCGGCGATGCTGGTGCCCGCGCTGATGGCCGGGGTGGCCGCGATCGGCTGCCTGGTCGGCATCATCGACCCACCGCGACCAGCCGCGAAGGCGGCCGACCGAGCCAACCCCTACCGCGGCGGCGACTCCACGCTGTGGCGCATCCACAGTGTCTCGATCCTGCTGGTCGTCCCCCAGGCCACCCTGTGGACCTTCGGTCTGCTGTGGCTGCACGTCGACCTGGGCTGGTCACTGGCCGCCGCGGGCGCGCTGATGACCGTCACCCAATTCCTCGGCGCCGCAGGAAGAATCGGCGCGGGGGCCTGGTCCGACCGAGTCGGCTCCCGCCTCGGTCCCCTGCGACAGGTGGCCATCGGCGCCGCCGTCGCCATGGCCGCCCTGACGATCACCGCCTGGACCGACTGGTGGTGGGCCGCGGTCCCCTTGATGGTCGCGGCGTCGGTGATCTCGGTGTCCGACAACGGATTGGCGTTCACGGCCGTGGCCGAAATAGCGGGCCCTTTCTGGAGCGGCCGGGGCCTCGGCATCCAGAACACCGGTCAGAACCTCGCGATAGCCGCCGTCCCACCACTTTTCGGTGCCGTCATCACAGCGACCGGCTTCCCCGTGGTGTATGCCTTGGCAGCGCTCGCTGCTGTGGCAGCGGTGCCGTTGGTCCCCAGCGGATCCCGAAAGTAGCTGCACGGCAGGGGTTCCAGCCCTGCCCGCGAATTGCATTCCGGCACAGGCGAATACCTATATCCCCCACTCGCCGAACGCGATTCGATCGGCGCGCCGATGACAAAGGCTCGCTCCAGCATTCAGCCGGAGCGAGCCTTTCGCGTGCGAGGGGATCAGACGATGGCCGCGATGCGGTCGCCGACCTCCACGGTGGAGGCGGCGCCGGTGCGCGAGGCCAGGTCCTTGGCTACCGCGGATTCGATACGGGCCGCGCCCTCGGTATTGCCCAGGTGGTTGAGCAGCAGCGAGACCGAGAGAATGGCGGCGGTCGGGTCGGCCTTGGACTGGCCCGCGATGTCGGGGGCACTGCCGTGGACCGGCTCGAACATCGACGGGTTGACGCCCGAGGCGTCGATGTTGCCCGAGGCGGCCAGACCGATGCCACCACTGACGGCGGCGGCGAGGTCGGTGATGATGTCGCCGAACAGGTTGTCGGTGACGATCACATCGAAGCGGCCCGGGTCGGTCACCATGTGGATGGTGGCGGCGTCGATGTGCTGGTATGCCGTGGTCACCTCGGGGAACTCGACGGCGACCTCGTCGACGGTGCGCTGCCACAGCGAGCCGGCGAAGGCGAGCACATTGTTCTTGTGCACCAGGGTGAGGTGCTTGCGGCGGGCCTGCGCGGTGGCGAAGGCGTAGCGCACCACGCGCTCGATGCCGAAGCGGGTGTTGTTGGAGACCTCGGTCGCCACCTCGTGCGGCGTGCCGACGCGGATCGCGCCGCCGGTGCCGGTGTAGGGGCCCTCGGTGCCCTCACGCACCACCACGAAGTCGATATCCGGGTTGCCCGCGAGCGGGCTGGTGACGCCGGCGTGCAGCTTCGACGGACGCAGGTTCACGTGGTGATCCAGCGCGAAACGGGTCTTGAGCAGCAGCCCACGCTCGAGCACACCGCTGGGCACCGACGGATCGCCGATCGCGCCGAGCAGAATCGCGTCGTGCTGCTTGAGCTCGGGCAGCACCGACTCCGGCAGGATCTCCCCGGTGCGGTGGTAGCGCGCGGCGCCCAGGTCGTACTCGGTCTTCTGCACACCGGGCAACACCACGTCGAGCACCTTGAGCGCCTCGGCGATGACCTCGGGACCGATGCCGTCACCGGCGATTACTGCGAGCTTCATCAACTAACTCCGTTCAAAGGAAAGCGTGCCGCCACCGCCACGCAACGAGTCCGCCATGACCGCACACTCAGCCGGCCACACCGTCAAACCCCAATCCGCCATGACCGCACTCCCAACCCCGCACCCGCGACCCATAGGGAGCGGCGGCCACGAAGTGGCCGGTCCGCGGCCGGGTCGCCGATCAGGGCTCGAAAGCGCTGAGCCGAAGGCTCTAGTCTCGAGCCCTGATCGGCGGCCCCTTGGGGCCGCGGACACGCGCGCGCCAGCGCGCCAATAAACACAGCGTCAAACCTGCCTGGGACGCTGGGCGCTTCGAGTCTTAAGCCAGATCGACCAGCACAACCTTCGACGCACCAACAGCCTCGGCGATCGCGGTCTGCACCTCGGCCGAGACCTCGGCGTTGACGCGCAGCACAACGGTGGCACCTTCGGCGTCGATGTCCTGGCTCAGCTGCGCGGCCAGGATGTCGATCTCCGCCTCGCCCAGCTTGGTGCCGATCTTGCCGAGCGCGCCCGGCTTGTCGCTGTAGTTCAGCACGGCCAGGTTCAGGCCCTCGGCGCGCATGTCGTAGTTGCGGCCGTTGATGTTGACGATCTTCTCGACCAGGTTCGGCTCGGTCAGCGTGCCCGCCACGTTCAGCGTCGAACCGTCGCCGAACACGGCGCGCAGGTCGACCACGCTGCGGTGGTTCGGGCTCTCGGTGGCCGTGGTGACGGTGGCGGTGATGCCACGCTCCTTGGCCAGCGCCGGGGCGTTGACGAAGGTGACCTGGTCCTCGACCAGCGCCGAGAACACACCGCGCAGCGCCGACAGCTCCAGCACCGCGACGTCCTGCGAGGCGAGCTCACCGCGCACCTGCACCTCGACGCTGACCGGCAGCTCGCTGGCGATGGCGCCGAGCAGGGCACCCTGCTTGCGCACCACGTCGAGCCACGGGGCGACGACATCGTTGACCGCGCCACCGGTGACGTTCACCGCGCCGGGCACGAACTCACCGGCCAGCGCGAGCAGCACCGACTTGGCGACATCGGTGCCCGCGCGGTCCTGGGCCTCCGAGGTGGAGGCGCCCAGGTGCGGGGTCACGACGACCTCGGGCAGGTCGAACAGCGGGCTGTCGGTGCACGGCTCGGTCTCGAACACGTCAAGACCGGCGGCACGCACGTGGCCGGACTTGATGGCGTCGGCGAGCGCCTGCTCGTCGATCAGGCCACCGCGCGCGGCGTTGACGATGATGACGCCCGGCTTGGTCTTGGCCAGGGTCTCGGCGTTGAGCATGCCCTTGGTCTCGGGCGTCTTCGGCAGGTGGATCGAGATGAAGTCGGCGCGCTCGAGCACCTCGTCCAGGGTCAGCAGCTCGATGCCGAGCTGGGCGGCGCGAGCGGGCGAGGTGTAGGGGTCGTACGCGACGATCTTGGTCTCGAAGGCGGCGAGACGCTGCGCGAACAGCTGGCCGATCCGGCCGAGGCCGATGACGCCGACGGTCTTGCCGAGGATCTCGACACCGTTGAACTTGCTGCGCTTCCAGGTCTTCTCACGCAGGGTCGCGTCGGCGGCCGGGATCTGCCGCGCGGCCGAGAGCAGCAGCGTGACAGCGTGCTCGGCGGCGGTGTGGATGTTGGAGGTCGGCGCGTTGACGACCATCACGCCACGCTCGGTGGCGGCGGGCACGTCGACATTGTCGAGGCCGACACCGGCACGGGCGACGATCTGCAGCTTCTTGCCCGCGTCGAGCACCTCGGCGTCGACGGTGGTGGCGGAGCGCACGAGAATCGCGTCGGCCTCGGGGACCGCGGCGAGCAGCGCCGGGCGGTCGGGTCCGTCGACCCAGCGAACCTCGACACCGTCACCGAGTGCGTCGACGGTCGACTGGGCGAGCTTGTCGGCGATCAGAACTACAGGACGGCCTGCTTGGCTCACTGTGGGGTACTCCTGGGGAAGAAAGGGGGTCGGCAGTTACCGCGAACCAGAATAGTCGCCCGAACTTCGGCTGCCCTTACCCCCCTGCCCGAAAACCGGGTGAACCCTGCGCACCGACGCCTCTAACATCACCACATGTCATTGCGCACCGTCCCCGAATCGATGGACCCGGCTGTGGTGGCCGCGGTCGACGCAGAGCTCGACAAGGTGGCGGCCGAGCACAACGTGTCCATCCGTCTCGCTATCGAAAGCGGCAGCCGTGCTTGGGGTTTCCCCTCGCCGGACTCCGACTACGACTGCCGTTTCGTCTACGTGGCAGGCCTGGATACCTATCTGTCCCCGTGGCGCACCCGCGATGTGATCGAAACACCGCTGATCGGTCTGCTCGACGTGAACGGGTGGGATCTGGCGAAAGCGCTGCGCCTGCTAGTGGCGGGCAACGCGGTGCTCGTCGAATGGTTGATGTCGCCGATCGTCTACCGCGGCGACGAGGCGTTTCGTACCCGGCTGCGCGAGGTGGCCACGGAGGTGGCCGATCGCGACCGGATCGCCCGGCACTACCTGCACCTCGGCGCGCGCCAGTGGGCGCTGTTCGAGCGCAACGGCGGCTTGAAGAAGGTGTTCTACGCGCTGCGACCCGCGATGGCGCTGCGCTGGCTGCGTGAGCATCCCGGCGCCGCGGTAGCGCCGATGCACCTGCCGACGCTGCTCGCCGAGTGCGAGCTGCCGTCCGACCTGGTGTCGGCGATCACCGAGCTGACAGATCTCAAGTCGAAGACCAGAGAGATGGGCTCGGCCGCACCGCCCGCGCTGATCACGGCGTTCATCGACGCCGAATTCGAGCGGGCCACCACGGCATTCGACTCCCGCGGGCCGCGTGATCTCACCGCGTCGATGGCGATCACGGGCGAGTTCTTCCGCGCCGAAGCGCTGAGATAGCAAAAGGCCCTGAGATAGCAGAAACTCCGCACCATCCGGTGCGGAGCTTCACATTCGTACGCTGGTCAGCGCAGAATCAGATGGCGCGAACGTCCTGAGCCTGGGGGCCCTTCTGACCCTGACCGACCTCGAACTCCACGCGCTGACCCTCTTCGAGGGACTTGAAGCCCGAGCCGCCGATGGCGGAGTAGTGAACGAAGACGTCCGGGCCGCCTCCGTCTTGGGCGATGAAGCCGAAGCCCTTTTCGCCGTTGAACCACTTAACAACACCCTGTGCCATTTCAAAAACCTTCTGTAGATGAGCTAGGTCCTAATAGTCCGGTCCTGGTCTCGGTGTCCACCATGCCATGATCCGACGAATTCGGCCACATCCCACCGTGCAAAGTGTGCGAACTGTGAGGAAGGCAACCCCCGGATACTGCCGACCGGTGCTGCCACGGACGTGACGCAGCCCGCTATCGGGTGGATGCTCGGCGTATGCCGAGATAGTTGCTCCAAGGATGCCGGATTAGCTGGACAGGCGCATCAAACCGACTGGCACGCTTCACCATCGAGAACTCTACGCAATAGTGACGCGCCACCGTCAGCAACCCTATACATTTTCGAGAAACCTAGTACGGCAAATTCCCTACCAGCGTATTTTCCGAGTTCGTGAGGGATCGCACGCCTCGCCGGAAATCACGCTAGGAGCAGACGGTGCTGGATATCAACCATTTCACTTACGGCTGGGTGACCCCCCTGCTGGCCTATGCCATGTCGGTCATCGGGTCGATGCTGGCGCTGCGTTGCATGGTTCGCTCGCGCGCTTCGGGCATGCACGGCGGCTGGCTCACCGCGGCCGCGATCGCACTCGGTGGCACCGGTATCTGGGTCATGCATTTCATCGCGATGCTCGGTTTTTCGGTACGCGGCGTGACCATCCGCTACAACGTTCCCGTCACCTTGTTCAGCGCCGCTGTCGCCATGGGTGTGGTGTGGCTCGGATTGTCCATCGTGGTGCGCCGCAGCTGGGACAGCGCCGCGTTACCGGTCGGCGGCACGATCACCGGGCTCGGCGTCGGTGCCATGCACTACGCGGGCATGTACGCGATGAAAACCGACGCCGAGATCATCTACGACCCCGTCGTGGTCGCCGCGTCGCTCGCCATCGCGGTGGTCGCCTCGATCGCGGCGCTGTGGTTCGCCCTGCACATCCACGGAATCGTCGCCACCATGGGCGCTGCCCTGCTGATGGGCGTGGCCGTCACCGGCATGCACTACGTCGGCATGTTCTCGATGAGCGCGCACACCAGCGCCCACGTTGCCCATGCCAGCGGCGCCACCGCCGCCCAGCTGCTCACTCCGCTGATCATCGGCATCAGCATGGTGACCATGATCCTGCTGATGCAGGTCGGCATCACCGAAGCCGAGGACCCCAACCTCACCCGCCCGGTCCACAATCAGAACGCGAGCCGCTTCTGGCCGAGCGGGCAGAACTAACCCGCCTGCACATCGTGTGCTTCGGGTCCGCGCCGAGTCTCGGTGACGGTGTATTCCACGCGCTGACCGTCGCGCAGCGTGCGGAATCCCTCGCCGATCAGCGCGGTGTACTCCACGAACACGTCGGGTCCACCGGCGTCGGGGGTGATGAATCCGAAACCCTTGCCGCTGTCGAACCAGGTCACGACCCCGCTTGGCATCAACCGACCTTCCGACTCCTGTGCCCACCAGCCTGATTCGTCAATCGTCGCACGCCGGTGCCCGCGACACGAACGGCATTCGGTTCGAGGAGCCGATCGGGCTGCGACGAAATGGCTATGCTCCGGACACGGTCCGCCCGGACCCGGTCAGCCGCGAGAACGGGGATTCGGTGCAGCCTTCGACCGTTCGCTGCACGGCCGAAACCGTCACGATCTTCGTCGCCACCTCGGTTGCGGCGCTCGCGATCATGCTGCCGATCAGTTTCGCCTCGTTGGCCGCGTCGCTGCATGTCGACCTGCTGGTGTTCAACGTTCCGCGGGCGATGACCGGTGCCGCGTTCATGGCGGTGATCACCGCCGCCGTCACCGTGGCCATCGGCAGCGTGCGAACGGCCCGCTGGACCGCGCTACTCGCCCTGGTCGGCATCTTGGCGAACCATCTGGCCTTCATCCCGGACAGCACCGACGGTCACCTCGACAGTCTGTCGCTGCCCACCTTGAACTTCATCGACGCTCTGCTCGCGGGCATTGTCGTCGGGGCGCTGGCGGTGGCGGTCTGGAACGAACGGCTGCTGCGAACCGTCTACCTGTTCGGCGCGCTCGGCGGCACCATTCTCGGCGACCTGACCCAGTCCCCCACCGACCCGAACTCCGACGGTTTCAGCGGCGCACTCGGCGGCGCACTGCCCCTCTGGTTCATCGGGGCCACCGTGCTCGCACTCGCCTACTTCGCGCTCACCACCGCGGTCCCGCCGCGCTCGACCATCGAAACCGCCATCCCGCTGGCGCCGGTGTTCGCCGCCGTTGTCGCCTTCACGACAACCATCCTCACCGCGCTCGCCGTGGCATCCCACAAGACCAGCGCCCCCTATCTGATCGTCGCCTCGATCGTCGCCATCGCGGCCGCGATCGCCGCCGCGCTGATCCTGCCGGGACGCGACGGCATTCTGGTCCTGCTGATGAGCAGTTTCTCCGTCGCGGGCAGTCTCGTCATCACGCTGCCGCGCTCGGGCTGGATCGACCTCGCCACCCTCGCTGCCACCGCCGCCGGCCTACTGATCGGCATGCGCACACCACGTCCGGTGGTGGCCGCGGCGAGCGTGCTCGCCCTGGCCTGCTTCGTTCTCGCCGTCGATGTCTTCGCCCCACACGCCACGCTCGCCGCCGCCCTCGGCTGCCTCGCCCTCGGCGCGGTCGCCGGGTACTGCCTCGGCACTTCGGTTCCGCAGAGCCCTACGTCCGGGACCGTCGGCCTGGCGACCCTGTTCGTGCCCTCGATCGGAGTCGCCTTGAGCGACAGCAGTTTCGGACACCTCGCCTATTCGTCATCCTGGTACCGCACCGCGGACGTGGATCGCGGCGTTGGCCCCGGCCTGGTCGCGATAGTCGTCGCCCTCGGCTGCACGATTGCCGTCGCGACCCTGATGCGCCTCCGCGCCGCACCGCCGAAGATCGTCAGCCCCTAGTCGATTCCCACCCCTATTCCGAAAACGCCGGCCCCGATACTTCTCGACGGTCACCCCTCCTGATCGAATTCCCCGCCCTGGAACTTCGAGACAGCGCCTGCCGCAGATGTTTTCGGGGTATACCCACATCATGAGTTTCCCGGTGTCCTTCGGGTTCGCCCAGGTCGGTCTCCTGGCCATGATCGCCCTCGCCGTCGCCCTCCTGGTCATGGCCGCACTGGCCGCCACCCGCCGCCGCGGACCCAAGGCCGTGCTCGGCCGCGCGGTCCCCGGCGCGGCCCTGCTCCTGGTCGCGGTCCTCCTACTCTGGATCGCCACCCTCCTGCAGACCTACCTCGGCCTCACCGGCGAAATCAAAGCCGCGCACGTAGTCGCCAAACCCGTTGCGGGCCAAGAACACCAACTCGACATCGTCCTCACCCAATTCGACGAAGACGGAACCGCGGGCCAGCCGACAACCCATCGCGTCGAGGGCGACCTGTTTGCCCTACAGTCCAACATCGTCGAACTCGAACCCTGGGTCAACGCCCTCGGCTTCCACTCCGGCTACAAGATCAGCCGCCTGTTCGGCCAGCGCCTCGACGGCAAATCCCCCACCCAAGACCACACCTTCCTCAACGGCGGCGACCGCGACTTCTTCGAAGACATGAACGAAAACCGCTGGTATACATCCCCTTTCATCCGCTCCGCTTATGGCAATGCCGTCATAGCCACCCCCGGCGAGTACGACGTGTACATCTCCCGCGACGCCATCAAAGTCCGCCAGACCGAGGGCTAGAGCATCCGAAGTCCTGCCGATACACCCACCGAAGGCGTCACGACCGCGGCGGACGATCAAGCCCCTGCCTGCGGGTCACCGCTAGATCCCAGCAGCACGTTCTGGGGCAACCCACGCCCCGTCCCCCGCCGGGAGTTCCCCGCTGTGGACTCCGAGGTCCCTGCGGGCGCACTCCAGCGATCCTGAGACGCTCACGTATGGACTTGGGCGAATGAACGATGTCCTGGCTCATCTTGCGCGGATGTAATTGGTCCATGAGGCGGATCACCCGCATGACGAAAGGTAAGTCAGATGTCTGAACGCGATTTGGCCATGATGTACGCAGCACATGACGCATTCCGGCGTGATCTCCGGGCGCTCGCCACTGCCCCGGATCGTGAACGCTGGACGCAGTTTCGCACCCAACTATCCGTCCACCACACTGCGGAGGACGTCGTACTCTGGCCGAGTCTGCGCCGCCGCGGCGTGGACGCGCGGTTGGTCGAGGCGATGGCCGCTGAACACGACCGGATCGATCCGCTCCTTGCCCAGGTGAACCAGGCCTTCGATACTGCGGGGCCGGTCGCCGCGCGACCAATACTCGTGGCACTGTCCGAGCTATTGCACAACCACCTGCGGCACGAAGAGCAAGAAACACTCCCACTGATCAACGATCGAGAATGGTCGTTACTCGACCGAGAGATGCGCCGTCGCATCGGACTCCGCGGACTTCGGCCCTATTACTCGTGGCTACTGCGGGATGTGGAGGGTGAACGCCGCCGCAGGGTACTGGCCACGATTCCCGGCCCACTCCGCCTGGTGATCTCGTAGACGATTAGTTCTGGCAAACCAACCCTGCCGTTCAACACCCAGACGGCAGGCTGGAACTCAACCGAAGAGCTCTCCCGCGCGGGTCGCGGTCACCGCCTGCATCAGCCATGCACGGAGCTGATCGAGGTCGACACTCTCAGCGAGCACGACCCGTTGGGCGGCAGATAGCTCGATTCCCCGGCCGGTAAGCACAGTCAGGACAGCGTGTGCAGCTTCCTCACGTACCTTCGCTCGCCCGGCTTCAAGCCCCTCTTCACGCCCTTGCGCGCGCAGCCGCTGAGCAGATTCCGACCGGAAGAACGACAGATCCGCTTCCATTTTGTCCCTCCATAGGTGGGCCGCGCCGGTGTGTGAAATTCCTTGCTCGATGAGCTCAGCGTAGAACGCGGTCTCACCATGTCTCGCAATCGTGGCATCGGCACCGCGATCCTGGAGCTAGCGGACCATTTCGAGTGTCTGCCCAGCCCGATCGAGCAGGACGCGCGACGGCCGCTCTTTCTTTCACAAGAGTTCACGCTCCCGGCCGGTGGGTCGGCGCGGGGAATCGCTCAGTCGAAGAGCTCGCCCGCTTGGGTCGCGTTCAATGCCCGCAAGAGCCATGCGCTGAGCTGATCGAGGTCAGTGGTATCGGCGAGCCGCTTTTGCTGGGTGGCGGATAGCTCGATTCCCCGTGCTGTACTTACGATCCGCACCGAATGCGCGGCTCCCTCGACGATCCCTTGCTTGTACCCCTCCGCACAACCCTCCTCGAAGGCCTCTTCACAGGCCGGCTCACGCACGAAGAGCTCGGACGCTCGGGTTGCCGTGACCGCGTCCGACAACCACGCACGAAGCCGATCGAGGTCGACGGTTTCGGCAAGCAGTCTTCGCTGGGCTGCGGAGAGTTCGATTCCACGACTGGTCAATACAGTCAGCACCGCTTGTGCAGCTTCCTCAACGCGTGCCCGCTCACCACCCTGAGCACGCAACCGCTGAGCCGTCTCCGAACGGAAGAACGAAAGATCCGTGTCCAATTTGTCGCTCCAAAGCTTGGCGGCGTAGAGCTCGGTCTCGTCGTAGGATCCCCGCTTGTCCAGATCCACGACGATCCAACCCAGTATCCCACCGGGCGCACACGCGATTCCTCGAACCATGGAACCGAATCACCCTCACTCGCGCCAAAGAGATCAAGAGGCGTTTCAGGATCGAATGACAATATCTTGCGGCGGCAGGTTGGGCCGTGGTCAGACCTGTATTTCCGGCAGAGCCACCCGACCGGTGCGAGAACCTCGGTATACTCCCCGGGACCACGATTAGGGGGTGGCGATGACTTCGCTGAGCGACATAATTCTGCAGGGTGGTGTGTCGACAGCTGCGCGGGGTCCGGTCGCGCTGGCAGTCGATCGAAGCCGCGTAGTCCGGGCAGGGTACGGGCACCTATCCGGATTACGCCAAGACCGCCGAGTGGTTCCAGACGATGTCGCATCAGGCGATCTACGACGCCGTGCACGGCTCCAGCGCCCCGCACGCCGATGACGGGCCTGGACCTGGACGATCCGTTGTCGTCGATCAGTCCGGGGTTGGCGAATCCGACACTGCGACCAGCGCGGCGAAGACAACCCTACGAGTCACCGACTATCAACTCGACAGGACCAGCAAGCTCATGATCAACATCACCGCGGAACAATCCTCTCAAGGTCCGGCGGTGTCCACAATATTCGCCCGAAACCCCAAAGTTGTTCGTGACGCCAGCTTTCCGGCATCGGCGGAGCTGATGCAATAACATTGGCGCTCACAGCCGCTCGCGCGGTCATAAGGAGGATCTGTTGTGTTGCACTTGATGGCGCTAGAAGTCAACGCTGTAACGCATTGCAATCTGTCGTGCGTAAGTTGCAGCCACTCAAGTCCAGAGGCCGCGGTCAGCTCTGCTGACATCGCGGTGGTCAGCCGAGACTTGTCAGCGCTTGCCAACGTTGTGGCGCCAACGTATGTGCGAATCGTCGGAGGGGAGCCGTTGCTTCATCCAGAGTTGCATGCGTTGACAGCGGCGATCAGGTCGGCGATGCCGAATTCGATTCTTCGTTTATATACCAATGGCACCCGACTCGACAAGGTAAACAATAACTGGCTTCACAATATCGACGAACTACTGGTTTCAGTGTATCCGCGGGCGGTCGTTTCAGATTCGACGCTCAATCGGGTCGCCACCGAGTGTTCGGCTGCCGGCACCAAATTGCTAGTCGAACGGTTCATATCCTTTCGAGCAAGCCGACCGTCGCTACGACTAGGCAATACCGAGGCACGCCAAGTGTTCCAGACCTGCCAGATGGCTCATTCGAAGAGTTGTCACGTTGTCCAAGACGGGCACGTGTACCTATGCCCCCCATCGACGCCGATATCAATTGGCCAGCCGCATGGCGTATCTTGCCCAATCGAGCCTAGCGCAACGCTCAGGAGCAGGCTTGCGGAATTTCTCGAACGACCCAATCCGATAGACAGGTGTTACACCTGTCTAGGCACTGTCGGATCGCGAATCCCGCATACCATGTCCACCCACAAGGCCTGGTCTGAACTGAGCTCTCGCGGGGAGATCGACCACGAACATTTGGACGCGCTGCAGCGAGATCCACACTCTGACAACTATTGCTCGGTCGCTGAGAGTTGGATACCTGAGACCGATCCCCCCCACAATTCGACGGAGCGGCACGGATGACCCCGCGAGACGAGATCAACGGCGCTGAAGTATCCTGCGACTCAACCCATCCGAAACAAAAGTATAACGCCATGCAACGACTCACATGGAACGACGTTGAGGTACTCACCAAAGCATTGGCTGACGCAGTAGACGCAACCAATATCGAGATCGATCACATAGTAGCGGTGTCTCGCGGCGGGTTCGTACCTGCGAGGTTACTCGCCTCCAAGTTGAAGGTAAGACGTCTAGGCAGCATCGGAGTCCGCTACGCTGACGCTTCGCGGATCACACCCGAAATCTACGCGCCAGCCGGCGGCCTACGCCCATCTGACAAGGTTCTACTTGTCGAAGACGCGATAGAGACCGGCAGGAGCCTGATGTACGCAGCCACAGTGATCGCTGCTCAAGTCTCAGTCTTGAAAACCGCAGCGTACTATCGGCAACCTACCTCTGTTCCCAGCTTGGATTTCGTCGTCGAGGAGCGAAGTCAGCTCCCCCAATTCCCGTGGGAGTGACCCAGGGCCGCCCTTGCTGCATCCATCCGAATAGTGAGGTCTTCCAGCACGATCGGATTGGCTCGTTCTTGGATGACCGGCAGCGCAGCGTTCCACGACCGCAATGCCTCGGCAGGGTTTCGCAGGAGCACTTGCGCCTTGCCCATCTCGATCATCGCCATCGCGCTCCACCAGCGGTCTGCAGTCCGCTCGAGCACGGGCACTGCCGCTCCCAGCGCACTCATCGCGCGCCGCCCATCCCCTGAGTCCGCGTAAGTGCGGGCTAGGTGAACGCGCGCGACTGCTCCCCGACGTTCATCGCCGAGGCTCTGCATGGTTGCTAAGCTGCTCTTTAGCCGCTCAACGGCCGTTTGATACTCGCCGAGCCCTCGATATACGTCGCCGATCCAGACGCCAGCATTCGCCTCCCACCAATCATCACCGTGGTGCCTGAAAATCGGCAGAGCCAGGTCGAACTCAAGCAGCGACCGATCATAATCAGACTTCTGGTGATAAATGTCGGCGAGATTCGCGGTTACATATCCCCACGCATGATCGTCCCCTACCTCGAGATAGATAGCACGTGCCTGTTCGAACAACGGGATTGCAGCATCGATATCACCGAGTTGATAAACTTTCCCAATTGCACAGAGAGATGCTGCCTCCAGCGACCGGAGTCCGTGCTGCTCGGCGAACTGAAGAGATTGTTCGAATTCGGAAATTGCATCGCTCCACTCACCGAGGAGATGGTGAACTCGACCGAGCTGGAAAAGGAATAGACATCGGGCAGGACCATCATTGAGTCCGATCGCGGCGGACAAACCACACTTAGCAAGTGACTCCCATTCTCGCCAGTATGAATGTTGCTCGCAAAAGGAACTGAGCGAGTAGGCCAAGATAGTCACGTGCTGTAGACATTCGTCAATCAGCATTTGACTCGCGAGGGCGATCGAGCTCCTTAGTTCCGTTTCGCACCATAAAATTGCTCGGGCATAAGAAGCAAGGGGGACCGCTGGTGACTGCATATCTTGGGGTAGTTGTAGTACCGGAAAAATATTGTGGCGCGGCGCACTTCTGCGAATCCAAACGTCAGCAGCGCGCGCTGTTGCCGCGTACGATCCGCCGACCGCGTGGAGTGTCGCGACAGTTACCGCTTCGCAATCAGGTAGCCCAGCAAGCTTCTCCTCGGAAAACTCACGGAGTATATCGTGGTAGCCGAAGCGATTGTTCCCGAGCTGGTCGGGGCCTAGCGACTCAATCATTTCCTCTTCCGAAAGCTCGTCGTGGCCCGTACGGGTTATCGGCGTCTCGCGATTGTCAAGCAGATCGAAAATCCAGTCCGGAAACGCTTTGATGCTAAGCGCTCCGAGCGAGGCGAATAGCAGCCGCGCCTGTGGTGAAAGCGCAACGTAGCTGATCTCCAGTGTCGCACGGACGGCCCGCTGACCATTAACAAGCGAGGGTAGCAGCGCCTGCTGTTCGAGGAGTCGCTGCACTAGATCTTCGATCGGCCGGCGCGGGTCTGCTGCCAATCGAGCCCCGAGTATTCTTATTGCAAGTGGTAGATATGCGGCCAGCTCGACCAATTTCTTCGCCGTGTCTATTTCTCGATCGATACGGTCACGACCCAAAATCTCTCGCAGAAACTCGATAGCCTCGTCCGCCGCCATCACATCCAAACGAACTCTGGTGATTCCATCGAGTGCCGCAAGGCGTACACGGCTGGTAATAAGAACTACGCTCGTCGACTCGCCTGGAAGCAATGGCTGAACCTGAGCCTCTGATTGGGCATTATCCAGCAGCATGAGAATGCGGCGTCGCCCCAGGATCGTACGCATCAAACGCGATCGGTCATCGAGCGAGATCGGCACCGCATCCTGGCTTACGCCCAGCTCACGTAGCAGCGAACCCAATACCTCATATGGATCAAGCGCCTCTGCTTCTGGACCTCTAAGGTTTATGTAAATCTGACCGTCAGGAAAAGCGTCCGCCACCATATGCGCGACATGAACTGCAAGCACGGTCTTCCCTACACCACCGCGCCCCGAGATCGCCGTGATTAGCACCGCATTGCGGCTCTTTGGTGCTCGAATAAGCGCACGCGCCAGGACACGCGCTTCCTGATTCCTGCCTGTAAAGTCGAGCAAATCCCTCGGCAACTGGTTGGGTGTCCGCTCCTCGGATGACGATGGCCGTCCAGTCCGTGCGTCGAGGGCCAATACCACCTGGACCGAAGTCAGATACCCGACTACCAGAGCCGCGGCAACGCCGACGACAATGCGTGCCTCCGAAGAAAGCCCAGCGGACCCGGCGAACAACGACAGGTACGCGCCCACACCGCAGAAAAGAGCGATCGCGAACAAGCGAAGCCCCTTGGCGTGAGGCCGTCCGCCCGGAGGCAGTCTAGAACCCGGTAGCTTCATGCGAAACCCCACCATCATCCTCACTACGCGCGGCCGGATGGCTGCGGCGCGGTCTAACAATCGGTCAGCCGATGCCATCACGCTATCAACATTCGACCTCGCGTGCCCCATCTTGGCGGTTAATGCTGTTGCGGGACTGCTGGATTCGAATCTGATCGTGCCGAGATGCAGCGCCATGCTCGACCTCTGCACCCGCTGGGCCGGTATGCCATACGACCACCAAGTCAGCCCAGTACGTCACGAAGACTCATCGTTCAATCCACGGCAACACTGGCGTGATCAGCATCGTGGGTCGCTACGGCCATAAATCCCGTAGAGGGTTCATTTTGACACGTTGAGTCACGCGGGCGTCGTACGGGAGGCGGCCCGTGAAAGCACCGTCCAAATGTCACTCATAGAAGCCTCACAGATTTGGTACAGGTGGTTAGCGGTGCCGTGGCTCTAGTCAAACGAAGACCTGTGCCGTCCTGGATTCCACCTCGTTCGCCGGTACCCGACCCACTTCTGACAGGTAGCCGACCACCGTTTCCTTCGCGATTTCGAGCAACTCCTCGTCCAACGCTCGACTATCCAACGCCTCGAAGACGACGAACGGTGCCAAGCGTAGGAGTCGTTTGAGGAAGTCTCGAAGGACATCGCGTTCGGTGAGATCGGGGCCGGCGAAGTTCATCTGTTTCCAGGTTCGCAGGATCGATTGGATCAGGTGAGGGCTGCCGCCGAGGGCGGCGCGCCGGGCGTAGATCTGGTCGAATGCCGCTTCGCCGAGCACGTGGAGCGCGGTGTATGGGTCAGAGTCGGCGGGGGCGTATACGAGTTGGGCTCGCCACCACATGCGTCCGAGGACGTGGCGCGTGAGGTCGGACCCGAGCACTCGATCGCCAGGGGGTTTGGGGTAGCGCCAGTGCGCGACATCGGGGAGAACGATCAGCGCAAGAAACGCCCAGACGTCGCCGGAGGCCGCCTCGGCGGGCGAAATTCGCATCTCGCTGTGTAGCGCCACGGCTAGCCGCAGGTCGAAGCTGTTCTTCTGCTTGGTATCCGGTGGTTCCGGAAACCCGGAATCCTTGGCCAAGTCGACGACGATGTCGCGCAGGAGCTGGAGCTTAGCCTGCTCGATCCGGGTGCCGCCGGTCGCGACGAACACCGCGGAGCTGTCGGCAAGCGACCAACGACTGTTCAACTCGATCGGACCGAGTTCCTTGTATTCCGCGGCAAGGGGTTTGGCGCGGTGACGAAGGAGTCGCGGATAGAGGAGTGTCATGCGACCCCCTCGAAAATCTTTACCGCTGCCTGCAATTGCGAGGCAAAGAGGTTCGGGGATTCTTGCGCAGCGAGCCGGATGTCGGTGATGGATCGGCCAGGAAACAGGCGGCCGAACAGCTCCTGCAGCGTGGCTCCCAGCGTCTCGTCGATATATGTTGCGTCGTCGTCGAATTCACTGATGCGTAGCGCGTGGTCGACCATGGTTCGAGCCACGTCCGCGTACAGCATCGAAAGCGCCATCTTGTCTTGCAGGCGCGGACTTCCCGCCCGCTGCAATGCTTCTGCGATCAGCGCCTTCTTCTCGTTGACGAGCAGCAGCAGTGACCCCATCGTGGCGACGTCGAGGTCTGTGCCGATCTCGAGGTGCCAGGCGGCATCACCCGGGTAGTTGGTTTTCTCGAAATCGACAATGGCGATAGGGAATTGGGGAGCATCGCCCTGCAGACGGATTTGGGTGCGATCGCTCCACAGTACGGACCCTCCGCGGCGAGGCGCGACGGGCCGACCCGTGCCATGTCTGCGACGAGCCAGTACCAACGCGGTGTCGAGCATCAGGACACCACCCAGATCTGCTCCCACGAGATCGGCCCGCAGCTCGACCTCACCGTTAGCGGGGACAATTGCCCGTGACACCGTTCCGCGCAGCTTGGATCCGGTGGATGTCCACACCGCGGCCAATGCCAACTCGGTGCCGGGCGCGAGCGTCGACTCAGCCAGTGCTCGCTCGAGGTCGATTCGTACGACTCTTCGCAGCGCCAAGTTCGTCTGGTAGTCCCAGTGTGGGAGGTGTTCCGGCAACGGCATCTCCGCGTCGCCGATCGTCAGCAACCACTCCCCCGCCCGAATTACGCCGGCAGTCGGCTTCTTGTACGGCAGAACACGATTGGCCATCAGGCGACCGCCTCGGTGTACAGGACTATATCGGTCATCGTGTCCGGCGCCGGTTTGACGACTGCCCTCCACACACCGCCGTCGCCACCTTCGATGACGTACGTGGGTGTCGTGTGGACCTCGCCGTGCGGGTCCTGCCATCCCACAAGGCCCGGCATCTCGGCACCGGTGGGCGGGTCCATTTCGAGCCCACCTTCGCTGTTCAACGCAACGGCAACATCGGCACTGACCCGCTGGGGCACCGCCACCGGCAGTTTGAACCGCTGCATGACAACGCCGTGTCCCCAGAGTTCGTCCGGCTCGGGGTCACCGACATATTCGATCTTGGGGCGGCGGCGACGGGCAGGTGCCTGCCGCGTGGTCTGCTCCGTCGGTTGGCCGCTCTCGTGACCTCCGTGGGCACCGCCGCCCGAGGAGGCAATGCCGCCCGAGCCGCCGGCCTCGAAGGCATCCGAGGTTTCGAGATCGTCGGACTCAGCGGGGTCGTTTCGCCTGCCACTCGGTCGCCGCTTCGGCGCGGGTCTAGGCGGCGGCGCGGTATCGCCGGGCCTGCCGTAATCGGTGGCCGCGCCAATGCCCCAGGCACCACCGACGAGCGGAGACAACCGGTCACTTGCCGCGCCGAGCGACACCTGCGCGACCTCGACTCCGCTGCTTCCGCGGGGCCCGATGACCTTATCGATCTCTTCCTTCATTCGTGTGAATGTCATTTTCACGAACGAGTATTCAGGTAGGTCGAGCGTCTGATAGTTCCAATTGTCATGTGTCGGCGGCTCCGCCTTCGCATACGCTTCGTCGAGTTCTTTGTCCGCACGGAAAACGCCTGCGTAAGCTGAGATTTCGCTGGCCGGTTTGGGCCCTGGCCAATAGGTGACCACGAGCTCGGCCGGACGCATCAGGCACACATGATGCACCATGCCCGTCTCGAAGCCGGCCATATGTTCGGCGTCGCTGGGTTCGAATCGGAGCGCAACCGACTGATGTAATCCGAAGCGCCCGAGCAGCTTCTTGGGTCGCCTGCAGTAGAGCTCCTCGGCACCGCTGCCGACCATCTTCCGGTAGGCCTGAACGAACAGTTTCAGCGTCTTCATTCGGGCCGGATCGGGCACGGGGTACTCGATGCCGTCGCAAGTCACCGAGAAGCGCATCGGTGGAACACCATTGCTGTCGGGGAGCATCTTCGGCCACAGCTGGTAGACAATCGTCTCCGCCAAGTACCGCGCGATATCGGATGGTTCACTTCCGTCGAGATTCGGATCGAGGATCGATATCGTCGTTCCGGTTTCGGTCGCTCCGAATGGCCGAAGACCCAGCTTGCGCGCCATCGCATCGGCTTCAGCGCCCACCAATGGCTCGATGACGTCGCCCGAGGCGTCGCCCCACCAGTGTCGACCGGTGTAGCGACGTTCTTCTTCCTTGGCGTCGTAGCTCTTCCACAGAGCTGCGGCCATCAGCCGAGTCTCGTATCTCCCCTGGTACTGACAGCGGGTATGGACCAGGATGGTGCCTGATCCCGATGCGAGGTAGAGAATGCCTTTGCCGAACCCGTATGTGCCACCACCCAACGCCCGGTCGCGAGGTTCGCCGATATTGCGCAGGAATGCCACGAAATCACGGCCTTGGTCGGTGACTGCATCGGCCCGAGTCGGGCCGCCGAGCCCGCGAGTACCCCGGTCGGAAATCGACAGCACACGAATTGTTGGTTGTTGCAATGCATCTCGAAGTGGGAGCCGCTGCTTCGCCGGTGCCTTGCGTAGGAGATTGTCGCGCCATGCCGGAGCGTCGGCCGCACTGACGGTCTGCAGGTCGATGCGATAGTCGACGGGGATTCCTTCTGCCTGGCGAGCATCCCAACTGTTCTGGGCCGATTCACGGACCAGGATCGTTAGATGGTCCAACTCGGGCTTCCCCAACTGGTTCCTGATGCCTTCTGCGGCGCTCGCACCCTCAGGCGGAAATGGTTGGGAGACCCAGGCAGGTGCCGTCATCGGGATTCCTCGAGCATCGCTTTGATATGCCTCTCGACATCATTGGCTTCCATCGGCGCGGGTGATTCGCCGGACAGGTCGATCGTGTAGTCGACGTTGCGGACGTTGGTGGAGATCGACGCGGCCGCCAGGTCGACGGTTGTGAGCCTCGGAAAGGCGACATCGACGTTGTACCAACGGTGTTCGTTGATCGAGTACCGCGAATGCGCGTAGTGATCATTGTCGGCGGAGCGATAGCCGACGGCAGCCAGACGCGTCAGGATCTCGCTCTCGTCGTCAGTGAGGTCGAGCACGCGTTTGATCAGTTCGAGGAACCCGATGCCGCCCTGAACATCGGTTTCCAGCCGCAACCACACCAACCCGAGCACGCCGTCGAGCGGTGGCTCCAGCTGGTCGAGTCCGTGGATACGCACCGCTCGACCGTCCGGATTCGTCGATGTCTTCACCTCGAGTGCGCCCGCATCGGTGGCGAAATCGTGCCGGTGACCAGACGGTCCCTTCCACAACCGAATTGCGCCGCTGTCGTGTTCGAGGAGGAGCTCCAACACGACCAGCTCGCCGAATAGACCGGCGAGCTGCTGCGTCCCCAGCGGTGGCCCCGGGTTGAGAAACAGTGCACGCCAGCGGTCGAGGATGCGGTGCAGAACCTTCACCGGGTTCTCCGGCGACTCCTCCGTAGCGACGAGAATATCGGCGCACACGGTCGCGAAGATGTCGTTCAAATCCCGACGAAGGCATGCTAGAGCCGCGTAGTCCTGCACTCGCCCATCCTGTTCCAACGTCCGCTTGCTCAGCCGCAGAACCGGGCCGTTGAGACCTTTTCGCACGATCTGGTGCGCACCGATCGGAACGAGCAGATGGCGGTTTCCTTCGCTGTCCAGGCCTGCGGCCAACACCCCATTCGCAGTCGGGACCGGAAGGTCGGACACGGTGACGACGGATGCTTCGACGCTCGGGCGCCGTTCCAGCCGCCGCCACTGATCGTCGAGAACCTTCTTCAGATCGTTCAGCATCAGATGTCCTCGGAGTCGAGGAGGCTGAAGTCCTCCTCCTCGATCTCGACGCCGGACAGATCAGCGGAAATGTAGTCGGATTCCCAAGCAACGGTGCTGTCGTCGTTGGCCGGCGAAGGAAACACGAGACCGACGCCGATCACATGCTCTGGTGCGTTCAGCGATTCACGCTTCGCCTTGGACGGCTCGGGTTCCGATACCTTATCGATCGGGTACAGCACCAGTAGGCCTGCATCCGGCTGCTGAGCCTTACGGGCTTTGGCGATATCGCCTTCTGTTGTGGCAGAAGTGATCCCGTCGAGATCCAGCCCGGCATCCCGACGACTCATCAACGTCTTGATATCCGCGTGGTCGATGCCAGACGCGAACTGCGAACGAACGATACGACCTACACTGACTCCGGGCGCGAAGTCGAACAGATCCTGTTCCGCCACAGCTGGTTTGCCGACAATCGCTACGTTCCAGCGGCGCAATGTGCCCGCGTTTCGGATGCGCTTCTCGATGTATCCCGCCATCAACCTCGCGTCGCACTCCGTTGACTTCTCGTGAAACTGGTAGTCGCGCAGGAAGTCCAGGACATGCTCACTCTGCACACCGCGAATCAGGTAGCGACCGTCAGCGCCGTTACCTTCGGCTCGGCTGACCCCGAGCGCCGCGTTCACGAGCACCTGTGCAGCCGACTGATTGCGCAGCAGCCATTCGGATTCCATGCGGAAGTATCGGGTCTGGACTCGTTGCCCGCCGTAGGACGACAGCGCCGACACCGCGTCCTTCATCTTCGCGGCGGCAGTCACCCGGAGCGAAGGATGCGTCCGCAGTCTCACCGCGAATGTCATCGGAGTTTTGCCTTCAGTCATGTAAACGTCTATGTCACGGCGCATCTCGGTCTCGACCGTCGCGAGGTGCCGGAACCAATCCTCGAGTTCCTCGGTCATCCAGATTCGCGGCAGATCCGCGTATCCGGTCCGGTAGCCGAACCAACGACCCATCTGCAGCAGCGTGTCGTAGGTGGAGACCGCTCGAACGAAGTAGCTGACCGAGAGACCTTCCAGGGTGAGGCCTCGGGACAAGGTGTTGCCGCCGACCGCAATAGCGACAATCGGGCCGTTCCCGTAGTCGAGGCGGTCGGTACTCTCGGAGTTATCCATCACGATGCGGCAATCACGCAGGACCCCAGGCAGTTCCGATGCAAGCTCATCGAAGGAGACCGGCTTCTCATCGAACTCGGTCGCCGAAACCTTCGACGTCTCCTCCTCCCACAGCTCGCGGAGTTCGCGGCGCAGGACGGAGTCCGACAAGTTGTTCCCGACCTTGGCGCGGAGCAGCATCAGCGGGTCTCGGAAACTGTTGTGCACGGCAGTCCGCACGCTGGTGTGAATCAGCATGGTGGAGTGGGGATTTCCACCTCCGCGAACTCTTCGGGCGGCGGTTGTCAGCCAGAAGTACAGGACCGCCTGGCGCAGTGTGTCGGTAATCGACGGATAGAAGTCCTCTGCATCTGCCTTGGTCTTAGGGCGAACGAGCGCAACGTCGTCGTCGGGAACAGTGCGGATCATGTCGTAGCCATCGTCGACTTCTGTCGGATCTTCGCCGTCGAGGGCGTAGCGACCGAACAGCACCTCGGTGCCGAAGTGCCCGTATGGCTTGGGCAGGTTCACGATGAAATGCTCGGGGTAGAGATCGTCTGCGGATGGATCGATGAGCAGATTCGCAAACGGCGAGGCTGTGTACCCGACATAGGCCGATTTGGGCAGCGTGTTGAGGATTTGGCGGATCAGGGGGTTGATCGATTTGGTCGCCACGGTCGCCTGGTCGGCCTCATCATCGATGATCAACGCGGGACAGTCCGCCAGGTACTCCGAGGCGTCGCCCAGCCACTTGACCAGCTTGCGCAGCACAGTGGCGTTCTTCTTGACCACGCACAGCACATGGGTCTTGTTCGACTTCCCGAAGAAGCTGGCCGGGTTGGCAGTCGGCGAGAAATCGCGATCGAGGTCGGTGATCTGCGTCCACAGCGTCGGGTTCGGTTCCACCAGCTGCTGAATGAGTCGCGCCTGGGTCTGACGGCGCAGGCCGTTGTGGATGCCGGCCAACACGATGAACAGCTTGTAGCCGCGGTCGGCGGCCTTCGCCATCACCGCGGTGAAGTTGGTGGTCTTGCCGGACTGCACGTAGCCGACCACCAACCCCCGAGTGGAGAACTCGTTCTTCCGAGGATGCTGGAGCAACGACACGATCCGTGTCGACGAGTCGTCCAGGCTGTCGATGGCCGGATCTCTCGGCCACCCCTGCTTGATTAGATCGTCCTCGATCGCAGGCCACAGCTTGTCATCCGGATGCGGTCCCGCATACCAGGTTTCGTAGTTGTCGATGACCACCGAGTGCGGCTCGCGCATCTCCTTGATCCGAACCATGTCCTCGTCGTAGCGCTCCATGATCCGCTTGATCACGTCTTCGGAAGCAAACAGCCGGAGCTTCTTGATCGCCTCGACCGGGGTGTCCTTGTCCAAGAACGACTTGAACACGTCGTACTGCCCATCGATCAGATCACTCATCGGAAGCTCCCACCTGCGCTAACCCTCGGTCGACGATGGGAGGTTTCGCTCCCCCGTGTTGTGGGTAACAGTATCGGCTCGTTCCGACCAGTTGGAAGTGAGTGCGATAGTTGTTACCCGGTCGATGTGGGCTATCGGTGGGCAACGGTGGTTCGCTACACCGTCAGCTGAACAGCAGGCCCATCCGCTGCAGGTGATCGAGCGGGGCCGAGTCACGGGTGTCGACCCACGGGCGGTCGACGACCTTCGCCGCTTCCTCGTGGCTCACCTGACTCCCCAACGCGGCCGACAGCACATGGAGCGCCAAGACAGGCGGGATCGCATTGCCGATCTGTTGCGAGATATCGCTACCCGACCAGGGATAGTCGAGCGGGAAAGTTTGCAGCCGTCCTGCCTCAGCCAGGCTGAACCGTGGGCAGGGGAAGCCGGTGTTGTCGACGATCTGGTTTCGCGAGACCTTCCCCGTGATCGTTGCCGAGGGTTCCCGCGAATTGCGGCGTCCACGCAGCTTCGGGTCTCCACCGGTGCCATAGTTGGAGATGACCTGAAAATCGTAGCCACGGCTCAGGGCCGTGCCCATCGTCTCCCAGGGCAGATGCTTCGCCTCGCCATGCGCTCGGTCGACTCCCTTGCGGTAGGGACGATGAGTCACAGTCGGAAGTTCGGGTTCGACTCGGAGCCTTGCGATAAGGATGGCGCGCCTTCGCGTTTGCGGGACGCCGAACTGTTCGGTGCGAAGGACGTCGGCGGTGACTCGATAGCCGATGCCCTCGAGCACCTTGCCCATCCGCCTCCAGATGGGCAGAACGGCCGGAACCTGCTCCAGCACAATAACTTTGTACGGGTCTCCGCGACGGTTCGCTTCGAGCGCCCACCGCAGTGGCTCCAGAACTAGGCCCGTTCGCTCGTCCTCGAGACCGGCAAGATCCTCGGACACGTTGTCGCCTGCGCCCATGCGGTCGACGAAGGTCAAGACTTCATCCAACGCTTTGCGACCTGCTCCGGAACCCGCAACAGTGAAGGTCTGGCAAGGCGGCCCGCCCGCGAGAATCCACGCTCCCGGCACGTCCTGCGGGCCGAAGTGACGCACATCGTGGGGGCGATCGTTCAAGCCGGCGGCGCCCCTGGTCGCGCAGGCATTGCGGTCCCACTCGAATCCGTAGACATCAAGACCCAACCAACGCGCCGCTACGTCCAGGCCACCCGGCCCGGCGAAAAGGTCGACCATGTCCGCTCGGCGTGGCAGCGTCGGCTCGCGTTGGTCGGTGGGCATGACTCGAGATCTTAGCCGGCGCGACGGGTACGCGATACCGGCCGTTAGCGAGCTGACAGGGTGGACCTCAAAGCGATGCCGAGCGCATGCGCGAACGGCGGCGGGGTTGCGTTACCGACCTGGCGATACCTGGCTGTCTTTCGACCCTCGAAAGTCCAGTACGGCGGGAATCCCTGGAGCGCGGCAACCTGATCGACGGTGAGCTTCAGCATGTGGTCGGTTCCCTGCGACGGGTCCCACACAAAATCGGCCGATGGCACGTCATCGGCAAGCGCGCGTCCATTCACGCCGAACTTCGCCCATGCACGAACTGAACCCTGTGGGCCCAGGTCGCCCCCGCCGCGATCCCACGAACCGCCGACGATCGTCGGCGATATCCCGCCTGCCTGCGCGGCCCACTCCGTAGCTTGCGGCCACCCACGGGCACTCATCGATCCACGGAGGACCGCTCCGACTGTCAGACCGGGCGCGGGCGGGATGGGATGCAGATTCTCGGCGAAGTCGCCGGTCCCGCCGTCGCGGAGGGCAACCATCACGGCGTACTCGCGGTGCTGCGGGACACCGAAATCGCAAGCATCGACCAACCACCAACAGCACTCGTATCCGGCGTCCTCGAGATTCTTGGCGACGCGGGTTCGACTCGACTCGTACTCATCGCGTTTCAGCAGGTCGGGGACGTTCTCGATCAGCAGGGCACGCGGTCGCAACTCCACCGTCAGCCGCGCAGTTGTCTCGAAGAGTTCCAACTCCCAGCCGCTACCCCTGGGTCTCGACGCTGTTGCCGCCGACTTCACCCGCGGAAGTCCCGCGGCAATAACGTCGATTTCACGGTGTCCCGGCAGATCGAATCTGGGCTCGAATTGGAGTAGGTCCTTATCCAGCACATTCCAGCCAGGACGGTTTGCTCGTAGGGTTTCGCACGCCACGTCGCGGTTATCCAGCAGAAGCACAGGATCGAACCCGGCTTGTTCCAGCCCGAGCGCAAGTCCACCGGCACCTGCGCAAAACTCCACCGAGGTAAGGCGATTCGTCCGCAGCAAACTGTGCGTACCGCGATCTGGTTCACCCGCCATCGCCGCCCCCTCGCCGTCATAATGACTGCAACTCGACCAAGAATACCGCTCGAAGTCAGGCCATGCCGGCGTCCTGGGCATACTTGACGCCGTGACCGAATGGGTGCCGACGCGGTATGTCTCTCCGGATGAGCTGATCGCCAACCAGACGCCGAAGGGCGGGTTCACGCAGGCCGTGTTGACTGGGTGGGATGTGCCATGGCCGCCGCCCAAAGGGTGGAAAAGGGCTGTGTCGGACCAGGATCGGTGGTCTGAGGATTTGACGACGTTTCTTGGATAGCCGACGGCTATGGTACGGTCGGCGCACAAGTCAGGCCCCGGTGGTGCTACGAACACCGCCGAGGCCCTGGGCGAGAATCTGGTATCAGCAGACTCACCGCCGTAGGCAGGAAGCCTACCGATGATTCTGGCGTCTCCGCCAACCTCCCCCCTTGCCGCTGTGCGCCCGGGCGAGTTGTGCGGGTGATGCGCCTTACTCGCGCAGTCGTCGCCCGTCAGACCTCCGATATCGCTAAGAGTCAAGCGGCGACCGGTTCTGGCGTGAAACGGACGGGAATCGCGAAAGCCTTGGCTGGATCGAACAACTCGCCGGTTCGGAGGCAGTAATGAAGCTGACCGAGCAGCTTGTTGAACAGATGCCGTAGAGCGGCGGCGTAGCGGTCTCCGTGTGCTCGGCGAGCGAGATAATGCTCACGAGGCGGCCCCTGGTGGGTCATGGCACCGAACGCCCACACCCATCCCGCTGCGGCTAGGCGGTCGTTCTTGACCCGGCGAAAGGTAATCGATGTAGTTCGCCCGGATGCTCGGGTGACCGGTGCGGATCCGGCGTAGGCCTTCAATGCTCGGGCATCGGCGAATCGTTTTCGGTCATCACCTATCTCGGCCAGGACGCGTGCGCCGGCGAGGTCAGCCAAACCCGGGAAGCTCGTGATGATCGCGTAGTCGGGGTGTTTGCGGAATTCTTCGGCGGCGGCTTGTTCGAGGTCGTCGGCCCCGGCGCAGGCGGCGTCGAGGGCGGCAAGCAGGGCGAGGGCTTGCTGTCCCATCGCCTTCTCCACGAGCTCGGGTTGGCGCAGGCCGGGACGACGCAGACGTTCGACGAGTTCGGTAGCCAGTTCGTCGATGCCGCGTTTGCGCCCAGCTTTACGCAGCGCGGCCGCGACGCGTGCCTTGGTGAGCTTCGCCGCCGCGGCTGGGGTCGAGGCGATCGCAAGGATCGCTCGGGCTTCGGGTTTGGCGAGGTTGGTGGCGGACTTGTCGGCGAACGTCGTCAGGAACGCGGGGTGGTATTCGCGCAGCAGGCATCGCACTTCGTTGCTGGCTTTGGTGCGGCGCCAGACCGCGTCTTGCTGGGCCCGGGCCAGCACCGCGATAGCCTGGACGAGTTCGGTGTCAGCGGGCATGGTTCGGTGCATATGGCATCGACGCGCAAGATGTTGGCCAATGTCATCGCGTCGGCATGATCGGACTTCGCGCGGGCCATCGTGTGGCGCTCGCGGTAGCGGGCGACGG
>NZ_JBHXMN010000014.1:0-158120 GCF_042720495.1 Nocardia sp. NPDC058480 | reverse complement strand
CAGTAACCCGTGCACAGCTGCTTCTTGCCCGGCCGACAGCGGGTCTGTCGAGGTGATCCCGCGCCGCCCTGCGCAGCCGGTTCTCGGCCTCCTCGATGAGGACGAACGGCCGTGCCAGTGTGCCGAATTGGCGTGTCAGGTCGGCAGCGGTGAGAATCCCGGTCACGCGTACCCGATCCGGATCCCGCACGAAGATGAACCCGTTGTCGTAGATCGCCTCGATCTGATCCAGCAGCGGCGCATCATGATCCACTACGACCGCGGGCACCGTGGCATCGGCCAGCGTCGGATGATCCGTCGCGATATGCGCCCGCCCGATCGATTCCCAGGTCACCGCCCCGTGATACGTCCCGTCATGCTCATCGATCACGGCCAGCTGTGAATACTGATGCCGCACCATCGTCGTCTTGGCGGTCGTGAGATCCACACTCGACGACACCCATACCAGCACCGCAGGCAGGCTTCCCAACCGCCGTGTCATCGGCTCGGGCTCGACGACATTCTCGACCGATGCCCGTTCCGCACTTCGCGCGCCGACCGCCGGCTCACTCTCGAGCGGCACGATCGCGATCACCTCACTGAGCGGCCCCTCGGTGAACGGCGGCCGCGTGGTGAGCCCGTTCTCCGCGAGATCAGCCTTGATCATCGCGACCGCGGCAGCAGTCCGCCGCTCGAACCCCCAGTGCTCGAGCAGACTCCGCACAGTCAACTCCCGCGGATTCCCCGCATCCCGCGCCCCGGCCTCGGCGAGCAGCTCATCGGACCCGGTCGCCGCCACATCGCCCACATATCCGGGATCGCTCCCGTGCTCAGCGACTCGGTACCGAACTTCCACAGCTGCCCCGCCCAATTCCCCACCACGGTCGCCGACGCATCCGGATAAGACCCCCGGATCCTCGCCTTCAGCTCCTCCCAGGTCCGATACAACCTGAGATCCCCCACCTCGTCCCACCCGACAATCGCCAAACCCTCCGCTAGAGCCCGCGCCTCCCGCTGCCCATGACTCCCCGCCCGAACAAGCCAAGCATGTTGCGTCCGCTCACCATCAACCACGTTCTGATCCTCCCCATCAGCCGATATTGTGGAACACACTGCCTACCAACGTAGTTCAGCAGCCGTGCTGACCGTGAAAACCTGGCGCTTGCCTGCCGCATTGCCAATGTCGCGCTGGTCACGCGACCGGTTGCTGGATGTCGGACCATAACCTGCGCTCTGTGGCCACCAGCAGCGGTTTCGTTGCCGAGGGTCGTGTGGCCCCGCAGTGCGCTGCAGCGGACGTGATTCGCAGCACGTGAGGATGTCCTACCAGGCCCTCGAGCGGGGAAAAGGAAATCGGCGCCATGTCGATCGATTCGCATACTGGCCGGTCGGCTGACAGGATCAGCGCGCAGTGCGGGCGAGGTGGCTGAATTCGCCGATTAGATCGGTGCGCACTCGTTCGGTGTTGAGATGTGGTTGGAAAGGATCGCCGGGGTTGATGACGGATGCGCGGGCTGAGGTGGAGCGGTTCCTTCTCGGAGATCGGTTCGCCTGTCTGGCGGGTCGCTCCGCATGGCGCCAGGGCGGGATCAGCCATCGTCACTATGACGTGATGGGTAGCGAAGAGTCGGCTCGGTTGATGGCGGCGGATCTGGCGGAGTTCGTGGGTGGGGCCGACTGGGGCTCTCGGAGGTTCACCAGTTTCATCGCGACGTTCGAGCAGCCGCGTGGGGTGGATGAGCTGCGGTTCGAGGAGTTGTTGTGGGAGCACCTGCAGTTGCTGCACGAGGCGGACGCCGATCGGTTCGCGTGGGCGGACGGGTGTTCGTCGGATCCGCGGTCCAGTGAGTTCAAGTACAGCGTGGCGGGGCATCCGTTCTTCGTGATCGGACTGCACGAGACGCATCGGCGGTTCGGGCGGCGGCCACCGTTTCCGATGCTGGCGTTCAACTCGCATGAGCAGTTCGCGCGGATCAAGGCCGACGGGATGTGGGATCGGTTGGCGGACAAGATCCGTAAGCAGGACATCTCGCTGCAGGGGGATATCAACCCGAATCTGATGGAGTACGAGACGTTGTCGGAAGCGCGGCGGTACTCCGGGCGACCCAAGCCGGTGGAATGGCAGTGTCCGTTCAGTGCTCGCCCGGCGGCGGAACGGGAATTGGCGGGGACGCAGCACGCTTGATCGGGGAGTGAGCGCTGGGTGAACCGCTGTGAGGCCGTTGTCGCCTGCTCAAAGCAATAGAATTCGGCGGTGCCCGCTACCTTGCTGTTCTGTTCTGACCCCCTGAATCCGCGGCGGGTCGACGACCACTTCGCCGCGCAGGCCGAAGCCGTGCGGACCGCTGATGGGACGGTCGCCTTGCTGGACCACGATGTGCTCATCGCCGGGGATGCGGCAGCGGCGGTGCGGCGGGTGCCGCGGTCCGCAAGGACGATGTGGTATCGCGGGTGGATGATTCCGGTGGATCGCTATCGTGAACTGGCCCAGGCACTTTCGGAGCGCGACTGTGCGCTGGCGGTCTCGCCCGAGTGCTACGCCAAGGCCCACGAACTGCCGGGGTGGTATGAGTTCTTCGCCGAGTTGACACCGCGGTCCCGGTGGGCGGAGACGAAACCGGGGGAAGTGCCCGGTGCGTCGGTGCTGGCGGGACTGGCCGGATCGCTCGGTCCGGGCGCGGGAATCGTCAAGGACTACGTGAAATCTCGTAAGTATGAGTGGGACACAGCCTGTTTCGTGCCCGATCTGTGTGATGTCGCCGCGCTGCGGCGCGTCGTCGAGCGGTTCCTCGAGTTGCAGGGGGAGTACCTGGCGGGTGGGGTCGTGCTGCGCGAGTTCGAGGACTTCACCGTCGAAGGGGGCGGTCGGGCGGCGGAGGCCAGGGTGTGGTGGCTCGACGGTGAACCCGTCCTGGTCGGACCACATCCCGATGATCCGGCGGTGTGCCCGGAACCCGACCTGTCGGCGGTGGCGCCTGCGGTGTCGGCCCTCGGCTGCCGGTTCGTGACCACCGACATCGCGCGCCGTGCGGATGGCAGCTGGCGGGTGATCGAAGTCGGCGATGGGCAGGTCAGCGACCTGCCGTCGGGTGTGGATGCCATGGCTCTGATCGGGCCGCTGGTCGCGGTGAGTAGTCCCGGCGGTCAGTGAGACGGCTCGATCGCAGGGTTCCCGGACGCTGAGGCCGAATGGTTCTCGGTGGGCCGCTGTCCGTGTTCGGGTGCATCAATCGGTGAGCAGGCCAACCCAGAGATAGTCGCGGGCTCGGCTCGCGGCTACCAGGTGCTGGCGGGCTTGGAGTTCGGCCTGGTCGCGGGCGCCGGGGGTAAGGTCGGTGAGGTCGGCCGGGGGTTGTTTGGTGAGGAGGAAGACAGCGGTGAAGTCCATGCCTTTGGCGCGGTGGATGGTGCCGACTTTGATGTCAGCGGTTTGGGTGCCGTCGTAGTGTTCCAGGGGAATGGCGGGGAAGCCTGCTCGGCGGAGGATGGTCAGGTAGCGGCTGATGTAGCTGCGGTAAGGGACGATCACTGCGATGTCGGGGCCGGTCAGGTTCGCTGCCTGGATCGCCGCGGGCAGTGCTGACTCCGCTTGGCGGCGGGTGATGAACTCCTCGACGACTTTGCCGTCGGGGAGCGTGGCGTCGCTGTCGCGCAGCACGACGCCGGTGCCGCCGTCCAGGTCGTCGACGGTGTCGGAGGCTTCGATGCGCCGGGCGTAGTCGAGGATCGCGGCTCTGTTGCGATAGTTGGTGCGCAGGACGCGGCCGCGGCCACCGACCAGTGGAATGCCCGCCTCGGAGAGTGTGCAGCCGCCCGCGTAGACCTGCTGCTGGCCATCGCCGACCAGCAGGAGTAGGGAATCCGGTGTGGCGCCCGCGATTTCGTAGACAAGTTGAAGTTGGCAGAGGGTGAAGTCCTGGACCTCGTCGACGACCACCAGGTCGAAGCGCTCGCCCTCGGTGAGTGGTCGCGCACGGAGTTCTTCGATGGCGAGCGAGATGAGGTCGTTGAAGTCGTGGGCGCCGCGGGCTTCAAGGCCTTGCTGGTAAGGCTTATACCAGTGTTTCCAGACGAATTCGCGGCGTTTGCCGTGCAGACTGATTCCCTCCCTGCCTCGGCGCCGCACCTGCTTGTACGCTTCGACGCTCGGCAGGCCGCGGCCCTTGATGACACGATCGATCTCGTCGTGCCAATAACCGAAATCGGTGTCCTTGACTTTGTCCAAGGTTCCGCGAACGTCGCGCCAGACATCGGCGAGCGCGGCGTCGACAGCTTTGTCGTCGAGGTTGAACGACACGCTCCGCTCGCCGAGAAATTTGACGGTCCAGGCATGCAAACCCGTGAAGACCGCGCGATCCACCGCCCTCGGTGCCAAATGGGCGAAGCCGCGTTCATGGAACGTGGGAAGAGTCTTGACGAAGGTGGTGAACAGCAGGCGGCCCTGGTGGCGTTTGGCCCAGTGGGCCATGCGGTGCAAGGCAACTACGGACTTGCCGGTACCGGCCGGCCCGCTGATGCGAGCGGGACCGGTGAAGTTGGTCTGAACCAGGGTGAGCTGGGCAGGGTCGAGGAAGGTCATCCAGTCGCTGAACGGGCGGGCGAGGGCGGCGGCGCGTTCGGCCTCATTGAGGTCGGTTTCGGTGAAAAGGCCCGCGAGATCGGTGGGCTCGTCGGTGGTGGGCAGGTCGAGGTGCAGGCGGGTGAATCTTTCGACGCTGGAAGCCGCGAGCTGAGCGGCGCGGGCCGACTTGAACCGTCGTTCGCGGCGGATCAGAGTGTCGAGCAGGCCTGGTTCGTCGACGACGTGGACGCGGCCATCGGATTCGGCACGAATTCGGCCGGGAAGTACGACGACGATCTCGACCATGTGCGGGACGAATCGGAAGTCGGCGGCGGCCAGACGCACGAGGGGTTCTTCGGCGTGCTTGCGCAGATCGCCGAGTTCGGAGCCGTCGGGCGTGGTGGCGGCGAACACGATCGCGAACACACCGGTGGGGCCGATCGCAAAGGCGGTGGGGTGGCCGGGCCGTCGAGGTCCCCGACGGGTCAGCAGATGCCAGCCCTCGGTGGCGAGAATGCCGGTGAGAACGCGACGTTCCGGCGAGCTCAGGTTGTCCTGTTCGGCGAGTGCCTGTTCGGCCGCTCGTAGGCGGCGTTCACGTCGGATGTTGGCCATGGTTTCCCCCTCGAACCCTGGTTGGCGCATTCGTTGCCGAAGCTAACCCGTTGTCTCCCAACATAGTTGACGTCGCCTCCGGTCGCAGGCAGATCGGGCGGCCGACCCCGGAGAAAGTGTGGCCCGAATGCTCGGGGCAACGGTTTTGCCGGATTTCCCGGTTGTCCGCGCTCCCATAGCGTTTCACCCGCACGGCTTTCGACCGAGGAGTGATGGATGGTTACTGGGGTGTTGGCTCAGCGGGAGCCCGAGGTCGTCGAGACCGAGCGGGAGGCCGTGGAGCGCTGGCATCCGGCGGTTCGCGTGCTGTTCCGATTCGGGTTCGTCGTTGTCGGTGTCGGGATGGCGGGGGTGTGGCTGCTGCACGCGTTGCTGCGTACCTTCGGTCTGTCGCAGGCGACGGTGACCGAGGTCGCCAAGTGGACGGCGCTGCATCCGCTCACCGACTGGGTCGGAGCCCTGATCTTTGACGTGCCCATCGATTACGCGGTCACCGGCAGTGGAGATACGGCGGCGAAATGGGCGGCTGTTCTCACCCTGCTTCTCGTTGCCGTACCAGTCACTGCCGCGTGGTCGGTACTCGATCGCCGCCGCCCTAACTACGCGCGCCTGTATGAGTGGTTCCGGTTGCTGCTGCGCATTTCCCTGGCCAGCGCGCTGCTGTTGTACGGGATGATCAAGGTGCTGCCGACGCAGATGTCGTTCAACCTCGAGCGGTTGGTCGAACCGTTCGGGCACATGAGCCCGATGGCGGTGCTGTGGGCGCAGTCGTCGCTGTCGGAGCCGTACGAGATGGCCTTGGGTGCGGCGGAAGTCGTTGCGGCGCTGCTGCTTATCCTGCCGGTGACCGCGGGGCTCGGGTCTGTGCTCGCCGTTATCGTGTCGCTGCAGGTACTCCTGATGAATCTCACCTTCGATGTGCCGGTGAAGCTATTCGCCCTCCAATTGTTCTTGTACGCAGTGGTATTGGCTGCACCCGACATCATCCGCATAATTCGGGCGATGCTCGGCCGCGCCGTCGTAGCTCGAACGTCGACGCCACTGCTTCCCACTCCGCGCGGCAACCGAATCTTGTTGGCAGCCCAGGTATTGGTGGGGGTGTGGCTGCTCTGCGCCACGACCGTCGAGGCATACGAGGGCTGGCAGACCTACGGCAACGCACGCCCCAAATCCCCGCTCTACGGGATCTGGAACGTCACCGAGTTCTCGGTCGCCGGCGAGCAGGTGCCCGCCTTGGTCGACTTCAGCGAATCGCCGCTGGCCAGCGGAATGCCTAGCGCCACCGAACGATTCCGTCGCATCATCTTCGATATTCCCCAGGGCATGACCATGCAGCGGCTGGACGATTCGCTTGTCTCCTTCCCTGCTCGGATCGACACCGACCAGCACACCATCACCCTGTCGAAAGACACGACACATCAGTGGAAGCTCGCGACATTCAGTTACGTTCAGCCACAATCGGATCGGCTGATTCTGGAGGGCACGCTCGGCGGCAAGCCGGTGCGAATGCAACTGGAGCAGGTCGACCTCTCGCAGTACCCGGCTGTCTCTCGTGGGTTCCATTGGGTGCAGGCCACGCCGTACTACCGGTAATCGGGAAGCATTGCGCACCAATGGAATATGGGCGGTGTTCGATCAAGGTCTTGCCACGCTCGAGCTGCCGGCTACGTGCGTCTTGTTGATCATCCACCGGCGACCGATGGAATGATCATCACCTCAGTGCCTGCACCGACAGCGGTGTCCTGGCCGTCTAGCAGACGACATTCGTCACCGTCGATATAGAAGTTCACATACCGGCGTAATGCCCCGCGTTCGTCGCGGAGTCGACGTTCCAGCCCGGGCGATCGTTCGCGCAGCGCATCGAGAACTTGCTGCAAGGTCGCACCGTCGACATCGAGCTCCTTGTCGCCGTCGACATAGGTGCGGAGCATTGAGGGCAGGCAGACGCGAGCCATCGCGCTATCCGATGACCGCGGCGCGTACGCACAGCACGTCCGGCAGCTTGTCGGCCACGAGCTGCCAATGATCGCCTTCGTCTGCGCTGCAATACACTTCGCCGTTGCGGGTGCCGAAGTAGATCCCCGTCGGGTCAGCGTCGTCGGCGCACATGGCATCGCGCATGACCGCAGCCCAGAACGGGACAGTGGGGAGTCCATCGTTCAGCTTCGACCACGTATCGCCACCATCCTCACTGCGATACACCGCGCAAGTGGCATCGGGCGGAAAGCGGAAGCGCTCCATATCCGCCACCAGCGGGAAGGTGTAGATCACTCCCGGCTTACGCGGATGCGCGACGATCGGGAAGCCGAAGTTGGACGGTGGCAACCCACCATCGATCGACTGCCAGCTCACCCCGGCATCGGTACTTCGGAACACGCCACCGTGGTTCTGCAGATACATAGTGCTGGGCGATTCGGCATCGAGGGCAACTTTGTGCACGCACTGCCCCCATTCCGGCAGCTCGCCGGGCATGAAGTCCGCGGTAACCCCCTTGTTCGTCGGCGTCCACGATTCCCCACCGTCGGCAGTCTGATAAACCCCGCCAGTGGACATGGCCACCGCCACCCGCTGCGTATCGACCGGATGCGGCAGCACAGTATGCAAAGCCAACCCACCACCACCCGGCTCCCACTGCGGCCGATGCGGATGCTCCCACAACCCCCTGACCAGCTCGAACGTCCGACCACGATCAGCCGACCGGAATAACGCCGAAGGTTCGACACCCGCATAAACCACATCCGGCTCGGCATCGGTGGCTGGCGCGATCTGCCAAACACCCAGCAATGCGGCCTCGGTGTCCTCCGGGAAGCTCAGCGGAGCATCGTCCGGCTCACTCCACGTCTCACCGAGATCATCACTGACCACCAACGTGGGCCCGAAATGACTGTTCAACACCCCCGCGAGCACCCGCGGCGTCTCTCGCCGAGTATCGATCGCCAAAGCCTTCACATCAGCCACCGGAAACTGTGGCGGCGACACTGTCCAACTGGCACGCCCGTCCCGACTACGAGCCAAAAACAAGCCCTTACGTGTTCCGATCCCGAGCAGCACGTCCATCGCGAACCTCCGGTTGGTCACCGCAACGCCGACACGCGTGACACTACGCCGCGACACCGACAATCCAAGGGGATCGCGCAGGGTATGCCCAACTGGGCAGGTGGCCGCATGTCTGGGGCTGTCCAGCGGCCACAAGATGACGTCTGGCAGCTGTGATACGTTTCAGCTACCGTTCAGCATGCGGTGAAATCGAAGAACGTCGGCCGGTGTCGGCGGGGGGAGTTTCAGTGTCATTCGAAGTGAATCCGGATCAGCTACGCACGGCGGCCGGAACATTGTCGCTGCTTACCGGTGAAATCGACCGCGCTCCACACCTCGGCGCGGAACCGGTGGCGGGCAATGTCGCCGGTGGGCAGGTCGGTGCGGAACTGGGACACTCGGATGCACTCAGCAAACTTGCAAAAGATGTTCTGAGGGCCCGGTTCAGCGAATTCGCAACGCTCCTCGCATATTCGGCAGACACCTACGTCGGCACAGACCTCGATGCAGCACGCAGGCTCGCCGCCGTAGCCGACCTCAATTCCGGCAATCCGTACGAGGGACGTTGACCGTGCCGACTCCGAAGCAGGTGCTGGGCTGGGACGTGTCCGGGCTGTCGGCCGTTGGAGTGCACGCCACACAGATCGCCGACCAGATCATCAAGACCACCGGCACAGCGCATACCACCGTGCACGGTCTGGCTTGGCAGGGTGACGCGCGCCGCGCGGCCGAGAACAAAGCCGACCGCGAACAAACGCAGATGCGCGCGATCGCCACTGCTTACGACGACCTCGGGGGAGCGTGCGCGGGCGCCGCCAACGCCATGCAGTTTCCGCTGAGCGAGATCAAGATGATCTTCCAGCACTATGTCGTCGCGCCCGTTGCGGTCGCCGACGACTGGACGGTGACCGGCGTCGAAGACTGGGATTCCGAGGCGGGCATCCAGCTGCAGCGCCTCTCCGGACTCGCAGACAGCCTGCTGACCGCCGATGCACTGTGGGGTGGCAAGATCGCGACCGCGAACGCGGAGTTGGCTGCGATGGCGCCCGCGGACGCGCTACAGAAGGCGAACTCCGAGATCCAGCAATACCGGTCGAAGGACGGTCGTTCGGACCCTGACCGGATGCGCACCTCGGCCGCCGCGTTCCAACAGGCATTCGGCCGACTGCCGGCGACCGCGGTCGACTGGACTACTGCGGAGGCGCTCAACCCGAACAGCTACGACCCGAAATACAAGGGTGTCGACCCCGAGGTTCGGGCGGTGAAGATCGAACCGCGCCCCGGTCAGGGTGTTGTTCGCACCGCCCAATACATCCAGGAACGCGACGACCTCGATCCGTCGATGGACAATCCGTTCTCCGGTCGAAACAAGGGTGACGACCGGACCGCCGACGCTGACTTCGACCCCGAACACGCGCGAGTGACCACATATGTCGACTACGAGAACGGCATCGTGGTGATGCGTCAGAACCCGTCGGTCGTGCAGGAAGCGGACGGCAGCTCGGGGCATGTCGAAACCGGGAAGCCGACCGGTGAGGTGATCCAAGCCGCCGACGGCTCGGTCCGGGTGAAATACGAAGCCGCCGATCCCATCGGCATGGGCGGTCCGATGCAGCAATTCGGCTGGTCGGTCAACGGCGACCTGGTATTCACCCCGTCCTCCGACGGCATCCACATCGACGGGACCCGGACGAACTACCCATGGATGGAGGCTTACCAGACCCGTCCCGACGGCTCCGATCGAACGATCGCGGTCGACCCGCCGACCGGAGTCGGGACCGGAACCAGCATGGGTCCGGCCGCCAACCTCCAGGGGCATCACGAACTCGGGACCGGCGGACGAGCACTCGATGATGACCGCTGGAAGGGCTGGAACTCGCAGTACGACGTGAAAGTCGATCGATCGGGCACACCATTCGGCACAACAGGTCACGCGCCGACCGTGACGGCGCCACCCCGCAGAACGCACGAGGCCTAGCGATGGACACCACTGACTCGCATCGGCAATTCCAGGGATCCTCGGTGATCTCGCTCGCCCTCGTCATGACAGGCATTCTCTGCACCGCTGTTATCGGGGGTGCGGTCGGTGCGGGAGGGGGTAATTGGGGGGTGGCTTTGCCCCTCATGTGGGCTGTGTGGCTGCCGATCGCGATCATCTGCGGGACGAGGTCGTTGTGGGACAAGAGATTTGCCGCCGGCGGATCACGCCTGCACCGACTTCGGGCGCTCATCGGTAGTTGGTACGGGTGGACGGGCTTGGCGACGACGGCCGTGCTCGGTGCGGCATGGATACTGTTCGGCCGGTACGGCATTCATCCCAGGGGAGGCCTGTGGCTGATCCCGGAGATCGGTATTCCCGTGGTGCTTCTGCTGTTTCGGGGTATCCCACGCCGGATCGGGGCCGGGCTTGCCGTCACATTGTTGATCCCGACCTGGCCGTTTCTTCTCGTCGGCGCGATCGTGGTACTGGGTCCGCCTGCGCTGGTCTACGTTCTGGCAGTGGGAATTTCACGTCTGTTCGGTCTGGGCGGCAGGCGATCTGACGGCTGAAGAACGGCAATCTGCTCAGGATCAGGCAGCTCATGGGGACGCTCATCCGAATACCAGGCGTACTCGATTTCGCTCAGCCATCCATTGTCGACTCCTAAGCTGACCATCTTGGCCACGATGCTGGATTCGAGGCCGGTCAACGGTCTCGGCTGAATCTTTTTCCTACTCAACGGATCTCGTCGTGTCCAGCTTTCGGTCGGGCAGTCGGTAGCTCGTGGTCTCGCCCGAATCCGCCGCGGTGACCGATCCGCCGAGCGCGGTGGTGATGAAGCGCATCAACTGGTGTTCATCGACGCCGCTCGACGCAGCCCGGTTGACCGCGTTCAGCAGCAGATGGGCGATGCGGTCCGACTCGTTGTCCCACTCGTCCTTTTCGTAACCGAAGTCGACCGTGAATCCGTAGTTTTCGCGAAGTTCCGCAGCGAGAGCGGCGATCGCATCCAGCTTGGATGCGCCAGGACGCAGACAGTGCAGACCAGGCCCGGCGGGATACCACCGGCATCCCTCTGGTGGTACCTCATCATCAATCGCGGAGAGCCGCGCGTCGTCGTTGTTCCAGTCGAAGAACAGCGTGAAGGCGTTCATCTGCGCGCCGCTCTCATCGACCAGGACGAGGTCGCGCGCGATCTCGTACCAGCGATCGGGATCGATCAGCCTGGCGATGTCGAAAGTCGCGAATCGGATGTCCTCGACCACCACCTCCAGGCCGTTGCGGCTACGGACCAACCAACCTCCCTCGACGGGAGCAATCGTTGCAGTCTCGGGCATGGCGGCAATCGTCGCACGAGAAAATCTGACCTACAAGCGTTGGGATTTTCCCAATTGTGCAGGTAGGATCGTTAACATGGACGAGGATCTGAGGGCGGTCGGGGAGCGGATTCGATCTCTCATGCCGGGGGAGCTGAGCCAGCGCAGTCTTGCTGAGCGTGCCGGGATGAAGCCCGACGCGCTGTCTCGGGCTTTGAACGGGCAGCGAGGCTTCTCGTCACAGGAGCTCGCGCATATCGCCGATGTGATCGGCGCTGATCTGCACTGGCTCGTCACTGGTGCGGTGGATCCGAGGCGCGTCAGGATCGCGGCTCGGCATGCATGGGATAGCGACCGCGGTGTGCGAGTCAACCCCGGACGTGCGCACGACGAGGAGCTCCTCGGCCATGTGGTTCACGCCTACAACGCGGCCTTTCCTGATGGCCCTCCGCCGAGTGCGCCGCTGTCCGATGATCCCGCCGACATGGGGGCCACGTTGGGCGGGAGCTTCGTGCGGAAGTTCGGTTCGGTAGTGGAGTCGCGACTGGGCGTCGATGTGATTCGCCTACCGATGCTTTCCACGGATTACTCGCTGACCATCGGTTCACGCGCGATCATCCTGCTCGCCACGACCCCCAATTGGTTTCGGAGCAACTGGTCGTTGGCGCACGAGCTCGCACATCTGGCGCTCGGGCATCACGGCGGCGACCAGGCTCCCGGTGAGGCAGAAGAGCTTCCTGCCGACGAGTTCGCGGCGCACCTCTTACTGCCAGAGGAGCTTGTCAGGCAGCATGATTGGCAGGCGATGGGCGAGCAAGGGCTCGCGCGATTCCTGTGGGAGACAGGCGTGTCGACCATTGCGGCGAAGAATCGTTTGGCCAAGCTGAACATTCGATATTCCACAGAGGTGGCTGTCGCGTTGAAACAGTCGACGCCCGTTGCTGTTCGAGCTGACGCTGGCGATGAGCGGGGCACTTTCGAGCGCCGGAGAGCGATCATTCTCAGGCAGCAGGAATCCTCCACTCGCGCAATGCCGCCGATCCTCGCCGAGGCCCTGCAACGCCGCGTCGAAGACGGTGCTGTCTCGCCCGAGGACCTCGCATGGGTGCTGGACGTGTCCGTCGACGAGATCGACTTCCCGGAACCAGACGACAGTGCGGCGATGGCTCAGGCATACCGGCAAGCCTTCGAAAACCGGCCGTCCCATGCCGATCTGGAGGCTTGGCTCGCGGCGAATGGCAAGCCTGCCCGGTGAATCCAACCGAGATCTGCTGGACCACGATCACAAACCGCCGAGAGGCGATACAACTTCAGGAATTCACCTGTACGGCCTCGCGGCCGCGGAGCCCCGCCGGCCGAAAGCTGTCGCACCCGAAGCCCTGGGAACTCGCGGCGCAGAGCATCATTCGGCAGAGTCCGCAGTGCCTGAAGGCGGGGAACCTTCTTGTTGTTGGTCGCCGGGGCGGCGGCGAGATCGTCGCAGTGGCGCATCTGACGTTCGATGAGACGCTGCCATCGATGTCCGCCGCCCACATTGCCGCGATCGGAGTCTGCCTATCGGTACGTGGGCAAGGTGGAAAAGTCGCTGACCGATCCCTCGCTGAGTCGTGCTCCGTGATCGCAGCGATGGCGCGCGAACGCGGCAAAGGCGCGGTGTTGGTGACCGCGAACATTCATATCCAGAACGGTCCGAGCCAACTGTTGTTCGAGCGTGCCGAGTTCGAGCCGGTCTCCATTCCCCGTGGCGACTACCAGCAGTGGATCCGCCAGCTATAGCTGTTGTGGTGCAACGCGATTCGAGCTAGATCCGGATGTAAGGTCGCGATCACTGTGCTCCGTCGGCTCTGCGGGATGATGAAGGAATAACTGCGCGAACCCATTCGAGAGCATGGGCGGGGTCTGAAACGGTCGCGATGCCGATCGCGTGAATGGTGCCGAGGGTTTGGCCGTTGGCGCGAATGTCGAGGGTTCGGTGGGTGTTCTGGTGGGGGCTCGGGTAGATGATGACGCCGGTTCGGGCGGGGTCGGTGGCGTATCCCGCTGTGTAAGTGAGCAATTGGTGCACATCTGGGGCGGCGATGCGATGGTTGCCGTATGTCTTGTACTTGGCGTCCGCGGGGAGGAAGGTGCCGTTCGGGAGCTGCAGGAGGACGTCGGGACGAAAGGTGGTGCGGCGATTGAGGTCGCCGTGAACGGTGATGGAATGCGGACCGGCCGAGCCGACGATTCGGGATCCGGCCGGTGCGGCATCGCCGACCAGTCGGACAATCACTGCCTCCCACAAGCGGGGCATATCCAGAAGCAAGCTGTCCCCGGTTGCACCGTTGTCGACCAGCAGATCGGCTACTCCACCGCCGTTCAGCACCAGGCCTGCCCAGAGATGCGCGGGTTGGTATCGCCGATTCAATCGGTTGTACCGGGCGCGGTTCAGGTGTTGAACGGACGCGAATATGGTGCTGCTCGTGGGGAATTCGACAGCGAGCACGGACAGCTGTCGCGAAAGTTGCGGGTCCCTCACCAGGGTGGATGCCCTGCGCAGGGCGTGGCCACATACCTCGTTTTCCCAGATGGCCACGCTGCGGTCGAATGTGTCGACGTGGAGCCGATCCAGCGTGCCGTAGCGGTGGGTGGCTTGGCTGACGGCGTCGAACCGGCCGCGAAGCACTGGGATGACCTGGTGGTTGCGGACGTAGTCGCGGCGTAAGCCGTCGCGCAGGAGGGTGCGGCATGCGCCGAGTAGCGCGGCGGCGACGATGTCAGCGAAACCATCGCGGTCGACGGACCATTCGCGGATGGTCGTCTCGTGGGGGACTGGTGTGGCTAGGGCGTAGCAGAGCCAGCGGATGAGGGATTCGCCGGAGAAGGCCAGTTTGGTGTTCACCACGAGGCGGATGCGGTCGAGGTTGAGCACCCCAACGGTCGCCTCCGCTTTCAGTAGCCAGCCAACTCGGGCCGGCGTCAGCGTGAAGCGTTTGGGCAAGGACGCTAGTCGTGCGCGGTCGCTACTCGTCAGTTGATCTTCGGGCAAGGCAACTGACTCGTACTCGCCCAGCCGAACGTCGAGGCGTTCACTCATCGAGATCGAGAGTGCCAGAGGTGAATTCGGCGGCAAGGAAAGTCGGGAGGTCGTTGTCGGTGATCCGTTTGGACTGTCCCGTGTTCGCGTCGACCAGGCTGCCCAGAACTCGGTGCAGGAGTTCGGCGCGACTCACGCAGTAGTCCTCGATCAGCGGGAGGACGTCGTGGTAGTAGGCGGCGGCGAGCTCTTCCTCGGTGGCCACCGGCAGCCCGTTGTGCAGCAGGTACGCGTGACCGATCTGGTGGTCAGCGTCGAGGTGGGTGACGATGCGTTCGTTGAGTGCGGAGAGGAAGTCCGGCAGATCGAGCGGGCCGATCGTGCCGGACAGGACCTCGGGGTCGGGGCCGACGGTGACGAAGGCGAATCGGCGGCGGATCGCAGCGTCGAGATGGCTGACGCTGCGGTCTGCGGTGTTCATGGTCCCGATGATGCGGACATTCGGTGGAACGGCGAAGCGGCGCTGACTGATCGGGAGGTCGACGCTGACCCCGCGCTTATCGGTCTCCAGCAAAGTGACGAGCTCACCGAAGATGCGTGGAAGGTCACCACGGTTGATTTCGTCGATGATCAGCAGGAATTCCTCGTTCTCGGCAGCTGCAGCGTCGGCGCAGAGTTTGTGGAACAGGCCGTCGGTGAGCTCGAGGTGCAGACCTGCGGCGGTCGGGTGGTGTGCCGGCTTGAATCCTTCGACGAAATCTTCGTAGCCGTACGAGGGGTGGAAGGTAACCATGCGGACTCGACCGGTGTCGAGGAGCTCGTTGATCGCCGCCGTTCGACCAGGACCATCGACATCAGCCGTACGACCACGTGCGGCCAGCGCGGTGCTGAGGGCGAGACGGGTCTTTCCGGTACCAGGAGGGCCGCTGAGAATTACCTGGTTCTTCCGCTGGAGCGCGGCGAGGATCGCCGAAATATCCTCCGGTACTTCATGATCTGCGGTCTGAGCGGCATTTCCCCTCTTCGAGGTGAGCTTGGTGAAAAGGTGATCGGGGACGCGGACCAAGGTGCGGCGCCAAGACTGCGGGTTCTCCAAATGCTGCGCGAAACTGGTGTCCCACTCCACAGGCACCACATGCTTGGATTCGGTTCGAGAATCGTCGAAGCGGTAGCCGCCAGTTACAGTGCCGATCGCCAAAACCTTGGACATGCCATGGTTGGCGACGATTCGGTCGCCCGGTTCGAGGTCACGGTAGGCGAGGAGATTCCTTGCATTGCTGGCATTTTGGGCCTTCGGCCACCGGGCAGCCAGCTCCTGCTTGAGTTCGGTATCGCTGGCGTACTGGCTCAGGTCACCGAGCTCGTCCCATCCGACGCAGATGTATCCATTGGCGAAACAATCCTGCCAGTGGACGGCGTTTTCACCCGGCGCGACTTTCCATACTGGGCGGCTCGGTTCGCGCGGGTCGAAATTGTCATACAGGAACTGCATCACCTCATGCGGAGCCCATTGCGACAGTTCGGGGTCACCTTTGACCAGCGCGAGGAGTTGGCGGTTGGCCCGCCAGGCGGGTGCGTAGCGTTCCGGTGTTCCGCCGAGGAGGCTGATGAAGCTGCGCAGATGACTGCCGGAGAAGATTGGCAAGAAGTGCTGCGGGAAGTAGACGGAGAGCGACTTCGTCACCAGCGATTGGCCCGAGCGCAGCGCATCGAGTTCGTCGAGTTCGTCGAACGCGCCGCGTTCGACGGCTTCGAATGCGTCGACGAACTGACCGCGCAACCTCGACCACGCCGGGCCGACTTCATCACCGAGCGCAGGAGCGATGTACCACTCACCCGAATTACCCAGGTACAGAATGTGTTTCGTCGCGCTGCCGCCGCCGATGCCACCCAGGTCGACGGTTCGGTACTCCATCAATCGGCAGAAGGCCTCCGGTTCGCAGTTCAACGCGTAGCGCTCCAGCGGGAGGGTGGGCCAGTCCTCCAATGGGAATGTGGCGAGGATCAGCTTGCGCTGCTGCTCAGCGTTGGCTACGCGGGTGGTTGCCCGGGTGCGGTCGTACGTGGATATCGCAGTCGAAAGATCCATGGTGTTCTGCCCCTACGGTCGGCCTCGGATGTTCAGTACTACCGGATTCGCTCATCAACCGCTCGGCAGTATCGCGCCGGCCGCTCTTGCGCTGACCGCGGCGTCGATTGCACTGGGCTTTCAGGATCTGCTGGCGCAGGCGTGCGGGATGCACGTCGATCATTGGAGCGATCGCGTGGGCCGTGCCGTAGGCGGACGGGCACTCGCAGCAGCCGATATCCGCTTGATGTGCTTGCGACAATGGATTCACCGTCCCATCGAGAGGAATCCAAGGTGAGCTCTGCCGGTGTTGTGCCGCTGCTCGGATGTGTCGCTGCCGCTGTGTCGGAGGCGATCGTCCGAGTCCGTCCTGAAATGGCGGATGTGGACCCGGTAGTGCGTCGTTCTGATCGTGCCGATTTCCAATCCAATGCGGCGCTGCCGTTGGCGAAGCGGGTCGGTGTCCCGCCGGCCCGGCTCGGCACCGAGTTCGCTGAGCAAGTCAGTCTGGCCGGTGGTGTGATCGCTGACGTGCAGGTGTCGGGCCCAGGTTTTCTGAACGTCACCCTGGCCGACGCGGCGGTATGGGAATCGGTCGCCGCGCGCCTGGCCGACGATCGGCTCGGCGTCTCCGCCAGTGAAGACGGGCAACGGGTCGTCATCGACTACTCGGCGCCGAACGTGGCGAAGGAAATGCACGTCGGCCACCTGCGGACCACCATCATCGGTGACAGCCTCGCGCGGGTCTTCGGGTTCCTCGGTGCCGATGTTGTGCGGGCGAACCACCTGGGTGACTGGGGTACGCAGTTCGGAATGCTCATCCAGTACATCGACGAGCACCCCGAATCACCGTGGCACACGGAGGAACTCGACACAGGGACCAGTTCGGTGTCGGCGCTGGACAGCCTGTACAAGGCGGCCAGGAAGCAATTCGACTCGGATCCCGGCTTCGCCGACCGGGCCAGGGCTCGTGTCGTAGCGCTACAGGCCGGCGACCCTGACACGGTGGCTCGGTGGCGGGAGATCGTCGCAGAGTCGGAGAAGGCCTTCGGTGCAATCTACGACCGTCTCGGAGTGCTTCTGACTCCTGATGACTATTTCGGCGAGTCGTTCTACAACGACAAGCTCGCAGGCACCGTCACCGAACTGCTCGACAAGGGAGTCGCGGTCGACAGTGACGGCGCGGTTGTCGTGTTGTCCGAGCAGGTCAAAGGCCCCGATGATCAGCCCGCAGTACTGATGGCCCGAAAACGCGACGGTGGCTACGGCTACGACAGCACCGACCTGGCCACCATCCGGTACCGCATCACCTCGCTGCACACCGACCGGCTGCTGTATGTCACCGACTCACGGCAGGCGCTGCATTTCCAGCTGGTGTTCGAAGCGGCACGGCGGGCAGGCTGGCTCACCGAGGCGATCGAGGTGGCTCACGTCGCTTACGGCACCATCCTCGGGCCGGACGGTAAACCGTTCAAAACCCGTGCGGGCGGGACGGTTCGGTTGATGGACCTGCTCGACGAAGCAGTCGCGCGTGCCCGTGCGGTTGTCGCCGAGAAGAACCCGGACCTGTCGTCGACGGAGCTCGATGCGATCGCCGAGCAGGCGGGGATCGGCGCGGTGAAGTACGCGGATCTGTCGACATCCAGGGTCAAGGACTACACGTTCGACCCGGACCGCATGACCACACTAAACGGCAACACCGGTGTCTACCTGCAGTATGCCCACGCTCGGGTCTGCTCGATCCTACGCAAAGCCGACGCCGCAACCCCGGCCGTCATCGACATCGCCGGACCGCTCGAACCAGCCGAGCGGGAACTCGCCTTGTGCCTCGACGGCTACGGGACTGTTCTCGTCGAGGTGGCCCACACGTTGGAGCCGCACCGGCTGGCGGGCTATCTCTATGATTTGGCCCGCGCCTACACCGGCTTCTACGACTCATGTCCGGTCATCAGCGCCGACGAACCGATTCGTTCAAATCGAATTGCGTTGTGCCAGTTGACTGCCCGTACGCTCGAACTCGGATTGGGGCAGTTGGGAATCGCGGCACCGCAGCGGATGTGACCTCTCGGTCGGGCGGGCTGGTCAGCGGCGGACATGGATGTCAGTAGCCGTTGCCCAACGCGTTCGTTGCTTGCGCTTGGGCTATCTGCTGGTCCTCGTACTTCTTCACCGAGATCTCGATGGTGTCGCGGATCAGCGTCAGAACTTCGATATGCTCTTTGAAGGCCGTGTCGAAATCACGTTCTCCGCCAATAGCTTTCATGCCGAGCATCTTTGCCAGCTCGTCGGCGGCGTTGAACCGGCCGAGACCAGACACCGATGAAACGTACTGCAGGTCGTTCTTCAGTTGGACGAAGAGGTCGATCTGCTTGTTGCTTGCATCGCGACAGCTTGTCGCGACCGAAGGATCGAGGTACAGGCGGCCTGCCTTGGCTTCTTCGTTCAGATACTGCCAGCGGGACTTCTCATCATCTGAAGCCATGACACCCCCTTATTCTTGAAAGTTCTATTTGGGAAAGAGCGGGACGATTGCTTCCGCCATCGGTTGCAGGCGTTCGCATGGCGGCACCGACTTTTCTTTGACGCCGCTGTTGAGCATGTCTAGTTGCGTGAATCCAGTGGACGTCGGGAAAACGATCGAGCAGTCTTCGTTAGCGTCGTAGTGACTTTGCCGGAACTGCACACCGCTGCGGCCCGCGATCACAACGTCCTTGAACTCGATATTGGTGGGCTTGGCCCGCACCTCGTCGACCGTGTGGATTGTTGAAAAGACGCCGATCCCGAAGCCGGAGGGGTAGTTCGCGTCATCCCATGCGCAGATCTTCCAGCCTGGCTCTTCTGCCCCGAGGATGCCGGATCGCTTCGACGCCACGTCGAGCCCCAAACTGGTCAACATCGAGTCCGGGATCTGACTGCACGGATCCCACAGTGCTGCGGCAGCCGCCGCGGGGTCGGTCGAACTCGGCTGTGCGTTCCCGCTCTCGGTGGTGGAACACCCCGCCACAGCCAGCGCCCCACACAAAACCGTGGTCATCACCACAGACCGTTGCCGCACGAGCATCCTCCGTCTTCCCGATCACCGAGCCGCACCGTTGCGACGAGCCCACACAACCCCACGGCCGCCCCGAGTACTCCCCGCGCCCGGCTACCCCGTCGTTCCGCACAGCCTACGACACGACCTCACCAATTCACCCTGGCGAGTCTCCATCTCGTGAGACCTCCAAGCCCCGGCCATGTTCCACCGTGTGACCCCATTACGCCAAGAAGGTGGCACTCCTTCACGCCCTTAGACGCACCGAAGCCCGTTCTGGTTCCATCGATTTCACCACCATCATCAACCCATCCCGATCCGCTACGCTCGGCCATTGGCACTGCGTGCCGCAGGTCGAATCAGTCGGGGTCGACCTGTTCGGTCAGGTTCGACACCACAGGTCACGGGCAGGGAGTGCCCGTCGACCAGGGGTGGCATGACGTACGAGGGGTGGGGCATCAACATGACAAGCGCTGGCGGGGAACTGAGCATCTCCCCGGACAAGATCAAATCCCACGCCACCAACGTCACCTCGGCTGGTTCAGGGTTGACCGAAGCGCTCGAAGCTGCCCAAGCCGTCTCAGCCCCCTCGGACGCTTTCGGTAAACTCTGTGCCTTCCTCGGTCCCTTGTTCGTCGACTCGGTCGAAACCGACGGCATCGACGCGATCCAGGCCGCGATAGATGCCTTCGGTAACACCAGCTCGAACCTGACCGCCGTCGCTGACGCGTTCACCACCCGCGACACCACCAACGCCGCAGCGCTCAAGACCCAAGAGTCCGGCCTGTAATGGCCGCCAACCCCCTGATCGCGGCCAAGGAAGACACCACCGACTGGTCCACCGGCATCAGCCTGGTCAGCTCCGTCACCGACCTCTCCGACGCGATCTCGGGCGGTTCCTGGATCGAAGTCGGCCTCGGTGTCGTCGGTCTCGGCGCCGAAGCCGTCTCCCTGGTAGTCGACCCGCTCGGCACCCTGGCTGGTTACGGTGTCGGTTGGCTGATCGAACACTGCCAACCCCTCCAGGATGCTCTGGACTGGATCGCGGGCGACCCTGCCCAGATCGAGGCTTATGCCAAAACCTGGGATAACGTCGCGACTCGCATCAGCGAAGTAGCCACCGCCCAAAACGCCGCGGTCACCGCTGACGTCGCGGACTGGACCGGCCAAACCGCCACCGCCTACAAATCTGCGGCCTCCAACACCACGAACCTGCTCACCGCCGCCAACACCGCAGCCACGGCCGCAGCCTCCGCGATCCGCATGGCAGGCGGGATCGTGGCCGCGGTCCGCGAAACCGTCCGAGACCTGGTAGCCCAAACCGTCGGCCGCCTCGCGGTCTGGGCCGCGGAACTGGTGTTCTCGGTCGGTCTGGCGACCCCGCTGGTCGCGGTCCAAGCCACCGCCTACATCGCCAAAACCGTCGCGACGATCTCGAAGTTGTTCTCGAAGCTGGCCAAGACGATGTCGAAGCTGAAACCGCTACTCAAGCAGCTGAAGTCAGCGTTCGGCGATATCGCGAAGGCATTCAAGAAGACCCCATCGAAGACCTCGAAGAACGCCGACAACACCACCACCAGCCCCGCGGGCGCGAAGAACACCGACACCTCGACAACACCGTCGACCACGAAACAGTCGGACACTCCGACGACCCCGGCAAGCACGCCCGACACACCGTCAAAGACGCCCGAGAGTCCGGACACGTCGGGAGGCACGAAACCAGCGAGTACCCCGGGCGATGGAGGAAAGCTTCCCGACCAGTCAGGCTCGGAGAAGCCCGACCTCAACAAGACCGCGAAGCAAACCATCGACTGTGGTGACCCGGTCGACGTCGCGACCGGTGAGTTCCTGCTCCCCGAGACCGATGTTGACCTTCCTGGGGTTTTGGCTTTGGTGCTGACCCGTCGGCACCGATCTTCGTATCGGTTCGGTCGCTGGTTCGGGCCTTCGTGGGCGGCCACGCTTGACATGCGGGTGACCGTCGACCAAGTCGGGGTCCGATTCGTCGGACCCGATGGTGAGCTGTGGCAGTTCCCCCACACCGTCCCCGATGTCCCGGTCCGCCCGGTGCACAACGGAATCCGCGCGACCATTACGCGCACCGAGACTGGCGGTTACCTTGTTCACGACTCCGACCGCGAAATCACTTGGGGTTTCATCCCGGACCCGGCGCTGTCGGGATTCGGAGCTGAAGTCGGCAACTACGCGATCACCGAGATTACCGACCGCCACCAGAACCACATCCGATTCCACTACAGCCCCGAAGGCACGCCTTCCCATATCACCCATTCCGGTGGCTACCGCATTGAGATCACCACTGAAGGCGCTCGCGTCACTGGTCTGGCGGTCGTCGGCTCGGATCCAGACGGTACATCCGCAACAACCCAAGTTCGTGAATTCAGTTACACAGCAGGCGATCTCACCGCCGTCACCAACGGCGTCGGTGCCGCCACGCATTACCGGTATGACAGCGACGCGCGGATGCTGTCATGGCGCGACTCCCGCGGTACGGAAATGCACAACACGTACGACCGATTCGGCCGGGTCGTGAAACAGGTCGGGACCGACGGAATCCTGTCCGCGACCTTCGCCTACGAAGTCCTTCCCGAATTCCGTCGGTCCCGCACCCACCACACCAACTCTCTCGGCGCCACCACGACCTTCGAGTTCGACGAGGACCTGTGTCTACGGAACCTGATCGATCCGCGAGGTGCGTCCTCGGTCACCGACTACAACGAGTACCGCCAGCCGATCCGCTATGTCGATGCTTACGCCAACACCACCACCTATCTCTACAACCACGATGGCGACCTGGTTCTGCTCCGACGCCCAGACCAGCAAGCCATTTCGGTCAGTTACGCCGCCCCGCGTCGTCCGGCCACGGTCACCGATGTCGACGGCACGACGACTCCCAGCACTTATGACGTCGACGGCAACATCACCAGCATCTCCGATGCCGACGGTGTCACCACCATGTACACCCACCATTCGTGCGGTGCACCGGCTTCGATCACGATCTCGACGGGCGCCGCAACCCGTATCGACATCGACGCCGCTGGGCTGCCGATCCGGATCACTGAACCCGGCAACACGGTCACCGTTGTCGAGCGCGACATGTTCGGTCGACCCATCACCATCACCGATCCGCTCGGCGGTATCAGCACGTACGGGTACTCGGCTGAGGGAAAGTTGCTCTCCCGCACAGACACCGACGGCACGACACAGTCGTGGACCTACGACGGTGAAGCGAACCTGCTTGCCCACACCAACCAGATCGGTGCGCTCACTCGCTACACCTACGGCACTTTCGACCTGGTCAGTACCCGCGAAGCGCCCGACGGCACTATCACCGCCTACACCCACGACACCGAACGCCGACTCACCTCGGTCACTAACCCGCTCGGCGACACCTGGACCTACGAATACGACCTGACTGGCAACGTCTGCACTGAAACCGACTACAACGGATCGATCACCCAGACCGAGTTCGATCTGCTCAATCGACCAACCACCATCATCACACCCTCGGGTGTGCAACGTCGCCTCACCTACGATGTCCTCGGCCGGTTCACTGGCGTCAGCACCGACACCAGTGAATGGATCACCAATACCTATACCCCGACTGGGCAGCTCGCGACTGCTCGAAACGGCAACCACAACAACACCATCCACACTGTCACCTTCGAACGCACCTCGGCAGGGCGTGTCCTCGCGCAGCATGTCGACGGTCATACCATTGCCTATGACTACGACAGTCACGGTCGTCGAATCGGATACACGACTCCCAGTGGCGCGACGACCACGTACGAACGCACGCCGACAGGACAAGTCGCGGCCCTCATCTCCAACGGGCACCGATTCGACTTCACCCACGATGCGATTGGGCGTCAGAATAGTTGGCGCAGTGCCGGGATCGGCCAACACAATACCTATAGTCCTGCCGGGTACACCCTCAGTCGCGAACTCGTCCAGCTCGATCCGCGGACCAGCTCGCCCACCCAACTGCTAGAGCGCGACGATTACACCTGGCGTACGGATGGGTACGTTTCTTGCCATACGATCACCACGCCCGCAACGAGCCGACGGCGCGACTACACCCTGGATGTGGTCGGGCGCATCACCCGCATTGCGAGCCCGGGCGCCGGGGCCTCCGAGCAGTACACCTACGACGCCTTGTCGAATCTCACCACTGTCGCGGTTCCAGCATCACCGGCGCTACCCGATCCCATCGCTGCCGGTTACCAAACGGACGTACCTGGCACAGACCAGCGTTTGGAGTACCACCACAATCTGCTCGTCCGCACCGGGCGTGCCCGATACCGCTACGACGCGGCCGGTCGCCTCGTCCGTAAGGAAAAGACCCGGATTTCCCGTAAGCCGGCTATCTGGCACTACCGGTATAACGCCTTCGACCAACTCGTCGAAGTAACCACCCCGGACAACGCCATCTGGTACTACACCTACGACGCGTTCGGTCGCCGAACTAGCAAGCAACACCACGCCAGCAACACGTATACCGAATTCTCTTGGGATGGAGTTCATCTCACCGAACAAACGACCGCAAACCATGCTGGCGCGCGCACCCACACCTGGACCAACCATCCCGCAACCCACATCCCCCTGACTCAATCTGTGGACGACAAATTCTGGGCAATTGTCACCAATCTAGAAGGCAGTCCGAGCCATCTCGCTGATCCAGCAACCGGAGAAATAGGCTCAACGGCGACCACCACGCTCTGGGGCCAAACCATCTGGACGGGTCCCGACACGCCCCATCGATTCCAGGGCCAACAATACGACCCGGAAACCAGCCTCCATTACAACCTCCATCGCTACTATGACCCGGAGACCGGCCGCTACCTCACTCAAGACATTCTGGGCCTTACGCCGTCGCCTAACCCCAACATCTATCCCGACAACCCCATAACCTGGGCTGATCCTCTTGGGCTGGCGCCCTGCCCCGTCAGGGTCTCGTCGATGAGCGCGGACTGGGCGACAAAGGGCGCGCACGTGCACATTGGTGGTAAGGAGGTGCGTGTGTTTGCCCATCATGACGGGTCGATCGGGGTAGAAGGCCTGCGAATGTCAAACGGAACGCCGAATGATGCTCAGCTCCGCCGCGTCGTATCCGAGATATACTCTAATGCCGATCTTCGTGCGGACCTGATTGATAAATCACGGGCGGCCATGACCGAAATGAACGCGCACAATTGGGGAAATGCGAAAAATAAGGCGGCAGAAATGAACTTCCTCATCAAGGCGCTCGAGCGTATCGAATGATGCATCATATTTTTCTGAGGACTTGTCGAGGATGCGATGTGTGCAAACTGAAAGGAGTGCAAGGTTGATGCCGGTAGGTTTCCGTGAATTCGTTGCAGAAGTAGCGCTCTCCGATTCCTTGTTCGGACTTCGGAATGGGGCGAGTGTAAGCAGTATCGATCAAGTAATGGGCGAATCCGAATTCTATGAGGAAGTTGATCAAAAACGTGCATGGATGCGACGCGATTACGGGCTGGTTCAAATAGATTTCAATCCCGATGAAGGCGAGGGGTGGGTATCCTTCGGAATAAAGCTGTCAGTGCATCGCCTGGAATGGGGGACTTTAATTCCCACTCCGATTGCGGAATTGATAGCCGATATACCGGAGAAGATATACTTCGACGACCTCCTTGTTGCAATCGAGCCTCGCGGCGGCTTAGCAAGGCGGACGGATCTGAACTTCCGCGATGAAATTCACTACCTGACAGAGGCTGGCGCTGACATTGTGACAACCACGAAGGAGGAAGGTGAGGAGCTGGTGCCAGACTACGTATGGGAGATCAATCTGAAGACCCGCAGGATCACAAATAGATAATGCTCGATTGCGAGATCGTTCCGCCGCCCGATCTATACTGTTTGAAGGGTTTCAGCAGCGGATCGTATGTGAACGACGAGCAGATCTTTGCGAGCGGAGTCCGGCAGATCTCATCAGCGATAGTGGCGATCGGCGGGTGTTCTTTTGGCTCGGCTGTGGTGAATGACGTTTGGGGAGATCCGCATAGTCTGCGGGCTGGTACGTCTGTCGGGAGCGCGAGCGCCGAACTTGCCCAGTCTATGGTTGATCTGATTGCCTGATGTTTGACCTGGCTGCCAGCCCATGCTGGCCGGTTTGGCGGAACTGTAAGGACATCCGTATGAGCCCACGGCGTGACGACCACCGGGACCCCGAACGCGCCGAAGGCAAACAGCCTGGGCGCGCTAAAGCGGCGATAAGTGCAGGTCAGCTGGTCTGTGCGGCCGGACCCGGAGGGCTGTCGATACCGTGATGGGATGGAGATGGCGTTCGGACCCCGCCATCGGTCGTGTCGAACTGATGCTCGATTCGCTCGATGGGCTCTCCGTCGGCGATGCGCTGGGGGCGCAGTTCTTCATCATGGGCAGGTCACTTCCGGACCTTCGGTCGGGTAACCCTCCATCAGCACCGTGGGACTGGACCGATGACACCGAGATGGCGTGCAGCCTCGTCGCCGAACTATGTCGCCACCAGCGCACCGATCAGGACCGGCTGGCCGCGGGTTTCGCGCGCCGCTTCTCCCCGGAACGCGACTACGGGCATGCGACGGTCACGACGCTTCGACGTATCCGCAATGGTGCGCACTGGCGAGAAGCAGCCGCAGGGGTGTTCGAAGGTCAGGGTTCCTGCGGCAATGGTGCGGCCATGCGGGTCGCCCCGCTGGGGGCCTACTACTTCGACGATCCCCAACGGGCTGTCATCGAAGCAGTTCGGTCGGCGCAGGTCACCCATATGCACCCTGACGGAGTGATCGGCGCGGTTGCGGTGGCGGTCGCTGCGGGGCAGGCCGCTCATGCCCGCCGCACCCAAAAGCTTCCCACGGCAACAGAATTCCTCACTGCTGTCCTGGACCGTCTCGAACCCGGCGAGACAACGCGCGGCGTCCGTCGTGCTCGTGACCTGCTCGGCTCATCCATCGCCGAGGCGGCACACGAATTGGGTAACGGATCTCGGGTGAAGGCGCAGGACACGGTACCGTTCGCATTGTGGGCCGCCTCAACACATTTGGATGACTACCCGGCAGCCGTCACCGCCTGCATCGAAGCGGACGGCGATATCGATACCACCTGCGCTATCGCTGGGGGAATCGTCGCCGCCTACACCGGCACCGCCACTGGAACCGGGGTGCCCCAGGCGTGGCTCGCCGCTCGCGAACCGTTGCCCTCCTGGCTTACCTCGATCAGCCCGTCGCGCCGCCGACTCCGAGGTAACTGAGCTGGTTCGATGTTCGCGGCGACACCCGTTACCTCTACTCCCATTGTGGTGAATACATCGCCATCGACCTGCGCAGCAACCAGGAGCCCCAGGCAAGTGACACTCGTCCGATGTCGAATTCTTGAGTGCGCCAGAGGAAGCCGGTGGTCGCAACGTCGGAACTACTTCTGAACGTTCTGCGTCCGGCGAGAGAGGGCTCGCCGCGGATGGTGCGGGGTCGCTGGCGATCCCGTTGGCCGCGGTCCACGGCCAGTGCTTCGCCTGGTTCTGTCTGGTCCGCAGCTCAGGGCACGATGGTGTGGATTGCACCAGGTGCCGGTTGTTTCCGCGGACGCGCGGCGTTCGGTGTGAGACGAAGCCCGACCCTTTGCGGTTACCGTACGTCCAGTTTCGGGTTTATCGGGCGCTGTGTGGTGATCCCGGCGGCGGCGAGGGTTCTGGCCGCAGCGTCGCGGTCCGGCGGGGGATCGAGGGTGGTTTCGCTACGCAGCCGCTCGAGCAGCAGATCGGGCTTCAGTCGGTAGGACTCGGCGTCGGCGAGCAGGCTGTCGATGCTCGGCCCGTCGACAGGCTCGGTCAGATGGGGAACCAACGCTCCCAGAACCTCGTCCCTGTCGGCAAGGCCTCCCATGCCGCATTCCAAGCCATCGTCACCGAGATCATCCGGGTAAGGCGCACGAGCCCATACCCCGGCCGCATACCAGTAGACGCTGCCCACCTCGGATCCCTCGATCCGATCGTGGAGCTCCGCGTACGGGAGCCAGTCCGGTGCACCTGCCAGCATGTCGATCGGTGGCTGATGCCACTTCACCTTGCTCGCCTCATCCTCCCCGTAGAGTACGAACCTGCCCGCGCCCATCCGGGACAGCGTCCACCAGGTGCAGCCGGAGTCATCCCAGTGGAGTCCGTCGGTGTCGATCCAGTGGCCGCTGCGATAGCCACGTCCAGCGGCCTCCTCGGTGCTGTCCGCGCGAACAGCGGCGATCAGCGCCCACCGGGCCCACAGTATTTCGGCTTTCGGGAGGTCGTCCGGAAGTCCTGGCCGGTGAATAGTCAAGGTGTGAACTCCTGAGGGTGAATCCTGTTGTCGCTCAATGTCCTAGCGGCGTGGCGGGTGATCGTCAAACAGTAATGCCGGCGCGGCGCAGTACCCGTCCGACCGCGGGAATATCGCGTCGGCACGCGTATAGGCTGGACCAGTTGACGGATGGTCCGGCACCTCCGATTGGACATCTCGTCCGAATCGGCCTGCGTCGATGAAACGCGTGACCACCAACTGTTGCTCCGAGTTGCTGCCTGATTGGATGTGCCGTGGTCTGTTCTGAACGGTGTCGCTGATGCCGCAGGCTTCCGTTGGCGCGTTGTCGCCTGACCTCATGCCGCTGTGGCGAGCACTACATCACCGTCTCGGTAGTGGTCGGGCGGTCGCGTCGGTGAAAGTCCCGGGGATGACGTCACAACAGCGGACGGCATTGGCTGACCTGTTCGGGATGGCGGTGTTGCCCGAAGAATCGCACACCGTCAACTGTCGGCAACTCGACGCCGTGCTGGTCGAGTTGACAGGGCTGACGGGGCGAGAGGTTGCTGAGCAGATTGTCGGGCCGATCGAGGACCGGTCCGCAGCGCGGGCCGCGCGGGCATCGGATCGACAGGCGTTGTGGGCGTGGTTGAGAGCGCATCCTGTGGTGGCGGCCCAGCCGGTGTTGGCGGGGTGGGTCGCGGCGTCGGAACGGGCAGGGTTGATCGAGCAGTCGGTCGAGCGGACCAGGGAGCTGTTGGAGAAGGCTGTCCGAGTGTTGCGCGCAATTCCGGCACAGGGACAACCGCTGCCGATCTTCGCCGACGAGACGGTAGGGGATCCGCACGCGCTCGACGAGGGAACTCGTCTGCAGGGCGTGGTGATTCGCGCGCTCTCCGTCATTCACGATTGTCCACTGCCTGCTGATGCTGGAGAGTTGCGGCGGTTGTGGGTGTCGGCCGGCGTGGCCGACGATGAATTGTCTTCGACGGTGTTGGTGGCGGGGCTGGGTGGGCTGGATCCGGACGGGGTGCTCGGGAAGATGTTGCGGGTGTGTGCCGATGGCGGGGTCGCCGCGTCGGTGACGCTGCAGCAATTGCGCACTGTGGAGTCGTTCGGTTCTGTGCCGTCGGTCGTCCATGTGGTGGAGAATCCGAGTGTGCTCGCCGTGGCCGTTCGGCGGTTCGAGAGCCATTGTCCGCCTCTTGTGTGCACGGCCGGCTGGCCGAACAGCGCTGGCATCAGATTGCTCGACCTGCTGAGCCGAGCCGGTACTCGGATGAAGTACCACGGCGACTTCGACGGTGAAGGTCTACGGATTGCGGCGCACCTGGTGGCCCGCGTCGGTGCTCAGCCATGGCGTATGGGCAGCAGCGACTATCTGGCGGCGGTGAGTGACGGACCTGGAGTCGGGCGGGTTACCGGTGTCCCGTGGGACAGTGCGCTCGCTGGGCATTTGGGCCGGATCGGGGTCTCGGTGCCGGAGGAACGAGTCGTCGAAATCTTGCTGGCCGATCTCGTACCGTAGTTGTCGGTGGCCGCGTCTATGGTTGCCGTCATACCGCTGGAAGGGGCTGGGGATGGACCCGATCCGTGTGCCACCGGATATGTTCCGCTTCACCGGCGGTGAACGTTCCGGTCTCTACATGGCGATTCTGCAGGCGTTCGGCGAAGCCAACGAGCGCCTCGAAACAGCGCTGAGCGTTGACGATCTCCGTGGTCGGTTGGGCGCTGTCGGCTACATGGGGGCCGTCGCTGAAGGTGACCTCGCCGCATCGCTCGAACAGATGCGCCAGTGGAATCTGGTCGATGTCGTCCAGAACCATTCCGAGAACTACCGCACCGCGCTCGACTACGAACGTCGCAATCTTCTCTATTCCCTGACCAAACAGGGCGAGGCCGCCTTCGCCGGCGTGGTGCACGCGATGACCGTGCTGGTCTCCTCCGGTGCCTTGCAGACCGCGGTGCTCGACGCCATCGGTGATCGGCTGGCCGACTTGGCACACGAACTCGACAGTGGTTCGGACAAGCGGGTCTTCACAGTCTTGTTCGAACTCGAAACGCACCTGGAAGGGTTGCGCGCCAACACCAAACAGTTCAACGGCGAGCTGCAGCGACTGTTGCGGGCCGATGGTGTCGATCTGGCGGTCTTCCATGAAGTCAAGGCGGCGACCGTCGCCTATCTGCAGGAGTTTCTCAACGACATCGACCACCGCGGCCACGTTATCGCCACGCGTATTGGGACGATCGAGAGTTTCGGGGTGTCGCGAATGCACCAGCGTGCGCTCAGAGGCGCTGAACTGCCCACGCTCACTGGGACCGACCCCGCACCCGCATGGTTGGAACAGCGTGGCGCTCGCTGGGATGGGCTGCGTGCGTGGTTCCTGCCCGTCGACGGTTCGGCACCGCGAATCGACCAGCTGCGGCAAGTGGGGCGGCGCGCGATCATCACCCTGCTGCAGGTGCTCGATCGGCTCACCGAGTCACGTCGGCGTGCCAGCAGCGCGGTCGCTGATTTTCGCGAACTGGCCCGCTGGTTCACGGTGTTGCCAGAGGAAGACGACCTGCACCGGTTGTGGTCGACCGCGTTCGGGTTGAGTCCGGCCCGGCACGCGCACCTGGCACACCCCGATCCCGAACTGGTGGGCTATACGGCACCGTGGTCGAGCGCCCCGCCGGTGGAGGTGTCGCCCTTGCTGCGCAGCGCCGGGCGTGCCGAACGGATCGGCCGCACCGGATCGGTCCCGGACGTGTCCGCGTTGAAGAAGGAACGAGCGGTCAAAGCGGCGGCTGAACGGGCCGAACTCCAGGCCGCGTGGGACATGCTCGACACCGGGGGTGAGGTCCGTACTCTGGCGCAGTTCGTCGACCTCGACCACGCGATGTTCGAACGTCTACTCGACCTGCTCGGTCGGGCACTCGGCGCCGCACCCGACGCGTCCGGGGTGCGGCGGTCGACCACGACCGATGGACGGGTGGAGATCTCGCTGTCTGCGGGTGCTCCTGGCGCGGTAGCCGAATTGTGCACGCCGCGTGGCACTTTTCGTGGGCCTGACTATCAGATTCGGATCCGCACTGTCGGACAGCGACGGTCATGAGTGATCTCACCAACCAACTCGCGATCGCTGAGCGTGAAGAAGTCGGCAGAGGGATCCGGTATCTGCTGGTCCAACCGATGCTCACCGAGAACTTCGCGCCTGATCGGTTCGATGTGGTCCGGCGTCGTCGTGACCCGATCACCAAGTGGTTCGACTACTACTGCGGTTGGTCGGTCACAGTGGAGCCGCGACTGGGCTACGCGCGGTTGACCAAAGTTCGGGTGGCCACCGATGCGAGCCGCTCCGCGAAACGGATCCGAACTCAAAGGAGCGCGTTCGACCGGCGCCGATATGTCCTGCTGTGTGTCGTGGCGGCCGAGCTGTGTACAACACAGGTCACCACCATCGGATTGCTGGCGGGAAATGTTCAGGCAGCCACCGGGAGCGACCCGTTGCTCACGACGTTCGACACGGCCAACCGTGCTGAACGCCGTGCTTTCGTCGACGCGTTGCGACTGCTCGAGTCGTATGGCGTGCTCGATCCGGTCGACGGGGTAGCAGACTCCTATGTCGATTCCGAGCAGGCGAAGGTCCTGTTCCGCGTCGATGTCACGCGACTGCTGAGGTTGTTCGCGAATACGGTCGGGCCATCGCAGATGGGTGTGCCGGTCGCCGAGGTCGCGCTCCGATTGTCTGCGGTGCTGGGCGAGCTCACACGCGAACCCCGTTACGGCGATGCTGCCGGACCACTCGGTCGACATGCGGATACCAGCACTGTGTCGAGTACGCAGCGCAACCTGTGGTTGCGGCACAGCGTGTTTCGTCGCGTTGTCGATGATCCGGTGCTGTATTTCGATGATCTCGATGCCGATGAGCTCGCGTATCTGACCTCGATCACCGGTCGCCGATTCCTCCGTGAAGCCGCTGAGATCGGCGGGTTCGTGCTGGAGGAACGCGCCGAGGGCGTGCTCTTCGTCGACCCGGACGCCATCGCCACCGACACGAAATTCCCCGACGACACGAGCACCGCCAAACTGGCCGGACTACTGCTGCTCGACGAGATGGTCGGCCCGACCACCGTTGAACAGTTGCGGCGGCGCGCGACGACACTGCTGCAACGATTTCCGCGCTGGGCACGGACGTATCAGGCCGACGACGGGCCAGCTCGGTTGGTCGCCGACGCGCTCGTCGTGCTTCGGGAATTCCAGCTGATCCGTACCACCACTGCGGGATTGGTGATTCCGTTGCCCGCCGCCGCGCGCTATCGAGTGCGCGAGATCCGCAGCGCGACCGCCGACGAGGAGTCCTGATGCTCAACGAGATCGATCGCTGGATCCCCAGCCGTGCCGGAATTCTCAATGTGTGGCGCTACTACGACGAGGTACTGGAATTCCACGACGGCCGCTTGTTGCTGCGTGGGGCGAACGGCAGCGGCAAGTCCAAAGCGCTCGAACTGTTGTTGCCGTTTCTGTTCGACGCGAGCCTGCGTGCCAACCGCTTGTCGACCTTCGGGACGAACGAACGGACGATGCACTGGAACATGATGGGGGAAGGTGCCAGCGGCGTTACCCGGGTGGGCTACGTATGGCTGGAATTCCATCGCGATAGCTCGGTGTCCGAATGGTTCACCTGCGGTGCGCGCCTGCAAGCAACGTCGAGGACATCGAACGTGCACGTGGACTACTTCACCACCAGTCAGCGCATCGGTGCCGCGGGTGAAGAGGGGGTCTTGGTCATCACCGATGCCGATCGGCCGATCACCCGCAAGGAGCTCGAGGCGCGAATCGGCTCTGGGGGTGTGGTTCACGACGGCGGTGGCCCTTATCGAGATGCTGTGCGCAAGAAGCTGTTTCCCGGCCTGTCCGAACAGCGTTACGACGCACTGATCACCGCCTTGTTGCAGTTGCGGATGCCGAAACTGTCACAGCGCCTCGATCCGGGTTTGCTGTCAGGATTGCTTTCCAAGGCGTTGCCACCCTTGGGACACGACGAAATCGCGGATTTGGCAGAGGGTTTCGAGAGGCTCGACGCGCAACGCGAACGCCTGGACCGGTTGGCGATCGAGGCTGCGGCGGTGGACAAGCTTGCCAGGCAGCAGCGTTCCTATGCACAGCAGGTGATGCGCGCTCGGGCGGGCGAACTCGTGGCCGCGACGACCGAACTGTCGAATCGGTCGGAAGCGGAGAAGGAATCTGCTGCGCGGCTGGCTGAGACCGGCGCCGAGCTCGAGCGGAGCGAGCTGAAGATAGAGACGCTCGCGGGTGAGTCGACACGCTTGGCGTCGCACCGAGAGGGGTTGATGAAGTCCGAGGCCTACAAGGTGGGCTCCACGCTCGACGAGTTGCGAAATACGCAGCGAGGAGCCCAGCAGCGAGCTGATGGTGCTGCCGACGCAGCCATGTTGAGCAAGCGTGCAGCCGAGGACGCGGCGCAGGCCAGCCTGTCCGCTGCCGAGAACGCCGCTACCCGTGCCCAACTCACCGACCGCAGTGCGGGTGAGACACGTCAGGCCGCACAGCGGTGCGGCATGGTTGCGATCTTGGATGAGGTTGCCGCCGATCCCGCATCCGAACAGGCACGAATGCTGATCCGTAATACCGTGCAAGCGCGTGAAGACCAACTGCGGAGTATGGAAGGTGCATTGGAGGAACACCGGCGTGTGTCCTCAGGTCGAGAGTCCGCGGAAGCGGCGGTGGACGCGGCTCGCCAGGAATTCCGGGATGCCGACGGTGCGCTGACCACTGCAACCGACCGCCGCGCCGACGCCGTGGATACCTTGCGTACAGAGATCGGCCAGTGGGCGGCCAACTGCCACGAACTGGCCCTCGATCCTGCGGCACTGACCGCCGCCGCCGATGTCGAACCGCGGTTCACCGCGCAGGTGACCCAGGCGGTGAATGCCGCCATCGAGAACGTGACGTCCAGGACCGCGGTGTGCGTTCGCGACCGCACGACCGCTGACGGAGCGCGAAACGAATTACGGGACGAACGTGCGCGCATTGCCGCACTGCGCGACATCGAGCCGGCGGCACCGCGTTGGCGAACCACCGACCGATCGGCCATGGCGGGCGCACCGTTGTGGCGGCTGGTCGACTTCGCTGACGGGATCTCCACGGCGACCGCGGTGGGTGTGGAGGCGGCCCTGGAATCGGCTGGTTTGCTCGACGCCTGGGTAGGTCCTGGCGGTGAGATATCGGGGCACGATGTCTACGCGGCGCCGGGCGCGCTCGAGCCACTGCCCGGCCCTACCCTGGCCGACGTACTGGTCGCGCTCGATGGCACCCCCGTGCCGGTCGCACGGGTGAACCGACTACTGATGACCATCGCTTTCGGGGAGTCTGTGCCGACGAACGGTGTCGTCGCGATCGGTGCGGATGGCACCTGGCGGGTCGCCAATCTGATCGGCAGTTGGAGCAAGGACCAGCCGGAGTTCATCGGCGCCGAAGTTCAGGCGCGCAAGCGGGCGCGGACTCTGGCGGAACTCGATCGCCGGATCGGTGAACTCGACAGCCAGATCGACGAGTTGGATGAACTACGTGGTGGATTGGAGCGTAAACGCAGCAGAATTGACGCTGAGTACAGCGCACGTCCCGATCGTGGCCCGCTGGTAGCAGCGGATTCGGCTGTCCTTTCGGCGCAAGCGGCGGTGACAGCAGCAGACCGGAGTGTGCACAATACCGCTGAACTGTTGCGCAAAGCCGAGGCGGCGGTCCGGACAGCGCTGCATTCGTTGAACGCGCTCAGCGCCACCACCGGACTGCCGCCGGACCGAGTCGGCATCGAGGCTGTGCGATCGGCGCTGAGGTCTTTCGGCGGGCAGGCCGACACCTGGCTCGACCATGTCCGCGACCTCGAGCACGCGCGATCGACCGAGCGCGACGCCGCCCGCTCGGCCGACCTGGCCGGCGCTGCGGCAGGCCGCGCGGAGGAAGCCGCGAGCAAAGCGCTCGCGGAACTGGTCGACGTCGCTGAACAACTGCAGACGATCGAGGACTCGGTGGGCCGGGAGTACCGTGAAGTGCTTGCCGACATCGCGTCGTCGAAGGAGCAGATCACCCGAGCAACAGAGGAACTCGAGAACGCCCGTCGGCATTCAGGTGACCTGCGCATCGATATCGGTAAGTGGCAGGCGCAATCGAATACCGATCGCCAGGCCCACCGTGACGCAATCGAAGCCAGAGATGCCGCGGCCCAACGTTTCAGGGTGCTCGCCCGCGGCACGTTGCCCGCGGATGCCGAATTCGCCGAGCTGGATCGCTTCCGTGAAACCCTGGACGGATCCGACGGCGTTCGTGCCGCGCTCGAAGCAGCTCGGATGCTGACCGCGGCGTGGCCGACGGTATCGCACACTCCGGCGAACGTGAGCGGCGCGTTCAACCGGCTGTCCAGCGCTGTCCACGAATGCCGTGCGGTACTCAGTTCCCGGGCCGATCTAGAGCTCGAAAACACCGGCGACGTGCAAATCTTCACCGCGGTCATCGACGGAATCCGGGTCGGCGCCGCTGAATTGAAGCGGATCCTGCATCGGGAAGCCGAACAGAGCAAGAACGAGATCACCGAACACGAGCGCACCCTGTTCGACAAGACCTTGACCGGTGACACCCGCCGCCACCTGGCCGACCGTATCCGCCAGGCCAACGGACTCGTGAAGACGATGAACGATCGGTTGGCTCGTGTGCGCACCGCCTCCGATGTGGCCGTGCAACTGCAGTGGCGGGTCGGGAAAGACCTCCCCGCCGGCACCAAAGCAGCCCGCGAGCTACTGTTGAAAGAACCGGCCGGTATCAACGCCGACGGGCGCGAAGCGTTGCACCAGTTCCTGCGTGACCGCATCGATGAAGCCAAGTCGGACGACAGCGCAACCAGTTGGGAACAACAGCTGGCACGAGTCTTCGACTACACGGCCTGGCACCAGTTCGTCGTGATGATCGACCGCGGCAAGGGGGAGGGCTACCAGGAACTCACCAAGAAACTGCACGGTGCGCTCTCCGGCGGTGAGAAGGCGATCGCACTGCATCTGCCGTTGTTCGCCGCGGTCGCCGCGCACTATCAGGCCACGCCGACCGCGCCGCGCGTGATCATGCTCGACGAAGTGTTCGTCGGTGTCGATACGGTCAATCGAGGGCAGATATTCGCCTTGCTCAGCGCCCTCGACCTGGATCTGATCCTCACCTCGGACCACGAATGGTGCATGTACTCCGAGCTGAGCGGGATCGCGATTCATCAGATCGTCACCGGTGACGAGAGCGACGCGGTGACCACCGCGCGATTCACTTGGGACGGGGCGGAATTGGTTTCCACCTGAACTGACTGGGCCTCGATTTTGCGGGTCCAGTCACCAGCGCCAGCCGGGGTGGCTCAGGACAAGCCGTCGAAGCTGCCCGTTGCCATCAGCGACAGGATGTGCAGGGGAATCTCGCCGTGAGGCACCAAAGTACGAACGGCGGTGTGCCCCTCCAACGGCTCGGCCTCGAGTGCCCCATCGGTCGAGCTGTAGGGCTCGATCAATCCAATGGGGGACCACCCGAGTCGACGTAACCGACCGCCGGGCTGGTTCGCAGCCGTACGCTCTTTGATCAGAGCGTACTGCCGAAACATCTATGTGCAGCTGAACGGCGTTGTCGCGCACCATGATCTGATTGGCGCCCTGCCCGATGCGAACGGTAGCTTTCGGCTATGACCAAGAAGCCCTCGAACCCGCACGATGCCTACGCTCGTGAGGTCCTCAGTCGTGCGGCCGACGCGGCCAGTGAGATCCGGGTCAACATCGATGCGGAACTGGCCGCTCGCATCGATTTCGACGGGATGGTGTTGGTGTCGGGCAGCTTCATCACCGAGGACCTCCGGTCTCAGTACAGCGATGTTCTGTACCGGACCACGATCGATGACCGCGGTGCCTATCTCTACATTCTGATCGAGCACCAGTCGTGCAGTGACCAGCTGATGGCGTTCCGGATGCTCAGCTACGTGGTCAACATATGGCGGCGTCACCTGGATGAGCATCCCAAGCCGGAGGTACTTCCCGTTGTCATCCCGCTTGTAGTGCACAGCACCCATACGGGTCTGCGCTGGACGGCTCCCACCCAGCTCAGCGATCTGATCGACCTCGACGACTGCGCCCGCGACCTGCTGTATCGGTACCTGCCCCGGTTCGAGTTCCTTCTCGATGACGTCGCCCCGTTGGATGTCGCGGCGTTACGAGCACGCGAGTTGACCCCGGCAGCGCGGCTGATGCTGATCATGCACAAGATCGGACCAGGTAATCCGCACCTCGGCTCGGATATCATGGAGGTGGTTGACGAGCTACGGGCGCTGTTGGATGGTCCTTCGGGTGCCCGCGAGTTCGATATTTTGGTGACGTATCTGTTCATCGTCGGCGACGTGAGCGTCACTGATCTGCAGCCCTTGACCGATCGTCTCGGTCCTCGAGCGAAGGAAGTTGTGATGACCACAGCGGAACGGCTGGAAGCGCGCGGAGAAGCGCGTGGGCGCGCGGCAGGCCGTGTCGAGATGCTGGTCGAGCAATTGACAGTCAAGTTCGGTCCGTTGCCGAGCGCCGTGACCGAGCGGGTTCAGGTGGCTGATGCTGACGAACTTCACGTGTGGGCCAGGCGGGTGCTGACCGCTGGTTCCTTAGCGGAAGTGTTCGCGTAGTCCGGCGGTATTGCCCGCGGCCGCCCGGGGTGGAAGTCGCCGCGTTTCGGCATCGGCGCTGTCGTCGGTCTTCGGCTCGGTCTTCGGCAAGATGTCAGCCACCGCTACTTACTCCACGGTGACTCGGTGTTGTCCGTGTCCGGTTTGGCTTCTCTGCGGCGGTGGGCCGCGACGCGTTGGGCACTGCGGCCGAGGATGTCCAAGCCGGTCGCGCCAGCGTCGAGTCCGCGCGAGCCCAGCACCTTGGCCGAGTCGCCGAAGGACTTGACGCGAGTTCCGAGTTCGGCGAGCGCATCTCGAACCGTCGGGTCCTCATGATCGTGCCAACCGAGGACTTCTGCTCGACGTGCGGTCGCGAAACTGTCGAGGTCGCACCGCAGTTGCACGACGTCGCGCTTGAGTTGGGTCGTCGACAACCATCGCAGGAGCTCGAGGGGTTTGATCGCCGCGTAGCTCGCGAGCTCGGCACGAGCTTTGAGCAACAGCTCGCTGTCGGAGTCGAGCTGTTCGGCGAGTATTCGGCGGGCAGTCGCGATCACCAGCTCGAGGTTGGCGAACTCGGTTTCGCGGACTCGTTCGATGCGCAGGCGCTGCCACTGATACATCGAATCCTGCGCGAGCACGAGCAACTCGAGGGTTTCACCCAGGCGATTGTCGCTCACTGCCCGTGTCAGGTATTTGGCGCGATCCTGCACGGGTTTCGTGCGGTCGAAACCATCGATGGTTTTGTTGATGTGGGCGCGCAGGCGTTCGACGACTGTCTCGATTGTCGGTCCCAAGTGTGCGACCGAGTCCCAGTCGACCGCGGGCAGCGTGCCGGTTTCATCGAGCGTGCGCACGATCCGCGTCAACGATCGGTGATGCCCGATGACGTCACCGATCGTGGTTGCCTTGGCCAGATTCAACACCTGATCAACGGTGCCTTCGACACGCTCGATCGCCGCAGTTGTCTCAGCTATCGCGGTCTGCAGAGCGATCGTCGCGACGGCCATTTGCAGCGAGAGCGCTTTGGTCCCTGCCAGTTGTGCTGGCTGCCATTGCATTTGGCCGCGAAAACGCCCAGCGACGTCGGTGACTGTCATCCGGTTGAAGCCCGATTCCCCAGGAATGACTTTGAACTTGCGCAACAACTCGACATCGGCCGGCCGGATCCGGACGAAGGTTCCGTGCTGAGCGCCGATCGCGGCCAGCCCGGTGGCCAGGGCAGCCGCGCCGGTGACGGTTTGCGCGTCCACGCCGACCACTTCGACCGTCTCCACCGCGTTGAAGCGCAGCTTGCGCAAGTACGTGGCAACATCGTCGGCGTCGCCGGCGACAAGTAGCCCCTCCGGTTCAACGGAAACGCTGAGAGCGGTCTCGCTATGGGGCTGATCCACCGTTGGTCCTCTGCTCGGCTGGCACTGTGTGGCCAGGCTACTTGCAGATTCTCGAGATCGTTGGTGGTCCAATAGTCTTGGTGAGATTCAGACATCGCCTTATGGGTTACCTCAACGGCCCGAGCGGTCGAAGCAAATACCAACCGGTTCGTGATGCCTGAATCTCAGGCCGACGGTGGAAACAGTCGAACATCGACCACCGCGGACAACGGCTCCAGCGTATGACGGATCAGCGGCTCTACCCTTTCCCAGTCGAGGCCACCATGCCCGCAGCCGAGCGCCGGGATGGCCACCGACCGGATCTCGTTCCGCTCGATGGTCTCGGCAAGGGACGGTAGGCCCGCGGCTACGTCGGCCAGGCGGCTGGGGGAGCGCCAGTGCCGTTTCGTCGGGAAGTTGATGATGAACCGCGGACCGCTCGTGGCGCCGGTTGCCCACACGTGCATCGCACCGATCTGAACTTCGCCCGCCCGTGCGGCTCGGGCATACTCCTGAAACATCTCCGGGTAGGTCTGCTTGAACTTCAGCGCGATCCCCTTGCCCATCACTCCGACGGTGTTGACGGCGTTGACGAGCGCTTCGACGTCGGCGCGGAGTAGGTCGCCGGACTGCTCACGGATCATGTGATCACCGTACGGCTACGGCAAACGAAATACGCCCTTGCATAGGTGTTCTCGTCATCGACGGTGATCACGTCGCACGTTCGGATAAGAATGCTGGGCAGTTCGGCGCCGAGGTGCGCGAGGTGGGGAGTGAAGATGGCTTCGGCGGCGGTCCGGTGGGCGGTGGTGATCAATCGGGTGATCGGGTCTGGGGTCCGTGGGGTGAACACGATGGTTCTAGCGAGGTCGTAGCCGTATCGCTTCGCGAGGGAGCGGATTCGGATCTCATCCCAGTTCTGGGCTGTGCCGGAGATGTCGGATCGCAGGTATCCGATGGCGATGGGTTTCATCCGACGAGTGCCGATCGGGGTACGTCGAGCATGGCTTGGCCGGTGGGTGTGTTGGTGTAGGCGTGGCCGCAGGTCGAGAGTTCCCAGGCGTGGCGGTGGGTGACTTCGCGGAGTAGGCCATTGAGGTGGAGGGTGCGTAGTGCACGCCTGGCTCGGCGGATGGATAGTGCTGTGTTGGCGGCGATTTGGCGGTCGGTGAGCTGTCCGCCGGGTTGCAGGATGCGGAGGACGAGCGCTTGGTCGATGGTCGACATCGTTGACTCCTGGATTTGCGTATTCTTCTCACGTTTGCCCGCGTAGCCTGGGAATACGACGTTGGAAGAGGGTGGACGAGATGTCTTCCAGCGTGGTGGGCGAGGTTGGTTTCCAACAGCGCCGATCCTGATACGAAGGTGATACCAATCCGACCTATCGACGACGGCGAAGACGGGGGCGACGATGATCGTCGGCAAATGGACGGCAGTGCACGTGCGGGCGTTGCGGGTGGACGCGTTGCGGGAGAGCCAGTCTGTGTTCGCTGAGCGGTTAGGCTTCGAGACCGTCACCGTTCGCAAGTGGGAGGGTCGGGCCACCGAGGCGAAGCCGGTTCGCGGCGCGTCGGCGGCTGCGCTCGACACACTGCTCGCCCGACTTACCGCGGAGCAGCTCCAGCGAATGCAGTCGGCGCTTGCGGCGCTGGACTCGGAGAGCGAGGACGACGTGAACCGTAGACGATTCGGAATCGCGACTACCGCGAGTGCCATCTCGCTCGCGGGGCCGACCCCTCGGCAACCGCGCATTGGGCTCCACGAGGTGAGGGCCTGGGTCGACTACGCGGAGGACCTCGCGCAACGCGATCAGCGCGAGGGCGGAGCCCGGTTGGTAGAAGCCGCGAGCTCCGCGTTGACCCGAGCTCGTCGTGAATTCGATGAAGCCCATTGCGATCCGGCTATGGGTGCGGCCGCCGCGAGCGCCGTGGGCAACCTTGCTGTCATCACCGGTTGGCTCGCCTATGACGCGGATCGCCACGACCTTGCCCGTTCCTCCTATCGCACAGCGTTGGAGATGTCCATGCTGTCCGGTGACGATGAGCTTGCCGTTCACGCTCTGCTCAATGCCGCGAACCAGGAAATCGGACTATCTCGGCAGGGCACGGGCAACCCGCATCTGGCGCTGCAGAACGCGAGCCGGGCAGACCGCCTGGCCGAGGACTGGAAGCCTGGCCGCGTGCACGCGCTGATCGAGGTTCGCAAGGCGCAGGCCTGGGCCCAGGTCGGCAACCACGACGGCTTCCGAACCGCGATGACCAAGGCACATTCCGCGATGAATACGGCGTTGGATTCTGAACTCCTCGGCCACTGCCCGCGATGGTTGCGCTTTGTCGACCCGTCCGAGTTGGCGGGACACGAGGCACGTGCGCACAGCGACCTCGGCGACTATCGCACCTCGCTCACCCACTACGCGCGCGCGATGGAAGGGCAGAGTGTGCGAAACGAGGCAAATACCCGCGCTTGGCATGCGACAATCCTTGCCGCCGTGGGGGATACGCGCGGAGCGCTATCGGCGGCCCAATCGGTGCTAGCCACCCTCGACGTGATCGGATCTCCCCGCACTCTTCGGGTGATGGCCCCGGTTCGAGCGCTCCACGCCGCCAAGTCTTCTGGCTTCGCCGACCGGTATGACCAGCTCGATCGGAAAGTCCTGACCGCGTGAACGGTCTGGAGTTCGCCCACTACACGGCCGACGCTGCGCGCGAAGGCCGTGACGTCGTGGAAGACGTCTATCGCCGGTCCTATCGTGACGCCATCGAATCGAGACGCGCCTTCAGTTCGCCCGAGACGTTCATGCAGCGCTTCGACGCCTACACCGATCCTGCACGCGGAAGTGGTTTCGAACTCGTCGTCGCCTACCTGAACGGCGTCGCGGTCGGTCAGACCTGGGGATGGCCGCTGACTCCCAACACGGCATGGTGGGTTGGCCTCCAACTGAACGAATCCGCAGAGGTCACGGAATTCATCGAGGAAAGTGGCGCAAGGACTTTCGCGCTGAGCGAGGTCATGGTCGACCAGTCTCACTCAGGCCGCGGTATCGCCCATGCTCTTCACGATGAGCTGCTCGCAGAACGCACCGAGGCTCGTGCCACGCTGCTGGTCAATCCTGACAACGACCGGGCTTACAGCGCGTATCGCCGCTGGGGTTGGGCCTGTGTCGGGAATCTGACCCCCACGTGGCCTGATGCGACGCCGACCTTCGATGTATTGGTGAAGCACCTCGAGGAGGAATCCTTGTAGCCGCTGAAAATTTGCCCAATCCTACGGCACCGCAACAGCTCTCGATCGAACCGTCCATCCATCTATGATGCGTGCAAGCCATGCGCGTAGCGCAAGGACCATAAGCGAGGGGAACGCTTTGCCAGGGACAGCCGCACCAGCCCCGCTGGTGGATAGAATCGACGAGCTGGCGCTGTTGTTGAGGGCCGTCGATCAGTCGGTCGAGCAGAAGAAGGCGAGCGTTATCGTCCTGCGCGGCGAGGCGGGGGTCGGGAAGACGAGCCTGCTGACGGTGTTCGCTCACGAGGCTGCCGCCCGGCACAGCGCAGCGCACCTGTTGACCGGCTATGGCCAAGCGATGCTGAATTCGCTCGCCTCGGATTCGTTCCAGGCTGTGCGCGAGTGCCTGCGTTCGATGGCAGCTTCGGCGCAACGATCGAGTTCGCCCTCCCGCTGGCATCGAATCACTCAGTCTTTCAAGGAAAACGCACCCGACTGGATCGAATCTGTGCCGGTCGTTGGCCAGGTTCTCGCAGCTGGCGTCCGTACCGGACAGTCCTACGCCGCGAGTGGTGGTGATCGGACGGAGATGGACAGCCGCCTCGACCAGCTACTCCGCCTCATCGAGGATATCGTCACTGACGCTCCGCTGCTGATGGTGCTCGATGATCTGCATTGGGCGGATACCGCGACCATCGACCTTCTGACAACGATCGCGCTGCGGGTGAAGGGCCCACTCGTCCTGGTCCTTGCGTACCGCTCCGATCAATTGAAGTCAGTGGAGCAGACGCATCCGTTGCAGCGGACGGTCTTTCGACTGTGCCGGTACCTCCCGGATACACCAGTCATCGATCTGCCGCGTTTGTCGCCGCAAGACACCGAGGAGCTGGTCCGTCGAACCGTCGCCGGTCCGAGCATCGCGTCACATGCGGTATCGAGGATCGTCCGGTTGAGCGCGGGTAATCCGCTGTTCGCGGAGTCGTTGGCGCGCGTGAACCAACGCAATGGTCACCTTCCGCCACGACAGATCACGGCCGTCATCGAGGATCGACTGTCCTACCTGTCCTCCGAGGATCTGCGGTTGCTCGAGACGGCGGCACTGATCGGCTACAACTTCGAAGTCGACTACCTCGCCAAACTCACCAGGCTCGACATCGACGATGTATTCGAGCGACTGCACGTTCTGTTCGACGAGCACGACCTCGTCCGCCCTGCTGATCGACGAAATGAATACGACCGCTACCGAATTCATCACCCGCTCTTCGCGCAGGTATTGCGCGAGCGCGGCGTGGCCAACGGGCCGCGGTGGCGGCGGCACCACGCCAAATTGCTGCAGATCATCGAAGCCGAGCAGGACTGGGACGACGAGTTGTGGGTGCGCGCGGCAGCGGTCGCTGTCGAAGCACGCAACAGCGGGAAGGCCGGCCGGCTTGCGTTGCAGGCCGCGCGACGTCAGTTCGCGCTGGGAGCGGTCTCGAAAGCACGCGACCTCGCACGGATCGCGGTCGAAAACGCACCGAGCTTCGATGCCTTCGCGCTACTGGCTGAATGCCTCGCTGCCGGCGGCGACCACGTCGGGGGAGTGGACGCGTGTGTAGCTGCGCTCGAACTGCCTGAGGCTGAGACGGCGGATCCCGCCTTGGTGGCACGTGTACGACTGCTGTGGGCGCGAACCCTGCGCATGACTTGCCGCTGGACGGAGACGGTGGACGTACTCGACCAGTTGGCGGTCGCCTATCCAGAACCTGGCGATTTGCTCGCGGAGACGTTGAACCTCTACGCCGAGGTCGCGCTGTGCGGGCCGGTTCAGGACTGCGTGCGGTGCATCGACCTGTGTGACCAGGTCGCAGCGATGTCCGCAGACCCCGAAGTGCAATCACGGGCTTTCGGTCACCGCGGGCTCGCGCACCTGGCCGCGTTTCAGCCGATGGAGGCCGAACAGTGGCTGCAGAAAGCGATTGATGTTGCAGCCGCGGCTGGACATCCGTATGCCGAGTACGAAGCCGTGCACTGGCTCAGCAAGAAGACGATGGCCTGCATGGAGCTCGAGCGATCGGCTCAGCTGCTTGCCCAGTTGCGTGAGATGTCGCAGACCTCCGGGGTGGCCAGTGAGAACCCACCGCACGTCCGTGACCTCAGTCGTGTGCTGGGGTTGCGAGGCGAGTTCCCTAACGCTGCAAACGCTTTCGCGGTATTCACCGACATCAGCCAGGACTCGGCGGCAGGACGGATTTCGACAACGCTTGCCTGCCAGCTGGCCGAGATCGAGTGGCAGCACAGCCCGGTGGCTGGCGGCGAGTTTCTCGACGAACTGACGCGTGCGACCGGCGAAGACTTCCTGCTTGTGGAGTCTCGTCAGCTCTTGCGGGGGTTGGTCGAACGGCTCCGTGAACGCCCGCTGGTCTGGGATCCGGTTTCGTTCGCTATCAGCGTGTTGGGCGTGCCCGAGGAGGACGCGCAAGCAGCCGACGCGATTTTCCGGTTCGATGTGCCGAGCTTGGCGCAACTGAGAGCTGGGCTGTTATGAAATCCACTGCAGTCGTACAGTTTCCATTGGTTGCGGACATCATTCAGTTCAACCATGCGTCCTATGGGCTGAGCTCGCTGCGCGCAATCGAAGAAGGAGAACGCCTTCGCCGCGAGATCGAATCGGACCCGACTGTTCATCTCGGCGCTGAGCTCACCGCGCGACTCGAAGTACAAACAGCCGACGTGGCCCGCGCACTGGGGATCGATCAGGATCGAATTACGTTGTGCACCAACGCGACATCGGCGGCCGCCGCGATCATTGCTTCGGTTCCGCTGTCATCGAACAGCGTTGTGGTGATCCTCGATGTCGAGTACTCATCAATCCGCCGCGCCTGGGAGATTGCCTGTGCGAAGGCGGGCGCCAGCCTCATCTCAGTGTCGGTACCAATGCCTTTCGAGTCGACCACCGAACTTATGGCCGAGCTCGACGCGCAAATACCAGGTCCAGTCGATTATCTACAAGTCAGCGCCATCACCTCGTCGACCGCGATCGAACTGCCGATGTCCGAACTTGGCAATTGGGCAGCACAGCGAGGTGCGCAGTTGATCGTCGATGCGGCGCACGGTCCCGGGCACATTCCGCTGAAACCCAGGCAGTGGGGCGCATCCGCGGTCTTCGGAACTCTGCACAAGTGGTTTCCGACGCTGCGGCCCGTCGGATTCCTCTGGCTTGCTTCAGAATTCGACACTCTCATTCGTCCCGCGGAAGTCTCGCTGACTTGGGATTCATCTAGCGTGGTCGAGCGATTCTCCTGGCCAGGCACGTTCGATCCGGTCCCACGTCTCACCGTGCAGACAGCGATCGAGCAGTGGGCCGATTGGGAGTCAGATGGACTGATCGACGGCTGCAAGAAGCTTGCAGACTTGGCAGACCACGTAATGGTCGACTCCGGGGCAAGATGGACATCGGCACCGGAATTCCGGCCGCCTCGTCTTCGGGCCTTCATTCTCGACGGAGCAAACCCGCTGCAGGTCAAGGACTTGCTGCAGGCTGCGGAGATCCGAGCATGGGTCGGCCAGGGCGCCCAGGGGGAATGCCTGCTGCGGCTCGCAACGCACATCTACAACGATGAGAACGACGTGGACCGTGTCACCCACCGAATCAAGGAGGTGCTGTCTCGATGAACGTCCCGACAATCCCCGAACGGCTGGAAGCGGCGATCATCTTCCTGCGCGGTGAGCAGGACGGCCGCGCTTGGCTCGGTGCGTTGCCCGACCGACTCGGCTACTACGCCGAGCGGTGGGGCCTGGAGTTGGACAGCATCGCGGAGAACGGTGCGATGTCGTGCTGTGCGTACTGCATTGAGGTCGAGACTGGTTGCGCGGCGGTGCTGAAGATCCCTGTTGATCTGGAGGCAGGCAACACCGAGATGCGGATGATTGACCGATGGGCGGCTGGCAATGCGGCGCCCTCGGTTCTGCAACACGACATCGATACAGGGGTCTTCTTGATGACCCGGATCGTCCCCGGCACTGTCGTCTGGCCTGGCAGCGATCCCGGGGAATCGGCAAGTTTCGCAACGCTGCTCAGCAGGCTCAATGCTCCGGATCTGCCCGAGCCGCCAGTGTTGAAGGACCTTGCCGACGTCGTGCAGATGCGAATGGGTTGGGCCAGAGAGCGATTTGATGATCCGCGGTTCGCCGAGGCTGTCGAAAGGGTTGGGATCAATCGGCACCTCGAGGAGGCGCAACGGGTGTTCGAGCGACTGTTGATCACAACTGAACGACGGCACGTGCTACACGCCGATCTGCAAGCCAAGAACATCCTGCAAGGTCCCGACCTCTGGTACACGATCGACCCGCTCGGCGCCGTTGGTGACGTGAACGCTGAGGCTGCCCTGTGGGTGGCGATCCAGGACGGACCCCGCACCATCCCTGAGCGGCTCGGTGATCTGGCTTCTCACCCACTGCTGACACCGAGCCGTATGTTTGGGTGGACCTACGTTCTCGCTGTCGCTGAGTATCGGCCGTATCTGCCCGCGTCGGGGAAACGGATCGAAAGTTTTCTCTCGGTTGTCAACCGAACCCAGCGACCGTAGCGGCCGTGACCACCAATCGCAGTCGGCCAGCCTGAGGCTTCTCGCATAGTGGTGTTGCTGGTAGAGCCCACGAGACCGTCAAGTGTACGCGCCGGGAGTCGTACCCAGTGAACAGTGGGGACGGGACGAATCTTTGCTCCAAACGCCACCTAAGGCGGTGACTTCGGCCGTTCGGGGTTGTCCCCTGAACGTTCGAACTGTCTGCCCTAGGTAAGCTTGACCAAGCAGTCGCCGATGATTGCTCGTGCCTCCGTCCGCGTGGTTTGGCGGTCGCGTTGATTGTTGACCCCAAGTCACGGGGCTGCTGTTCTGTCGCGAAGTGTCGGAGCCATCTACTACCATTGGCGCTGCTGTTCACCCGTATGTGGGTAGATCGCTGCACGCCGAGCGCTCCTCGGTCAGAAGGGTTGAGATCGTGTCGTTGGTGAAGTCAAAAAAGCGAGTTGCAGATCACGGCGAGGTATTCACGCCTGATTGGCTGGTTGAGGCCATGCTAGATCAGGTTAAGGGTGAGTCGGAGCGCATCGATTCGCGTTTTCTTGAGCCAGCGTGTGGGTCTGGCAACTTTCTCGTACGTGTGCTGGCGCGCAAACTTACGACAGCCGAACGTAAATATCGAAAGAGTGACTTTGAGAGGCGTCACCACTCTTTGCACGCGCTAATGTGCATTTATGGCATTGAGTTGCTGCCCGACAATGTGGCCGAATGCCGTCAGAACATGCTTGAGGTATTCGACGCATTCCTTGAGCTGCACGAGGAAGACGATCTTCACACAGCTGCGGAGTATGTTCTCAGCCAAAACATCGTTCACGGAGATGCTCAGACACTTCTGAATAGTGCTGGTGCGCCGATCAGCTTCGCGGAGTGGGGCTACTTTGGAAGAGGTAAGTTCCAGCGTCGAGACTTTCGGTTCGACACCCTCACGCAAATGGGCTCCTTCAGCGACGAGGACTCCCTGTTCGCGGACATCGGCAAGCATGAGGTGTTTACGCCGACAAAGAGCTATCCGCTCATGACCGTTCGGGATCTTATCTCATGAGCAGTAAGGCCAGCTTCGCCCTGCGGGGACGCAATCCCGATGTTTTGAACTGCATCGCCAACCTCTCGAATGATGAAGTCTTCACTCCGCCCGAGTTCGCCAACCACATGCTTGACAACTTAGCGATGGCTTGGTCGAAGGCCAACAACGGAGGCGACCTGTGGTCCAACCCTAACGTAACCTTCCTCGATCCCTTCACTAAATCGGGAGTATTTCTGCGAGAGATCGCGACTCGGCTGATACTAGGGCTGGAAGCCGTTATCCCTGACCTTGAGGAGCGCGTCGATCACATCCTATCCAAACAGGTCTTCGGTATTGGCATTTCGGACCTAACGAGCATGCTGGCTCGTCGGAGCCTCTACTGCTCAAAGTGGGCCAACGGGCCCCACTCCATCGCAAACTCATTTGACAACGCGGACGGAAACATCTGGTTCAAGCGGATCGAACATACATGGGTCGGTGGCAAGGAACGGGTTGTCACCGCCAACAAGGACGGTAATAGCGTCGAGAAGTTCACCAACGGCAAGTGCAAGTACTGTGGTGCAAGCCAGATTGCTCTCGACCGTGGAGACAGCCTTGAGTCCCATGCCTACGCCTTCATACACACCGACGACATCGATGCTCTCATCGCGGAGCTGTTCGGAGCAAACATGCAGTTCGACGTGATTATTGGCAATCCGCCCTACCAGATGACAGGTGGAGGCGGAGGAACGAACGATTCGCCGATCTACCAGCTCTTCGTGAAGCAGGCAATGAAGCTTGAGCCACGCTTGCTCAGTATGGTCATTCCGTCGCGTTTCATGGCTGGTGGAAGGGGTCTCAGTGAATTTAGGGCCGAGTTCCTCGCGGACGATCGAGTTCGGACGCTCGTCGATTTCGAGAACGCGAAGGATGCGTTTCCGACAGTCGGAATTGGTGGCGGCATCTGCTACTTCCTGTGGGATCGAGACAACCCTGGCCTGTGCGAGTGCACCTATCATCGTGGCGGTCTTGCTATTGGCCCTTACGATCGCAAGCTAGACGAGTTTGAGGTCTTCGTCCGTGACAAAAGGGCGGTGGACATCCTCCACAAGGTTCTTGCCCTGGGCGAGGAGGTCTTTGAAGGACTCGTTAGCGGTGACACGCCATTCGGGCTTGCAACGAACTTCAAGGATTACAAACAAGACATTGAGCCAGGGAAGGGCTCGGTGCGTCTCTACGCCAATCACGGCACTCGTCGCGTAAGTGGCGCGATGGCACGGTCGGCGATCAGCAAGAATACTCCATTGATTGACGTATGGAAGCTCTACCTACCTGTCGCTGGTTCTGGTCGTGAGCGCGAGAAGACAGGCGTGGATGTGGTGTTGGGGCCGCCAATTCTTGGTGAACCGGGCTCGGCCTGCACGCAGACTTACCTCGTCGCTGGCCCGCTTGATTCTAAGGCGGAAGCAGTAAGTGTCGAGTCGTACCTGCGGACGAGGTTGGCGCGTTTTCTAATTTCGCTCCGGAAGCCAGCACAACACGTGTTCCGCGGTATGTATCGTTGGGTTCCAGTACAGGCATGGGATCGTAAATGGACCGATGCTGACCTATACCATAAATATGGGATCACCGCAGAGGAGCAGGCGTACATCGAGTCCTTTATCAAGCCGATGGAGAGTGGTAAGGCAGCCAATGTCTAAGCCCATCGAAGAACTACTTCCTCCCAAGTCTGACGCGCGGCTGAGGGTGTATGCCTATACCATCGATAGCCCCGCTCATGGAGGGTTAATCAAGGTCGGCCAGACCACCCGCAATGTGAAGAAGCGGATCGAAGAGCAGACCAAGACTGCTGGCATTAGGCCCAAGATTCTATGGGACGAACCTGCTGAGCGTTTGGACGGATCATCCTTCACTGATCATCAGGTTCGTGCGCGCTTGAATGCCAAGGGCTTTGAGAGTGTCGAGCCCGCCTCAGGCGCAGGGGAGTGGGTCCGTTGCACGCTGGCTGACGTGCAGACGGCAATGACTGAGCTGCGCACGGGTCAGAAGCTGACGGGCACTCACCACGAGACCTTCCCCATGCGGGCGGAGCAGGTGTCAGCTGTTAAAGCGACTCACGAATACTTCAACTCCGTGTGGAGTGAAAACATGCATGCCGTCCCGCGCTTCCTATGGAACGCGAAGATGCGCTTCGGAAAGACCTTCACTTCCTACCAGTTGGCCAAGAAGATTGGTGCGACGCGTGTGCTGGTAGTGACTTTCAAGCCTGCTGTCGAGGACGCATGGCAGGCTGACCTTGAGAGCCACGCTGACTTCGACGGCTGGCAGTACATGAGCATGCAGTCAGGGGTCGACCCGCTTTCGGTGGACAAGCATAAGCCCCTCGTCTACTTCGGTTCATTCCAAGATCTTTTGGGCCGCGACAAGTTGGGCAACATTAAATCCAAGAATCAGTGGCTTCACGAGATCAACTGGGATCTGGTTGTCTTCGATGAGTATCACTTCGGAGCATGGCGCGACACGGCCAAGGAACTCTTCGAAGGTGAAGACGACGCAGTAGCCAAGAAGGAGGTCCACGTTGAGTTCTCGGGGGATCTTGAGGTGGTGAATGAAGACCTTGGTGAACTGTCTGAGAACGAGGCTGAATTTCTTCCGATTACTACCCGTGCCTACCTCTACTTGTCGGGCACACCCTTCAAAGCTCTGGCAACCGGTGAGTTCATCGAGGAACAAATATTCAATTGGACCTACACGGATGAGCAGCGAGCCAAGGAAAACTTTGCCAATTCCTGGCCTGACAAGTTGAACCCTTACGGCTCACTCCCGCAGATGCGGCTGATGACTTATCAGATGCCTGATGAGCTGTTGTCTATTGCGAACAGCGGTGAATTTGATGAGTTTGACCTCAATGCGTTCTTCGCTGCCGCCGGTGCAGGTAAGTCAGCAAAGTTCACACACAAGAGCGATGTTCAGAAGTGGCTCGACATCATCCGCGGTGCGTATGCGCCCTCGCAGGTAGACAATCTAAAGGAGCGGCCTCCGTTCCCCTATTCAGATGTGCGTCTCCTTTCCCATCTTCAGCACTCCTTCTGGTTTCTTCCCAACGTCGCCGCGTGCCACGCGATGGCCAACCTGCTCTCGGAGCCTCAGAACACTTTCTTCCGCAGGTACAAGGTACTCACAGTCGCTGGCAGCATTGCTGGAATAGGATTGGACGCTCTGCCGCCTGTCCGGAGAGCGATTGGCAGTGGTCACGAGGCAGGCTCCATCACCCTATCTTGCGGCAAGCTCACCACCGGCGTAACGGTCGCGCAGTGGACGTCAATTCTAATGTTGCGAAACCTCAAGTCGCCTGAGACATATTTCCAAGCCGCTTTTCGAGTGCAGTCGCCGTGGAGTCAGAAGAACCCAAACGGAGATAACCCGCACGAGGAAGAGGTGTACAAGCCGGTTTGCTTCGTCTTTGATTTCGCCCCCACTCGCGCCCTTCGTCAGCTTGCAGACTATGGTATCGGACTGAATCCGACCGAGACCAACCCTGAGAAGTCTGTGGAGGATCTCGTGTCATTCCTGCCTGTGCTTGCCTATGATGGATCGCACATGACTCAAGTCGATGCGGGAGGCATTTTGGACATCGCAATGGCGGGCACCAGTGCGACTTTGCTGGCGCGCAAGTGGGAGTCGGCCTTGCTCGTCAACGTAGACAACGACACTCTGCGGCGGATCCTTAATAACAAGGAAGCTTTGGAAGCGGTCTTGAACATCGAGGGCTTTCGTGCGCTCGGCGACAACGTTATTGAGACCGTTATCAACAAGAGTGAGAAAGTGAAGGAGGCAAAGAAGGCGAAGGGTGAGGAGCTTACGTCCAAAGAGAAAAAGGAGTTAACGGACGAGGAAAAGGAATACAAGTCCAAGCGTAAGCAAATTCAAGAGAAGCTGATAAAGTTTGCGACTCGTATACCTGCCTTTATGTACCTGACCGACTTCCGGGAGAACACCCTTCAGGACGTAATCACGAAGATTGAACCCGGTCTTTTCCGCACGGTAACTGGCCTATCTGTTGAGGATTTCAACCTGCTTGTCTCGCTCAACGTGTTCAATTCGGGGCAAATGAATCAAGCGGTCTTCGCTTTCCGGCGCTATGAGGATGCCTCGTTGTCCTACACCGGAATTGACTCCCACGAGGACCTTCGGCACGTTGGCCTCTACGACACTGTCGTCGCGAAGGAGGCTGTGGAGACCGATTGATGAGGGCCCGTCGCCGGACTCACGTCGGGTTTCTCGGCGGCGGCAAATCCCGTCGCTGAATCACTCAAAGTGGATTTGCGGCCGATTTAGGGGCGGGTGTGGTGGGTTTCGGAGGTGGCTGCGTACTGGCGCGCGTCCAGAGCGCGGCTAGCATGAGTCCGTCGTACTCGCCAGCTGGGTATTTGGGGAAGCGATACACGCCATGTGCGACGCGTGTCAACGTGCCGCGGTGCACAAGCGTGCATCCGCTGCCCGAGAATCGGTGGCCGAAACCGAACCGGATCTCGATGAGACCAGCAGCGCTGACCTCCTCGTGGCCGTCCGGATGATTCGAGCTCGAGGCAGCTGGAGCGGAGTACTACAAGCTACGATCTCGGGCACGACGACCAGTCGCGTTGCCAACAGCTGCTGCCGGGTTACCGCGTTAGACCGGGCACCCCGTCGGACTGTAGTTGCTTCAGCTCGGTGGGACACAGGCGCTGGGTCGGGTCTGCGTGGCCGTAAGCGGAGAAACGGACTCCTTCGGTTTCGAGGAGTTGACGGGGGTCGTCAGTGCAATTGGGGTCGGGCCAGCTGAAACCTTCGGACACGGTGCCCTGGGAGCCGAGAACTCGGTGAGCGTTGGGGGCCGGGTGGGACCTGAGGCGGTTACCGAGCGGCTGTGGCGCGGTGCCGAGTAGGACGGCGAGATCGCCGTAGGTCGTCCAACGTCCGGCGGGAATCACGGTGAGCAGCCGGTTGAGTTCGGCCCAGGTGGGGTTTTCTGGGAAGGCTGATTCGTCGGCGGGACCCGCCCAGAATTTTGTGATCCGCTCGGCCAGCGCCAAGCTCCGCTTCTCGATTTGCCCCGGGCCCCAGGATTCGCGCGCGTTGCCCCGGGCCCCAGGATTCGTGCGCGGCGATGTCCTGGTTCATGCGGATGCTGCTTGCGCGCAGGGTTTCTCGCTTGCGGGCGAACTCGTGGTTGCTTCAGCTCTCGTTGTAGCCGGTGAGGGTGAGATTGCCGAGGGTATGGACGTAGTTCTCGTGCAGGGTGTCGATCTCGTCCACGCCGTGTTCGGCGCTCAGATCCGCGCGCCATTTGGCCGAAAGAGATTGGGGCATTACATGTTCGATGGATAGGGAATCCGGTGACGCCGTTTCTCTCGACAGGAACATGCCCTCGATCCACGTCATCAGGATCTTGCGGTGCGCACTACGCCCGGTGAGATAGAGGGGGCTCGAGACGATGGCTTCGGTCAGCTGCTTGTCAGACGCGTAATGCTTGCAGCCAACTATTATAATTTTGAAGCGAAGAACTGGATTCCATTCGGCAACGTGAAGAGAAATACTGCAAATGAAATCGGTGCCCATATGCGTGATCTCGAAGAGATCGGATGGGCGCGAAGCTATGTGGCGCGCGGACAGTCCGACACCATCCAAACATGGGTTCAGAAGCTGTGAAGCGGAAATTCGGTGGGGCAGTTCTTGCTGCTGCGGTCATTCTAGCTGCATTCGTGATTGTGGGCTGCGCGGGTCAACGTTCAGATCTGCGCGCACTCGAATCGTGTGGTTCCTTTCGGTTCCCGGCGGGAGCCGAACTGGCGGAGTATGAAGTCCGGACATCTTTCGGGGACGAGACTATGATCGCGGTCGTTGAAGTTCCGGCCAGTGAAATGAATGAATTCAAGGTGGGGTCAAATATTGACCGATTCAGTCGCGGCGTCCCGGAGTATTTGAAGGATTACTGGCGTAACACAAAGATTTGCCCTGCCCTTGAATCAGGTCGTGCGGAACACGCCGACGAAGGGGGCGTGTCTCAAACTCGATGGGTCGCACATTCGAGCGAAGGTGCGACCGACATCATCTTTATACGGGCTGCATGTTGATTTCGGTCACTTTCGCGGCTGGCGTCCTGGCCTGAGCAGGTTTGGGCGCCCTCTGGTCTAGCGTTCGAGCCAGGATTCCCGTTGGAAGTACTCGTCGTCGGCTTCGTCATCTTCTAGTGTCGGTTCGCGCCGAGAGGCCGCCGCTGGTGTTGTCGCTGGAGGTGCCCAGCCCGGATGCTGCTCATGTGCGACCGACTGGGTATATGGCGACTGATGCTGTGGTGGGACCGGCTGATACTGCGGCGGCGACGTTGGTTGCTGCGTCGGGAACAACGGCTGCTGTGGCAGTGGCTGGTCGAGCGCGTCCGCATAGCGTTCCCGCTGAGCTCGCAGGCGTGGATCGTTGTCGATTTCGGCTATCGCCGCGTTTAGAGCCTGGCGAGACCGGGCGAGCGCCGTGGCGTGGAGGCGAATGATCGCGTCGACGAGAGTGTCAGGGTCGAGGCGGCGGCCTGCCTCGGTGAGGTGGATCGCTTCCAGGGCTCCGTCGGCGCTGACCTGCACCGATGCGACTGCCCCGACTAGCGCCGCTGATGCGGGTCGAGTGATGCCGGCGTGAAGTCGGTCGGTGTTGGCGTGGAGTGGATCGAGTGCGCCGGTCATGATGTTGTTCCCCTATCGATCATCCTGGCGGTGCCTGCGGGAGTCTATAGTGGCCGGGAGTCGATCGCGTTGGGGAGCGTCGCAGCGTAACCCTGGGGGAGGGAAATCCAGTGAGTCCGACACCGAGTGCTGAATCGTTCGATCTCGACCCGGATGCCGTGCGCGCACTCGCCGCGGGGATGGGTACCGCAGGCCAAGAGGTCCAAGTCATCGGCAAAGGCGGTGCACTCGCCGATGGCGTCTACGAGTGCATGCCCAATGGTGACACTCCACCGGCGTATCAGGTCGCGTCACGGCGCGCGGACAAGGCGATGGGCGCGGTGGGGACCGCGCTGGCGGAGCTGAGCGGCAAGACCGTAGCGGCGGTGATCACGTTCCAGCAGCAGGACCAGGCGTTTGCTGGTGCGCTGCAAAGGACAGGTGAGCGATGAGTCAGCATCTGACGGTTCCGCTGGTCGAGTCGTGGAAACCGGTCGCGTTCGGCGCTCAGGCTGTCGAGTTCACCCGGCAGGCGGGCGAGCTACGCACCGCGGTCGACACCCAATATCGTGCGGTCGATGCCTCACGTGACACGTTCCGTCGCGAAACCGGCGATGCCATGCGGGCCCGCTACGACGAGGTCCACAAAAAGGCGTTGATCATCATCGACGCTCTCGAACGCGGTCGGGATGCCGCGGCCACTGCGCAGTCGACGATCGGGTCTGCGCGCGATCTGCTGGTGTCGAAGAAGGCCGACGCGATCGGCAAGGGTTTCGAGGTTCGCGACGACGGCACGTGCGTGGTCGGCGAAACGGCTAAGCAACGCCTGTACTCGGCAGTCGCGAGCGCGTCGACAGATCCGAAGGTGGTCGCCGACAAGTACACCGTCGGCATGGCCGCGTTGGACGTGTCGGCCAAGGACCACACCAAGTGGGTCAAGGACGCCCTGACCGGTGCGGTCAATGCCGATACCGCAGCGAAAGCGGCGATCGAAGCCGCGTTCGAGAATCTGCCGACACCGGACTCGTTCAACAACGAGAGCACACCGACGACAGGCACCCCGCAACCACCGAAAGGTGCTACACCGCAAGCAAATCGGGCATGGTGGGATTCGCTCACCACTGCGCAGAAGAACGAGGTCCAGGCCAGCTCACCTGGGGTCATCGGCAACCTTGATGGACTGCCTGTCGAGGTGCGCGACAAGGCGAACCGGGCGATGATCCAGCCCGAACAGGATCGACTCCTGGACGACAAATCGAGGTTCGAGGCTGCCGTGGTGGCCGCCGGCGCCACGGGGGACATGGCCGGAGTTGCGGAGGCGCAAACCGGCCTGGACCGCACGGAGCAGAAACTCAAGGACCTCGCGGCGGTCAAGACCGCGGTCGGGGACAACCCTGGCTCGTCGAATCCGCCGCGCTATCTGATGGCGCTCGATATGCAGTCCGGGCGCCAGGGTCGCGCCGCTGTGTCAGTCGGCAATCCCGATACAGCTGACCATATTTCAGTCACGACCCCCGGACTCGGCTCGGATTTGGACTCGACCCTTCTAGGTGGCGGCGAGCCGAAAAACGTGAACGGCGGCATGCTGGGCGAGGCCGGGAAAATGATCGAAACCTCTCAGTCCCAACTGAAAGCGGAGGGGCGTGAGGGTGAAGAAATCGCGGCGGTGTCCTGGTTCGGTTACGACCCGCCGCAGGGTGGGATGGGGAGTCTGTCCGAAGTCGAGCCCGACATGATCAACGTCACCAACGAAGGTCGTGCACAGGAAGCGGCGCAACCGTTGTCGTCGTTTTACACCGGCCTCGACGTCGCCAGCGAGAAGAACGATCCCCATATCACCGCGCTCGGCCACTCCTACGGATCGTTGGCGACCAGCCACGCCTTGCAGCAGCAGTCCGGCGTTGTCGACGACGTCGTCTTCTACGGGTCGCCGGGCTTGGGTGCCGACATTCCGGGTCAGCCGGGCCTGAACGGATTGGGTTCGCCCATCACCAACCTCGGGTTCAACGACGCGGTGGAGAACGCGGGCGATCTCGGGCTCCGCAACGGCCACGTTTACGAGATGACCGAACACGGCGAGATCGTCGGCAACCTCGATTCGTTCGGCCGGAGCCCGGACGAGATGCCCTGGGTCACCCATCTGAGCACTGACCCGATCACCGTCGGTGACCAGCACTACGAGAGCGGCGCCGAGAACCCCCACTCGGAATACGGTCGGACGGGTTCGAACGGCAACCTGCACCGCTCGGGCTACAACCTCGCCGCGATCGTCGCCGGATTGCCGGAGAACGCCACCAACCCGAAGACTGGCTGATGACTCGACGATCGACGGTGGCGCAACGCAAACGACGTACCCGGACGAGGCAACAGATAGCGAAGGTGCGCGACCTGCTCGTGGTAGCGATGTGCTGTCTTGCCACTTCGAGTCTTGTCATCGGATGTGATGCGGCACGCACTCACCCAACCATCACCGGTCCGGAGGAGACGGCCGCCGCGACACAGCGGCTGCGCGAACGCCCCAGTGCGGAGGCGGAATTTACCGCGATGCGATCCACGACGATGGAAATCGCGGCAGTCGCTGCCGAGTTGATCCCAGGTATCACCTTCGAGTGGTCGAAGAGCGACTACCTCCGCACCGAGCAATGTTTCAAGCCCTATGACCAGACGGGCGGAGCGATGATCGGTCTGGAGAGTTACAGTTCTGCTCCGACTGTCGCCGTTTCGGATGAAGTGTGGCAGCAGTTCGCGCTGCGGGTTAAGAACATCGCGGAGCGTGTTGGTGCGACTGTTCCCTCCTCTGGACCGGACCCGCTCGTAGGTGGCGGTGCGTTCTACAACCCGGAGGACGGGACCAGGATCTGGCTGGGCCGGAACCAGGGGATCTCCATCGAAACCAAGGTCGGCTGCCGCTTGTACGAAGCGCAGCTCACCCATGCCGGTCAGCCGACTCCCACCACCCTTGAAGAAACGGCCGCAGCCGAGCAACGCCTACTTCAACGCCGCAGCCTCGAAGACGAACTCGCCGAGATGCGTTCCGCTGTCGAGGAAATCGGCGCGGCCGTTAACGGCTTCCTCCAGTCCGAGACGTTCGAATGGGACTCTGGGATTTCGTATGAGCCGAAGCCTTGCGGACGTCCCTACGACCAAACCCAGGGAACGGCGCTCGCACTGGAGGACTACGAGGTCAAGGTCATTTCGCTCTCAGCCATTCCTGACAATGGCTGGCAGCAGTTCGCTGACCGTGCCCGCGAAGTCGCCGCCCGTTTCGGCGCGACGCTGCCGGTGATCAGCGAGATACCCGGCAACTACCACCAGGACTTCGTCAACAGCGAGGACGGTGCCCGCATCTCTGTCCGGAAGAACCAGCTCACCGTGACGATCACCGCTCAGACCGGATGTCGTCTTGCCGAGAACCCGCGTCTGCGTAGGTCCGGGCTGCCGGGCCCTGGCGAGTATGTCCCCTATCCGACTCCTTTTCCAACGCCGACAACCCCGATTGCGCGACCGCGATGACCAGGCTTTGCGCAATCCCGATGCAGTGAGGCTTTCAGGGTAAGGCCGTCGGCATCCGGCACTGCTTCGCTGCGGAACACGCTGTACCGCAATGCGTGTCCCGCACGAGCGTCCTTCACGACTTCCACAGTCTCGAGACGCTGATAGGTCCCCGGACGATCAGCTGGCAGTCAGATTGTCCGCGAGTTCTGGTTGACCGCATCGAGTTGCATGCGCGGTGAGCAGGTTGCGGAGTTGTTCGGGGATTTCTGTGCGGATGTCGGACAAGCCTTGCCAGATGGCGGGATCTCGCGTGGTGATAGTGCGGACAAGGGTGTCCAGGTTGTCGGATTCGTTGATGATGGTGAGGGAGCGGGATCGAGCGGAGAAGTCCTGGCTGAGAAGGATTTGTATCAGGGTTGTGGTGCAATCGGCTGCGGGGGCGGCTTGGACCGCGGCTCGGAATTCGTTGTCGGTGAGGGTGTTTATGGTGGTCGCGAGGGTGTCGTGGGTTGTGGTGGGGAGGTCGTTGAGGAGGGGGAGGGCTTCGGGCCAGAGGTTGTGGGTGGCGGTGGCTTCTATGGCGGCGGTGAGGAAGTCGGGGCGGTGCATTACGGGGAGGGAGGCCAGGCGTTTGCGGTCGGGGGCATCGAGGGCCAGAGCTACTGGGAGGAGGGTTGGCCAGTGGTTTTCGGTGTGGGCTTGTTCTATGAGGGTGGTTAGGGAGGCGTCGGGTTCGGTGGCTACTCGGGCGGCGACGGTGTGGAGTTGGGTGGGGGAGAGGTGGGTGGCTAGGGGGAGTAGGGAGAGCCAGAGGTTTTGGGTTAGGGCTAGGTTGGCGATTTTGGTGAGGAGGGTGGGGTTTTGCATGGTGGGGCGTTGGGCTAGGCGTTGGAGGGCTGTGGGGGCCATGCCTGCGGCTACGGGGAGGAGGGTGTCCCAGGCGTCGAGTTCTTCTACTGCGGTGAGGAGGCCGTCGATTACTTCGTCTTCTTGGGCGGCTACGACGTTGGCCAGGCGGGAGCGTTCGGTGGGGCCCAGGAGGGCGAGCAGGGTGATCGCTTTGGGCCATTCGCCTGCGTCGTGGGTTGCTCGGATGACACCGGGGACGCGGTCGGTGACGACGGTGAGGAGGCGGTCGGCTGCTGAGGTTTCCTCGAGGTAGTAGCCGACTTCGAGGATATCGAGGTCGGAGGCGTGGGGCAGGGCCGCGCGCAGGACGGAGTCGGGGACTGATCCTGCGAGGTTGCCCATCGTCAGATAGTCGCCGCGGGTGATCAATTCGCTGGCGACGGCCGCGGCCATCGGGCCGGGGACCTGGGCGATCAGTTCGACGGCTCGGCGGGGGTCGAGGGTGAGGGTGGCGTCGGCGAGGAAGGTGGGGGAGAGCGCGCTGGCGATCGCTACGGCGCGTGCGGGGTCGACCGAGCCGGCGATCGCGGCGGCCAGGACCGGGCCGAAGGCGGCTTCGGTGATCTTGGCGGCGATGGGGGCGGGGACGAGCTTGGCGGCGGCGCCGACGCGCTGCATGCGGCGGGCCTCGCGGCGGGCGGTGAGATCGGTGATCTGGTCGCGGAATTCGCGCAGGGCCGCAGGTGGGAGGGTGGCGAGGAACTGCAGGTCGGAGGGGTCGCGGTCGAGGACGCGGGCCAGTTTGGCCAGCTCGACGGTGGTGTGGTGGGTTGTGGTCATAGTCCGAGCACCTTCTTCACGGCGGGGCGGGCCAGGCGGGGGATCAGGCGCATGCCGGAGTCGAGGGCGCCGTCGAGGGCGGCCTTGCGGTGGTCGAGGGCGGCGCGGACGTAGTCGTCGAGGAGTGCCAGCTCGTCGGGGGTGAGGGTGGCGAAGTCGGGTGGCGGTGGGGCGCCGAGTGTTGCGGTGAGTTGGCGCAGGGCATCCGACACGGACCGTCTCCTTCGATGCGATGTCCGGTAGTTCGTACTGCCGGTACGAACAACGATACTGCCGGTACGGTATGTCTCATGTAAAGACCTCTGCGCCGGCGATACGTGAATACTTCGAGCGTACTGCTGGTACGTGTATCGTTGCCGACCGTGACCCGCGCCAGCCGACGACCTCCGCCGGTGACTCGGGATGTCATCGTCGAGGCCGCGATCAGGGTGCTCGACCGGGATGGGCCGCATCCGAGCATGGATGCTTTCGCTGTCGAGGCGGGTATCACCAAACCGCGTCTGTATCGGCAGTTCAGCGACAAAGGCGATCTCTACGCGGCCATCGGTGCTCGGTTCGCCGACTCGGCGTTCGCTGCGACGGGGACCGACCCGACCATGCTGTTGCAGCCACCCCGCGCCGCGATCGATCGCGCGCTCGCCGACTACACGGTCGGAATTCTGGCTCACCCCAACGTTTTCCGGTTTCTGACGCAGACGAGCGCGAACCGTGAGGGGGCGACCGGACAATACGACCTCGCCAGTGCGGTGGCGGGTCGTTTCGCGAGGAGGGCTCGTGCGGTGGCGGAGGCGATTCCGCTGGATGCCGACGGAATCGAGTATCTGGCGCGGGCGATCGTCGGGGTGATGATCGTGCTCACCGATCTGTGGCTCGACGACGTCGAGCCGGACGCCGGTCAATTCGTCAGCAGGGTGCACGTATTGGTGTGGGGGATGATCGATGCGTATCTGCGCGGGCGCGGGATCGCGGCGGATCCGGAGGTGCCGATCTTCGTCACGCTGGCGGCGCTGAACCCGGACGCGGACGATGTCTGAGGCCGACACGCGGGTGTGGGATTGCGCGAACGTTCTCGGTGATAGATGCTGGTCCAACTGTTGGTGTGTATCTGGACGTGACTTTTCCGCGACCATTTCGTAATCTGACAGTGACCTGCTCTCGACAATGACTGGTGATTGACAACGTGACTGCTTCGCATCGCAAACCGTCGGCTCCCAAGAGCCGGCTGCCGCTGGCCGTATGCAGTCTCGCGGCGACCATCCCCGGCATGTTGATGATGGTGATGCGGCCGGGTGCGGAGGTCGAGACGGTGGCTTCGGTCGAACCGCTGTCGACTTCGGCCATCGAGCCCGACCCGATCGCCGCGGCGCCGAAGCACGATGAGCCGCAGCCGGGGCCGATTGTCAGGGCGGATGACGAGCTGGCGGCGTTGTCGGCGCTGAAGGTAAAGGTGTTGTGCGGGACGGAGTTCAACGGAACTCTGCCGCACGTGGCTCAGGTCGGAAACCTGCTGCAGAAGATGTTCGGGGTATCGGATATCGGTGGTGCGCACGGTCGCTACGACGGTGATCATGGCGCGGGGCAAGCGCTCGATGTGATGACGGGCAACCTCGCGCTGGGCAATACGATCGCCGATTTCGTGCTGGCCAACAAGGCGCGCTTCGGAGTCACGTATGTGATCTGGCAGCAGCAATACAACGACGGCAACGGCTGGTCCTACATGGAGGATCGCGGCAGCCCGACGCAGAACCACTACGACCACGTGCACATCTCGTTCGAGTCGTCGGGCGCGGCCAACATCGCCTGCTGATTCCAGCTCGCGGCCGGCGCTCCCGTGAGTGCATCACCGAGCTGAATTAGAACGTGTTCTAGCTATACTGCCCCTTCGAAGGGACCATCCTCATACGGTGTGAGGAGTTTCGGTTCTACGAAGGAGTGTGCGGATATGGGACGGTTGGCCGGTAAAGTTGCGGTGATCAGTGGTGGGGCTCGGGGGATGGGGGCGGCGCACGCTCGGCGGTTTGTCGCCGAGGGGGCGTCGGTGGTGATCGGGGATGTGCTCGATGACGAAGGCGCCGCGGTGGCAAAGGAACTCGGTGATGCGGTGGCGTACCGGCATCTCGATGTTCGCGAGCCGGAGCAGTGGACGGCGATCGTGGCGGCCGCGGTCGAGGAGTTCAGTGGCCTGCATGTGCTGGTGAACAACGCGGGGATCGTCAATGGGAATCTGCTGGCGGATTTCGCGTTGGACGAGTGGCAGCGGATCCTCGATATCAATCTGACCGGCACGTTTCTCGGTATGCGGGCGGCGATTCCGGCGATGAAGGATTCCGGTGGCGGGTCGATCGTGAACATCTCCTCGGTGGAGGGGATGCGGGGTAGCCCTGGTCTGCACGGGTACACGGCGACGAAGTTCGCGGTGCGTGGGCTCACCAAGTCGGCGGCGCTCGAGCTCGCGCCGCACGGGATTCGGGTGAACTCGGTGCATCCGGGGATGATTTCCACGCCGATGACGGAAGGGATTCCTGCGGACTTCTTGCAGATTCCGCTGGCTCGGGCGGCCGAACCGGATGAGGTGTCGACGCTGGTGGCGTACCTGGCCTCCGACGAGTCCTCGTACTCGACCGGCGCGGAGTTCGTGGTGGACGGTGGGCTCACCGTCGGTGTGCCGCACAAAAGCTTCTGACCTGGCGCGCAGAGCGTGATGGGCGATCAGCTCACCCGAACGTGTTATCTCGGCGCGCGAAAGCGAGGAAGATGGAGGGATGGCCCCCAACAGTGCGAAATATCTGATCAGCAACGGCACCGACGACCGGGTGTCGCTTTTCGATGACGGGCGCGTGAAGGTTTGGTCGACCACCCATCTGTGGACCGAAGAAGGTCGCGAGCGGCACAACGCCCTCGGCGAGACCGTGCTGCTCGGAATCGGGCGCACGCTCGGGACTGCCGGGCCAGTGGACCGGCGTCAGCAGTGCGATGCGGAGTTCGAGCTCGACCCGGAAAAGGGTCACACGGTCGCCGCGACCGTTGGTGCGGATAACGGGACGTTCGTGCAGTTCTTCCATGACGGCCAGATCGCGGTCGGCAACGACGGGCGCGATGTGGCGACGGTGTTCAACGCGGGCCGGGAGACGATCTCGGCTCGTGGCACGACCGGTGTCGGCGGGTCGGTGATGGTCACCTTCGGTGGCAGCTACCGGCCGAGGACCAAGCGCGAGAGCGACTTTCAGGCGGAATTGAGCGAGGCCACCGCCCCGCGGCCCAACCGGTTGTACAAGGACGAGTTCCTCGTGAAGTAGATCCGGCGAACCGGGGCGACCGAGCTGGTCGCCCCGGCTCCGGTTCGTCAGCCGTAGTAGCAGACGTAGTGCATGGTGTCGACGACCTCGATGTCGAACGAGCTGTCGCCGGGGATCTTGAACGACTCGCCCGCACGGTAGGTGATGGCTTCGGTCGTACCGGCCAACGTCACGTTGGCCTCACCCGCGACCAGCTCCATGATCTCCGGAGCGTTGGTGGTAAAGGTGAGCGACGACGGCTGGATCACGCCGACCGACACCGAGGCGCCATCGGGCATCTCGAGGCTGTAGCTGACGCACTTGCCGTCGAAGTAGACATTGGCCTTCTTGCTGACGGAGACGTTCTCGAACTTCGACATGGGTCCTTCCACGAATTAGTTAGGGGAGGCTCAGTCTAGCGATGAGGGCTTCTGGGCAAGCACGCGCTCGGCCTCGTCCGGGTCGCGTTGTGCCAGGATCGCCAGGATGCGGTCGGCCAGATCCGGCACGCTCTTCGTGGCGGCGTTGAACACGATGATCAAGTCGGCGTCGAAGTACTGATGAATCAGCATGTTTCGCATGCCCCGCACCAGCTTCCATGGAATCTCCGGCTGTGCGTCACGGGTTGCTGGAGCGAGCGACGACGCGGCTTCGCCGATGATCGCAAGCTGGCGGATCACGCCATCCTGGCGGAGATCGTCCTTCTGGAAATCCGCGAAGGTGAGGTTTTCGAGGTAGGAGGCGATTCGGTAGTAGGCGGTGACGATGTCGGCGAGGTACAGGTCTTCACGCCGCGACATGCAGGTCCTTCGCTTCCGCCAGTACGGCATCGCGAATGAACCAGTGCAGGTACTTCTTCGGAACAACGTCGACCTTGCGGCCTAGGAGTTCCTCTAGTTCTTCCTGGAACCCGAAGAACTCCAGCCCGATCTGGGTGTCCGGCTTCAGGAGGTAGAGCAGGTCGACGTCGCTGTCCGGCCCATCCGACCCGCGGGCCACAGACCCGAAGACCGACAGTTCGGCAACGTCGTACTTCTCGCACAGCGCGCGTATTTGTGGCATCAGCGCGTCGAAATCGATCGCCATCTCGTCTCCTCGAAGGACACCTTGCCAGTGGTGCTCCCAGTTTAACTGGGAGCACCAGCGCTTTTCAGCTGCCGTAGCGGGCCAGGACCGAGCTGGCTTCCTGGGAGGCGGTGCCTTCCTGGGCGAGGTGGGACATGGCTTCGGGGATCTCGCGGCCGTGGTGGGTCATGGCCTGGGCGTAGAGGCGGCCTGCTCGGTAGGAGGAGCGGACCAGGGGGCCTGCCATGACGCCGGCGAAGCCGAGTTCTTCGGCGACCTTGGAGTGTTCGACGAATTCTTCCGGCTTCACCCAGCGGTCGACGGGGTGGTGGCGCGGAGAAGGCCGCAGGTACTGGGTGATGGTGAGGATGTCGCAGCCCGCTTCGTGGAGGTCGCGCATCGCCTCGGTGACCTCTTCGGGGGTTTCGCCCATGCCGAGGATGAGGTTGGACTTGGTGACCAGGCCCGCTGCGCGGGCGGCGGTGATCACGGCGAGGGAGCGTTCGTAGCGGAAGGCGGGGCGGATGCGCTTGAAGATGCGCGGGACCGTTTCCAGGTTGTGCGCGAGGACCTCGGGGCGCGACGAGAAGACCTCGGCCAGCTGGTCGGGGTCGGCGTTGAAGTCGGGGATGAGCAGTTCGACGCCGGTGGCGGGGTTGCTGGCCTTGATGGCGCGCACGGTCTCGGCGTAGAGCCAGGCGCCGCCGTCGTCGAGGTCGTCGCGGGCGACACCGGTGATCGTGGAGTAGCGCAGGCCCATCGACTGGACGCTCTCGGCGACGCGGCGGGGCTCGTCGCGGTCGAGGGCGGCGGGCTTGCCGGTGTCGATCTGGCAGAAGTCGCAGCGGCGGGTGCACTGTTCACCGCCGATGAGGAAGGTGGCCTCGCGGTCTTCCCAGCATTCGAAGATGTTGGGGCAGCCGGCTTCTTCGCAGACGGTGTGCAGGCCTTCGGATTTCACCAGGCTCTTGAGCTCGGTGTATTCGGGGCCCATGGTGGCGCGGGTGCGAATCCACTTGGGTTTGCGCTCGATCGGGGTCTCCGCGTTGCGCGCTTCGATGCGCAGCAGCTTGCGTCCGGCGGGGGCAGAGGCGTCTACGGAACTCACCGGACCGACTCTACGCTCGGGGCCTGCGCGTTCGCCGGTGCGGTGGTGCGATCAATGTCATGGGGCTGAACGGGAATTTCACCGTCCAGGGCGGCAACAATCGCGGCGGCGACGAGCGGCTCGAGTTCGGCGACGGTGATTTCGCGGCCGAGTTCGCGGGTCAGGGTGGTGACGCCGGCGTCCTTGATGCCGCAGGGCACGATCGCCTGGAAGCCGTCGGGGGCGGAATTGCAGTTCAGGGAGATGCCGTGCAGGGCGACGCCGCGCTGCACCCGCACCCCGATCGCGGCGATCTTGCGTTCGGCGAACAGCTCGGTGGCGGGCAGCCACACCCCGGAACGGCCTTCGATGCGGCCGCAGGTGATGCCGAACCCGGTGACGACCTGGATCAGTGCTTCCTCCAGGCGCCGGACGTAGTGGACGACGTCGACGGGCTCGGCGAGGCGGATGATCGGGTAGCCGACCAGCTGGCCGGGACCGTGCCAGGTGATCTTGCCACCGCGGTCGACCTGCACCACCGGACTGCCGTCGATCGGCAGATCCTCGGCCTCGGTGCGGCGGCCCGCGGTGTAGACCGACGGGTGCTCGAGCAGGAGCAGTCGATCGGTGCCTTCGCCTGCGGCGCGCTGATCGGCGATCTGCCGTTGCAGCTCCCAGGCGGCGTGGTATTCGATGAGTCCGAGATTCTCGACCACGATCGGGGTCGTATCGAATCGCGCGGACGCGGTGGGGCGCGTGTCGTTCACAGCTTTGACGTTACGCCCCGGGGTGCCGGCCGGTCAGCCCGGCCACTGGGCCGCCTGGACACCTCGTTCAAGGAGAGCGCAGCCGATCCGCGCGCCGCGAAGCTGCTCCAGCGATCGGGCCGGGTTCACGGTTCGATGGGGAAATTTCGCTGCATGAGGGTCAGGTCCATCCAGCGGCCGAATTTGTAGCCGACCTCGGGCAGTTCGCCGACGGTGGTGAAGCCGAAGCGTTCGTGCAGCACTATCGAGGCGCTGTTGCTGGATTCGATGGCCGCGATCATGGCGTGGACCCGGCCGGAATCTATTGCGCGAGTGATCAATTCGGTAAGCAAGGTGGTGGCCACACCACGGCGCTGGAACCGGCTGTCGACATAGACGGAGTTCTCCACGGAGAAGCGGTAGCCGGATTTGGGACGCCACTGGCCGTAGGAGGCGTAACCGGCGATCTCGCCGTCGATCTCGGCGACGAGGATCGGCATGGCGGCGGCGGTGCGGGTGGCGAACCAGGTGAGGCGGTCGTCCAAGTCGACTTCGTCGGTGTCCCAGATCGCGGTCGAGGAGGCGATGTTGGTGTTGTGGATGGCCAGCACGGCAGGGAGGTCGGCCTTGTCGGCGTCGCGGATCAGCATCGGTTCACCCTCGGCCGACTGCGGCGGCGAGCGCGGCGCCGATGGTCGGGTGCTGGTGGGTGTACCCGGCCTCCTCCAGCACCGAGGGGATGGCGCGTGGGCCGTGCAGGATCGAGTCGGCCACCTCGCCGACCAGGGCGTGCAGGGCGAAGCCGGGGACGATGAACGGGGTCGGCCGGTGTAGCGCGCGGCCGAGGGCGCGGTTGAATTCCGCGTTGGTGACGGGGGCGGGGCCCGTGGCGTTGATCGGGCCGGAGATCTCGGGGTGGGTGAGCGCGAAGACGATGGCGCCGACCTCGTCGTCGAGGGAGATCCACGGAAAGTACTGGCGGCCGCTACCGAGGCGTCCGCCGAGGCCGGCCCAGTACAGGGGGTGCAATTTGCTGAGCATGCCGCCGTTGCGGGCCAGCACCACGGCGCTGCGGATCAGCACGGTGCGCACGCCCGCTTCGGCTGCCGGTTCGGTCGCGGCTTCCCAGTCCCGGCACAGCGTGGCCAGGAAATCTGTTCCGGCGGGGGAGGTCTCGTCGATGATGGCGTCACCGGTGGCTACGCCGTAGTAATGCGCGCCGCTGGCATTGATCAGCGTGGGTACTCCGGCGGCGGCGACCGCGGTGGCCAGTACGTCGGTGGGGGTGATGCGGCTGTCCCGCAGCAACTGCTTGTAACTGCCCGTCCATCGACTGTCGCCGATGCCGGCGCCGCACAGGTTCACGGCCGCGTCGGCCCCGCGCAGCGCCCGCTCGTCGAGCTGGGCGCGCGCGGGATCCCACGCGAATTCGTCCGGTGCGGCGGGGGTGCGCCGCACCAGGCGGGAGACCTGGTGCCCGTCGCGGCGTAGTGCCGCGACGAGCGCCGTCCCGATCAGGCCGGACGAACCGGCGATGACCACCTTCATCGAATTCCTCGACTACAGGCCGAGATCGGCCTCGAACGCCGAATCTTCGAGGCGGTGCTTGATGGTGGAGACGAACCGGCCCGCGTCGGCACCGTCGATGAGACGGTGATCGTAGGTGAGCGGCAGGTACACCATCGAGCGCACGCCGATGGACTCGCCACCGGCCTCGTCGGTCACCACCACGGGGCGCTTCACGATCGCGCCGGTGCCGAGCATGCCCGCCTGCGGCGGGAGCAGGATCGGGGTGTCGAAGAGCGCGCCCTCGCTACCGATATTGGTGATGGTGAAGGTGCCACCGGACAGCTCGTCGGGCTTGAGTCCACCGGTGCGCGCGCGGTTGGCGATGTCGGCGATCGCGCGGGCCAGACCAGCGAGGGACAGGTCGCTGGCGTTGTGGATGACCGGCGAGAGCAGACCCTGCTCGGTGTCGACCGCGATACCCAGGTGCACCGACGCGTGGTAGGTGATCTCCTTGGTGTCCTCGTTGTAGGACGCGTTCACGTTCGGGTGCACACCGAGCGCCTCGACGACGGCCTTCGCGAAGAACGGCAGGTACGTCAGGTTGACGCCCTCCCGTGCCTTGAACGAGGCCTTCGCGAGCTGGCGCAGATGCGCGATCTTGGTGACGTCGGCCTCGTGGACCTGGGTCAGCTGCGCGGTGGCCTGCAGCGATTCGCGCGTCTTGGTCGCGGTGATCTGACGGATCCGGCTGGCCTTCTGCGTGGTGCCGACGAGGGCGGCCAGCTTCGGGGCGGCGGACTGCTTGGCCGCGGGCGCGGCAGCAGCGGCCGGAGCCGGTGCGGCGGCGGGCGCCTTCTTGGCCTCGGCGGCGGCGAGCACGTCCTGCTTGCGGATGCGGCCGCCGACACCGGAACCGGTGAGGCTCGACAGGTCGACGTTGTTCTCGTCGGCCAGCTTGCGGACCAGCGGAGTCACGTACGGGGTGCTGCCGTTGGCCGAAGCCGCGGCAGGAGCGGACGCGGCAGGCGCGGGCTTGGGAGCCGGTGCCGGAGCGGGCTTCGGCGCGGGTGCCGGAGCCGCGGCGGCAGGCGCGGGAGCCGGGGCGGGCGCAGGTGCCGGAGCGGGCTCGGGCGCAGGCGCGGGAGCCGGTGCCGGGGCGGCGGCCGCAGGCTGACCGCTACCGATCACGCCCAGCTGACCACCCACATCGACGACGTCGTCTTCCTGCGCCGTGATCTCGAGCAGCGTGCCCGCGACCGGCGAAGGGATCTCGGTGTCGACCTTGTCGGTGGACACCTCGAGTAGCGGCTCGTCGACAGCGACGGTGTCACCCACGGCCTTGAGCCAGCGGGTAACGGTGCCTTCGGTGACCGACTCGCCCAGTTCGGGCATCTTCACGGGCGTGCCCGAAGCAGCGGACGCGGCAGGCGCGGCAGCCGGGGCAGGTGCCTCGGCGGCAGGGGCCTGGGCGGCGGGCGCGGGCTCGGGGGCCGGCTCGGGGGCGGCAGGTGCGGCAGCAGGCGCGGGAGCGGTGGCGGGGGTTTCGCCGGCATCGCTGATCACACCGAGTTCACCGCCGACCTCGACGATGTCGTCTTCCTGGGCGACGATCTTGGAGAGCACGCCCGCGGTCGGCGAAGGGATCTCGGTGTCGACCTTGTCGGTGGAGACTTCGAGCAGCGGTTCGTCGACCTCGACCGTGTCCCCTTCCTGCTTCAGCCACCTGGTCACCGTTCCCTCGGTGACGCTCTCACCAAGGGCTGGCATCTGGACGGAGAAGGCCATGTCCTCTGACTCCTGTCGAGTGTGTACCCGGCGGACATTCGTCGCGGGTCGCGGCTTTCGTCCACCCCGCCGGTCTCGGCGGAGCACCCGGGAAACGTTGGTTCTTGTTCCGGCAACCATCCTTGCACTCGTCCGTCGCGGGTGTAGCGCAGGGCGGCGATCCGGGCGAAGCTGGCACCATGGAATGTACGGCGGTGAGCAGAATTCCGCCGGAATGTAGGAGGTCGAGCCTGATGGGTTTGCTGGATCGTTTCCGTGGTGGGCGCGGTGCGAGCAGGTCAGCCGGTCGCGAGAGCGCGTCGGAGGTGAGCGCCTTGGCGGACTGGGCGCGGACGCGTCGCGGGGTCGAAGCCTTCGTCGAACCCAAAACTACTGTGACTGATGTCACAGCGGTGCTGGTGGCCGCCGACGGTGAATGGACCCGCCGCATCGTCGGCGAGAAGGGCGCGCGCCGGTTGGCCGGTGCGTTGAAGATTCCCGTCTACGACGTCAACCGCACCGGCTATCCGCAACGCATGCGCGACTTCGATGCCCGCCGCCGCATCGAGCAGCGGCGGGCTCGCGAAGCCGAGCTGGGGGACTGACTACTCCGCGCCGATCTCCTCGATCACGGTGATGAGTGTGCGCACCGGGACGCCGGTGCCGCCCTTGCCGATATAGCCGAACGGGCCACCGGTGTTGTAGGCCGGACCCGCGACATCCAGGTGCGCCCACGGCAAGCCCTCCGGCACGAATTCCTTGAGGAACAGTGCGGCCGAGAGCATGCCGCCCCAGCGGTGCGGTGCGACATTCGCCAGGTCGGCGACCTTGGAGTTGATGTCGGCGCGCAGCTCCGCGGGAAGTGGCATCGCCCAGCCGTTCTCGCCGACCGAACGCGAGATCGCGGCGACGCGGTCGCGGAACTCCTCGGTGCCCATCACGCCCGGAGTCCGGGTGCCGAGCGCGACCATCTGCGCGCCGGTGAGGGTGGCGACGTCGATCAGGTAGTCGGGCTCGTCCTCGACCGCGCGCACGATGGCGTCGGCCAGGATGAGGCGGCCCTCGGCGTCGGTGTTGATGACCTCGACGGTGGTGCCGCCGTACTGGGTGAGCACGTCGCCGGGGCGCTGCGCGGTAGCCGATGGCATGTTCTCGGCCATCGGGACGGTCGCGGTGACGGTGACCGGCAGGCCGAGGCGCCCGGCCAGCAGCACGGTCGCGATGACCGCCGCGGCGCCCGCCATGTCGGAGGTCATGTTCTCCATGTTGGCGGCGGGCTTGATCGAGATGCCGCCGGTGTCGAAGGTGATGCCCTTGCCGACGAGCGCGATCTTCTTCGGGCCGCCCGCGTAGGTGATCCGGATCAGTCGCGGCGGGCGCGAGGACCCCTGGCCGACACCGATGATGCCGCCGTAGCCCGCCGCGGCGAGGGCGTTCTCATCGAGCACCTCGACCTCGAGGCCCGCCGCTTCGGCGAGTACTCGGGCCCGGTCGGCGAACTCGGCGGGGTAGAGCGCGCTCGGCGGGGTGTTGACGAAATCGCGGGCGGTGGCGATGGCTTCGGCGACCAGCTGTGCGCGCAGCAGCTCGAGGGTGCCGAATTCGGGTTCGGGAACCAGCAATTCGACCCGGACCACCGGCCGCTCGTCCGGCTTGGGCGCGCTCTTGGACTTGAAGGTAGGGAAGGTGTACGCGCCGAGGTAGAAACCTTCGGCCGCGGCACCGAGATCGATGCCGGACAGGGTGGTGGCGACGAGTTCGGTACCGCTGAGCGCTCGCCCGGCGACACCGGCGCTACGGCGCACCTGTTCGGCGTCGATCTTGTCGGCCGCGCCGAGTCCGACGGCGAGCACGCTGGTGACCTCGGCCAGCGCCGCCGGCGCGGGCACCCGGGTCAGTTCCTCGGGCTTGCCCTTGGCGCCGACCGAGCCGAGAGCGTCCAGCAGTTCCGCGCGAACCTCGGCGGTGAGCACGTCGCCGAACAGGTCGGCGGGGACGATGGCCGGTCCGTTCTCCGAGGACGTCAACCCGATCACCAGCACGTCGGTGTCCGCGGCGATGGTTTCGGTGCGCGCCAATTCCGGTCCGAGTGAACGATCTGCAACAGCTTTGACATCCGCCTGGCCGCGAACGACCGGGCTTCCTCCCACGGCGTCGTGCGCCGCTCCGGTGGGTTCCTGTTTCACAGGGGCTCGCTTCCCGCTAGGCGGAAAGGCTGACAGCCCCTCCGCAGGCGTTTAACCACTCCGCATGTCCTGCGGCGTAGATATTGATCGCGGCGTTGAGGTCGCGGTCATGGACCGCGCCGCATGCCTTGCATTCCCACACTCGGTTCGACAGCGGTTTCGGGCCGTCGCAGACCCCGCATGTCGAGCAGAGTTGGCTCGACGGATAGTACCGGTCGACCTTTCCGAAGACCCGCCCGTACCGGGTTGCCTTCTGCTCCAGCATGCGGGTGAACATGCCCCAACCGGCATCGTGGACCGACTTTGCCAACCTGGTCCGCGCCATTCCTCGGATACACAGATCCTCGACGAACACCGCTTGGTTATCGCGGATGATCATCGTGGATTGTTTGTGCGCCCAATCCCGGCGGGAATCAGCCACGTTGGCGTGTGCCTTCGCAACGCGGACTCGTTGCTTGGCCCGGTTGCTGCTGCCCTTCTGCTTGCGCGACAGGCAGTGTTGCGCCTTGCGGAGCGTCCGTTCGGCTCTTCGAAGGAACCTCGGCGAGGTGATCGCCTTGCCATTCGACAACACCGCGAACGTAGCCAGTCCCAGGTCGATACCCACGGCGCTGTCGGTCGCCGGTAGTGGCGCTGAGTCGACTGCGACCACGAAACTCGCGAAGAACCTGCCTGACGAGTCGCGGATAATCGTGACACTCGATGCCTCCGAGGGCAGGTTGCGAGACCACCGCACCTCCAATTCCCCGACTTTCGCCACGTATAGGCGACGGTTGCTTCGTACCCGGAACCCGTTGCGAGTGAGTCGAATCGATTGGCGGCGGTCTTTGCGGGACCGAAATCGGGGCGCCCCCAGCTTGCGGCCTTTGCGTTTGCCGGACAGCGAATCGAACCAGTTGCGGTACGCCCGACGTGCGTCTTGACATGCCTGCACCAATACCACGGAGGCCACTTCGGCCAGCCACGCGCGTTGAGGGGTCTTCTTTGCTGTGGTGACTACCTGCTTCTGGACATCAGTATCGGAGATGCGGGCCCCTGCCGCGTGCGTGTCTTCCCGCAGCCGCAGAGAATCGTTGAAAACGACACGGGCACAGCCGAATGCCTGGGCCAGCGCGTCTTGCTGGGCCAAGGTCGGATATACGCGGTACTGGTAGCGCAGCTGCACACTCGAACAGTAGCATCAAGCTATAAATCAAATCGTGTCCGCGCTGCTATCGCTGTTGTCGGCGTAACGATTTCGATGTCGGGCCCCTGCGAGCAACGATAGGGACACCGCCTCGCGTGTTCTTGGTGACGGATGGCCCTGATCAACCTCCGGCACGGTGTCTATGGCCTCGTGCGCGTCGGTCCTCGAGCAGCAACCGGCCTGGTCTCAGGCCCACGAACAAGGTCGAGGGGTTCGGTGGCGGATACTGGGAATTACTGGACAATACTGGTAGCTGTGGATACGCTCCGACTCGTGACGGACTCGGCCGAGGAGCTGGAGGTGCGCATCTCCGGTTTGCGGGCCGAGGTGCGACGGGCCGCTGCCGGTGGGGATCGGGCGGGGGCTCGGCAATTGCGCGCGGAATTGCGCCGGGCCGAATTGGCTTGGGATGCGGCGGTTCTCGGGTCGATTCCGGATGAGGCCGCCGAGGCGCCCGGGGTGCCGGTACGTGAACATGTGCATCGCGCGTTGACCTTGCTTTCGGTGCCGTCCTCGCCGAAATTGGTGCTCGCCACACATGACGCGTTCTTTTCCGGCGAGCTGCTGCCCGCCCGGCTGACGAGTCTGCGGCGTGACGAGGAACGTTCCTTCCGGTCGGCGCCGTACGCGCGCCCGTACTACCTGTGCGCCGCGCTCACCACGGATCTGCTCGCGCCCGCCCGCGGGTTGATGGCGGTGAGTTCGTGGCCACTGGAAAGGCGGATGGTCGGTCCGCTGAGTCCGCGGGTGGGGCTGCTGGTTTCGGCTATTCGGTTGGCCGAACATCTTTCGGCACAGCCTGCGGGGGAAACGGCGGGATTGCGCGTACTGTGGCGGCTCGCCGTGTCGATTCCTGGCATCTCCACCGCCCCGGATGCACTCGACCCGGCGAAGGTGATCGAGGCCGCGCGGCGTGAGCTGGCGGTGCACGAGGACGAGGACGCGCGGCAGCGCCGCGCGGCCGCGCGACGGGCGGCGGATCAGCTGGCGGATCCGGCCGCACAACTATTCGGTGTTCGGCTCGGCGTAGCCGATCGGCGACGAATCGAGGTGGAATGAGCACTCTCGCAGCACAGTTGGACCAGTTGCGCGGTGAAGCCCCCGCGACCAGGCACAATGCCCGCACCATCGCCGCGCTGACGGCCAATCCAGGATGTGCCCGCCGCGCCCTGCTCGACGCGGCCGCGGTGGACAAAACCGTGATCGCCCAATCGCTCGGATTCCCACCACAATTCGGTCAGTCTCAGTTCGCCATTACCCGCGGTAACGCTTTCGAGGCAATGGTCAAGGCGAACGGTTGCGCGGAATTGCTCGCCTTGTTGCGCGACAAACTAGGGCTCACGATTCCCGAAGTCGCCTACCACGACCTGAATTCGGTGGGGGAGAACACCGGCAACGCGGTGCGCTATCAACGCACCAGGCAATTGTTGAAGAGCACGATCGCGGCGGGCGACGGCACCCTGTTCGATCACCCCATGCTGCGGCTCGATATCGCCGGTGCCACCGCCTATCTCGAACCCGACGTGGTGGCCGTGCAATTGGACGGCAAGTTCCATGTGGTGGAGGTCAAGGCCTTCCCGGTCATCGACGGGCAGGCCGATCCGGCACAGGTGGCGGCGGCCGCGCGACAGTCGGCGGTGTATGTGATCGCTTTGCGCGAGTTGATGGCCGAGATCGGCGAGTCACCGGAGATCGTGTCGCACAATGTGATTCTGGTCTGCGCGAAGGATTTCTCGAATCGGCCGACCGCCGAACTCGTGGATCTGCGCAAGCAGCTCGCCGTGGTCTCGCGTCAATTGACCCGGCTCACCGCGATTCCCGATTTGCTCGACCTGTTGCCGCCCGAGGCCACCTTCGCGCCGGGGGAGAACCTCGAGAAGACGATCGCCGCCATTCCGGCTCGCTACGCGCCCGAGTGCATGTCCAGTTGCGAGCTCGCGTTCGCCTGCCGCGACGAGGCCCGCACCTGCGGTTCGGTGGACGCGCTCGGCCGCGGGGTATGCGATGTGGTGGGTGGCATCGAGAACATCCACACGGTCCTCGGCCTGGCCGACGGGACACTGGAACCCGGCCCCGAGCACGCCGACATCACCGCGATGCTGCGAACCGCGCATCGGCTGCGGTGGGAGATCGCCGGATGAGCGTGCTGGCGGCCCTGGCCAAAGCCGAGGCCGTGCGGGCTGGCCGTGCGCAGGCCACCGCGGCGGTGCGCCACATCCGGCTCGCCGAGCGGCCGTTGGTCGCGGTCCCGTTGCGGCTGGCGGGGGAGGCGGCGGCGCCGGTGGCGATCATGATCGGCACCTCGCCCGGGGATCAGAACGTGTTGACGGTGCCGCAGCCGCGCGACCGGGTACTGCGATTGCGCTTCATCGAGCAACTGGCTGATGTTGTGCTGCCCTATCTTTCGACGTTCCTCGTCGACACCGAGGAGCTCACCAGCAAGGCGGGCGAGACCTACACCCGGTGCCTCGACGCACCGCAGATGTGGACGCCCAATCCCGGCGGCGTGAATTTCCTGAAGCTGCTGGGACGTTCGGTGCGGTTTCACCGCGTCGACGGGGACAACCCGGTGCCGGAGTCGATTCCGCTGCTCGGGCGGTGGCTCACCTGGTTCGGTGACCGGGCCGAACATCCCGGTTCGGCGGTGCTACCCGCGATGACGTCGGCGTTGTCGGCGCACTGGGCCTCGGGTCAGTCCACCCTCGAAGACGGCAATCTCGCGGCCCTGCTCGGTTGGATCGATCCGCCACCCGGGTGCACCGGCGCGCAGGCCGCCGCCCTGGCCGAGGATCCGCTGCTGTCGCCGCCCGCGGGTCCGGCCACCGACCCCGGATTCGACAACGAAGAACTCGCGCCGTTGATCGCCGCCTACAACGCCGCACCCGACGATTCGGCCAGATCCGTTGCGGCCGAACGGCTCGAGCGCTCCCTGCGTGGCCAGCTCGAACCCACCTGGCAGCTGATGTGGCGGTCGATCGAGCTGCTGAGCGCACTGTCGGAAGGCTCCAGCGTCGAGAACCGGTGGACCGATGATCGCGGTGCGTTCTCCCGCTTCGCCGCCGATGTCGCGGAGGGGATTCCGCAGGCCCGCCGCGACTCCGCCGTCCCCGCGGTGCGCAGGCTGCTGGAGCGTGAACGGGCTTCGGAAGCGTTGCAGGCGCAGTGTGCTTTCGATGATCCGCTGCGCATGCTCGAACATCGCGTGAGTGGCGCCGCTTTCCGAGGTACCGTCGTGCACAGCGAGCCGGAGCGCCTCGACCGTTCGGGGTCGCGTCCGAAACTGCGCCCGCACATCCACCTTCGCACCACCGACCCGTTCATCGCGGTGGTCGGTGAAGAGCTGACATGCGTCGAACGGCCGAAACAGACCGGGCTGGTCGTCGAAATCGACGGTGACAGCATGGTTCTCGAACTGTCCGGTGGGATGGGACGCAAACTCATCGCCGAACCGGGCAGTGTCCCGGAGGAAGGCGACGACCTCGGTTTCGCCCGCTTCAAACCGACGCCGTTCAACGGGATGCTGAATCTGCCCGCGCGCGAGGAGACGCCGTGGACGCACGGTGGTCCGCCGCCGGAATGGACGCCGCCGACCGACGACGAGGGGGAAGAAATCCAGTGACCACACCGGACGAGGCCGTCGCGGGAATTCTCACCGACCTGCGCGACGAGAGCCATCGCGCGATCGTGGTCGACTCCCCGCCCGGAGCGGGCAAATCCACGCTGGTCGTGCGCGCGGCCCGCCAGCTCGCCGAGGACGGCGATCAGCGGATGATCGTCGCCCAGACCAACGAGCAGGTCGATGACCTCATCGACCGCCTGGCGATCGCCGACCCCGCGCTGCGGATCGGGCGATTGTCCAGCGCCGCCTACGTCGTGAGCGACCGCGTCGACCGGCACGGCAACGTCCGGGTCGCCAAGCAGCCGGGCGACCTCGAGGATCGAACCATCGTCATCGGCACCGCGGCGAAGTGGGCCACCATCACCGACGGTAGCTGGTCGCACGCGATCATCGACGAGGCGTACCAGATGCGCTCGGACATGTTGTTGCGCATCGCGAATCGGTTCGATCGTGGGCTGTTCGTGGGCGATCCGGGGCAGCTCGACCCGTTCGCGACCGTCGAGACCGCGCGTTGGGCCGGTCTCACCTGGGATCCGACGATGAGCGCCGTCAGCGTGATGCTGGCCAACAACGACAACATCCCCACCCACCGGCTGCCGGTGTCGTGGCGACTGCCCGCCACCGCGGCGCCGGTGGTGTCGAAGGCGTTCTATCCCTTCACCGAATTCCAGTCGGGCACCGGTTTCGGTGACCGGCGCATGGACTTCACGACCCGCGGCATGGGCGGTCCGGTCGACGCGGTACTGGAGGAGGCGGCCGAATCCGGTTGGGGCTGGTACGAATTGCCCGCCCGGCACACCCTGCGCACCGACCGTGAAGCCGTGGCCGCGATCGCCGCGATCGCGGCCCGGCTGATCGAACGCGGTGCCACCGCGCACTCCGAATCCGGCAGCCATCCGGTGACCATCGACCGGGTCGCGATCGGTACCGCGCACCGCGACCAAGCCGACGCCATCCGCACCGCCCTGCGTGGTACCTGCGCCGAACCCGTCACCGTCGACACCGCCAACCGTCTGCAGGGCCGCGAATACGACGTAACCCTTGTGCTGCACCCACTGTCGGGGCGCCGCGACGCGAGCGCCTTCCACTTGGAGGCAGGCCGGCTCTGCGTGCTGGCCTCCCGGCACCGCCACGCCTGCATCCTCGTCGGCCGCGCGGGAATCCCGGAACTCCTCGACGCGCACCCCTCCGCCGACCCGGTCCATCTCGGCGTCCCGGTGAAGTTCCCCGACGGCTGGGAGGCGAATCAGGCTGTGCTGAGCCACCTGTCGAGCCATCGCGTCCGCGCGGCGGCGCAATAACGACGCTGGTCGGCCGCGATTTCGCGACGCTGCGAGTTTGCCTGATACAGCGTATGTTTCGACATTCGGCGACATCACACGCAGGGTCGGGTAGTCGGTTAGTCTCACGGCGAGACACGCGTGGTGGGTGGCCCATTACCGGCATCTGCACGCAGCGGGGCGCCGGGGCGTTCCGGGGAGTGGAAAGAATCAGAATTGAAGATCAGGCGTACCGGTGTTCGTGGCCGGGTCAGTGTGCGTATCCGGTTGCTGGCGATGGTGCTCATCTCGAGCATCATGCTGTTGGTGGTCGGTGGCGGCGGTGCGGTCTATCTGGTGAATTCGGCCAGGGATTCCACCGAATGGGCCGAATTGGCGAGCAGTACCACCGCGCCCGCGATTCTCATGGTGTCGGCGTTCCAGGAAGAGCGCAGATTGTCGCTGTTGCGCCTGGCCGGTGACCTGCCGTCGGCACCAGCGCTGGTCACCGCCAAGCAGCGCTCCGATGAGGCGCTCGCCGCGGTGATCGCGAAAGGTGACGCCGCCCGCGCGCTGAATCCCGACGGTTCCCGCGAGGATATCGAGGGCTATAACAAGCTCTTCGCTATGGTCCCGGTCGTGCGCAACGGCGTCGAAGCCACGCAGATTCCCGCCGAGGAGGTTTTCGCCTTCTACACCGGGGTGATCGGCACGATCATCGCCGCGTCGATGCTGGCCGCCCGGGTCGCGCCGGAGGCGAAAGTCGGTATCGAATTGGGTTATGCCGTGGACCAATTGCGGGCGGCCGAGGCACTTTCGCAAGCCGACACGCTCGGTTCCGTCGCGTTGACCGCCGGCGAGATGAGTAGTGCCGAGGTGATCGAATTCGGCCGCCGGGTCGGCGAATTCCGTGGTGAGGCTGCCTATTCCGCGACGGTGCTGAAAGGCCGCCGCCTGGCCCAGCTTTCGGAGATCACCGCGAGTCCGCAGTGGCAGCAGGTGATCGCGATGCAGGACGCGTTGCTCTTGCGCGGACCGGTATCCGAAAAAGACAGGGAGACAGAACTTCCGATCGATCTGGCGACCTGGCAGGACGCGTCGCGGTACGTCGGTCTCGCGTTGCAGAAACTGTGGGAAGACCAGAGCGGGGACGCCCACGTGATCGCCAGGCAGCAGGGTGAACGCGACACCGACAGCGCGCTGCTCGGCGGTGCGCTGATCGCGTTCGCCGCCGTGGCCGCGTTCCTCATCGCGTTGGTGATGGCGAATCGGTTCATCGCGCGAATGCACCGGCTGCGCCACGACACCCTCGAACTGGCCGATGAGCGGCTGCCCGAGGTGATGCGCCGAGTCGCGGCCGGTGCGAGCGTCGAAACCACGACGGAGGCCTCGCAGCTGGACTTCGGTACCGACGAACTCGGTCAGGTCGCCGCGGCGTTCAACCGGGCCCACGTCGCGGCGATGTCGGCCGCCGTCGCCGAAGCGCAGACCAAGGCGGGGATCAGCACGGTCTTCCTCGACATCGCGCACCGCAGCCAGGTGGTGGTGCACCGCCAGCTCGCCCTGCTCGACCGCGCCGAGCGCGACGAGAGCAACGCCGATCAGCTCGATCTGCTGTTCCAGCTCGATCATCTCGCCACCCGCGCCCGGCGCAACGCCGAGAACCTCATCATCCTCGGCGGCGAACAGCCCGGCCGCCGGTGGCGCAACCCGGTCCCACTGCTCGAGCTGGTGCGTGGCGCGATCGCGGAAAGCTTGGACTACACCAGGATCGGGGCCAAGCAGCTGCCCGATGTGCGGATCTCCGGGCATGCCGTCGCCGACGTGATCCACTTGCTCGCCGAGCTGATGGACAACGCGACCGCCTTCTCCCCGCCCGAGACCCAGGTCGTGGTGTCGGGGGGAGTGGTCGGTCGCGGTGTCGCGGTGGAGATCACCGACCAGGGTCTCGGCATGGCGGAGACCGACCTGGCGCAACGCAACGCGATGCTGGCCGATCCGCCCGCTTTCAGCGTCGGCACGCTGGCCGGCACCTCACGGCTCGGGCTGTTCGTCGTCGCCACGCTGGCGGGCAGACACGGCATCTCGGTACGGATGGCGGAATCGGTGTACGGCGGGGTGCGGGTCGTGGTGCTGATCCCGACAGCGCTGGCCGAGGCGAGCGATCCCGAGTCGGCGATCTCCGGCCAGTTCCCCGCCATCTCGCCGCGACCATGAGCGACGAGCGCGAGCACTGGTACGAGGACGAGGCGGGCCCGCTGGTCCGCCTCTACGCCGTCACCGGCGGGCGTGCCAAGGCCAAGCGCCTCGACCTCGACCTCACCACTCTGCTCGTCGACGCGCGGTCCGGCGCGCGCTCCCGTCTGCTCGCGCCGGAATATGACGCGATCGTCGAGTTGTGCCGCACCCCACTGTCGGTCGCGGAGGTTTCCGCACACCTCCACCTACCTCTGACCTCGACAAAGGTCCTCATCGGCGACCTGATCGACGAGGGTCGACTTCTCGCCCGCGCACCCCGGAACGAACTGAGCACCGCCCCGGACGTGAACGTCCTGCGGGCGGTGCTCGCCGGGATCAAACGGTCCTAGGCCGGCCTGGAATTCGTCAGGCTTTCGCCACCGGCACCGGCTGTGTCGACAGTGTCGCGAGTTCGGCATCGAGATCGGTGGGTTCGGCGGTTCGGCGCGGAATTGTCAGGGCGATACCGGCCGCCACGAGCGCTACCGCGGCACCGATCAGCAAGCCGACATGGAAACCGCTCTCCGAGGGCACGGCATGCCCGGCGAAGTCGGTTGTCATATTGGCCAGCACCACACCGACAACAGCGGCCGACACCGACGTACCGAGCGAGCGCATCAGCGTGTTGATGCTGTTGGCGGAAGCGGTTTCCGACAGCGGCACCGCGCCCATGATCAGGGCGGGCATGGCGCCGTAGGCAAGGCCGACACCGATATTGGTGATGCAGACCATCGTCATCAGACCCCAGGTCGAACCCATCAGCACCGCCGAGGAGCCGTAGCCGATGGCGATGATCAGCGCCCCGACCGCGAGGGTGACCTTGGGTCCGCGCGCGGCCGACAGTTTCGCGCCCGCCGGTGACAACGCCATCATCATCAAGCCACCCGGCGCCATCCACAAGCCCATACCCAGCATGGTTTGTCCCATGCCGTGGCCGGTGGCCGCGGGCAACTGCATCAGCTGCGGCACGATCAGCGCCTGGCCGTACATGGCGAAGCCGACCAGTACAGATGCGGCATTGGTGAGCAGCACCTGAGGTCGCGCCGTGGTGCGCAGATCGACGAGCGGGTCGGAGGTCCGCAGTTCCCACCATCCCCACGCGGCCAGGGTCACCGCCGAGGCGGCGAACAGCCCGAGTGTCGTGGCACTGGTCCAGCCCCACCCGGAGCCCTTCGATACCGGCAGCAGCAGGAATACCAGTCCCGCGCCGAGTCCGACCGCGCCGACGAAATCGAACCGTCCACCCGCGTCACCGCGCTTCGCCTCGGCCGGAACCAGCGTCGCGATGAGCACCATCACCAGCGCGCTCAGCGCCGCCGCGGCCCAGAACAGCACCCGCCAGCTCGCATACTGCGCGACCGCGGCCGATACCGGCAGCCCCAGCGCACCACCGACGCCGAGCGAGGCACTCATGAGCGCGATCGAGGAACCGAGCCGCTCCGCGGGTAGCACATCGCGCATCAGGCTGATGCCCAAGGGAATCAAGCCGACACCCATGCCCTGGATTCCGCGTCCGATCAGCATGGGCACCAGCGAGGAGGACATGGCCGCGATCGCGGCGCCCACGATCAGAAATCCACCGGAGACCAGCAGCATGCGGTGTTTTCCATAGAGGTCACCGAGCTTGCCCGCGACCGGGGTGAACACCGCTCCCACGAGCAGCGTCACCGTGATCACCCAGGAGGCGTTGGCGGCGCTGGTGCCGAGTATTCCCGGCAGTTCACCGATGATCGGCACCACTGCCGTCTGCGTAATCGCGGCGACGGTGCCGCCGAACGCGAGGACGCCCACGACCACTCCGGGTCGGGCCGTCTTTTCCGAAATCCCCACGTACCGCTCCTATCGACAAACCAGCAAGTTATGTACAGAGCACAAGGTATGCATACTGCAATCTATGTGTATCGTACACATCTCTTGGCGTGCGAACCCGATCGAGCAATCGTGATGTCGGTCGCAGTGCCGCTAGTGATCCGCGGGCATGGTCGCCAGCGGCCGTGGCCAGTACTCCCCTGACCGGCGTTCGATATCGGTGTTGAATCGTCGCAGGTAGCCGACGAATGCGGCGACATCCTCGGCCGCCCAGTCCTCGAGGATCGAATCCAGCGCGTCGACGATCAAGGCCCGTTCGGCATTCAATCGGCGCTCACCCTTGGCCGTGACCCGAAACTTCCGCGCCATCCCGCCCTCGGGATCCGGAATCCGCTCGATCACTCCGGTCCGCATCATGGCGGCGGTCTGCCGATTGAGGGTCGAGGCATCCAAACCCAGCGCGTCACTGAGCTGCCCGATCGACATCAGTCCACCCATTCGCAGCCGGCTCAGCAAGATATAGGCACTGCGGTCCATGGCGTCGGCACCACGGCGCGATCTCAGGCTGTGGCGGCCGAGAAGCATGGTCTCGAACTCGACCAACTGCGTCGCCTTGTCCATCTCGGCCCTTTCCGCGAATTCTCACCTGCCCGGCTATGGGCGGATCTACCGCATGTGTACCAACCATATTACGTGTTCGCTACACATCGGGGGCACATCACACAGGTCGCCGTGCTCTACCTCAGCTGGGCCGCGAGCCGCTTCGCGTTCATGTAGCCGATGGCTTCGATGGTCACCATCGGGTTGACACCAGGGGCGGTGGGGAAGGTGGAGCCGTCGGCGACCACGATGTTGGCGACGTCCCAGGTGGCGCCGTCGGGGTTGGTCGCCGAGACATCGGCCGAGCCACCCATGCGGGCCGAGCCCATGATGTGCAGGGCGCCCATCGAGCAGCGGCCGGGGCCGTAACCCGCCTTCTTGGCGGCGGCGTCGAATTCGGCGAGCGAGCCGCGGATGCCGGGTTCGAAGGAGACGCCTGCCTGGTGACCGGAGTAGATCCGTTGGGCACCTGCGGCTTCCAGAATGGAGGCGGCACCGACGATACCGGTGTGCAAGTGCGCGGCGTCGTAGTCGGACAGCTGGTATTTCACCACCGGTTCGCCGGACTTGTCGATCGAGACGGTGCCGGGGTCGCGGTCACGGGTGATGATGCCGATGGAGTTCGTGCGAGCGAAATCGAGCATGCCGGCACGATGTTGCGCCGCACCGCGCCAGCTCATGAAGCCGGTGGCCAGGCCGGGGTGGATCGGGCCGGTCTCGTAGATCACGCCGTAGCCGTTGCCGTCGAGATTCGCGTGGTGCCTGCTGATGCGCGCCTGCAACGCGCCTTCCCAGGGGCGGATCTCGTCTTCGAACACGCCGAAGACCGCCGCGGCCGGATGCAGGCGCAGATGCTGTCCGATGTTCTTGTTGCGCAGCCCGGATCGTCGCAGCAGCGCGGGCGTCTGGATCGCGCCCGCGGCGACCACGACCGCCTTGGCGCGCACCGTGATCTCGACTCCCGTGGCGGTAACCGCCGAAACCGATTCGGCCCGACCGGCTTTCACGGTGATCGCGCGGACATCGGCGTCCACCACCAGGCGCGCACCGTGCTCGGCCGCGTCGGCGAGCCAGGTCTTGGTCGCCGACTGCTTGGCGCCGAGGCGACAGCCGTAACCACAACGTCCACACTCGATTCCGGCATCGCAGGCCTCGCTGACGTTGCGCGGCAACGTATCCACATCCCAGCCGAGCGCACGTGCGCCGCGTTCGAGAATGCCGTCGCGCGCCGAGAGCGGCGATTTGCGGTCGGTGACGCTGATCCGTTTCTGCACCGCGGCCAGCGCGTCACCGAACTCGTCGGCGGCGAACTGCGGGACACCGGTCTCGGCCCATTCGGCACGGACCGGGTCGGGTGTCGGCAGCGAGGTGCTCCAGTTGACCACGGTGCCGCCGCCGAGGCAGGTACCTGCGACAAGGGTGATCTGGCCTTCCGCCGACGCCGCCGGGCCGGGTGCGTACAGGCTGGTCAGGGCGTCGAATTCGCCGTTGCCGAAATCCTGGTCGTCGTAATAGTTTCCGCGTTCGAGCACGATCACGTCGAGGCCCGCTTCGGCCAGTACCGCGGCCGCGGCGCCACCACCGGCGCCGGAGCCGACCACTACGACATCGCAGTCGAGCGCGGTGGATTCGGTGAACCGCAGTGGCGAAAGCGGCGGTTTCGGGGCGGTCTCGAGACGCCCGACCGGCGCCGGGTAGCCGATCTCCTGCCACAGCGGATTCGTCCCGGTGGGTCCGGGAGTCACGTTGTAGGCGAGCAGTGAGGCCTGCTTGAGCGCCTGAAAGATCGCCCGGGCGGGGGCGAGGCCGGAATCGGCGAGGCGCAGCAGGGCTGCCTCGCGCTGCTCCTGCGAGAGCGTGGAGAACCGGCGCAAGCCGCTGCCGGTGAGCAGGCCGAAGACGCGAGAATCCCACAGTCCCAACAGCATTGCCAGCTGCTTCGTTTCGGCTTCGCGGGGATTGCGACCCAGGATGCGGAAGATCGTGTCGACCGCGCCGATCTCGGTCGCGGCGGGCAATCCGAGCCCGTCGCCAGGCAGAAACGTATCGCAGATCATGCCCAGCGCGGCCCGCTGTTCGGCTGTCGGTTCCATGACGGAAACCACCCCTCTTCACTCTGGGGTGAGTTGTATCACGGGACACGCGACCGCGCTGGGGGTCAACGGGTTTCGGGCCGGACAATGCAGTCCGGCCCGACCGTCAGTCGGCGGTGAACTGGATCGTTTTGAGCGACGGAGTAGCCAGGTCGACATCGGCCTTGGTGATCGACCGCGCCGCCGAGTCGTTGCGGTATGCGGTGAGCTGGTAGCGCCCGGGTTGCAGACCGCGGAAACTCACCTGGCCGTTGGCGCCGGTGGACATGTGCCGGTGAATAGTGTCGCCACACGCGTCGATGCCGGTGAGGACGATCTTTCCGCCCGCGATCGGCACGCGGTTCGTCGCGGTGATCAGCACCGCGTCGATCTGGCCCGCGGCCGCCGGGGTAGCCGCGCGGACTCCCCGGTCGTTCTGCCGCGCCTGCCGTACCGCTTCGCAGGGCGCTGCGTCCTGCGCGATCGTGTCGTCGGCGCCGGGGTGCGCCACCGCGCTGCCCACCGCCGCCCCCATCAGAGCTGTTGCCGCCAATCCGATCGCCAAACACTGGGAAATGACAAACCGTGGCATCGCGCCGTCTTCCTCCTGCTTCTCAACGGGCATGAAAGTGCACTCCGACATTGCTGAGGTAACGCTCGGGCGGCAACAATACTGACGGGAATTCCGGCGCTGAAACCGGTGTTCCATAGAGACGGTTGTGGCCGATCTGTGCGACCGTTGAGCACTCATGAAGGAGGATGTGTGAGCGACACTCGTAAGGCGATTCTGGCCGGTGGATGCTTCTGGGGCATGCAGGATCTGATCCGTCGGCAGCCCGGCGTGCTGGCCACCAGGGTCGGCTACAGCGGCGGGACCAACGACAATCCGACCTACCGCAATCACCCGGGCCACGCCGAGGCGGTCGAGATCGAATACGACCCCGCGCAGACCGACTATCGCGCGTTGCTCGAGTTCCTGTTCCAGATTCACGATCCGACCACCAAGGATCGCCAGGGCAACGATCTCGGTGACAGCTACCGTTCCGCGATCTTCTATCTCGACGACGATCAGCGACGTATCGCGCTCGACACCATCGCCGATGTCGACGCCTCGGGCCTGTGGCCGGGCAAGGTGGTCACCGAGGTGACCCCGGCGAGCGCATTCTGGGACGCCGAGCCCGAGCACCAGGACTACCTGATTCGCTACCCCGACGGCTACACCTGCCATTTTCCTCGCCCCGGCTGGAAACTCCCGAAGCGCGAGAACACCGGCACGTAGCGTTTTCCATATGTCATGATCGGCTGTGTCGGCGTGACCGTGACGTCGGATCGGAGTACTCATATGAGCGGCCACCGGCCGTCTCGAACGATGAGGGGAAGCGATTCGGATGACATATGGACAGCAGCAACCCGGTTACCCCCCGGCGGGACCGACGCTCAGTGTCGGTGACGCCATCGGTTACGGGTGGACGAAATTCAAAGACAACGCGCTCGTGTGGATCGGGATGGTGGTTATCGCCTTCCTGATCCAGGCGGCGATCAACTTCCTGTTCGGGCTCGGAAACTCCGGCGACACCGATATGGACGGCGGTGTCAGTTTCGGGTTCGGGATCTGGCAGATCATCGGCACCATCGTCAGCACCATTATCGGATATCTGATCTCGGCGGCGTTCGTGCGTGGCGCGCTGCACGAAACCGATGGGAACAAGCCGGGATTCGGGTCGTTCTTCCAGTTCACCAATGTCGGTGCGGTGATCGTGGCCGGCTTGCTGGTCGGTCTGGCGACCGGTATCGGCCTGGTGCTGTGCATTATTCCGGGCCTTGTCGTCGCGTTCTTCACCTGGTGGACAATGCAGTTCGTGATCGACCGCGACCAAGACGGTGTCACCGCGATCAAGTCGAGCTTCTCGGCGATCTCGAGTAACGCGGGGACGTTGCTGCTGCTGGCACTGGCGCTGTTCGGTATCAATATCGTCGGTGCGCTGCTGTGTGGCCTCGGCCTGCTCGTCACCATTCCGTTGACGATCATCGCCTCGACCTATGCGTACCGGGTTGTCACCGGCGGGCCGGTCGCCGGCGCGCCGACGGCTCCTGAGCCGGGATACCCGCAGCAGTACGGCGGGCCCGCAGGTGGATTCGGTGGGCAGCCGGGCTACGGCGGTCCGCAAGGCGGACAGGGTTACGGACCCGGCTACGGCGGGCCCGAAGGTGGACAGGGTTACGGCGGGCCGGGTTACGGCGGACCCGCCGGTGGGCCCGCCGGTGGGCCCGGCTACGGCGGTCCGGGCGCGGGTGGTCCGGGTTCCGGTGGACCCGGGTACCCCGACGGTCCTGATCTGGGCAAGCCCGGTGATCAGGGCTGGGGACCTGAAGGCAACCGCTGAGGAGTTGATCCCGAGGGGCGTGCGATGTCGTTCATCGCACGCCCCTCGTGCTGTTCACTCGCAGCCGATGCCGTCCCCGTCGCGGTCGAGGCCGTAGTCATCGGGGCCGATCACCGTCACCCGGCCGGTGTAGACGGGCCCGTTGCCGCTGCCGCCTTCGCAGTCGACATCACTGACGATGGGCAGGCACGGGGTGTAGGAGTCGTGGCAGTTCGAGGGCTGCGCTCCTGCCACGGTCGGCGTGGCGATCGCGAACGCGAAGGCCGCGATGGCGGCGGACCCGAGGGTTACGACGTATTTCATTGTGCTCCATTCGATCTTCCAGCGGCGCACAGTGTTTCACGAGTGGGTGATTTGTCGGAAATTTGCTTGTCGGTACCTGGCAGTAGTATCGGGGGATCTCGAACAAAGGGGGAGTGATGCGGGGGAAATGGCGGGCGTGGTCGTGGTGGGTGCGTGGTGCGGTGATCGCGCTCGTGCTGGTTGTTGTGGTGTCGCTACCGGTCGCGGGGGTGGTCGCGGCGCTGCTGGTGCACAACATCGGCGATCAATCCGAACAGGCGCGGACCCGAGGGAAAGACGCGGTCTGGCTGGGGCATGCCTGGGTGGACGGACGTAAGAACGATGCCGATATCGACGGGCTCGTGAAGTTGCTGGCAGGTACCGGAGTTCGGGATCTGTATGTGCACACGGGGCCGTTGGAGCACGACGGGAGTCTGCGCGACGAATTGGCGCCGCGGGCGCAATGGTTCGTCGATGCGGTGCACGCGCGATTACCGGGTATTCGGGTGCAGTCATGGCTGGGCGACATCGTCCAGCCCGAATTCGATGGGCTGGACGTGGAGTCGGCGGCCTCGCGCGAGCGGGTGGTGGCGTCGGCACGGCGGGTGCTCGCCTACGGATTCGACGGCGTGCACTATGACCTCGAGCCCGTTCGGTCGGGGTCGCCGGGGTTTCTCGCGCTGCTCGACGCTACGCGGGCCGTGACTTCCGCGGCGCGCGTTCCGCTGTCGGTGTCGGCACCGGTGATCGATCCGCTGCCAGGCTTACATTCGGTGGGGTTGACGGTCGCCGACCACGGAAAATGGTGGAGCCAGGCCTATTTCGCGGAGGTGGCGCGTCGATCCGATCAGGTGGCGGTGATGTCGTATGACACGGCGATGCCCACGCGGGCTCTGTACAGCGGGTATGTGGCGCAGCAGACCGAACTGGCCGCCGAGGTGACACCCGATGGCGTCGACCTGCTGATGGGAGCTCCCGCGTTCTGGGCCGACGACCGAGGTCATCACGGAGCCGCCGAGACCGTCGCCGCGGCGGTGCGCGGAATTCGCCTCGGGCTGACCCGGACCGACGTGAGCCGGGCGAACTTCGGTGTGGCGATGTACGTGGATTTCGCTGCCACACCACAGGATTGGGCCGACTATCGAAGAGGTTGGTGTCGGATGACCGACTGAATTCGGATCGCGCCGAGCTACCGGATCGGGCAGGGCCGCAGCCGCCTCGGCGTCGGCGCGCCGAACTATTCGGTGGGGGATGAGCTGATGGCGGGCGCGTAGATCTCGGTCAGCCATGGGTGATCCGGGTGGAGCTGGGTCAGCCAGGAGTTCAGGCGGACGAGCCGGTGCTCCGGGAGCAATGCGATGACGCGGTGGAAGTCGCTGTCGTCCTTGGGGCGGTTGGCTTTCGCCTTGAACAGCAGCACAACCTCGGGAATCAGATACGGAATCCCGTTGGGGGTGGTGCGGATGAGTTCGGTGTAGGGGAGGGTGATGGTGGGATCGCGGCGGCAGATCCAGGTATCGCCGTCGTGCGGCTCGCGGAACACGTCGAGATGGAACGCACCGGTGAAGGGGTCGCGGAGCCAGGTTTGGTGGAGGTCGAGGCGGGTCGCGGCCAGGGGATAGGGCCAGAGCTTGCCGTCGCCGACGATGTCCCACTCGTATTCGGGGAAAGCGGCCGCGATATGCGGGAAATCTGTTCGGGGGACAGTGATTTCGATGTCGTCATGGGCGCGGGAGATAGCACCGGCGAACAGATCGAGTGCCCAGCCGCCCGCGACCGCCCACGGTGCGGGACAGGTCGCGAGGCGCGCGGCGACCACGCTCGGGGTCCACGGGTCCCAGCGACGGGTGGCTTCGGTTGCGGTGATCGGACGTCCACCGTCCGGCGAGCTCATCTCTCCATCCTCGGCACCGGTCGCTCGGGGCGCAAGGTTGTTGTGGGCGATGGTGATCGAGACGAGACGGGTTTGTGAGGAAGTCAGCGGCGGCGGTCGGTGAGCCAGGCCAGAGGTCGGCGGTGGTGGGGGCGTGCGCGGTTTTCCCAGCGAGGGTTGTCCTCGTCGCGGCGGTAGACCGGGATCCGGCCCGCGATGGCGAAGCGGAAAGAGGTTGCGATACCGACCACTTCGCCGTCGGCGGCCACGGCGACGGGGGTTTTCGAGATGACGGTGAGTTCGTGCATCTGGCGTTCGCCGTACACGCGGCTGTGGCCGATGGCGGCGAGCATCAGGGCGATCACAGCGCGGGTGCGCGAGAAACGGACGTCGGCGCGGAGCCAGCGGACGTCTAGGAGGCCCTCGTCGAGGCGGGAGCGGAAGGCGGGGACGGCACCGTGCGGGTGATAGGGGCCGTTGCCGATGAACAGGAACCACAGGTCGTGCCAGCGGTCGTCGAGGCGGATGTGGATCGGTTCCGCGCGGTGCAGGGTGACGACGAGGGCGGCGGCGAAGGCGGGCCACTTGCCCCAGCGGTCTTCCCACTTCTCGCGCAGGCGCACCAGCTCCGGGTAGGCGCCGATGCTCGCGGTGTTGATCAAGTGGTGGGTGTGCGGGCCGTCGGAGGTGTCGAATTCGACTGCGGCGATGTCGACTTCGACAGCCTCGCCGGTGCCGGTGGCGTCGGCTACCTCGCGCAGGTCGTAGACGCCGAGGTCGCGGGCGAAGTGATTCAGGGTGCCCGCGGGGATGACGACCAGGGGCAGGTTGTTGCGGACCGCGACAGCCGCCGCGGCGGCGATGGTGCCGTCGCCACCCGCCGCGCCGACCGCGAGGACCGAGGCGCGGTTCCCCGCGTCGGCCGCGTGGTCATCGGTCGGGCCGTCCGAGGTGCGGTTCTCCGGACCAGCCGCGATACCGCGGTCATCGGTCGGGCGGTCGTCGTCGCTTTCCGCCCTGCCGACGGTGGCGTCGACGGCTTCTTGCAGTAGCTCGACGGCGTCGCGGCCGGGTTCGGTGCGCACCAGCGTCGCCGCGGGCAGTGCCTCGGCGATGTCGTCGGTGGGGTCGTAGCTGGAGTCACCCGAGCGCGGGTTCACCAGCAGCAACAGGCCTTTGCCCTCGGCGAGGATCGGGGCGTCGTGCACGACGTGCGCGTCGGCCTCATCGGATTCGCGGATCGGCCACCAGCGGCGGGTAGTGAGCGCCACAGCGGTGCCCACGCTGGCGCCGACCAGCACGTCGGACGGCCAGTGCGCGCCGGTGTGGATGCGGGAATAGGCGACGGCGGCGGCCACCGGCGCCACGGCGAGCGCGGTCCGCGGACTCTCCAGGGCGACGGCCGTCGCGAAGGCCGCGGCATTGGCGCTGTGGCCGGAGGGGAAGGACGACGACACCGGCGCGGCGACCAGCCTGCGGCCGAGCGGCATCAGTTCGGCCGGTGGCCGCCGGCGCGGAATCAGCGTCTTGAGCACGAGGTTGACGACGAAGCTGCTGCCACCCAGCGCGATGACGCCGCGCAGCGCCGCCCGTCGTGGGCGACCAGGCTTCACCGCGAGCGCCGCCGCGACCGCCAGCCACAGCCCGCCGGTATTGGCCGAGCGGGTCAACCGCAGCATGCCGCGATCGGCCGCCGATTCCGGGATACGGGACACCGCTCGGCTCATCGTGTCGTCCATCCGGGCGACATGGCCGAACCTGGCGCGGGGCAACTCACTCACAGACAGAACCCTACCGCCGTTGGGCGTCACTATCTTTCGACCCGGACAGAGGGCACCGGCGCACCCCCCCGATGGCGGGGTGGCGGTGCCACGTCGAGAGGCCGTATTACTGCACTGGGATCGAGGGTGGGTTGCAGTCCGCGGTGGCCGGTCCACCCGAGAGTGACTGGATGATGCAGCCGAGATTGATCTGTCCGCCCGAACCGGAGGTACCGAGGAGCATGTTGAGCGGATCGGCGCTGCCGGTGTCGGCGTGCGCGCCGGGACTGACCAGGAGCAGGGATGCGGTGGCGAGCAGCGCGGCGGCGCCGAACCTACGTATGTTCATGGACCCGATCCTCGCACCAGCGGCCGATGCGCGAAACCCGGTCGGATCCCCCAATTGCGGGGGCAGGATGAGGTGGCGGTGTCGCCCGATAAACTCTGCCCATGACCGACACCGCGCTGCTAGAGGGCCCCATCCACGCTGTTCATGTCGAGCTCGGAGCCACCTTCGCTCCGTTCGGCGGGTGGGAGATGCCGGTGCAGTACGGCGGCACGGTCGGCGAGCACACCGCGGTCCGCACCACTGTCGGGCTCTTCGATGTGAGCCACCTCGGCAAGGCGACGGTCGCGGGGCCGGGTGCCGCGGCGTTCGTGAACTCGGCGCTGACCAACGACCTGGGCCGGATCCGGCCGGGCAAGGCGCAGTACACGCTGTGCTGTGCCGAAGACGGCGGTGTGATCGACGACCTGATCGCCTACTACGTCACCGACGACGAGGTGTTCCTCGTGCCGAACGCCGCGAACACGGCGGCGGTCGTCGCGGAGCTGCGGAAGGTGGCCCCCGCCGGGATCACCGTGACCGACCAGCACCGCGACTACGCGGTGTTCGCGGTGCAGGGACCCAAGGCCACCGAGGTGCTGACGGCCCTCGGCCTGCCCACCGAGATGGAGTACATGGCCTACGCCGACGCCGAGTGGGAGGGCCGCCCGGTGCGCGTGTGCCGGACCGGCTACACCGGTGAGCACGGCTACGAGCTGCTGCCGAACTGGGCTGACGCGGAGCCGGTGTTCCGTGCGCTGATCGACCGGGTCGAGGCGGCCGGTGGCCAGGCGGCCGGGCTCGGCGCGCGCGACACCCTGCGCACCGAGATGGGCTACCCGCTGCACGGGCACGAACTCTCCCTCGACATCACCCCGAACCAGGCCCGCACCGGTTGGGCCGTCGGCTGGAAGAAGCCGGAATTCTGGGGCAAGGCCGCGCTCGAGCAGGAGAAGGCCGACGGCCCGCGCCGCACGCTGATGGGGCTCAAAGCGCTGGATCGTGGCGTGCTGCGGCAGGGCCAGACCGTGCTGCGCGATGGCGAGCCGGTCGGCGAGACCACCTCGGGGACGTTCTCGCCGTCGCTGAAGGTCGGCATCGCGCTGGCACTGCTCGACACCGACGCGAAGCTGGAACCCGGCGACGAGGTGGAGGTCGACGTGCGCGGACGCAAGCTGCGCGCGACGGTCGTCAAGCCGCCGTTTGTCGACACCAAGACGAAGTAACTCCTCCGTAGTGGGGGCGAGACAGCACCAAATCAGCCCGGATAGGATCGCATCATGACAGTCGCCGCACAGTTCACCCGTATTCCGCACCCCGCGCCCACATCGGCGCAGCAGCGGGAAGAGGTACTGGCGGCCCCCGGTTTCGGACGGTTCTTCACCGATCACATGGTGTCGATCGACTACGCCGACGGCCAGTGGGGCAATGCGCGCGTCGAGCCGTACGGTCCGCTCTCGATGGACCCGGCGACGATGGTGTTCCACTACGGGCAGGCGATCTTCGAAGGGCTCAAGGCCTACCGTCAGCCCGACGGCGAGATCGCGACCTTCCGCATCGATGCCAACGCCGCGCGGTTCCGTCGCTCGGCCGCGCGCATGGCGATGGCGGAGCTGCCCGAGGAGCTGTTCGTCGAATCCGTGCGCCAACTCCTCGACGTCGACGCCGACTGGGTGCCCGCCGCCGGTGGCGAGGACTCGCTGTATCTGCGGCCGTTCATGTTCTCCACCGAGGCGGGCCTGGGTGTGAAGCCTGCTTCGGCGTACAAGTACCTGCTGCTCGCCTCGCCTGCCGGTGCCTACTTCCCGCGTGGTGTGAAGCCGGTGCGGGTGTGGCTGTCGACCGAATACGTGCGTGCGGCTCCCGGCGGTACCGGCGAGGCGAAGGTGGCGGGCAATTACGCCGCGTCGCTGCTCGCGCAGGCGCAGGCTACTGATCAGGGCTGTGACCAGGTGGTCTGGCTGGATGCGTGCGAGCGTCGTTACGTGGAGGAGATGGGCACCAACAATCTGTTCTTCGTGTTCGGTACCGGCTCCGAGGCACGGCTGGTGACGCCTGAACTGTCCGGTTCGCTGCTGCCCGGTATCACCCGTGATTCGCTGCTCACCTTGGCTGCCGACTCCGGCTATCCGGTGGAGGAGCGCAAGATCTCGGTGGAGGAATGGCGTAAGGGCGCGGAATCCGGTGAGATCAGTGAGGTTTTCGCTTGCGGGACGGCTGCGGTGATCACGCCGGTCGGGTGGGTGAAGTCGGAGGAGGAGGAATTCGCCATCGGGGGTGGGGAACCGGGTGAGGTGACGATGGCGCTGCGCGACACTTTGACCGGAATTCAGCGGGGTACGTTCGCTGATACGCATGGGTGGATGCGGGCGCTGTAAGCGCCACAACAGCATTCGAGAGCGGGCCCGTTGCGTGGGGCCCGCTCTTTGCTGCTCAGCCCGGCATCAACGCCTGCCATTCGCCGAGGGACTTCGGGCGCAGGACGTAGTTGCTGTCGCACACGGAAGTCAGTGCGGCGCTGGGGGCTTCGGAGTACCAGTGGCCGGGGTAGACGACTGGGTTGCCGTCGAGGGCGGCTAGTTGGCGCAGGCTGCGGAACATCTCGTCGGAGTCGCCGCCGGGGAAATCGGTGCGGCCGCAGCCGTCGATGAACAGGGTGTCGCCGGAGATGAGGCGGCCGTCGAACAGGAAGCACTGGCTGCCGGGGGTGTGGCCGGGCGTGTGGAGTAACTCGATGTCGAAGGCGCCGACCTTTACCTTGTCGCCGTGGTCGTGGCCGGTCAGCTCGCTGGGGGCGATGCCGGTGGTCTGGGCGACCCAGTCCAGTTCGAGCTTGTTGACGTGCACCGGGACGCTGGTCTTCTCGAGCAGTTCGGCCACGCCACCGAGGGTGAAACCGAGCATGGTGCCGCCGACATGGTCGGGGTGATGGTGGGTGGCGAGTACGCCGGACACGCGCATGCCGTCGGCCGCCGCGACGTCGACCAGGTCGGCCGCCTGGTAGGCAGGATCGACCAGCAGGGTCTCGCCGGTCTCCCGGTCGCCGATCAGATACGCGAAGTTGCGCATCTGCGTGGCGATCGGATCGCCGACGGCGTAGTCCCGGCCGGACAGCAGCTGGCGGAAGTAGAGGCGCTCGGATGACATGCGCTCCACTGTATTGCCACCGATGTGCTGGCAACCCACCCGAGTACCGTTGACCGGACGGTCTGTGGGACCACACAACCGCCGATATCCCGGACTTGTGGCCAGTCGGAGTTCGGTGCGATTTCGCGATCGGCTATAACGCCAGCGAGAAGCCCACCGCGGCAACCGAAACCGTGATTTCGATGACAGTTCCGAGAATATCGCCGGAGAGGCCTTCGAACCGGCGGACGCAGTGGCGGGTGATCGCGAAGGTCAGCGCGAGGCCGGCGATCACCACAACGGGGCCGAGCCAGAGGTTGGCTGGGACCGCCGCGACCGCGGTGACAACCGCGAGCGCCGACCAGATCAGCACAGCGCCGCGGCGCTGAGTGCCCGCGACCAACGCGCCGAAACCCGCGTCGGGTGCGGCGCGGATGCCGGTGCGGCAGGCCAGCACGACGGCGACTCGGCCCGCGGCGACGGCGAGGACGATCGCGAGCCAGCGCTGCTGATCGGCCAGAGTCGCGAAGGCGACCGATTGGACAGCGATGGCGAAAATGAGGGCGGCGACGCCGAACGGTCCCGCGCCACCGGACTTCATGATCTCGCGAGCGCGGGCAGGTGGTCCGTAACTCCCGAGGCCGTCGACGGTGTCGGCCAGGCCGTCGAGGTGCATGCCCCGGGTGAGCAAGGCGAGCAGGCCTACGGTGAGCAGACCGGCGAGCAAGGTGGTCAGGCCCGCGCTGACCAGCAGCCAGAGCGCCGCCGTCGCCGCCGCCCCCAGAGCGAGGCCGATCAGGGGAGCGAGGGTAATGGCGTGGCCCGCGATCCGTCGGTCCACCTTCGCGGGGCCTGGCACCGGGATGACCGAGAGCCAGGAGACCGACAGTCTCAGGGCGTCCATGGCGAGGTCTCCGCGGTAGTACCCGATCCTGCCGAGCAGTGCACCAGGTCGGGCCTCCGGGTGGGCGTCTCGACGGCCCAGCGGAACTCGCTCACTTCGCCAGGTCGACGGTGTCCGATTCCGCGGCGCCCGTGCTGACACCCGCGTCGGCGAAGGTCGACATTTCGGCGAGGGTGGCGACGGCGGCGCGCAGGATCGGGAGGGCGGTGAGGGCGCCGGAGCCTTCGCCGAGGCGCATCTCGAGATCGATCAGCGGGGTCAGGCGCAGGTGCTTCAAGGCCAGGTCGTGGGCGGGTTCGGTGGAGCGGTGGGCCGGGAGCCACCAAGCTTTCGCGCCCGCGGCGATGTCTTCGGCGACCATGGCCGCAGCGGTGACCACGACGCCGTCGAGCAGAACGGGGGTCCGGCGGATGGCGGCCTGGGCGAGGAAACCGGCCATGGCGGCGAAGTCGGCGCCCGCGGCGACGCGGAGCAGGTCGACGGGCTCGGTGGCCACGGGTCGGGCGCGGCGCATGCCGTCGCGGATGGCGGCGACCTTGCGAATCCAGCCCTGGTCGTCGACGCCGGTGCCGCGGCCGACAGCGGCGACGGGTTCGGTGCCGGTGAGTACGGCGATGAGGACGGTGGCGGGGGTGGTGTTGCCGATGCCCATGTCACCGGCGATGAGCAGGTCGGCGCCCGCGTCGATCTCCTCGTCGGCGATCGCGCGGCCCGCGGCCAGCGCGGCGGTGATCTCGGCTTCGGTGAGGGCGTCCTCGCGGTCGATGGAACCGCTCGACCGGCGAACTTTGTGCTGGGAAACCGAAGGCTCGGTGTCGCCGTCGACGGCGATATCGACGACCCGCACGGTCGCGCCCGCCACGGCGGCCAGTGCGTTCACGGCCGCGCCGCCCGCCAGGAAATTGGCCACCATCTGCGCGGTGACCTCGCTCGGATACGCCGAAACGCCGTGCTTCGCCACGCCGTGATCGCCCGCGAACAGCACCACCCTGGCGCGTTCGAACTGCACGGGCGGGCACACGCCCTGGCACGCGGCGACCCAGTTACCGAGTTCCTCGAGCCGTCCCAGCGATCCGGCCGGTTTGGTGAGCTGCGTCTGGCGCTGCTCCGCCGCCGCACGCACGTGCGCGTCCGGGGCCGCGACCGGGTCGAATCCGTGAGTCACTGGCAAGCCTTTCGGAAGTGGTACTGGGTGTTCGACGCTCATCTTGCCCGGATCACGGTGCGCGGCGCCGACCGACCCGGCTCATTTCAGTCGAATCGGCAGCCCGGCGACGATGAGATACGCCGCGTCGCACGCCCGCGCGAGACGCTGGTTCAGCGTGCCGATCTCGTCGCGGAACAGCCGCCCCGAACGGGTCGCGGGAATGACGCCCATTCCCACCTCGGGCGATACGATCACCAACCGCCCTCGGTAGGCCTCGACGGCTTCGACGAGGGTGTCGCAGTCGGGGCCGACGGTGCCGCGCGGTGCGTCCCAGGCCGCGCGGGCATCCAGACGCGCGGTGAGCCAGGTGCCGATGTCATCGAGCAGCGTCGCGGGGGCCCCGGTGGCGAGAACCGTTGCGGGCTCGATGTTCTCGACGGTCGTCCAGTGCGCGGGGCGCCGGTCGCGGTGGACGGCGATCCGGTCGGCGAAGTCGTGATCGGCGGGATCGAGGACAGCGGTGGCCAGGTAGCGGACCGCGGTCGCATCGGCCACGAGGTCCTCCGCAAAGGCGGACTTACCGGAGCGAGCGCCACCGAGGACGAGGATGCGGGTCTGCTCGACGCTGGCTGGCATTCCAGCACCGTAGCTGTTCCGCCTCCCCGCGACTTTTGCCGGTCGTGGGTGGGGAGGGGGCTCCGTGCTGGTGGCTAGGTCAGCGCGTCCCGAGAGCGTCGAGGATCATCGGGCGGGCAGTGGTGAGTGCCTGTTGCCAGTACGGCCAGGTGTGGGTGCCGTTGACGATGTCGACGCGGGCGGAGACGCCAAGGGCGGTGGCACGGTCGCGGAAGATGCCCGCGGCGACCACGGTCATCGCCTCGAGGCTCATCGCGTTGAGGGTGTTGCCGAGACCGTAGGGGACGTCGGCGGAGCCGGGGACGCCATTGCCGGTGGTGACGTAGAGGGGCAGGCCGCGTAGACGCTCGAGCTGGGCGGTGGCGTCGTTGCGGACCCATGCGGGATCGCTCGCCGGGCCCCACATGTCGTCGACGTTGAAATTGCCCTCGTCGCGCATGGCGACGCGCATGGCTTCGTTCCACATCGGGTAGGTCGGGTTGACGAAGCCGGAGAACGAACCGGCGAAGCGGAATTGGTCGCGGTGGTGGGCCGCGAGGACGAGTGCGGCGTTGCCGCCCATGGAGGCGCCGACGATCGCGTTGTTGGTGCGCGAGACCCCGTATCCGGCAAGGAAATCGGGGAGTTCGCGGGTGAGGAACGTTTCCCACTTGTAGGTCGTCTTCTGACCGTTGGTTCGGCTCGGCCGGTACCAGTCGGTGTAGAAACTGGAGTGCCCGCCGACCGGGAACACCAAAGTGACGTTGTCACCGGCGAATTGGCGCAGGGCGTCGGTGTCGGTGGTCCATTGGCTGTGGTCGGCGGGTGCGCGCAGACCGTCGAGCAGGTACAGCGCTGAGCTGCCGCCGCGCGAAGCCCACTGCACCTGGACCTTGATCGGGCCCATGCTCGACGGCACGAACAGCTCCTCGAAACCGCCTGCGGGCGCACGCATCACCGGTGCCGCGATCGGCACGGCAACAGCCGCGGACGTGCCGACGGACGACACGACCACGGCCGCCGCGACGATCGTGAGAGCTCTGCTCAGCCGACGAAAACTTCCCCACCCAACGTGAAACACCTTGCTAGCCGACCAGTTTCCGCCGGTCACGTCAAGTCGATTGTGGGGCTTCACAGCATCCGGACAGTGCCTACCGCATCAATTCGCCGATGCGAGCCTGCGCGGTATCGGGCCGACCCGATGTGTCCCGGGCACTGCGCACCGCGGCTCGGGCGGTGAACGATCTTGCTGTCAACGGTTTCCCGAGGCTCAACCGGCCGCGCCGAAGCGGCGCCGGTATTCGGTGGGCGCGATGCCGACCTGGCGCTGGAAGTGGTGGCGCAACAGGGCGCCGGAGCCGAAACCGGACTCCTCGGCGATCCGCTCCAAGGCCATGTCGGTGGTTTCGAGCAGGTGCTTGGCGAACAGGACGCGCTGGGTGGTGAGCCACTTGACCGGGGTGGTGCCGGTCTCGGCGGCGAAGCGGCGGGCGAAGGTGCGGGTGGACATGCTGGAGCGGGCGGCGAGTTCGTCGACGGTGTGCGGGTGGGCGAGGTTCTCGGTGAGCCACGCCAGGGTGGTGGACAGGCCGAGGGAGCTGCACTCGGGGACCGGCTGTTCGATGAACTGGCGCTGGCCGCCGTCGCGTTGCGGCGGAACGACCATGCGGCGTGCGATGCCGTTGGCGGCGGCGGTGCCGATCTCGCGACGGACCAGGTGCAGGCAGGCGTCGATGCCGGCGGCGGTGCCCGCGCTGGTGATCAGGTTGCCCTCGTCGACGAACAGGACGTCGGGGTCGACGGTGGCCTCGGGGAACGTCGCGGCGAGTGTGTCGACATAGCGCCAGTGGGTGGTGCACTTGCGGCCGTCGAGCAGACCTGCCGCGCCGGCCAGGAAGGCACCCGAGCAGACGGTGAGGATGGTCGCGCCCGCATCGGCGGCATCGCGCACCGCTTCGAGGACCCGGTCGTCGTACTTGCCGATCGGGGAGGCGGGGATGGCGACCAGGTCGGCTTTCGCGAGTTGGTCGAGGCCGAAGTCGGGGGTGACGGAGATGCCGGGGGTGGTCGAGCGCAATGGCTTGCCGGGCTCGGCGCCGCAGACCCGGAAGTCGAAGCCGGGCAGGCCGTCGGCGGTGCGGTCGAGGCCGAAAACCTCACAGACGACACCGAATTCGAACATGGCGAGCCGGTCGTTGAGGACCACGGCGACGTTCGAGAGCATGCCTCATCCTAGCTGGCTGAATCTTTACGCACAATGACAGAACAGCCACTTTCGGCTGAAAATCATCGAGCGCAAAATTACTGCCATGCTTACTTTTCTGATCGTCCTCGCCGCCATCATCGGACTCGCCGTACTGATCGGTCACGGCACCACCGGAACCACCGGAATCACCGACCGCGACGCCCAGCGCATGGACATCGAACTCAAGGCCATCGCGGGCTACGCCGACTACATCCGCCCCAGTCATCACTGAAAACACGAATACGCGATCGCGTCGAAAGTGACCACCCTCACGGGCGAATCGCCGCGCCTCCCGCAACCACCTACGGACTCCCAGCCAAGCCACCACGTTTTCGGCCGCCCCGGATCCGAGGGGCGAGACGGAACGCCGAAGGCGCAGTATCGCCCCTCGGATTCGGGGTTACGAGGCCGAAAACCCGCGGCGCCAGCCGCCAATTACACCGCGTCGCCTGGGCCGACCCTGGGCTTCGGGGCGCGCATCTTGCGGATCTGGGAGGCGCGGACGAACGCGTACCAGCCGAGCTTGAAGCCGGTGTCGGTGGTGTCGGGGAAGCGTTCGATCACCCGGTTGTTCACGATCTTGCCGAGGACGAAGCCCTCGATGATCATGAAGACCATCATCACCAGCATGGCCAGGGTCACGATGGTCTGCAGGCCGGGGGCCACGAACATCGACAGGATCAGCACCAGTGCCATCGGCATGAACAGGCCGACCAGGTTGCGGCGGGCGTCCACCAGATCGCGCACGTACGCGCGGACCGGGCCCTGATCGCGGGGCAGCAGGTACTTGTCCTCGCCGGCGAGCATGCGGGCGCGGCGGTCCTGCACGGCGGCGCGGCGGTCGGCCGCGGCGGCCTTGCGATCCTGTTTGCTGCCCTTGACGGCCTTGCGGCGGGCGCGGGCTTCCTTGGCAGTCAGTGGGGCGGGCGCGACGGGGCCGCGCCGCTTGCCTTCGGCCTCTCGCCTTTTCGGCGTCGGCTTGCCCTTACCGGGGGTGGTCGAAGTGGTGGCGGCGGCCTGTTCGGAGCCGGACACCGACGGGTCGACGGACTCGTCGGTGGTGCTGGACTCGTCGCGACGGAACAATTTCACGTTCACCAGGCTATTCGATGATGCCGACCATCGGGAAATGCGGTCCGCTCAACGGTGGGCCCGATCTCATACCAGGCGGTCTGCGACGCAGATCACGCCGTTATAGGGCGTACTGTGGGCGCAAGCACCCAGGTGGCGTCTACTCGGCTGCGCCGAGGGTGGCAAAATAGGAATAGCAGTTGCTGCGACAGCGTTGAAATCAGTCGTGCGCTGTGCACCTGAGGTCCGTTGACGGGCTGAGTCGAACTAGGAGTGTCCATGACTGTGCAGAACGAGACCGCCACCGAGACCCACGGTGCGACGCTGACCGACGCTGCCGCCATCAAGGCGAAGGCGCTGCTCGACCAGGAGGGCCGCGACGACCTGGCCCTGCGGATCGCCGTGCAGCCCGGTGGCTGTGCCGGTCTTCGCTACCAGCTGTTCTTCGACGATCGCATCCTCGACGGTGACATCGTCGTCGAGTTCTCCGGCGTGAAGCTGGCTGTCGACCGCATGAGCGCCCCGTACATCGACGGCGCCTCGATCGACTTCGTCGACACCATCGAGAAGCAGGGCTTCACCATCGACAACCCGCAAGCCACCGGCTCCTGCGCCTGCGGCGACAGCTTTAATTAGCGGCTGGCGCCGCGGGTTTTCGGCCTCGTAACCCCGAATCCGAGGGGCGATACTGCGCCTTCGGCGTTCCGTCTCGCCCCTCGGATCCGGGGCGGCCGAAAACGTGGTGGTTGGGTTGGGAGTCCGTAGGTGGGCGGGTAAGTGCGCGTGGTCCACTCGTGAGGGTGGTTGCCTTCGGCGTGGTGGGCGCGTGGTCCATTGGTGACGGTGGGTTACGCCCAGCGCGGGTGATCAGGTTGCGCTGAGGTGAACCATCGGGGTGTGGCGCTTGCTACCGTTGAAGTCCGGGATCGGTTGATCCCGGACTTCTTTTGTTTCCCGTCTAGCGTCGAAGGGGCCCTGCCTCGTGTCTGTTGCCGTGTCCGCATCCATCGCCACCGACCACCTCATGCGCTTCCCCGGCCGGTTCGCCGATGCGCTGCTCGCTGATCAACTCGATCATGTGTCCCTGAGCTTTCTCGTCGACGATCTGCAGATCCGCCGTGGCGGAGTGGCGGGCAACATCGCCTATGCGATGGGTCTGCTGAAGCAGCGTCCGGTGCTCGTGGGTGCCGTCGGCGCCGATTTCGCCGAGTACCGCCAGTGGCTGGAGGCCAGCGGCGTCGACTGCTCGGCGGTGCACGTCTCCGCGACGTCGCACACCGCGCGGTTCGTGTGCACGACCGATGAGACGATGGCGCAGATCGCCTCGTTCTATCCGGGTGCGATGAGCGAGGCGCGCGATATCGACATCGCCGCGATCGCCGCCGCGCACGACGTCGACCTGGTGCTGGTCGGCGCGAACGATCCCGAGGCGATGGTCGCCCACACTCGCCAGGCCAAGGCACAGGGCATCGCCTACGCCGCCGATCCGTCCCAGCAGCTGGCTCGCCTCGACGGCGAGCAGGCGAGCGAACTGGTCGACGGCGCGGCCTACCTGTTCACCAACAAATACGAGTGGGCCCTGCTGCAGCAGAAGACCGGCCTCAGCGAAGCCGACATCACCGCCAAGGTCGGCATCCGGGTCACCACTCTGGGCTCCGAAGGTGTGCTCGTCGTCGACGCCGACGGCACCGAGGTCCGCGTCGGCGTGGTGCCCGAGGTGGCCAAGGTCGACCCGACCGGCGTCGGCGACGGTTTCCGCGCCGGCTTCCTCACCGCCCACCGCGCCGGCCTGAGCCTGGAACGCGCCGCCCAGCTCGGCTCCCTGATCGCGGTCCTCATCCTGGAAACCACCGGCACCCAGGAGTGGACCCTCAACACCGAAGACGCACTCGAGCGCCTCACCAAGGCCTACGGCACCGACGCCGCCGACGAACTGGCCTCGCTTCTGTAGCGATGATCTACGCCCCGGGGTGGCACGTGCCACCCCGGAATGCGTAGCGCAACAACTGATTTCGTTACGACATGGGTAACTCGCCGGGAACGGCCAGAACCCGCATGGTCCTGACCGTCGGCCCGGCTACTCAGCCCTTACGCACTCACGTCCGGCTGAATACCCGGAGAGGCGGGCCGGACCGGGTAGGTCGGTTCCTGGATTTCGGGCTTGATGCGGTCTTCTACGAAGATGCCGTGCCAGACCATGAAGACCAGGACGGTCCAGAGGCGGCGGCTGTGGTCCGAGAGGCCTGCTTTGTGGTCGCGGAGCATCTGGAGGATGGCCGGCTTGTTCAGCAGGTGGTCGGTCTGGGACTCGGCGATCTGGGTTTCGGCCCAGTCGTAGAGTTCGGTGCCGCGCAGCCAGTGGCGCAGGGGGACCGGGAAGCCGAGCTTGGCGCGGTGGAGGACGTGGTCGGGGACGATCCCGTCCAGGGCCTGGCGCAGCGCGTACTTCGAGGTTTCCTTGGTGATCTTCTGGTCGAAGGGGATGCCTTCGGCGACGCGCATGACCTCGTTGTCGAGGAACGGCACACGCAGTTCGAGTGAGTTGGCCATGGTCATTTTGTCGGCCTTGACCAGGATGTCGCCGCGCAGCCAGGTGAACAGGTCCAGGTGCTGCATGCGGGCGACCGGGTCCCAGCCGGCGGACTGGGCGTAGATCGGGGCGGTCACGTCCTGGTGGGTCCACTCGGGGCGGAAGTCGCGCAGGACCGAGCGCAGCTGGGCGTCGTTGAAGCTGCGGGCGTTGCCGTAGTAGCGCTCTTCGAGGGACAGCGATCCGCGGTGCAGAAGGGACTTGCCGCGCTTGCCGTCGGGGATCTTGTCGCTGAGCTTGCCGAGCAGCTTGCGCGCACCGGCAGGCAGGTATTCGAAAGGCTTGAGCGACAACGGTTCCCGGTAGATCGTGTAGCCGCCGAACAGTTCGTCGGCGCCCTCACCGGAGAGCACCACCTTGACGTGCTTGCGGGCCTCCTTGGCCACGAAGTACAGCGGGACCAAGGCAGGGTCGGCGACCGGGTCGTCGAGGTACCAGACGATCTCGGGGATCGCGGCGGCGAACTCGGCGGGGGAGACCACCTTGACGATGTGGCGGGCGCCGATCAGCTCGGCGCTCTCGGCGGCCACGTCGACCTCGGAGTAGCCCTCGCGCTCGAACCCGGTGGTGAAGGTGATCAGCTTCGGGTTGTGGCGCATGGCCAGCGCGGCGATGGCGGTGGAGTCGATGCCGCCGGACAGGAACGAACCGACGGTGACATCGGCGCGCATGTGCTTGGCGACCGAGTCCTCCAGCGCGGCGGCGATCTCGGCGTAGCGGGCCTTCTCCGCACCCTCGGCGAACGGGCGAACCCGGAAGTCGGGGCGGAAGTAGCGGGTTGTGACCGGCTCCTGGCCGAGCTTCACCGTGGCGTAGGTGCCGGATTCGAGGCGGCGGATGTTGCGGTGCAGCGACTCGGGCTCCGGCACGTACTGCAGCACCGTGTAGTGCTCGAGGGCGCGCGGGTCGAGCTCGTCGGACAGGTCGAGCGGGCTCAGCAGTTCGAGCAGGCTCTTCTTCTCGCTGGCGAAGGCGGTGCCGCCGGGGCCGGTCGCGATGAACAGCGGCTTGATACCGAACGGGTCGCGCGCCAGGAACAGCTGCGAGGTCTCGGTGTCCCAGATCGCGAAGGCGAACATGCCGCGCAGCTTGCGCACGGCCTCGGGGCCCCAGAAGTGGAAGGCGGCCACGATGGCCTCGCCGTCACCGTCGGTGGCGAAGATCTTGGCATCGGGGAATTCGGCGCCGTGTTCGACGGCCAGCTGCTCGCGCAGCTCGAGGTAGTTGTAGATCTCGCCGTTGAAGGTCATCGCGTAGCGCTGCGGGTTGTCCGCGGGCCCCCAGCGCAGCGGCTGGTGCGAGTGCTCGATATCGATGATGGACAGGCGATTGAACCCGAAGATCATGTGATCGTCGTGCCAGGTGCCCTTCTCGTCCGGGCCACGATGCCGCTGGCAGTGCAGCGCGTCGTACACCTGATCGACCACCGCGGTCGTCGCGGAATCAGCTGTCAGGAATCCGAGCAGTCCGCACACGGTGTCGCCCAACCTTCTCTCGTTCGATGATGGGTGGCCACAAACGGGCCGAAACGCTGTGTCCGAGTATGCCGCACACCTGCCCGACACGCCGCGCTCGCCCGCTCGCGCGGGGCACCCGGTCGCCAGACGGGGGTCAAACCGCAGGTCGCGATGATCGGTGACGTCACGGCGGAGTGTCGAAAGTGACCCCGCGACAAGACAGTGCCCGCTTTGGTCTACGCTGCGTAGTACTCAGGTCCTTCTCAGGTGTGCAGGCGTCACAGCGGCAATACTTCAGGACGGCCTGAAACTGCTTTGAAGAGGTGTCGGAACGGGCGAATCGCCGCCCGGACGACGCAATGTGTCGGAATGTGTGGCGACCAGGAAGGCGTGAGCGTGGCGCACAAGGCGAGCGAAGAGATCGGGGCACGACCCGTTAAGGGCCGGCAGGGCCGGATCCTTCGGCGGGCCGGGCTGGCGGTGTCCTTGGGGATCACCGCGATGCTCGTCTCGGGCTGCTCGATCGACAATGTTTGGCTCCGATTCGGCTGGCCATCGGGTATCACCCCGCAGGCCACCCGGATGCGTGAGTTGTGGACCTGGTCGGTGCTGGCCGCGCTCGCCATGGGCGTGCTGGTCTGGGGCCTGACCTTCTGGACGGTCATCTTCCACCGCAAGCGCAAGAACTCCCCGGAGTTCCCGCGCCAGACCGGGTACAACGTGTCGCTCGAGCTGACCTACACGGCGATCCCGTTCGTGATCATCGCGGTGCTGTTCTACTTCACCGTGGTCGTGCAGAACTACGTGCACGAGAAGACCGACAACCCGGATGTCACCGTCGATGTGACCGCCTTCCAGTGGAACTGGAAGTTCGGCTACCGCAACATCAACAATGTCGGCGGTCTCACCTGGAACGGCATCGATACCGAGCGAGAGCTGCTGAACGAAGAGCAGCTCGCCGAGTACCGTGAGCTGAAGAACGACAAGGGTCACCCGCAGCCGGGTCCGTTGCACGGCAAGCCGGCCAACGACATCCTCTCGTACCTGCACTACGACAAGGTCGAGACCTTCGGCTCCAGCGAAGAGATTCCGGTCCTGGTGCTGCCGACCGGCAAGCGCATCGAGTTCCAGCTCGCCGCCGCCGACGTGATCCACGCCTTCTGGGTGCCGGAGTTCATGTTCAAGCGCGACGTGATGCCGAACCCGAAGGAAAACCAGTCCGACAACGTCTTCCAGATCTCGGAGATCGAGAAGGAAGGCGCGTTCGTCGGCCGCTGCGCCGAGATGTGCGGCACCTACCACTCGATGATGAACTTCGAGGTCCGCGCGGTCTCGCCGGAGAAGTACGCCAAGTACATGCAGGCGCGCATCGACGGCAAGACCAATGGTGAGGCGCTGGCATCGATCGGCGAGTCGCCGGTGGCCACCTCCACGTACCCCTTCAACACCAAGCGCGATATCAAGAGCGCTTCGGTGAACGAGAGCAAGTGAGGATTCTGATATGAGGATCGAAGCGCGGATCTTCGAACTGCTCACGGCCTTCTTCATCCTGGTTGGCATCGTCTACGGGTTCTTCACCGCGCAGTCGCGCACCGGCATCGAGTGGGCAGGCACCACCGCGATCGTGCTGACCGCGGGCCTGTCGCTGATCATCGGCACCTACTTCCGGTTCGTCGCGCGTCGCATCGACCTGCGGCCCGAGGACTACGAAGAGGCCGAGATCGTCGACGGCGCCGGTGACCTGGGCTTCTTCTCACCCGGCAGCTTCTGGCCCATCCTCCTGGCGGCCGCTGGTTCGGTCACCGCGCTGGGCCTGGCGTTCTTCCAGTTCTGGCTGATCGGTCTCGGCGTGGTGCTCGTGCTCGCCGCCGCAGCCGGCCTGGTGTTCGAGTACTACCTGGGTGCCGAAAAGCACTGAGTTACAAGTAAAGGAAGGCCCCCACCGGAATCCGGTGGGGGCCTTCCTTTTCGGCTGTCTAGACGCTGTAGCGCAGTGCCTGTTCCGAGCGGCAGATGTCGTCGATACCGGCGACGATCTCGCGCAGCTGCTCCGAGGGCAGGGCGGAGGGGCGCAGGCGGCAGGTGAAGGTGATCAGGCCGTAGTCGGCGGGGGTGAGGCCGCGGGCGGCGGCTTCGGCGCGCAGGTACTCCGAGCGCACGCCGTAGGTCATCGCGGAGATCACGGTGAAGCAGCCCGAGCGTTCGCGGTGAGCCGAGAACAGGTCGTGCAGGCCGTAGAAGACCGAACCGTAGTTGGCCAGTGGAGCGAACACGCCTACGCGGTACGCGGGGCCGCGCTCGGAGGAGTTGATCACGGTGTCGGCCAGGTACTCGGCGTCGCGCATGGTGAGGACCTTCGGCGCGAACATCAGCGCGCCCGCCGCCGCGTTGCGGACCGGCATGCCCGCCCGCCCGCCCGCGGCGGAGGCGATGGCGCCCAACGACTTGCGGGTCCGCGTGCCGACCTCGCGCCGGGCCCGCAGGCCGCGGGTGGGGGCGGTGGGGTACAGGCTCGACCACTGACCGAAGCGGACGGCACCGAGAGTCACCTGGCCGGTGCCGACGGGGCGCGCCACCTTCAGCGGTGCGGTATCGACCCAGCGGCCGACCTGGAGTGCCGCGCTGCCGGGGTTGGTGATCTCGTTGGTCGCGTGCTCGACGAAGGAGTCGAAGTCGAGGAAACGGTCGGCGTCGGTGGTGAGCATGGTGTGGTCTTTGTCGACCTCGACCACATCGAGGGTCAGCGCGGTGATGATGCCCGCGCGACCACCCGCGCCGAGGATGCGATGGAAACGCTCGGTGTGGTGGCCGCGCCCGCAGGTGCCGATCCGGCCGTCGGGGTCGACGTACTCGAGGTCGACGATCTGGTCGATGAACATGCCGTAGCGGTGCGAGGCGGTGCTCACCCCGCCGACGGAGGCGAAACCGCCCGCGGTGATGTCGCGATGATCGCCGACCACCGGCAGGCCGAGGCTGTGCGCGCCGAGGCGGCGGTCGATCTCGGACAGCTTCGCGCCCGCCTGCACGCGCACGGTGCGTCGACCCAGGTTGATGTCGAGCACCGAGTTCATCTTGCGCAGCGAGAGCACGCCGCGCTGATCGGTCAGACCATAGGACTCTTCGGTCTGTTCACCGCCGCGCACCGTCAACCGTTCCGACCGGCCGCGCGAATCACGCACAGTGCGAACGACATCCGCCGTATCGGTGGGGAGATATTCTTCGGAGATGACGGTTTGCGGCGTGCCCATGACCGCATAGCTAACCACAGGTGCGCGGTTCTTGCGCAGGGTACTTCGCACCTATTTCCGCGTGGGCGCGAGTTGCTTGGTGAACAGGACTTTTCCGGTCGCGTCGCACAAGTTGACGGTCATTTCTCCGGTGCGGCCGTCGATCTTCACCTCGCCGAAGTGCTGGTACTCCGGGTCCATCGGGGAGGTGTTGGGTGTGGGCGGCGCGTGGACATAGACCGCTTCGGGTCCGAAGGTGGGGTCGAGGGGGTTGGGGCCGAACGCGCCGGCGTTGAGCGGGCCCGAGACGAACTCCCAGAACTCGTCGAAGTCGGTGAAGGCGGCGCGGGTGGGGGAATAGTGGTGCGCGGCGGTGTAGTGGACGTCGGCGGTGAGCCAGACGACGTCGGCGACCTTGTTCGCCTTGATCGCCGAGAGCACCTGGGCGATCTCGGTCTCGCGGCCCGAGGGTGCGCCGGGGGCCGCGTTGGCGGGGCCTTCGAAGGCGGTCTTGCCGTCGGGGACGATGACGCCGAGCGGCAGGTCGGCGGCGACGATCTTCCAGGTGGCCTTGGAGTCCTTCAGGCCGTCGGTGAGCCACTTGGTCTGGGCGGCGCCCAGGATCTGGCCCTTGGCCGCGGTATTGGCGGTGTTGGCGTCCTTGTAGGCACGCATGTCGAGGACGAATACATCGAGCAGCGGGCCGTAGGAGATCTTGCGGTAGAGACGGCCGTCGACGGCTTCCTTGGGCTCCAAGGGCATCCACTCGTGGAAGGCCTGCCAGGACCGCGTCGCGAGGGTGTCCATGCTGCGTTCGGTGTAGCCCTTGTCGGCGGCCACCGTGCCGCCGGGGGACCAGTTGTTGGTGGTCTCGTGGTCGTCCCACTGGACGATCTGGGCGACGGCGGCGTTGAACCGGCGGTAGTTGTCGTCGGTGAGGTTGTAGGCGTAGTTGCCGCGGAACTGGTCGAGGGTTTCCGCGGGCGCGTTCTTCGCCTCGGCGGTGATGTTGCGCCAGATCCGGCCGTCGGGCAGCGTCACCGACTCCTTCAGCGCGTTGTCGGCGTAGATGCAGTCGCCGGAGTGCAGGAACAAGTGTGGGTCGCGAGCGGCCATGGCGGAGAACACCTTCATACCGCCGAGGTCGGGGTTGATCCCGAAACCCTGGCCCGCGACGTCACCGGACCACAGCAGCGAGATGTCGGCGGGCGCGGTCGGCGCCGTGCGGAACACGCCGGTGAGCGTCTCCGAGCTCGCGCCGCCCTCCCCGTCGAGGCGCACCCGGTAGTGCACGAGCTGCCCGGCGGGCAGACCGTTCACCCGCACCCGCCCGGTGCCGTCGGTAGCCGGGGTGAGCAGCGGCCCGGTGAATCGCTTGACGTCTGTGAACTTCTCGCTCGCCGACGTCTCCACCACCAGCGTCGCGGGCGTGTCCGACCGAGCCCAGATCAACGCACCATCACTACGCGGATCCCCGACCGCGACCCCGTGCGTGAGCGCGGGCCTGGCCCGCACCAGAGCGGGCCCATCATCACCACAGGCCACCAGGGCGGGAGCAGTCACCACACCGAGAGCGGTTGCGCGCAGCAGCGTGCGCCGAGACATCGCGAAATCCGAAACAGCCATGAACCTCACGGTGCGCCACCGGTCGGAACACGCGGTCGTTAGCAAGGCAACGGAACATGAACGATGCCGTACGACGGGCCGAACACGGTTGGCCCATCAGAGCTTGACTGCCATCTCCAAACCTCCTTCGAACGGCAGCGTTTGGGTGGTGAACCCATTGCCTGGATCATCGATGAAGTCGAACAGATCGCGGTAGCTCGGTGGGCGGTTCTCGGTGTTATCGACGATGACGACGGCGCCGCGGCGAAGGTGGGGTGCGATCAACTCGATCGCGGGACGGGCCATGACCGGCCAGATATCGATCAGGGCGAAATCGATGGGTTGATCGATGTGCTGAAGGGTTTCGCGGAGGTCGCCCTCCCGGAGGTCGACGTATCGGTCGAGGTCGGCGGAGGCGAGGTGTTCGCGCGCACCGGCGGCCTTGGCGGGTTCGTGTTCGGTGCCGATGACCACGCCGGGCTGTCCGTCTTCGGTGGCGACCAGGTGGATCGCCTGGGCGAGATAGAGGGTGGAGACGCCGTACGAAGTGCCCACTTCTACCGCGCATTTCGCGCGGAGGGCGAGGCAGAGGCGGTGGCAGAACAGTGCCTTGTCGTGGTCGAGAGCGACGAATTTGTCGGCGAGGAAGCGCGTGGCGTCGTTGTCGATCGTGCCTGGATCGAGCGCTTCGCCGCGTTCGGCGCGGGCGGTGAAATGGTCACCGATATCGACGATCTGGTCGGTGCTTCGCTGCTGCAGCTCGGCGATCAGCCGATCGAGGTGCGGGTTTCGCAGTTCGCTGTGTGTCACGGGGACAACCTTTCTTGCTGGAAATCTTTGCGCGGCACGGCGGCGGTGTTCGGGCGCGCGGCGGTTCCGCTGTCGTTCGGGGCGACCGGCCCCAGTCTGCGACCGCGGCGCGTTAATGTCAATGATGTGTGAACATCAAGCGCCTGGGTTATCGTGCAGGAGTGCCGGACCAGCTATCACCAGGGCGTCAGCGCCGAAGTCCGGTCGCCCGAGGCGGGCGGCCGACGCTCAACGCCGACCTGATCGCCGCGGCCATGCTCGAGTTGGCCGGGCGCGACGGGTTCCGTGCGGTGACGATGCAGGTCCTCGCCGAACATCTCGGGGTGACCGTGCGTGCGCTGTATCGCCATGTCCGGGACCGGCAGGATGTCGTCGACCGGGCGGTCGAACTCTGGCTGGCGAAATGGCCTGAGCCCGAACTCGATCCGGGCGATTGGCGGGCGAGCTTTGCCGAGTACTGCCGCCTGCGACGCGAAACGAACCGCGCGCATCCGCGTGCGCTGCTCTTCTCTCTCGATGAGCAAGTCGGCGATGTGCGCCTGCACCCGAGGCGCCTCACCGCGCCCGACGCCTTCCTCGGCTTCCTGACCGGCCTCGGCCTGAGCATGCCCGACGCGCTGTTCGTGCACCGCGACCTGACCCTGCGGCTGTACGCCTTCGCCCTGCTCGTCGACTACCGCCATGACCTCGGTCAGCCGGGTGTCGGCGACTCTCCGATGCCGAGGCGCTGGCTCGATCGCTTCCCCGATCTGGACGTGCCCCACCTGCGCGAAGCCATGGACGTTCCGCGCACCGACCCCGATGAAATGTTCGACCGCATGGTGGACGACATCGCCCACACCATCACCCGGCTCCGCGAGCGCTGAGCTGGGTGATGGGCTCCGCCTACAGCCCTGCCGCCGCGGCGGTTTCGGGGTACCAGCGGGTGCATTCGGCGCGGAGGGGGACGGCGGTGTGGAGTTGGCACAGGACTGCCAGGCCGCCGAGGAAGGAGCGGAGGATGGGGGTGTGGTCGGGGGGCATGGTCAGTTGGCGTAGGACGTTGGAGAGGCGGAGGTCGGTGGCCAGGCGGACTTGTTTGCGGAGCCAGGCGGAGGAGAGCGGGTAGGTGGGGGCGAGGAGGGCTTCGCGGGCCGGTTGGAGACGGGCGGCGACGGTGGCGATGTCGAGGTCGCGGTCGGGGGCCACGAACCCGTGGCGGCGCATGGCGGCCTCGAGGTCGGCGGGGGAGTCGGCGATGACGGCGGCGCCGACGTCGCCGGCTACGTCGAGGAAGGTGGCGGGCCAGGGAGTGCAGGCGCCGAAGTCGACGACACCGAGGCGGCCGTCGGGCATGCGCAGGAAGTTGCCGGGGTGTGGATCGCCGTAGACCATGGCGGCGCGGGCGGGGGCGGAGAACAGGAAGCGCATGATCAGCACGCCGAGGCGGTCGAGTTCGCCTGCGTTGCCGCGAATGATCAAGCGGGGCAGGGGAACACCGTCGAGCCATTCGGTGACCAGGACGTCGCCGCGCTGGGCGATCACCCGGCTCACCACGATATCGGGGTCGTCGGCGAAGGCGGTGGCGAAGGCACGCTGGTTGACGGCCTCACGGGCGTAGTCGAGTTCGTCGCGGATCTCGTCGCACAGCGCCTCCACCACCGGGCGGGTATCGGCGGCGGGCAGCAGTGCGGTGAACAGTGGGGTCGCGCGACGCAGGGCTTGCAGATCGGCGAGCACCGCGCGCCGGGAACCGGGGTACATGACCTTCACCGCGACCTGGGTGCCGTCGTGCCAGCGGGCGCGGTGGACCTGGCCGACCGAGGCGGCGGCGGCCGCGCGGTCCTCGAATTCGAGGAACAGTGAGCGCCAGTGCGGGCCCAGGTGGGCGGCGAGCTCCGCGTGGACCGCGCCGGGCAGCATCGCGGGTGCCGAATCGTGCAGTCGGGCAAGAGCTTGGCGGTACGGTTCGGCCAGGTCGGGAGCCAGTCCGAGTTCGAGTAGGCCGAGGAGCTGGCCCAGTTTCGCGACGCAGCCCTTGAGTTCGCCGAGCACCTGGAAGAGGTGTTCGGCGGTACGGACGCGGATGTCGCGGTCGACTTCGGCGGGGTCGCGGCCCGCGGCGCGTTTACCGAAGCCCGCGATGCGCCTGCCCGCGTAGGCGACCGGTACCGCGGCCAAGCGGGCGCCGCGTACCACCCGGCCGGTGGGTGGATTGCCGTCGCGAGGTGTCGCGCGCCGGGTGAACGGCATGACGCGACCCTCGTCGGATTCGCCTGCGGCCATGCCTACCTCGCTGTCCGCCGACGCCCGCCACCTCTGGTAGCCCACCCGCCCGTCGGCCATTGCCGCCAAAGATTACCAATCGGGTGTGCGGGTGTCCGGGCAACGACAGTCCAGCACAGCTGGTTCGCTCGAGGCCGGGCCGATAATCGGCGGCCCGATAGTCGAGCGCGACGCTCGACACGTGAGCTGATCGGCCCGTTCAGCGCTGGGTGGCTCTGGAAGTCCGGAATCGACCCAGGTTCCAGCAGGCGATCGCCCCTGTGTGTGTGCGGTCCGGCCGAGCGTGCTGACGTTGCGAGTCAGCTCATCGTGCGGCGCAACAGGGTTCGACTCAGCTCGCCTTGGTCTCGGGGATGCGGGTGGCGTCGATCTGATTGTCGGTGGGCGCGACGCCCTTCTTGAGGCTGTGCGCGTAAACGTCGACGTATTCCTGGCCGGTGAGGCGCATCAGTTCGTACATCACCTCGTCGGTGACGGCGCGTTCGACGAAGCGGTTGCCGCTCATGCCCTCGTAGCGCGAGAAATCAAGGGGCGCACCGAACTTCAGGGTGACCTTCTGACGACGCCACTTGAACGGTCCGGGCGGGCTCACCTTGTCGGTGCCGATCACCGCGACCGGGATCACCGGGACGCCGGTCTCGAGCGCGAGGCGTGCCATGCCGGTCTTGCCCTTGTAGAGGCGGCCGTCGGGGGAGCGGGTGCCCTCGGGGTAGAGGCCGACGAGGCGGCCCTCGTCGAGGAGCTTGGTGGCCGCGGTGAGCGCGTCCTCGGCGGCCGAGGCGCCGCTGCGGTCGATCGGGTACTGGCCGGTGCCGCTGAAGAAGAACTTCTGCAGGCGGCCCTTGAATCCGGGGGTGGTGAAGTACTCGGCCTTGGCCAGGTAGTTGATCCGGCGCGGGCTCAGCAGGGGAGCGAAGAGCCAGTCGGAGAAGGAGAGGTGATTGCCCGCCATGATGGCCGGGCCGTCGGTCGGGATGTTCTCGACCCCTTCGACCTCGGGCCGGTTGTACACGTGCATGAACGGTCCCACGAGAACGAACTTGATCAGCCAGTAGAGCATGACGTCCTTTCCCCGGGGACCGGGATGGTCGTGTAGAGCCTCGTCGGAAAACGACTTTACCGCTGGTCGCAGGTCACAACCAACCCAGGACGGTAGCCGCTGTGCATGGATGTGACACTCATCTCCCGGTGCGGCCCGCGACCGGTGTGTCCAGCGCCGCCCTGGCCAATTCCGCGGCGCCGATCATGCCGGCGGCCTCGCCGAGCTGGGTGGTGCGCAGCCGGGCCAGCGGGCGGTGCCCCGCGCCGGTCACCGCGGCCGCGTAATGCTCGCGGGCCTCGTCGAGGAACAGCGGCGCCGAACTGCTCACCCCGCCGGCGATCACCACGAGGTCGGGATCGAACAGATCGCTGACGAAGGCGAGACCGAGGCCGAGCCAGCGGGCGAAGTCGGCCATCACCCGGACCGCGAGTTGGTCGCCGTCCTGGGCGGCGCCCGCGACCCGGCGGCCGGTGAGCGAGCCGGGATCACGGATCACCTCACGTGCCAGCGCCGAGCGCACGGGGTCGGTGGCGAGCATTTCGATGGCGGTTTCGGCCAGTGCCGTTCCGCTGCAGTAGCGCTCCCAGCAGCCGTGTTTACCGCAGGCGCAGGCGCGCCCCTCGGGGACGACCTGGAGGTGGCCGAGTTCGGGGGCGATGCCGTGGCTGCCGCGGTAGAGCCGACCGTCGATGAGCAGGGCGGCGCCGATACCGGTGCCGATCGCGACGAGCACCACCGTCTGCCCGCCCGCCGCCGCGCCGAAGCGGTACTCGGCCCAGCCCGCGGCGTTCGCGTCGTGCTCGAGGATCACCGGCAGGCCGAGGCGCGCGGTGAGTCGTTGGGCGACGGGGGCGTTCTGCCACGGCAGGTGCGGGGCGAACAGGACCGTCGATTGATCCGTCGAGATGAAACCGGCGACGGCCAGCCCGACCGCCGCGATCGGATGGCGCCGGGCCAGCTCGCGCACCGAGCGGTCGATGGCGTCCTCGAGCGCGCGCGCCGAATGCGGGGTCGCCGCCTGCACGGTGTCGAGCACCTCGCCCTCGGCGTCGACCACCGAGGCGCGAATGTTGGTGCCACCTACGTCGATGCCGACCGTGAGCAGGTGTTGAGGGTCGATCCGGCTGGTCATCCCCGGATCGTCACCGGAATGTCGACATATTGCGAGCGTGGCGCGCGGGGGGCCGATCGATCCTCGGGGGCGGGGCGGCGGCGCTGAGACGGATTGTCGGCGAAAGCGTCTGTGCCCGAAGCATTCGCGGCGGCACCGGTCCGGTCCGGTTCGGGCGTGATGTGCGGTGTCCGGGTGGCCCGCGGGGCGGTGTATTCGTCGACCCGGCGAGGGCGCGGAACGCCGGACTGATCCGCGTGGGTGGCGCCCCGGCGTGGGCTGGAACCCGGATCTTGCAGGCCCGTGGCAGCGTCCTGGCGTGGGGGCTGACCCGTGGGCTCGGTGGCTGGACCGTGCGCCGCTGCCGGGCCGTCGGTCGAATTCGGGTGTGCCGCAGCGTGTTCGGTCCACTCAGGAGGCAGGACCGGTTCGACGGGGATGCCCGCAAGGGCTTCGCGCAGGACCGTCACCATGGAGGTGCCGTGTTCGGCGAGGGCGGCGACGACGTCGTGGTGGTCGCCGCGCACCAGGGCCGCGGCCGCGCAGACCGGGCACCAGGCGCAGCCGCCCAGGTCAGCTCGGCCGTCGGCGGCGGTGCGGCGCAGCACCGGTTCGACCCGGGCCAGGAGGACTTCGGAGAGTAGGCGCAGCTCCTCGGTGAACTCGGCGAAGCCGTCGTGGCCGTGACGCTCGGACTGGGAGTCAGTGCTCATCTGCGGAGGCCTTCGTGTAGTTCGGATCGGCGGGCCACACCTGTGGGTCGGGCCGGAAGCGGACCACGAGGTGACCGGTATCGAGTTCGGCGCCCGCCACCGTGCAGCGTCGCAGCACCGGCGCGAGCCGTACGCGTGTGCGTACCCCGTCGGCTCCCACGATCAGATCGTCCTCCACTCGGCCCAGCCGCAAGGTGCCGGGATCGACCACCGGCAGCCGCATCCGCATCGCGTACACGGAGTCGACACCGGAGCCGGACTCCCATCGAACCATCGGTTCGCCCGATTCCGCGCCCTGAGCGTGCGCGGCGGGCAGCGTGTCGACCGAATGCGAGAACACCGCCAGCGAATTCACCCCCACCGGTTCGGCACCGGCGTGCTGGGCGATCAGGATCGGGACATCGGTGAGTTGTTCGTGTAGCCGGGCCACCACTTCGAGTTGCTCGGCGCGGCGGTTGAGGTACCAGTGCACGGCCGGGTGGGCGTTGTCGCCGGGCGGCGGCACCGGGGCGAGCACCTTGTTCACCACCACCGCGTCCATCCGCAGGCCGAGTAGCGCCGCCGCCGAACGCACCCGCCGTGCCTCGGCGACGGCGACCTGCTCGGGCCCGGTGATCAGGCGGGCGCTGGTGCGGGTGCGGTCGGCGAGGAGGTCGCGGACCTGTGTCACCGCCACCACGATCCGTTCGACCGCGGCCGCGAGCACCGCCTTGCGCAGGTCGAGGCCGATCGCGCTCATCGTGCGCGCGTGCTTGGGCCAGAGGCGTTCGAGGTAGTTGAGCATCGTGTCGGGTGCGGTGACGATGCGCAGCATGTCGGCCGAGGGCGGGCAGTCGACGACGATGACGTCCCAGTCGTTCTCCTCGGCGTACTGGGCGATCTCGACCAGCATCAACAGTTCCTGCACACCGGGCAGCCCGGTCAGCTCGGCCGGGTCGAGCGCCGCCAGATCGAAGCCGTGATCGTGGCCGCCGCCCTTGGCCAGCATCGCCACCACATCGCGGAAACGGTCCTCGAGCAGGGCGAGCGAGTCGATCTCGATCACCTCGATACCGGGTGCCACCCTGGCCACCCCGGCCACGGTGCCCGGATCGTGCGGGAAGCGGAAACCGAGCGCGTCGCCGAGCGAATGGGCCTGATCCAGCGAGGCGATCAGCACACGCTGACCCGAGCGGGCATAGGTCATGCTCGTCGCGCAGGCCAGCGTCGTCTTCCCGACACCACCCTTGCCGACGAACAACTCGACGCGGGTACCGCCCGGGGCGCTCAGCCTTCGACCCGCTTCTTCAGCTCGTTCAGCGCCGTGTCGGTGATGACCTTCTCGGCTTTGCGTTTGAACATGCCGATCATCGGGATGTTCAGGTCGACGGTGAGTTCGTAGACCACCTCGGTACCGCCACCGGGCCGGTCGAGCAGTTCGTAGCTGCCGTCCTGGGCCTTCTGCAGGTCACCGCTGAGCAGGCGCCAGGTCACAGCCTTGCCGTCGGCTCGCCAGGTGTAGGACAGCACATAGGTGTCTTTGACGACGCCCGCGTCGAGCACGAACCGGGCGGTGGCCGCGCGGCCATCGGCGTCACGCTCGATGACCTCGACCGACTTCGCCGCAGCGACCCACTCCGGGTAGGACTCCAGATCCGCGATGACGGCCATCACCTGCTGCGACGGTGCGTCGATCAGGATCGATCTCTGAGTCCGGTCGGCCATGGCAGCCAGTCCTCTTTCTGTGTTTATTGGCGGCTGGTGCCGCTGTTCTCGGTGTTTATCGGCGGCTGGCGCCGCGGTTCTCGGCGCTGAACTCCACCTCTTCCCTCCCTACGGGCACTCCTTCGTCGCACCCTTCGGTCAGTCCATCGGCGGAGGCGCGCCGAGAACGTGCATCGAGAACGTGCATCAAGGGGCGGCGGCGACCGGGGGGGCGACGCCTGCGGGTCGGCCGGCTTCGAGCCGTGCCTTGAGTTCGAATGCCATGTTCCGGCCCGCGACCCGGCGGGCCCGATTGGCCGCGGCCAGCGCGCGTGCCGACTTCGATTCGGCGGCGGTGGGTTCGGCGTGCAGGAAGTAGTGCAGGATCGCCCCCTCGGGGACGGCCTCGAGCCACACCTCCATGGTGCCGGTCAACGCGCCTGCCACCGTCCAGCGGATGCCTTTGTCGCCGCGATCCTCGCGCACGTCGAGGCGCAGGTCGGGCCACCAGCGGCGCCAGTTGTTCGCGGCGCTCAGCACGTCGGCGATCGCGGCGCCCGGTGCGGCGAGAAAGGTCTGATCTGCGACCTGGATACTGCTCACCAGGCTGAGCGTAGTGGACGCCACACCGGGCCCGGCCGGGGTGTCACCGCAGCAGTTCCCGCAAGCGGGTGCCCTGACGGTCCCAATGCCAGTTCTGCTCCACCCACGCCCGGCCCGCGGCGCCCATCTGGGCCGCCTTGTCCCGGTCGGTGAGCAGTTCGACGATGGCGTCGCTGATCTGCGAGACCGACCGGCCGTGCACCACGATGCCGGTCTCGCCCTCGCGCACGGTCTCGGGGGCGCCGCCGGAATCACCGGCCACGACCGGGACCCCGGTCGCCGATGCCTCGAGGAACACGATCCCGAGACCCTCGACGTCCAGGCCTGCCCCGCGCGTGCGGCACGGCATCGCGAACACGTCGGCGATCGTGTGATGGGCGGCCAGCTCACCCGAGGGCACCCGGCCGGTGAACACCACGTTGTCCTGCACGCCGAGCGCCTCGGCCAGCGCGCGCAGTCGCGGCTCGTACGGTCCGCCGCCCGCGATCACCAGCACCGCACCGTCGACGCGCTCGCGGATCTCGGCCATCGCCACGATCAGCATGTCCTGGCCCTTGCGCGGGACCAGCCGCGACAGGCACAGCACGGTCGGGCGCTCACCCAGGCCGTAGCGGGCGCGCAGCTCTGCCCTGGCGGCCTGGTCGGGCCGGAATTCGGTGGGGTCGACGCCCGGCGGCAGGTGCTCGAGCGCCGCGCGCGGACCGAAGGCCGAGGCGAAACGGCCACGGGTGTACTTGCTGACGTAGGTCACCACATCGGTGTGCTCGCCGATCGAACGCAGCACCTGCCGCGATCCGGGCAGCATCGACCAGCCGACCTCGTGACCGTGGGTGCTGGCCAGGATGCGCTCCGCACCCGCGCGCCGCAGCATCGGCGCCATCACTGCCAGGGGAGCGGCCGCGCCGAACCACACGGTGTCGCAGTCGTGTTCGCGCAGCAGCGCGCCCGCCCGCTTGATGACCGCGGGGGTCGGCAGCATCAGCGTGGTCGGATGACGCACCACCTGGAACTTTTGCGCCGCGTCGAACTTCTCGTGGCTGTCACCGCGCCAGCGCGGCGCGTACACCACCAGGTCCTCGGGCGGCAGCTGATTCGACAGTGCCTGCAGATACGACTGGATTCCGCCCGGCCGAGGCGGGAAATCGTTGGTAACCAGCAGAGTTCGGGCCATAAGAGAACAACCTAATCGGTCGGCTGAGGGGTGGGCAGACGTGGTCGGGCGCGCCTGCGCCCATCATGCAGCGTGACCGCGCAACCACGTCCGCCACCCGTCCAGCAGCTCGGCGCGCGAAGCCCCGAGCACGGCGGTGAACGCGGCGTCCTGTGCCGCCGGGGACTGCGGGCCGGTCGCCAGGCGCTTGTACAACGTGTTGAGCGTGCTCGTGCCGTAGCGATCGGCCAGGAACGCGCAGGTGCTCCACGCGCTTTCGTAGGCGTAGGCCGCGTCGACACCGGTGAAATCGGCGTCGGCGACGAGCTCGGTGGGCAGGGTGCCCGCGCGCAACCGGGTGGTCAGGGTGGGCGCGATCTGAGAGAACGCGGTGTCCTGATCGCGCTGAGCGACGTACTCGGCGAAGCCTTCCAGCATCCACAACGGTGCGCCGTCGGTGGTGGCGGCTCTGGTGGCGATGTGGGTGAGTTCGTGGCGGAGCAGGGTGGCCAGGCCCTCGTCGCCGACTCGCAGGCGCGCGTCGGGATTGAACACGATGCGCTGGTCGGTGGGCTGGGTGCCCGGGGCGTAGGACCCGGTGAGCGATACGGCGGCTACGTCGGCCCCGGTGGTGCCCGCGGATCTGGTCAGCGCCGTGAATTCGGCGGGCGTGCTCGCCACGACCACGACGGGCGCGCGGTTCCAGTCGGTGCCCCACACCGCGCTCACATCCGAAATGGCCTGGCCCAGTTGACCTTCGAGGACATCGAGGTCGGCGCGATGGCTGGGATGGGCCACCAGCAGTGCCTCGGACGCGGCACCTTCGGCGACTTCACGCACCAGGATCGGGCCATAGGGTTGCAGCTCGCGCCGCACCGGACTCAGGCGCGGATTGTCGATGCCCTCGGACATGCCGAGCACCTCGGCCTCGTCGGTTGCCAGCTGCAACGGCCCCGCGTTACGCGGCACCAGGATCAGCGCGACACACGCCCCGGTCAGCAGCGTGACCGAGGCGAGCGTGAAGCAGAATTCCAGGCGGCCATTCGACGAGAACCACGAACGCAGGCCCGAGCGGGGGGACGATTCGGTCACCGGTCTGGCTCAGTATCGCCGGGCCGAGTGGTACGGGGTGGTGTTGATCGGTGCGACAGCGACCGGCACACCGAACGTGGAGGCGTGCACCATCATTCCGTTGCCCGCGTAGATGCCGACGTGGGTGATGTCGGGATAGAACAGGATCACGTCGCCGGGCAGCAGCTCGTCCTTGGACACCGGCGTGCCGTAACCCGCCTGCTGGGAACTGGTGCGCGGCACACTCTTACCGACCTGCTTGAACGCCCACTGCACGAGACCGGAGCAGTCGAACTGGTCGGGCCCGGTGGCGCCCCAGACATACGGATCGCCGACGCGGGTGAGGGCGGCGGCCAGCGCGCTCGTGCCGCTGCCGGGAACCAGGCCCGCCAGCAGCGAATCGCGGTCGAAGCCGGGGGGGAACGGCGAACCGGCCAGCGTCGACTTGTCGCGGGCCGAGAGCTGGCTCCATGCCTCGACCACGGAGGTGGTCGAGGTGGCGAGGTCCTGGCGTTTGCGATCGACATCGGCGCGCACCGCGTCGGCGGCGGTGGTCGCGGCATGCGCGGCCTCGGCGGCCGTGCGGGCGACGGTGTCGGCCGCGGTGGCGGCGTCGGCGGCCTGTTTGAACTGGCGGACCGTGTCGGCGGTCTGCTGGGCGAGCACGTCCAGCGTCGACATCTTGTCCAGCAACTGCTGCGGTGAACCGCTCGACAGCACGGCGAACATGCTGTTGGTGCGCACGCCGGTATAGGCGGCCACGGCGGTGCGGTCGATCATCGGCTGGAACTTGCGCACTTCGGCGCGGGCGGCCTCGACGACCGCGGAGGTGGCGGCGACTCTGTCGTCGGCCTCGCGCTGTACCGCGAGCTTGGCGTCGAGATCGATCTGAGCGGTAAGAGCGAGTTGGTTGAGCTGCTCGGACTGGCGCGAGAGGTCGACCATCCGGGAGATCGCGTCGGTCGCGGTGGTCGGCAGGGCTACCGGGTCGGCGCCGGCGGGACCGGCGGTGTAGATCGCGCACACCAGCATCGCGGCGGACAGGGTTCCGGCGAAACCACGCGTAGCGTGCGCATTCCGGTGGTGTGCAGTCACAGTGCCCCGTGCCCCGTTCTCTCGTTGTCCCCCGATGCAGCGCAATACCTGAGCGGGATCTCCTCGTCAGCCGAGAAGGTCTCGATCAGGTTACGGAACTGCATGCATCTGTGTCCAGTAAAGCTACGTGCGCCGCTCAACCCAGTGGACGGCGCGTATGCCCGGACGATCGCTGCGACTACGGTGCGCCCTTCCCCGTGAACGACGCACCGTGCCCGGCTGGATCAGAAGCGGCGAGCACCCGCGAACGGCATCGACGACACCGGTGCGAGCTGGACCGGGGTGCCCGAGGTGGAGGCGTGCACGACGTTGCCGTCGCCCGCGTACATGCCGGAGTGGCCGCCGCCGTAGAACGACACCATGTCGCCGGGCTGCAGGTCATCGATCGAGACCGGGGTGCCCGCACCCAGCTGGGCGCCACTGGTGCGCGGAATGTCCATGCCGGCCTGGGCGTAGGCCCACTGGATCAGACCCGAGCAGTCGAAGGCGTTCGGGCCTGCGGCGCCGTAGACGTAGGGCGAGCCGATCTTGCTCAGCGCGGCATCGAGGGCGATGTCGGCGGCGGTGGCGCGCGGCGCGGTGAAAACCTGCGGCGCGGCCGGGATCTCGATACCGGGAATACCTTGGGGCAGCGGAATCTCGTTCGGCACCTCGAACGTGCCGATGCCGGGCACGGTCACCGGCGTGGCCGATGCCGGGGCGGCCGGCAGGAGGAACGCGCCGATGGTGGCAGCGCCGACGGCTCCGACGGCAACGGCACGCTGCGCCTGACGCTTGACGGTGTTGTTCGCCATGATGCGGAACTTCCAATCTGCCCCACGACGCCGTGTCCGTATGACGCGGCGGGCTTCGTCTCGCTCGGCCGTTTCCGGTCAGCGGGACTCCGTGAGGTCTCAAAAAGGTTACGAAGACATCACGGGGGTTTGTAAAGTCGGACATCGGTCCAAAGGGGATTTCGGGTGATATCACCGAGCAATGCGTGCGAGCTGGATCACACCCGATCACGAAACGATAACGCCAGGTCGCGTCGACTGGGATTTCGGAGTGCTACCGGCGCGTCGCCAATAAGGCTCGCAGGGCTGTTTTCGCTCCCCGAATCGGTGAACCCGCAGGTAGCACCTGCCCGTTGCGGGTGTCGACGGTTCGCCGGGCGGTCCGCCTCGCAGGCGGCGCGCCGTGAGCTGCGACGTGCGCAGAGCGGTAAGGCTGATTACCCATTGAAATCTGACGGACTCATGTGAATTTCATAAGTATGTGAGCCCGGTCACGATTGAGTTTGATCTCGGTCATTTTGTTCGCATCAGAACGAAAGCCTCGCGCCGAATTATCGGCGCCGAAGATCACGGACCCGCGTTGAGCCGGGGCGGGGGACGAGTCGCCGAGTGGATCTGTGTGCTCGCCGCTTGGCGGTAAAGCCGTTGTGGCGGTTAGGGTACGGCCGAATATTCGCAGTTCGAAGGGGGCGCGGGTGGCCGACGACCAGGTTTTGACCGACATGCTGACGATGCTCGATCGCAGTCCGACGGTGCTCGCGCTGCGCGTGTGCGTCATCGAGCTGCTGATCGAGCGGCAGCGCTATGCCGACGCGCTCGCCCACTGTGGCACCGCGCTCGGCCACGATCCGGGGAATGCCCAGGTCCTGGGGTTGATGATGCGTTGCACGACGGCGTTGTCCGGTGGATCTCCCACGCCGGGCGTCGCCCCTGCGCCCTTGCCCGACACCTCCACCCCCGGCTCCGCCGTCGCACCCTCCTCGGCGCAGTCGGACTTCGACTGGGCCGCGGCCGAGGACGAAGTCGGCGACATCATCGAACCGGCATTCGTACACGGCGTCCCCACCGAGTTCGTCACCGACGATGACGCCGCCACCGTCGAGCGCCCGACCCTGCGCCTGGCCGATGTCGGCGGCATGTCCGAGGTGAAACAGCAGCTCGACCTCACCCTGCTCGGCCCGCTGCGCAATCCGGAACTGGCCAAGGCATTCGGCACCTCGGCGCGCGGTGGCTTGCTGCTCTACGGCCCGCCCGGCTGCGGCAAGACCTTCATCGCCTCGGCGGTCGCGGGCGAACTCGGCGCCAACTTCTACCCGATCGAGATCACCGACATCCTCGACATCTACACCGGCGCCAGCGAACGCAATGTGCACAGCATCTTCGAGATGGCCCGTCGCAACGCCCCCTGCGTGCTGTTCCTCGACGAGGTCGACGCGCTCGGCCACAAGCGCAGTCAGATGCAAGCCTCGGCGACCATGCGCACGGTCGTGAACCAACTGCTCACCGAAATGGATTCCGCCACCCACAGCAATGAAGGGGTGTTCGTGCTCGGCGCGACCAACCACCCGTGGGATGTCGACGTCGCGCTGCGCAGGCCGGGCCGCTTCGACCGGATGGTCTTCGTCGGTCTGCCCGATCTCGCCGCCCGCGCGTCGATCCTGCACTACCACCTGCGCGACCGCCCCGTGGCGGGCATCGACCTCAACGCCCTCGCCGCCCACACCGACGGCCTCTCCGGCGCCGACCTCGCCCACGTGTGCACCTCGGCCACCCAGCTGGCCATGGCCGACTCGATGCGCTCGGGTGAAGTACGCCCGATCGGCATGGCGGACGTGCGGGCGGCGCTGGCCCAGATCCGGCCGAGCACCGGCGCCTGGTTCGAATCCGCCCGCAATGTGGTCGAATTCGCCAACGGTGACGGCAGCTACGACGAGCTGGCGCTGTACCTCAAACGCCAGAAGCGGCGCTGACACGAGCTTGTCGGACCCCCGTCCTACGCTGCTCGCCGTGCCCGATCCCCTTCCGCTCCCGGCTGCCGCTCGGCAGTTGGCCTTCGATGAGCTCGATACTCCGCTGTATGCCACCACTTTCGTCGTCGTCGACCTCGAAACGACCGGGACCAGCGCGGATCGGGACGCGATCACCGAGATCGGGGCGGTGAAGGTGCGTGGGGGTGAGGTGCTGGGGGAGTTCGCGACGTTGGTGAATCCGGGGTACGCGATTCCGCCCGCCATCGTGCAGATCACGGGGATCACCACGGCGATGGTGTACGACGCGCCACGGATCGAGGGGGTGTTGCCTGGGTTCTTCGAGTTCGCGGCGGGGGCGGTGCTGGTGGCGCACAACGCGCGATTCGACACCGCGTTTCTCAAAGCCGCCGCGGCGCGTCAGGACATTACGTGGCCCAATCCGCAGGTGTTGTGCACGGTGAAATTGGCGCGGCGGGTGCTCACGCGTGACGAGGCCCCGTCGGCGCGGCTCGGGGTGCTGGCGCAGATCCTCGGTGCGTCGACCACACCGACGCACCGCGCGCTCGATGACGCCCGCGCCACCGTCGACGTGCTGCACGCGCTGATCGGTCGGGTCGGCAATCAGGGCGTGCACAGCCTGACCGAGCTACTCGACTATCTGCCCGGCGTCACCGGAACCCAGCGCGCCAAGCGCACGTTCGCGACCGACCTGCCTGCCGCGCCCGGCGTCTATCTCTTCCGTGGACCGTCGGAGGAAGTCCTCTATATAGGGACGGCGGTGAATCTGCGCCGTCGCGTGCGCAACTACTTCACCGGCTCGGAAACCCGTGGCCGGATGAAAGAGATGGTGGCACTGGCGATTCGGGTCGACCATGTGGTGTGCGCGCACGGCCTCGAAGCGGGGGTCCGCGAGTTGCGGTTGCTCGCCGCGCACGCGCCGCCGTACAACCGTCGCTCGAAGTTCCCGAAGCGAGGGTGGTGGCTCACGTTGAGCGACGAGGCCTTCCCCCGGCTGGTCGCCGTGCGTACCCCGACCCGAACCGCGGTGGGGCCGTTCAATTCTCGCGTTGATGCTGTCGACGTGGCGGCCACGATCGCGGAGTTCGCTGGGATGCGAACCTGCGCCACCCGCCTCACCCGCACGGCGAAACACACCTGCCCACCCGCTGTCGTCGGCGGCTGCCCCGCCGCTCGAGATGGTGACCTGGACGCGGAGAGCTACGCCCCGGCTGTCGACGCGGTCCGTGCCCTGATCGCCGGCCGCGCCGACACCCTGCTCCGCGCGATGATCGATCGCATCGAAACACATTCCACCGCACAGCATTTCGAGGCGGCCGCCCGTCTGCGTGACCGCGCCGCGGCCGTCGCCACCAAACTCCACCGCACCCAGCGACTGGCCGCCCTGGCCCGCCTCGCGGAATTGATCATCGCCCTCCCCGACGGTGCGGGCGGATGGGAATTCTCCGTCATCCGCTACGGCCGCCTCGCCGCCGCGGGCACCGCCGCCCGCGGCACCCCACCGATGGCCGTCGTCGATCAGATTGTCGCCGCCGCCGAAACAGTGATCCCCGACCTCGGCGTCGCGTCGTCGGGTAGCGGGACCCAGCGCCCAGCAGCCGACTCCGCCACCGCGTCTGTAGAACCCACCGCCGCGTCCGCGAGCCCCGGCACCGCCATACCTGGCGCCGACGACATCCCACCCCTGCGTGGCGCCCCACCGGAGGAAGTCGGAGTAATCGCTCGCTGGCTCGCCAAACCGGGCGCGCGGATCGTGCGCACCAGCGACGGATACCACGAACCGCTGCACGGCGCCGGTCGCTGGGTGGGGTGGGCGCAGCTCGCTCGCGCGGCCGCGGCGACCAGGAGTGAGCAGGAGCAGTACCTGGCCGAGCGTTGACGAGCCGCTGGAACAACAGCCTCCGGCGGCTGGCCGAACGGGTGTGGAGTCCGTCCTGGATTATGGAACTCGACTCCGTGCACTGTGGCGCGGCGCAGGGATGAGGAGCAGCGGCGGATGTTCGTGAAGGTGTGCGGTCTGACCACCGAGGAGCAGATCGACTGGGCGGTCGAGCTCGGATACTCGGCGATCGGCGTCATGCTGACGACCAAGAGCAAGCGGTACCGCACCCCCGAACAGGCACGCGCCCTCGCCGATTACGCGCGCGGCCGCATCACCACCTTCGCCGTCGCCCTGCAGGCGAGCGAGGTCGCCGAGGTGGCCGACGCGTTCGACGTCGTGCAGCTCTACCAGTGGGCCGACCTGCCGAACCTGGCCTTCTGCTCGTCGAACCCGCCGGAACCGGGGCAGACCAGCGAATACTTCTTCTACGACGCCAGCGCGGGCTCCGGTGTCTTCGAGGAATTTCCCGACTGGGTGCGCGCGCAGCCGGGCCGGGTCGTGCTGGCGGGGGGCCTCGACCCGGACAACGTCGCCGATGTCATCGCCAGGCACCGGCCCTACGGTGTCGACGTGTCCAGTTCGGTGGAAACGGCACCCGGTGTGAAGAGTCGTGACCTGATGCGACGGTTCAAAGCGGCCACCGAGCGGCCCGAAGTTCTAGAGTGATCCCATGATTACCGCGATCGTGATGATCCAGGCGCAGAACTCTCGCATCCCCGAGACCGCGCAGGCCCTCGCCGACACCGAAGGTGTCGCCGAGGTGTACTCCTGCGCGGGCGACGTGGACCTGATCGCGATCGTGCGGGTCCGCGACCACGCGCGCATCGCCGAGGTGGTCACCGCGGGCATCGACAAGGTGGCGGGCGTGGTCCGCACCACCACCCACATCGCCTTCAAGTCCTATTCCAGCGCCGACGTGGAAGCCGGATTCTCGCTGGGGGAGTGAGCCCGCGGTTCAGTTCTCGTCGAGCACCTGGGTGAGTTCGGCCCAGCTCTGCAGCAACTTGGCCGCCGCCCCGCTGTCCACCGCGGCGGCGGCGCGCTCGAGCCCGCTGGTCAGCGCCGCGTCCAGGTCGAGATCGGCATCGCCGACCCCGCGGGAGAGGTCGTAGGCCACGATCGCCGCGGCCGAGTTCAACAGCACCGCATCACGAACAGCTCCGGCCGTCCCCGCGAAGACATCGCGCGCGACCTGGGCGTTGACCTGGGCATCCCCGCCGCGCAGGTCGTCCAGATCTACCCGGGCGATGCCGAGCCGCGTCGGATCGATCAGCGTGTGACGGATCCGCCCACCACTGACCACCCACACGTCGGTCTGATCCGAGGTGGTGATCTCGTCGAGCCCGTCCCGCCCACGCACTACCAGCGCACTCGCCCCGCGCGCCGCGAACACCCCGGCGATCACGGGCGCGAGATCGGCGAACGCGCACCCGATCAGCCCGGCCCGCGGCTGCGCCGGATTGGTCAGCGGCCCCAGCACGTTGAACACCGTCGGAATGCCGATCTCCTTGCGCGCGGCACCGGCGAAACGCAGCCCGGAGTGGAACAGCGGCGCGAAACAGAACCCGATCCCCACCTCGCGCACCGACCGCGCCACCGACTCGGGTCCGAGCGCGAGCTTGACCCCCAGCGCTTCGAGCACATCGGCCCCACCGGATTTCGACGACGCCGCCCGGTTCCCGTGCTTGACCACCGGTACCCCGGCCGCCGCCACGACCACCGAGGACATGGTCGAGATGTTCACCGACCCCGAACGATCGCCGCCGGTGCCGACGACATCGACCGCGTCGCCTTCGATATGAACCAGTCGCGCGTGCCCGAGCATCCCGGCCACCATGCCCGCCAGTTCGGTCGGCGTCGGGCCCTTGATCTTCATGGCGACGCCGAACGCCGCGATCTGGGCCGGAGTGGCGTTGTCGGTGAAGATCTCGTCGATCACCCAGGTGGTGTCGTCCGCGGCCAGGTCGCCACCGTCGGCGAGGGTTCCGAGCACCTGGGGCCAGCTGCGCACGCTCATCTGCTCTGCTTCTCCTTCGACGAGACCGTTGCGCCACTCTAGATCGGGCGCGCGGAGGTGGCACAAGGTCTTTTTGCGCCGTCGGGCAAGTTTACGGGGCGGTGCGGGGCGGTTGCAGCGCGTCCCAACCGTCGGCCACGCCGTCGTGGCGCTGCGCGAGTCCGGCCATCCGCGAGCGTTCCTGCGAACAGCTCAGCGGATCGAGCCGTTGCACCCGCTGCAAGATGACCGGAACCAGGTCCTGCCCGGGAGCGGCGGCCTCGGCGCGTTCGTATCCGTCGTACCCGGCGATCTCGCACGCGGCCTCGATCTGCCCGGCGGGTAGCCGCAGATGATGCCGCAACACCGCGTCGGCTTCCCGATCCAACTCACCGGCTCGGTCCAGCGCGGTCGAACAAGCCTCGACATCGTCGAAACTCGACGCGACCACGACAAGATCGTCACGCCTTGGATCCAACTCCCGCGCCGACCCACCGAACAGCCGCCGCCACATCCGCACCACGACCATCGCCGCCTCCTCGTTACGTGAGCGTTTGAGAACTATGTCAGGTCTGGGTGCGGCCGCGTGGGATCACCGCGACGTGCAGCGTTGCCTCGAACTGGACAAGTGACGCGGGCACTGGGTGTCGGTGGCGTCTGTCACACTCATCGATGATGAGCCGCCACACCACTTTCCGATACTGTCTCGACCCAACGGTCGAGCAGTCCCTCGTGCTCACCCGGCACGCCGGCGCGGCCCGGTTTGCGTTCAATCAAAGCCTCCATTTCGTGAAGACCGCCCTGACCCACCGCAAGATCTCTCCGGAGCACCCGGTCCCGTGGACCCGGTTCGATCTGATCAACGCATTCAACACATGGAAAAGGACCGAAGAAGCAGGGCGGGTCTTCGCTGTCGGCGCCAACGGAGTAGCCGAGGTTCAGGTAACCGGGTTGGTGTGGCGTACCCAGGTGTGTCAGCAAGTGTTCGAAGAAGCCGCTGTCGACTGTGGACGCGCGCTCGCTGCGTTCTCGGACTCCCGTACTGGCAAACGCGCAGGTAAACGAGTCCGCTTTCCCCACTTCAAAAAGAAGGAAAAGTGCGTCCCGGCGTTTCGGATCCGCAACAAGCACGTCAAGGGCGGGCGGGCGATGATCCGGGTCGGTGACAACAACGCCGCGCGGTCAGTGACCTTGCCCGGAATCGGTGACATCCGAGTCCGCGAGGACACCCGCCGACTTCGGCGACTGCTCGCCAAGGAGCGGGCGAAAGTCCTCTATGCCACTATCTCCTTCCGGGCAAGACGTTGGTGGATCAGCCTGGCACTCGAGGCTGCGGACTTACACGTGGCCCGCCGTCACCGGCCTCGGGAAAATGGCGATAGCCATGGTTGGGTGGGGGTCGACCGGGGGTTGACCACATTCGTGGTCGCTTCGACCGCCGACGGGACCGAAGTCGGCCGCATCGACACCGCGCCGAAACCACTGGCAGCCGGGCTGCGTAGGCAACGTCATCTGGCGAAATCGGTCTCACGAAAACCGAAGGGGTCACACAACCGTCGAGACGCCGCTGCTCGGCTGGCGCGACACCATCATCGAATCGCGAATGTCCGTCGTCATTTCGCCCATCAGGTCGCCAACAGGCTGGTCAAAACCCACGACCGTCTTGTTGTAGAAGATCTGAACGTGGTGGGAATGCTCGGAAACCACCGCCTGGCACGCGCGATCAGCGATGTCGGATGGGCAGACTTCGCCCGGCTACTGACCTACAAGCAGGCATGGCGAAGCGGTGCGGTCATGACCGCGGATCGTTGGTATCCGTCGAGCAAGCGGTGCTCGGCTTGCGGGAGAATCAACCGCGACCTGACATTGGCCGATCGGATGTTCTCCTGCGAGTGCGGGTTCAATGCCGATCGTGACCACAACGCGGCAATCAACCTTGCTCTCTGGCCGACGATCGAGCAGAACTTCTCACGACCCCCGGACCCCCGAGCAGGAGGCCGGGTTACCAAAGTCCGCCGACAGGACGGCGCTGACCGACGCTCAACGAGTGCCGGTGAAACCATCCTGGTAGACGCGGAAACCGACGTTCACCCCACGTTCGTGGCCTGAACCGACGACGCCCGAGAAGGGCGGCGTCTGCGCACCACCGCGGTGCGTGGATGCGCTATCAGCCTATCCACAGCCAACGCTGTCACACTGGCCGTGCCTGGCCTGGCTACGGCCGTACGCGAAGGGGCAGTTGGCGCGTCTCCGCCAGGTTGTCGCCAACACGCCGACGGAAGTCGTAGACCCCCTCTGTGCGTGGGTTTTCCGACTGGCGCCACAAACTTTCGTACCCGGGTACATGTGTCGTACTACGAAGAGTCATACTTACCCCGTGACGACCGCAGTAGGCACCCCAGGATCGGCCATTACTCAGCGTGTGCATTCGCTGAACCGGCCCAACATGGTCAGCGTCGGAACCATCATCTGGCTGTCGAGCGAGCTGATGTTCTTCGCCGGCCTGTTCGCCATGTACTTCGTTGCTCGCGCGCAGGCGCAGGGACATTGGCCCCCGGAGCCGACCGAGCTGAACATGACTCTCGCGATTCCGGTGACGGCCGTGCTGATCGCGTCCTCGTTCACCTGCCAGATGGGTGTGTTCGCCGCGGAGAAGGGCGATGTGTTCGGTCTCCGTCGCTGGTACACGATCACCCTGCTGATGGGCGCGTTCTTCGTCGCCGGGCAGGGCTACGAGTACTACCACCTGGTGGAGGAGGGAACTTCGATCGCCGGCAGCTCGTACGGCTCGGTTTTCTACATCACCACCGGCTTCCACGGCCTGCACGTGATCGGTGGTCTGATCGCGTTCGTGTTCCTGCTCGTCCGCACCACGCTGAGCAAATTCACCCCCGCCCAGGCCACCGCCGCGATCGTGGTGTCCTACTACTGGCACTTCGTCGACATCGTTTGGATCGGGCTGTTCGCGACGATCTACTTCGTCCGCTAGCGCGCGGCACACAGCATTTGCACAAGTCGGTTCCGTCTACTCCAAAGGGACACAGATGAGTTCATCTCCCCCGTCGGCCCCAGAGCCCGCCGGCCCCGGCGCCGGGCAGGCCGCACAGGCCGCCAAGGCGCGTAAACAGCGTCGCGCCCGCCGTCGTATCGCGGGTGCTCTCGCGCTGATGATCGGCTTGGTCGGAGCCGGCTTCCTGGCGACCGCGCTCACTCCGCAGGCGCAGGTCGCGACCGCGCACGAGGACCAGTCCGCGCTCATCCGCGAGGGCAAGCAGCTCTACGACACCTCCTGCGTCACGTGCCACGGCGCGAACCTGCAGGGTGTCGCCGATCGTGGTCCGAGCCTGATCGGCGTCGGCGAGGCCGCCGTCTACTTCCAGGTTTCCACCGGTCGTATGCCGATGGCCGCCAACGGCGCCCAGGCATTGCGCAAACCGCCGAAGTTCGACGCGCACCAGACCGACGCGCTCGGCGCCTACGTCGCAGCCAACGGTGGTGGCCCCTCGGTGATCCGCGACGCCAACGGTGAGATCGCCCAGGAATCGTTGCGCGGCGACGACATCGCCCGTGGCTCGGAGCTGTTCCGCATGAACTGCGCCTCCTGCCACAACTTCACCGGTCGCGGTGGGGCGCTCTCCGGTGGCAAGTTCGCGCCGCCGCTGGCCGAGGCCAACGAGCAGCAGATCTACCAAGCGATGATCACCGGCCCGCAGAACATGCCCAAGTTCTCCGACCGGCAGCTGTCGCCGGAGGAGAAGCGCGACATCGTCGCCTACGTCAGGAACTCCGCCGAGGAGAAGGCCCCCGGCGGCTGGGATCTCGGCGGTTTCGGTCCGGCCACGGAAGGCCTCGCCATCTGGGTTATCGGCATCACCGCCGTTGTCGGCGCCGCGATGTGGATCGGATCCCGATCATGAGTGGACAGGAGCACAGCGACATGGGTCGCGAACCCACCGAAGACGAACTGGACGCGATGACGCGTGACGAGCTGGTCGAGCTCGGCACCAATCGCGACGACGTCGATGTCGTCTACCGCAACGAGCGGTGGCCGGTGCCGGGCACCAAGGCCGAGAAGCGCGCCGAACGCGCGGTCACGTTCTGGTTCGCCATCTCCGGCCTGGCCGCCGCCGCGCTCATCGGTGTCTTCCTGTTCTGGCCGTGGGAGTGGAAGGGCTACGGCGATGAAGGCCATGCCGCCTACTCGCTGTACACCCCGCTCGTCGGCCTGACCTTCGGCATCTCGGTGCTGGTCATCGGCATCGCGGTCGTGCTGATCCGCAAGCGGTTCATCCCGGCCGAGATCTCCATCCAGCAGCGCCACGACGGCCCGTCGCCCGAGGTCGAGCGCCGCACCCTGGCGGCCGAGCTGGGCGACGCGCTCGAGACCTCCACCCTCGGTCGTCGCAAGATGATGCTCGGCACCGCGGGTGCCGGTGTCGGTGTGCTCGGTATCGGTGCCGCGCTGGTGTTCATCGGCGGCATGGTGAAGAACCCGTGGGCCAAGCGCGACAAGTCGCCGCTGTGGGTCTCGGGCTGGACCCCGGACTACCCGGGCGAGACCATCTACATCCGCCGCGACACCGGTCGCCCCAACGACATCGTCCTGGTGCGCCCGGAAGACCTGGACGCGGGCGCGATGGAAACCGTGTTCCCGTGGAAAGAGAAGTGGCGCGGGGATGCGCACGAGACCCTGCAGTCGCTGCGCGGTATCCGCAACGCGGTCATGATGATCCGCCTGCGCACCGAAGACGCGGAGAAGGCGATCAAGCGCAAGGGCCAGGAGAGCTTCAACTTCGGCGACTACTTCGCCTACTCGAAGATCTGCACCCATCTCGGCTGCCCCACCTCGCTGTTCGAGCAGCAGACCAACAGGATCCTGTGCCCCTGCCACCAGTCGCAGTTCTCGGCGACCGAGTGGGGTAAGCCGGTCTTCGGTCCTGCCGCCCGCGCGCTGCCTCAGCTGCCGATCACCGTCAACTCCGAGGGCTTCCTGGTCGCCGCGGGCGACTTCATCGAGCCGCTCGGCCCGGCCTTCTGGGAGCGTCGTTCATGAGCCAGGTAAACGAGTTGGACGAGCGGTATCGCGCCGCCGCGTTCATGAAGCGGTCGATCAACAAGGTCTTCCCGACCCACTGGTCGTTCCTGCTGGGTGAGATCGCGCTCTACGCGTTCATCATCCTGCTGCTGTCGGGTGTGTACCTGACGCTGTTCTTCGACCCGTCGATGACCCACGTGGTCTACGACGGCGCCTACCAGCCGCTGCGCGGTGTCGGCATGTCGCGGGCGTACGAGACCGCGCTGAACATCTCCTTCGAGGTGCGCGGCGGTCTGTTCGTCCGGCAGATCCACCACTGGGCGGCCCTGCTGTTCGCGGCGTCGATCATCATCCACCTGTTCCGCATCTTCTTCACCGGCGCGTTCCGCAAGCCGCGTGAGGCGAACTGGGTGATCGGCTCGCTGCTGCTGATCCTGGCGATGTTCGAAGGCTTCTTCGGCTACTCGCTGCCCGACGATCTGCTCTCCGGTACCGGCCTGCGTGCCGCGTTCTCGGGCATCACAATCGGTGTGCCGGTCGTCGGTACCTGGATGCACTGGCTGATGTTCGGCGGCGACTTCCCCGGCGACATCATCATCCCGCGCCTCTACATCGCGCACGTGCTGTTGCTGCCCGGCATCATCCTGGCGCTGATCGGCGCGCACGTCGCGCTGGTCTGGTACCAGAAGCACACCCAGTTCCCCGGACCGGCCCGCACCGAGCACAACGTCGTCGGCGCGCGCATCATCCCGGTGTTCGCCGCCGACCAGGGCGCGTTCTTCGCGTTCACCCTCGGCATCGTCGGCATCATGGGCGGTGTCCTGCAGATCAACCCGATCTGGAACCTCGGTCCGTACAACCCATCCCAGGTGTCGGCGGGTTCACAGCCCGACTTCTACATGATGTGGACCGATGGTATGGCGCGTCTGATGCCGCCATGGGAGCTCTACCTGGGTCGGTACACGATCCCGGCGGCGTTCTGGGTGGCGCTCGTCATGGGTCTGGTGTTCACGCTGCTGATCGCCTACCCGTGGATCGAGAAGCGGCTCACCAACGACCGCACGGCGCACCACAACCTGCTCCAGCGTCCGCGCGACGTGCCGGTGCGTACCGCGATCGGCGCCATGTCCATCGCGTTCTACGTGGTGCTCACGCTGTCGTGTGTCAACGACATCATCGCGCTGAAGTTCGACATCTCGCTGAACGCGACCACCTGGATCGGTCGTATCGGTCTGCTGTTGCTGCCGCCGATCGCGTACTTCGTGACCTACCGGTTCTGCATCGGTCTGCAGCGCAGTGACCGGGCGGTGCTCGAACACGGCATCGAGACCGGTGTGATCAAGCGTCTGCCGCACGGCGAGTACATCGAGATCCACCAGCCACTGGGTGGGGTCGACGCGCACGGCCACGCCATCCCGCTGGAATACCAGGGCGCCTCGGTGCCCAAGAAGATGAACAAGCTGGGTTCGGCGGGCAAGCCGGGCACCGGTAGCTTCCTCAAGGCCGACCCGAGGGCCGAGGGCGAGTCCTGGGCCGAGATCGAGGAGAACGAGGAGCACCGGATGCTCACCGTCCTCGCCGAGCAGCAGGCTATCGCCAACAACAGCGAGCCGTTCGGTCACTGACCTGACGTGTAGCACAAAGGCCCCGAGTCGAATTCGACTCGGGGCCTTCGCTGTTGTCCTAGAGGCGCGGGGTGCGCCGGTATGTCTCGATGGCCTCGAACTTGGCCAGGTTGTGGCGGGCGTCGGCGAGGGCGTCGTGCGCGTCGTCGGGGATGGGCGGCAGCGCCGGGCTGCCGTTGACAGCCCAGTGCTGGCGCAGTTCGTTGGTGTAGCGCGGCATGCCCTTGGGTAGCGCGGTCATGTCACCCCACAGCTGGCACAGCGCCACATGGTCGTAGGCGCCGACCCAGGCCCACAGCTCCGGCTGCACACTCGGCCGCGGCAGGAAGAACTTGAACAGGTCGTCGCGGATCTGTTCCCTGGTGCGATACAGCGGCGACCCGGCGGGCGGGAGCTTCGGCAGCACATGCTTACGGACCCACGGTCCCGCCCGCCCCGCATCGAATTCGGTGGAGACCGCATAGTATTCGCGCCCGTCCTCGCAGACGACGCCGATCGAGACCAGGTCGATCGTCGTGCCGTCCTCGATGAATTCCGAATCGTAGAAATATCGCAGGGAAATCGCCTCTTCGTGCCGGTGGGGTGCTCGTCCGACCGAAACCCTATGTCGACGGTCGGGCTGCCGGACGCACGGGTCCTGGTACTGCGAATATTCGCCCTCACAGCGAACCAACAGCTTCGCCGGGCAGGATGACCCGGGTGCGGGTGCTGGTGGTCGAAGACGAGACAGTGCTGGCCGACGCGATCGGCACGGGATTGCGTCGCTACGCGATGGCGGTGGACGTCGTCTACGACGGTGACGCGGCATTGGAAAGAGTGCCGGTGAACGACTACGACGTCGTCGTACTCGACCGCGACCTGCCCGGTGCCTCCGGTGACGAGGTGTGCCGCTGGATGATCGAGCACGGGGTGGACAGCCGGGTGCTGATGTTGACCGCGGCGACCGCGATTCGCGAGCGGGTCGCCGGGCTCGGGCTCGGTGCCGACGATTACCTGACCAAACCGTTCGCGTTCGCCGAACTGGTCGCGCGGGTACAGGCGCTCGCGCGCCGGTCCAGGCCCGCGACACCGCCGATCCTCACGCGCGCCGGCCTGCGTCTCGACGTGCACCGATGCGCGCTCACCCGCGATGGTGTGCCGATCGCCTTGTCGCGCAAGGAGTTCGCGGTGCTGGGTGAGCTCATGCGCGCCGACGGAGGTGTGGTGTCGACCGAGCAGTTGTTGGAGAAGGCATGGGACGAGAACATCGACCCGTTCACCGGCGTGGTGCGGTACGCGATCATGATGTTGCGACGCAAACTCGGGGAACCGGCGTTGATCGAGACCGAGCCGGGCATCGGCTACCGGATCCGATGAGTAGGTCGCGCTCGACCATCCGGCTGCGGTTGACGCTGCTGTACGCGGGGTCGTTCTTCGTGGCCGGTGCGGTGCTGATCGCGCTGATGTACTTCTCGCTCGAGCAGTGGCTGGAGCAGCGGCCCGTGGCGGCCACCCACATGATCATCAGCAAGCACCTGGCGCTGGGCGACCGGATGCCTGCCGCCGACCGGTTGGCCGAGGCCATCGTCGCGCAGGCCGAACAGGAGCGTCGCGAAGTCCTGCGGGCGATGCTGTTGACGTCGTTGACCGCGCTCGTTGTGGTCGGGATCGCGGCGGCGGGCTTCGGGTGGCTGCTCGCCGGGCGCGCGCTGGCACCGCTGCAGCGGGTCACCGCGACGGCACGCCGGGTCGCCGACCGCAGCTTGCACGAACGGATCGCACTGGAAGGGCCACCCGACGAGATCAAAGACCTCGCCGACACTTTCGACGCCATGCTCGAGCGCCTCGATCGCGCGTTCGACGGCCAGCGGCGCTTCGTCGCCAACGCGTCCCACGAGCTGCGCACGCCGTTGGCGATCAACCGCACCCTGATCGAGGTGGCGTTGGATCGGCCCGATCCGCCCGCGTCGCTGCGTCAGCTCGGTGAGACCTTGCTCGAGGTCAATGGACGGCACGAACGCCTCATCGAGGGATTGTTGCTGCTGGTTTCGAGCGAGCAATTGCTCACCGAACACCGGCGCTGCGATCTCGCCGATCTCGCCCGCCATGTGGCCGGGTCGAGCGCTGGTGCGGCCGCTGATGCCGGAGTGGCAGTGGATTGTTCGCTCGCCACCGCGCCGGTCGACGGCGACCCGATCCTGCTGGAACGGCTGGTACACAATCTCGTCGACAACGCGGTGCGCTACAACGTCTCCGACGGCCGGGTGCGGATCCGCTGCGAGAGTGCGGATGGATTGGTGCGGCTGGTGGTCGCGAACACCGGGCCCGTGGTGCCGGTTTTCGAACTCGACGGCTTGTTCGAGCCGTTCCGTCGCGCGTCCGCGATCACCCGCCGCGCCGACGAGCCCGGCGCGCGCCGGGGCGCCGGGCTCGGGCTTTCCATTGTCCGGTCGGTCGCGCACGCGCACGGTGGCTCCGTGCACGCGGCCGCCGATCCCGCCGGCGGGCTGATCATCACGGTGTCACTGCCCGCCGCCGGAACCCCGAACACCGGCCTCAGCCGATAGTTCGCGCGGGTGGGCGGCTCACGAACACGCGGTCACCGACCCGGGCGCGCGATCAGTAGTCGCCGCAGACCTCGAATACCTCGCGCATCGCGGCGTGCTGTCCGGTGTGCTCGCCGGTGTGCTGTCCGGCGTGTGCACCCTGGCGCTGCTGGATGACGATGCGCCGCTCCTCGGGCGTCTTCGACAGCAGTTCGGCGAGTTTCGCCCGATGCTCGGGGTGCTGCGCCATCTTCGCGGCGAGCTCGGGGGCGTGGGCGAGCGCGGCGGCCTCGATCTGTTCCAGTGAACAGGTTGTGTCGAGCATCGGATGCGACCGGTCGGCCGGTGCGGCGGCCGCCATGCCGATGGTGCCCACGGTGGCGAGTGTGGCGAGGCCGGTCACCAGCGCGGTGCGGACGGTCGTGCGTTCGGGCAGGTTCGTCTTCATCTTCGGTAGACCCTTCTGATCGTGTGGTCGCGGTGTCGTGACCGCATGCCAGTCCACCAACCTGCTCGTTTGCCCGGTGTGAGGAAGCGCTGACACGGCCGTACGGAGCGGCCCGGGGGTAGGCGCGGCCAGAGCAGGTCCGTATTCTGATCTGGTGACCTGGACCGTCGACGTACCCATTGACCGCCTGCCGGAACTGCCGCCGCTGCCCGCCGAGTTGCGCGGTCGCCTCGATGCCGCGCTGGCCAGGCCCGCCCTGCAGCAGCCGTCCTGGGATGCCGACGAGGCCGCCGCGATGCGGACTGTGCTCGAGAGCGTGCCACCGATCTGCCTGCCCGCCGAGGTGGAGGACCTCAAGGCGCAGCTGGCCGCCGTCGCGCGCGGTGAGGCGTTCCTGATGCAGGGCGGTGACTGCGCGGAGACCTTCGCCGACAACACCGAACCGCACATCCGCGGCAATATCCGCACGCTGCTGCAGATGGCCGTCGTACTCACCTACGGTGCGAGTCTGCCGGTGGTGAAGGTGGCGCGGATCGCGGGCCAGTACGCCAAGCCGCGCTCGTCCGACACCGACGCCCTCGGCCTGAAGTCCTACCGCGGCGACATGGTGAACTCGCTCGTCGCCGACGAGGCATTGCGTCGCCACGACCCGTCGCGACTGGTCCGCGCCTACGCCAATGCCAGTGCCGCGATGAACCTGGTCCGTGCCCTGACCAGCGCGGGCACCGCCGACCTGCACCGCCTGCACGACTGGAACCGCGATTTCGTCGCCCAGTCGCCCGCGGGCGCGCGCTACGAGACGCTCGCCGAAGAGATCGACCGCGGCCTGCGCTTCATGGCCGCCTGCCAGGTCAACGACCCGAGCCTGAAGACCGCGCGCATCTACGCCTCGCACGAGGCGCTGGTCCTGGACTACGAGCGTGCCATGCTGCGGCTGAGCGAGTCCGAAACGGGCGAACCGCTGCTCTACGACCTGTCCGCGCATTTCCTGTGGATCGGTGAGCGCACCCGTCAGCTCGACGGCGCTCACATCGCCCTGGCCGAACTCCTCGCGAACCCGATCGGCCTCAAGATCGGGCCGACCACCACGCCGGAGCTGGCCGTGGAATACGTCGAACGGCTCGACCCGAACAACGAGCCGGGCCGGCTCACCCTGGTCGCCCGCATGGGCAACGGCAAGGTGCGCGATGTGCTGCCCCCGATCATCGAGAAGGTGCAGGCCACCGGCCACCAGGTGATCTGGCAGTGCGACCCCATGCACGGCAACACCCACGAGTCGTCCACCGGGTTCAAGACCCGCCACTTCGACCGCATCGTCGACGAGGTCCAGGGCTTCTTCGAGGTCCACCACGCCCTCGGCACCCACCCCGGCGGCCTGCACATCGAGCTGACCGGCGAGAACGTCACCGAGTGCCTCGGCGGCGCCCAGGACATCTCCGACCTCGACCTCGGCGGCCGCTACGAAACCGCCTGCGACCCGCGCCTGAACACCCAGCAGTCCCTGGAACTGTCGTTCCTGGTCGCGGAGATGCTGCGCTGAATCAGCGGGACGAGCCCGGGGCGGTCAGCGAGGACCGCGCCCGGGCTTTTCTTTTTCCTTCTCGGGATCCTTACCCCTTCAAGGCAGGGCGGTGAGCGTCACGACGCTGCCCGCCTCCACATTCGAGTTGATGCCCGGTACCTGGCCGATCACCAGGGAACTGTCGGAATCGGTGAGGGACTTGACCTCCACCCGCAGGCCGAGCTGTTGCAGCTTGGAACGGGCATTGCCGACGGTCTGACCCATCGCATTGGGCACCTTCACCGCGTTCGACAGGATCAGTGTCACGGTGTCGCCCGATTGCAGGGTGGTGCCGACGGCGGGCTCGGTGGCGATCGCCTTGTCGCCCTCGACGTTCTTGTCGAACTGCACGCGCGTCTCGCGAACGACCAGGCCCGCGGTGGTCAGCGCGCTCGCTGCCTCCTCGGCGGTCTTGCCGCGCACATCGGGCACATTGACCGGCTGAGATCCCTTGCTGCGGTACACCTTCACCTGCGCGCCCATCGGCAGAATCGTGCCCGGCGCGGGCTCCACCTTCGCCAGTGAACCCTTCGGCGCGGTACTCGCCGCCTCACCGCTGTCGATCGGCTGCAGACCCGCATCGCGGATCGCCTGATTGGTCGCGCTGAGCTGGTCGCCGGGCTTGATATCGGGCACTCGCGGTTTGCCGTTCGAGATCAGCACCGCGATCGTGGAACTCTTGGTCACCCGCGACCCGGCCGACGGATCGGTGCCGACGACCCCGCCCACCGGAATCGTGTCGGAGGCCTTTTGCCGCAACGCCGTCTCGAAACCGGCCTCGTGCAGGACCGCGACGGCCCGCGCGGAGTCCATGCCCGCGATCGGCGGCACCGCGGTGTAGCGGCCGACGCCGAGCCACCAGCCGCCGATGCCGACCAGCAGGGTGAGCGCGGTGACGATGCCCACCCACACCAATCCCGTTCGGCGCGAATGATTGTCGCCACTGCCGAACGCGCTCGCCGCCGGTGCGGGGGAATACTCCTCCTGCCGAGGGCGCTGCGCGGTCACCACCCTGGTGTGGTGCGGTTCGGGTGCGTGGGAATGGTGTGCGGCGACAGGATGCGGGGTCGCCGGGCGCTCGCCGGGATGATGCGCGGCGCCGGTCTGGTAGCTCTCGCTGAGATGTTCGGCCGAGTCGCGCGGTGCGGGCACCCGATACGGCGGCAGGTTCAGCTCCATCGCGATCGTCTGCAGTTTCGCCGCCATCTCGTTGGCGTCGGCGAAGCGCTGCGCGGGGTCGCGGGAGGTGGCCTTGGCGACCAGGGCGTCGAATTCGGGCGGCACGCCACCGATGAAGTTGCTCGGCGCAGGCACGTCGTTCTCGACCCGCTGATACGCCACCGACAGCGAGTTGTCACCGCTGAACGGCACCCGCCCGGTGAGCAGCTCGAAGATGAGGACACCGAAGGCGTACACGTCACTGCGGGCGTCGGCGGTGCCGGTGGTGACCTGCTCGGGGGAGAGGTAGGCGGCCGTGCCGAGGATCACACTCGCGGAGGTGGTGTTGGCCGCGGCCACGGCGCGGACCAGGCCGAAGTCGGCGATCTTCACCTCGCCCGCGTCGGAGATCAGCACGTTTTCGGGTTTCACATCGCGGTGCACCAGGCCGGCGTCGTGGGCGGTGCCGATCGCGCGCAGCACCGGCTCGGCCACGGCGCGCACGGCGTGTGGCGGCATCGGCCCGCGTTCGCGCAGCAGCTCACGCAGCGTGCCGCCCTCGACCAATTCCATGATCAGGAACGGGTATTCGCCGTCGATACCCTGGTCGTACACCGCGACCAGCGACGGATGCTTGAGCTTGGCCACCGCCCGCGCCTCGAACTCGAAACGGCTGAGGAACTGCGGGTCGCCGGCGAACTTCGGATCCATCACCTTGATCGCCACGGGGCGATCGAGCCGGGTGTCTGTCCCACGGAAGACCATCGACATCCCGCCGCGGGCGATCGGCGCATCGATGCGATAGCGCCCTTCCAGCATCTGGCCGATCAAGTGATGTCCTCCGGCATTCAACCGGCCGCCGTGTGCGGCCACCACGATGGTAACCGGGTGGAGTCGGCATGCCAGACGATGCGTGCGCGCTGACACGTACTACCGTTGTGCGGGTGAGTGCCTTCCCCTGCAGCAACGACGTGCTGCCCGACACCGAAACCATCGTCTCGCTGCCCGAGGCGGCCGACATACTCGGCGTCCCGGTCACCTCGGTGCACCAATTGCTGCGTGACCACCAGGTCCTCGCGATCCGTCGCGACGGCGTCGCAGGCATTCCGTCCCGCTTCTTCGATTCCGAGGACGAGATCGTCCGCATGCTCCCTGGCGTGATCACCGTCATGCGTGACGCCAAGTACACCGACGAGGACATCCTCGGCTGGCTCTACACCGAAGACGACACCCTCCCCGGTCGCCCCGTGGACGCCCTGCACGGCCATTTGGCCCGCGAGGTAGTCCGCCGCGCCCACGCCGAACCCTTCTGATCCTCACACCGGATCGAGTTGCGTCGTAGCTGCCTTCGATCTCGTCGACGGCAGCTCGATCCGGCCTGACTGACAGTTCACGGTGCTGGACCGGCGACTAGCGGTGGCGGGTGGGGGTGGTCAAACCCTTGGCGGCGACCAGGATTCGGCGACGGTTCGGCACCGTGGCGCGGGTGGTGAAGACCTGATAGTCGGCTGCTTCGATGCGGTCGAGGATTTCGGCGTAGAGGGTGGCGGCGGTGGTGATCGCCGGGCGTACTCGGGGGGCGAGCAGGGCGATGCCGGGGACTGCTTGCCGGTAGATGTCGCGGTTGACGGCGATCAGGTGGGCCAGCGCACGGCGTAGCGGTGCGTCGGCGTGGCCACGATGGTGGCAGTCGCGCAGGTGGGCTTCGTCTACGCCGAATGCCCGCAGCTCGTCGGTGGGGAGGTAGATGCGGTCGCGGTCGAGGTCTTCGGCGACGTCGCGCAGGAAATTGGTGAGCTGGAAGGCTTCACCGAGGGCGCCTGCCGCGGGTTCGGCAGCGGCGACGGGGACGACGGTGCCGAGGACCGGAAGCAGTTGCAGGCCGATGGCAGCGGCGGATCCGCGCATGTACTCGCGGAGCTCGCTCATCGTGGCGTAGCGGGTGCGGTGGGTGGCCGTGCCGGGGACGTCCATGCGCATGGCATCGAGGAACGTCCAGATATGGGTGTGTGCGATGTCGTAGCGGGCGATGGTGTCGGCGGCCGCGGTGACGATCTGGTGGCGGCGCAGGTCGGTGGTGTCGAGGTTGCCCTGTTCCAGGGCTAGGCGCAGCTGCTTCTCGACCAGGTCGAGGTGCTGGGCAGGGGAGACGTCGGAGAGCAGTCCGAGATCCCGTCGGTCGTGCCGAGGAGCCGGGGAAAACTCAGCGAATGGACCGGCTTCCCGCGCATCGGCCACTTGCCGGGCGGTGTTGCTCCGGGCGACATCTTGCTGACCGAAGACGTGTCGGTCGGAGTGGGACCCGGGGGCATCCTGCGGGTCGAGGACGCGCGCGGGGTCATCGGCGTGATCGACGATGTCATCGACCATCCGCGCGAACGCGTACAGCGCGTGCACGGCCCGCCGGCGCTCCGGCGAGAGCAGCGTGGTCGCCAGGTAATAGGTGCGCCCGTGCTCGGCCGCGATCCGCCGACAACTCGCGTACGCAGCAGCCAGCTCGCCGGTCAGCGGTCGGGCACCAGCATCGGCAGCCACGTTCACGATCTCTCTCCGAAGCCGGGGTGCTCGACCGCTCATGCCCGAACTGGCGGCGCCGATTCCGTGGCAGCGGCCTTCGACCTGGCCGAACGCAGATGCAGCGGATCAACGGTACGCAGCGACACGGCCGCGACCACGGCGGCGAACGTCGCCAGCGCGACGTGCCAGAAGTTGTAGAGCCCGATCGACCCGTCCGGCTGGAACACCAGCATCAACCAGGTGCAGATCCCTACCAGCCACATCAACGTCGTGGTCGACAGCGCGAACGCGGCGGCCAGCGCCAGCGGCCACGAGTAGTACCAGGGCAGCGCGGCGGGCGAGAGCAACACGATCGCGACGAAGGCGATGATGATGCCCATCACGGCCTCACGTTCACTGTGCCGGAACCGCCACCAGGTCGCGACGAGCAACACCACCATGGCGATCTGGCACAGCGGGCGGGTCACTTCCAGCACCGAGTCGTGAGCCAGCGGGGTCACCCAGGTGACCATGTGCGCGAGAATCGTGGGCAGCGAAAGCCAGTTGATGATCTTGTTCGAACCCTGCAACGCGGTGACCCAGCCGAAGCCGACGCCCGCGATCACCGACGCCGCGCCGAACACCAGCGCGAATACGCCCACGCCGATGCCGGCGATCTTGGCGAAGACGAACAGCGGGTGCGGCATATCCGCGGACGGTCGGGCAGCGTCGGGGTGTCGCTGTTCTTCGGTGAGCGCGGCATCGGAATCCACCGCCACTCGACGCTCGGCAGCTCGGCGTTCCTTTTCGTGCAGAATCCAGATCCACACCAGGAACGGCAAGGCGACGCCTGCGGTCGCCTTGATCGCGACGCCGATCGCGACCACCACGATGCCCGCCACATGGTGGCGTTCGAGCACCAGCGCGACGCCCGCGCACATCAGCCCGACCATCAGCATCTCGTTGTGCACGCCGCCGATCAGGTGGACCAGCACCAGCGGGTTGAGCACCGCCAACCACAGCGCCACCGTCGGCTTACCGCCGAGATGCTTGGTCAGATACGGCACGGCCCACATCATGAGCGCCAGCCCGGGCAGCATCGCGAAGCGCAGGGCGATGGTCCCGGCGATCACATTGTCGCCGGTGATCGAGGTGATCGCGCGGCCGATCAGCAAGAACACCGGCCCGTACGGCGCGGTGGTGGTGGTCCAGACCGTGCTCACGTTGTCCAGCAGCACGCCCGGATTTGCGACGGGCCCCACCTGATAGGGGTCGAAACCGTCGCGTAGCAGCGCGCCTTGGGCGAGGTAGGAGTAGACATCGCGGCTGAACATCGGCGCGGCGAACAGCAGCGGCGTGATCCAGATTCCGACGGTCGCCCGCAACTCGTTGAGGGTGACCGTCGGGTCGCCCTTGCCGATGGTGATGCGACCGAGGCGAACCCACGCGGTGATCATCATCAGCACGCCGACCCAGATAACGATCATCGACAGCGCGTACCCGTGGCCGAACCGCAGCCAGGACAGGTGTAGCGCCTCGAGGAGCGGGTCGCGTTTGCGGACGGCGCCCGCACCGAAGCCACCGAAGGTGATCATCATGGCGCCGAAGAATCCCATGAGGGCCGCGTGGCCTTCTGGGCTCCGGGCGAACTCGCCTGCGGTGCGCAGCCAGGTCCGGACGCCGGGATCGGCCCCAGTGGGTAGGTGACGCTGGCGCTCGATAGTGCGCGTGTTGTCCATGGTGCCTACGGTCGTCTCGGAGGGCGGCATGTTCGGTCGGTCCCCCCGGATGGTCGGCGGTCGCAACCGCGAGCTGATAAGTCGGCCGTCAGTTTACGGCTTCAAGTTGGAACACTAACCCGGTGGTCGGTACCGGTGTGTGCCCGGCTGCCGGTGATTCGTGCCGCCGCCAGCTTGCCCGACAGCAGCGTGGTGGGCACACCCACCCCCGGAGTGGTGCCGCAACCTGCGAGAACAACGTTGTCCACACCCCTTGGCAGATTGCGTGGCCGGAAGGGTCCGGTTTGCCGGAACAGGTGCGCGATCGAGAACGGCGTGCCCGCGATCATGCCCTGGGCGGCCCAGGTGCCGGGAGTGTCGAGGTGGTCGACGCGGAAATGTTCGCTGATGCCGGTGTAGCCGCGCTGTTCCAGTACCGCGAGCAGCTCGCGCAGGTAGGCCGGGCCGAGCCGGTCCCAGTCGAGCGGGGCGGCGGTCAGGTTGGGGCAGGGTGCGAGCACCGACAGAGGTTCGCAGCGTCCGCTCGCCCGGTCGATGAACTGGTCGGCATCGGTCAGCGCGGGCCGCGTGAGCAGCAGTGACGGATCGCGCATGAGCTGTCCGCGACCCTTGCGCGCGGCGATCTCGGCGAACGTCTGCGCCCACGCGGCGCCGAACTCGATGGTGTGATGGGCCTGCACGGGCCAGCGCGCGGCGATCTCGGCGGGGATGGTGCCGTGGGCGACGACGGCCGACGGCGAGGCCCGCAGGCCGCGACGGTGGCGCAGCCCGAATCGGGGTAGCGAGCCGATGTCGGCGGTCAGGATCACCGCATCACACGAGTAGCTGCGTCCGTCGGTAGTGCGGACGGCTTCGGCGTGACGTGCACGGGCTGGGGCACCCGCTCGGATTCCAGGTGTCGAGGCGTCCCCTTCGAGGGCGTCGGCCGATCCCGCACCCTTTCGGGTGTTCGACAGGCGACCGTTGGCGCGGGTGTCCGAGGTCCGGTTGGAGCGCGTCGCGTAGTCGATGCCGTCGACCTCGGCGTCGAGGACGAGACGGCCACCCGCAGCGGTGAATGCCTCGGCGAGCGCGGTCGTAATCGCGCGCATCCCACCTTCTGGGAAATAGACGCCCAAGCAGGTGTCCATGTTCGGGATCGCGCCGTAGATCGCCAGCGCGTGATCCGGCGACATGCCCGCATACAGTGCCTGGAAGGTGAACAGCCTGGTCAGCCGCTCGTCGCGCAGATAGGACCGCACGCGAGGGCCCAGCTTGCCGAACCCGCCGAGTTTGGCGAGCGCGGTCAGCGCGGCCCTGGCGCGCGGCGTGCGCACCATGTCGAGGGGCGAATCGAAATCGGCGTTCATGAACTCGTCGAATTCGGCGTCGTAGATGCGGCCGAGCCAGTCGCGCAGGCGTCGGTAGTTGCGCGCTTCGGCAGGCCCGCACGCACTTTCGACCTCGGCGGCCATCTGGTCGGCATCGTCGAAGACGCGGATGTCGCTGCCGTCGGCGAAGCGTGCGTGATAGGCGGGGGTGAGACGGTGGATGCGCAAGCCGACGCCCTCGCGGGTATGCCCGACGGCGGCCAGTGCGTCGTCGATCACTTCGGGCAACGTGAGAACCGTTGCGCCGCTGTCGGTCTCGTAGTCGTCGAACCGGTAGCGACCCACCCGTCCGCCCGGATGATCGGCCCGTTCCAGCACCGTCACCTCGTGGCCCGCGCCCCGCAGATGCAGCGCGGCCGCGAGACCTGCCAGTCCGGCTCCGACTACGACGACGTGATTCACTTGTCCCACAACACTTTTCCTATCAGGCTGCGCGGCGAGTGGCAGCCAGTGCCATGGCGTGGAGCAACTGCTCGGCTCGCGGCGTCGCGGAACTGGTCGCGATGGCGGCCAGCCCGGTATCGGTGAGCTCGGTGATCCGCCGCTCCACCTCGTCGACCGCGCCCAGGTCGGTGAGTACCGTGCGCAGCCGGTCGACGGCGGCATCGTCGAGATCCGTGCCGAGACCGGTCCGGATCAGGGCGGCCGATGCCGGATCGGCCCGGTGCAGCGCCTCCGCGATCAACACGGTTCGCTTGCCTTCCCGCAGGTCATCGCCCGACGGCTTCCCCGTCACCACCGGATCGCCGAACACGCCGAGCAGGTCGTCGCGCAGCTGGAACGCGATCCCCACATCGGTCCCATAGGTCCGCAACGCATCCACCAGCGCCTCGTCGGCATCCGCCAGCGCCGCACCCAGGTGCAACGGCCGTTCGATCGTGTAGGCGGCGGTTTTGTAGCGGTTGATCCGCAACGCGGCCTCAACCGATTCGTCGCAGCCTGCCTCGCCGTTGACGTCGAGGAGCTGCCCACCGAGCACCTCGGTGCGCATCCGCGCCCACACCGGCGCGAACCGGGCCAGCGCTTCCTGGCTCAACCCGGCCTCGTGGACCAGATCGTCTGCCCAGGCCAGCGCGAGATCGCCGATCAGAATCGCGACGGCCGAGCCGTAAGCGGCGCCGTCGCCGGGCCAGCCCGCCGCCCCGTGCCGATCCTCGAACTCGATGTGCACGGTCGGGTACCCGCGCCGCGTCCGCGAGGAGTCGATGATGTCGTCGTGCACGAGCGCGCACGCCTGTACCAATTCCAGGGCCGAACAGGCGGTGAGCACCGCGGCGGCGTCGGGCCCCGCGGGGTCGCCGCCCGCACCGAGCCACCCGGTCCACGCGAACCCCGGCCTGGTCCGCTTGCCGCCACGAACAACGAACTGTTCCAGCGCCTCGACGGCATCGATGAACACGGGCCCCAGCGGCTCGACGATCTCACGCCGGGTGGCGAAGAAGCTGGTCAGCACCTGTTCGACAGCGGCGACGAAAGCCGGCGTGCCCGGTGTCAGCGTGGCGAGATCGACCGAGGTCAGCGCGTCGGCGGCGGACCGGGAGAGCGGGGTACCGATTCCGGCGAACAGGGCGGCCTCCAGGGGCGAAGTGGGCGAACAGCGGGACCGGTTGGGCACTCGGTGGTGCGGTCACCAGCGTTGGGTCGAACGATACGCGGGTGGGCTGGGCGCGCTCCCGGCGCACAGGGCCGCTGCGACGCAGCCCACACCCGGCGTTTCGGCGGGTTCTGCCGTCGCGGACACGTCCATTGGACTTGACGCATTGTCCGGTGTTCGGTGGCCGGATTCCCAGTCGGTGCCGGGGCCTCATCGCCTCCCACTAGACTGAGCCGGTGGATTTCGACAATGGACGGGGAAGTTCGACCCCAGATCGACCCGCCCAGCGGCCGTCGATCGTCTCGAACACCCCCTCGGTGGTGCAGAGTCTGCGCACTCATTCGGGCAGCGGCGTGCCCTTCTCCGTCGAGTTCAACCCCCCGCGTGACGCGGCGGGCGAGGCTCGGCTGTGGCGTGCGGTCCGCGAGTTCGAACGCATGCATCCCGCCTTCGTGTCGATGACCTACGGCGCGGGCGGCTCCACCCGCGACCGCACCGTGCGCATCACCGGCGCCCTCGCGCAGGAAACCACCCTGCTCCCGGTGGCCCACCTCACCGCGGTCGGCCACAGCATCGCCGAATTGCGCTCCCTGATCGGCTCCTATGCCGACTCCGGTATCTGCAATGTCCTGGTCCTGCGCGGCGATCCGCCCGGCGACCCGCTGGGTGAATGGGCCAAGCACCCCGGCGGTGTCGAATACGCCGAGGAACTGGTCCGCATCGTGCGCGACCTCGGCGACTTCCACGTCGGCGTCGCCTCGTTCCCCGAGGGCCACCACCGCTCGCCCGACCTCGACCACGACACTCACCACCTGGCCGCGAAACTCCGTGCGGGAGCCGAGTATTCGATCACCCAGATGTTCTTCGACGTCGAGCACTACCTGCGCCTGCGCGACCGCGTGATCGCCATGGACCCCATCGAGGGTGCCAAGCCGATCATTCCCGAACTGATGCCCATCACCTCCCTGCGCACGGTCGCCCGCGCCGAGGAACTCAGCGGCCGCCCCGTCCCCGCCGACGTCGTAGCCCGTCTCACCCGAGCGGCAGGCACCGGCCCGGAAGAAGACCGCGCCGCGGTCCGCGCCGAAGGCATCCAGATCGCCACCGAAATGGCCCAGCGCCTCACCGACGAAGGCGCCCCCTGCCTGCACTTCATCACCCTGAACTTCGCCAAGGCCACCAGCGAGGTCCTCACCAACCTCGGCTACGGGGTGACGGCCGCCCCGATCAGCGCGTAGAACTGGCGGTTCTAGTGCTACTTTTCGCGCGAAAAGTAGCACAGCTGGCTGGCAGTGCTACTTAAGTAGCACTCCGCCTCATCAGTGATAATTTTCGGCCGAAAAGTATCACTGAATGCCGATCCGAGGGTTCGAGCTTCTCTCCCCTTCCGCTTATCGAGGTCTGCCGCCGAAGGCGAGGCCGTCGATGTCGTCACTTGTCGTTCCGGGCTGCGCGCAGTAGCCGCAACTGGCCGATCTCGGTGACGTTCTTCATCAGCTCGCCGTTCACCCATGCCAGGGTGTGGGCAACGGACTTGTCCGAGTCGCCCTGCCACGGAAATACCGCTGGGGCAACAAGATCGGCCTCGGTGACCTGATCCAGAATTGGCAGCCATTCCTCGCGCAGGCCGCGCAGCCAGTCGGCGACCGCGGGTCCGGGGCCCGGCCACGCGATCTCGCTACGGTCTCGTGGAGCGCGTTCTCGCAGGTGATCGATGGCGACGCTCCACCACCACCCGATATGCCAGCTGATCCAGCCGATGGTCGGGACCGGGATCGGATCGGGCTCGGAGTCCGCCCAGTCCGGCTCCCAGCCGCCGCGCTCGTCGAGGTGCAGTGTCCAGCACAAACCCGCGGGCTCCCACAGGAAGTCGTCTTCTTTCAGTCGATCGAGATGGAACTCGAACAAGGACCAGATCAGATCGAACTGCCAGCGCAGCACGGTAGAACACGATGCATCCACACACCGCATCTTGCGCGGAACCGCCGATCCTGACCATTGGTTTTGCCGACCAGAAGCCACTGAGTCCCTTGGCGCGGAGCCGCAGACCCCCGGCCATACGGCGATCAGCTGGCCCAGCACCGTAGAAGAGCGTCACTGCTTTGAGTCGCCAGGGTCTTCTATCGCTCGCTGATCACCGGCAGGACCATCGGGTCGAGCTTGGATGATGCCCAGATCATCTCGAGCCGGTGGCCGGACCGCCTGCTCCCAGAGCTGTCCGGGAATCGACCGATTAGCTTCGCTGCCAGCTAGGTCAGTTGGACCTTCCGAAGGGCCGGATTCCGCTTGCATGTCGGTTCCGTAGCGGTTGCGTCGCTTCCCGCCTTCTTCTGCTGCCTGGATCGTTGTATGCACCAGGTTGTTACCCCGTTCGGAAGGCAAACACCATGCACACGACGGCAATTCGCACACATAACCCGCCCGCCGTAGACCCGCATGACGGGCTGGCACATCAGGCCCTCGATATCGGCTTGCAGTTCAAAGCGCGCACGGAGATCTTCGGTCGACGGAGCACCGCGGGGGAGATCCGCAATCTGCTGGTCACCGACCTTCCCATCGAGCCGATGGCGGGTGAGGCGGTGTTGGCCGAATTCGTTGATCGGGTCCTGCCGCTGTGCAAGAACGAAGCCTCGCCGCGGTTCATGGGTTTCGGCGACACCGGTGACGATCACCTCGCGCTGGCGGGCAGTGTGCTCGCAACGCTGACGCAGCAGAACATGATCAACCAGTCGTTCGACAGTCCGAGCGCGACTTTCATCGAGATCACGGTTCTCCGGTGGCTGCGGGGGCTGCTCGGCTACGCGAATCCGCTGGTCGGGAATGTGAACACGGTCTGGGACGTTGGCGGCATGGTCACTCCCGGCGGAACGACCAGCAACACTGTCGCGATGATGCTCGCCCGTGAGGCGAAAGCGCCGGGCACGATGCAGTCCGGGGTGGCCGATCCGAGCCGATTCGCGGTTGTCGTGCCGAGGGGAATTGGGCACTACAGCGTGAAGGCCGCGTTGACCTGGATCGGGTGCGGCGCACACATCATCGAGGTCGCGACTGACGGGTTCCGTTACAACACAGACGAACTCGCGCGGACCCTACGTGAGCATCGTGATCGAGTGATGGCGGTTATCGCGTACGCCGGCGACAGCCGAACACAAACAATCGACGACCTGCGGGCTGTCCATGATGTCGTCCGGGCTATCGACCCGAAGATCTGGTTGCACGCGGATGCGTGCTGGGGGTTGCTCGCGGCGTTCAGCCCGAACCTGCGGGACAAGATCGACGGTATCGCCGAATTCGACAGCATCACCGTGGACCCGCACAAGATCATGGCAGTGCCATACGGGTTGAGTGCGCTGTTGGTGCGGGATCCGGCTGCGGTGCGGACGATCTCGACCTACTCGGACCTGATCATGCAGGAAGACTTCGCGTTCGGCCAGGTCACACCGTTCATCGGAACCAAAGGGTGGATGTCGCTGAAGCTGTGGATGATGATGCTCGGTCGTGGCCGAGCGGGGCTCGTGGAGTTGGCCGATCACCGACATGAGGTGGCGCAGACGTTCGCGGGGTTGGTCGATGCGCACCCGCGGTTGGTGCGGCTCAACGACCTGGATCTTGCGGCAGTGGTGTTCGCCTACCTGCCGGCAGGCATCGAGGCAGGAAATCTGGATGACGCGGAACTGGACCGACTCAACCGGCTGAACATCGCGATCCATGCACGGATGATGGACGAGGGCCGGTGGCACCTGCATCAATTCACCCTCCCCGATGACCTGGGTCGGCTGCGCTCGGGAGCGGTCGTGCACCCCCTGCGTTATGGCGAACAATCCCGCGGTCACCGAGACCTATATGCGCGACGTCCTTGCCTACCTCGACAACCTCGCACTCGATCTGGAGGGAGAAACAGCATGACGAACAAGACCTTTCGCGCGGTCTACGAGTCGGCAGGCGTCTATGACGAACTGCTGCTGCGCCATTACTACGGCGGCACGGAGGATGTCGACCTGGTTGCGAACTGGCTTACCGAACATCACCGCGCCCCAACCGCCTCGTTCGAGGTCGTGGAGTTCGGTTGTGGCACAGGCCGGATCACCGAGACGATCGCGCCCTACGCACGCAACCTCGTGCTCGCCGACTACAGCGAAACGATGGTGAGCGCCGTTGCCCAGAAATTTCCCGCGGCGCAGACGATCTGCGCAGATACCAGCGACGCCGTGACCACGCTCCTTCGGGAGGGCCGGTCGAAGAGCTTTGACCTGGTGACAGCGTTCTGGTCGTTGAGTTACCCGATCGGGGAGTTCTTCGAGGAACTCTCACCTACGGGTGTGCGGCCTCGCCAGGATCAGGTTCACGCGCATACCCAGGCACGGGAATTCGTGCTCGACCTGGTTCGGTTGGTCGCTCCGGGCGGGCACCTGCTTGCCATGTTGTTCGATGCCGAGAGCCCTGAGCAGCAGTTGGTGACCCGTGGTTGGGAAGCTGTCGCGCCGTTTCCTGTGGGAGGTCGCGCGTACACGAGGAATGTCCTGGTCGACGCGCTTCGTGACGCGGAAGAGCAGGGCATTGGGGCGTTGACCCACACGCGTCTCGGGGGAGTGGCGTGGGCATCGAGCCGGGAAGCGGCGCGTGAATGGTTCTTCGGGGTGCATTTCAAACACCATCCGCAGTTGCTCGACGATCCTGAGCTCGCGATATCGGTGGAGGAATTCATCGACCGATATGAGATCGCAGGTGGTGTCGCTCTCCCGAGCGGAGTCCACTTCGTTGACTTCCATGCCGCCGCGCACCCGTATGCGTCGCTTCCGATCGGCCTGTCGTCATGACGCCCGAGCTGTTCGCCGCGGCAGCGGAGCTGTGCCGCACATTCACCCCGGCAGGAGGGTACGGAATCGTTTACGGCTCGCAGGCCGGTTCAGGGGACTCGCGTGCTGATCTCGACCTCGTCTTGGTGGGGCGCGATCGACTGGGCCGCTGCATCATGGACGGCTTGGTGGCCGCGGTTCGTCGGATCCACGATGGCTTCGGCTTAGCTCACGACACGGAAGTCGATTACGAGACAAAGCTTTTCGCGACCTATTCTGATGTCGATCAGGCTGTCGCTCTGCGGTGCTTTCCGAGGATTGATGGTTTGCTCAGTCCCGTCCCGGTGGTTGTCGAAGCAGACTGGTTGAATTCGTCCGCCTTCGCCCAACGGCTGCTGCTCAATGCCCTCACCAGCGAACATATGTTCCTCGGCGGGAACGTGGGACGGTATCGCGCTGACCGCTCGAGAGCCGAACAGGCGGTCGCGGTGTTGGCGATCTCGATGCTCGCGACACCGGAGATCACAGTTCCCCGCGCGGTCCAGGCATTGACCTGCGCGCCTGATGGTGCCCACGGCAAGGACTTCTTGGGCTACACCCGCAGCGCTCACCTCTGCTCAACGGTTCAGTCGGGTTTGGCGTCGTTGGTCGCCCGGGACCTGGTCGAGGTCATCGACGGCGCGCGATTCCGGCAGCGCCACGCCAGTCACGGCTATTCCACTTCACGCACCTGCGACAATGGGTTCACCATCCCCTTCGAAAGGAATCCAAGGTGAGCTCTGCCGGTATTGTGCCGCTGCTCGGACGTGTCGCTGCCGCTGTGTCGGAGGCGATTGTGCGAGTCCGTCCTGAAATGGCGGACGCGGACCCGGTAGTGCGACGATCCGATCGGGCCGACTTCCAATCCAACGCCGCGCTGCCGTTGGCGAAGAAGGTCGGCATGCCGCCGGCTCAGCTCGGCAGCGAGCTCGCGACCTCGCTCGATCTCACTGGCGGTGTGATCGCTGATGTGCAGGTGTCGGGACCGGGATTCCTGAATATCTCTTTGGTCGATCGAGCCATCTGGGAAAGCGTCGCGGCTCGTCTGGCCGACGCCCGCCTCGGGGTGCCGGCCAGCGAGGACGAGCGGCGGGTGGTTATCGACTACTCCGCTCCGAACGTGGCGAAGGAGATGCACGTCGGGCACCTGCGGACCACGATCATCGGTGACAGCCTCGCCCGAGTCTTCGGGTTCCTCGGTGCCGATGTCGTGCGCGCGAACCACCTCGGCGACTGGGGCACCCAATTCGGCATGCTCATCCAGTACATCGACGAGCACCCCGAATCGCCATGGCACACTGAAGAACTCGACGCTGAAACCAGCTCGGTGTCGGCCCTGGACAGTCTGTACAAGGCCGCGCGAGCTCAGTTCGACGCCGATCCCGACTTCGCCGACCGAGCGCGGACCCGGGTGGTTGCCCTGCAAGCCGGCGACCCCGACACAGTTGCGCGGTGGCGTGAGATTGTCGCTGAGTCGGAGAAGGCCTTCGGCGCGATCTATGACCGGCTCGGCGTCCTGCTCACGCCCGATGACTATGTCGGGGAGTCGTTCTACAACGACAAGTTGGCCGACACCATCACCGAACTCATCGACAAGGGCGTAGCCGTAGACAGCGACGGCGCGATCGTGGTGCTGTCGGAGGAGGTCACGGGCCCTGACGACAAGCCTGTGGTGCTGATGGCTCGCAAACGCGACGGTGGCTATGGCTACGACGGCACTGACCTGGCCACCATCCGATATCGCATCGCCGCGCTCCAGGCGGACCGGCTGCTGTATGTCACCGACTCGCGACAGGCGCTGCACTTTCAGCTGATCTTCGAAGCCGCGCGCCGGGTCGGTTGGCTCACGGACGCGATCCAGGTCGACCACGTCGCCTACGGCACTATCCTGGGCCCGGACGGCAAACCGTTCAAAACCCGTGCAGGAGGAACAGTTCGGTTGATGGGCCTGCTCGACGAAGCCACCGCCCGTGTGCGCGCTGTAGTTGCCGAGAAGAACCCTGATCTGACTGCTGCCGAGCTCGACACCATCGCCGAACAAGCGGGGATCGGTGCGGTCAAGTACGCGGATCTGTCGACATCGCGAGTCAAGGACTACACCTTCGACCTGGACCGGATGACGACACTCAACGGCAATACCGGCGTCTACCTGCAGTACGCCCACGCTCGGGTGTGCTCGATCCTGCGCAAGGCCGATGCCACAACCTCTGCCACGGTCGATACTCTCGCCCCACTCCAACCAGCCGAGCGGGAACTGGCACTGGCCTTGGACGGCTACGGGGTCGTCCTGAGCGAGGTCGCTGACGCGCTCGAGCCGCACCGGCTGGCGGGTTACCTCTACGAGCTCGCCCGCACCTACACCGCATTCTATGACTCGTGCCCGGTCATCGCTGCCGAGGAACCGATTCGTTCGAACCGAATCGCATTGTGCCAGCTAACTGCTCGCACGTTTGAGCTCGGATTGGGCCAATTGGGAATGGCGGCACCGCAACGGATGTGACCCTTGACCGGGCGCTCGCCACATCGGTGCTGCGTCCGGTCGGCAGTCCGCAAACTCGCCGGTAAGAAGTTCGACATGGAGAGGCAGATCAGCCGGTCATGACATCGAGTAGCCCGTTTCCCGAGCTGCTGCCGGACTCGACATCGGATCCGGAAGCCATTGCACGAAATGATTGGAACGCGTTCTCCGAGATCGAGGTCCTTCGCGACCATTGGACTGTGAAGCAGTGGGCGCCGGGCCGTACGGGCTACTACTGGTATCTGACGTTCGACGATTCCGATCTGATCGAGCTCGCTGCCGAATGTCAGGGGGCACTGGCAGTCGGCGGGGTTGATCCGGTTCCGCTGGATGCCTTGCACATCACGATGATGAGGGTCGGCGACATGACCGTTGTCTCTGACGAGCAGATCGACAGGCTGGTTTCGCTTGCACGCGAAAGCCTTTCGGAGGTGAAGCCATTCGACCTTACTGTTGGCCCGCTGAGTGGCTCGCGCAGCGCGATCAGGTTCTCGGTCGCTCCGTGGGATCCGCTGCTTGATCTACATCAGGTCCTGTCGACATGTACGGCAGAAGCATTGCCGACCTCGACGGTTGCGTCGGCGCCGAGTTCTTCCCGGTTCCGACCGCATTTGGGTATCGCCTACAACAACACTGACCGCGCTGCCGCTGAGGTCATCGACGCGGTAGCGGCATTGCGTGCGGCCAGAAGTGCCAGCGTGCGGGTGAACCAGGCCGAGCTGGTCGTCCTCAGACGGGATGGCCACAGCTACCGCTGGACTACCCGCGCGGTCCTTGCTCTGGGCGGTTAAAGCCCACTTTCAGGGGCAATCAGCGGTTGCGCCGAACGACGCCACTGCGCCAAACGCTCGGCGTAATCACGAGAAGGTGCCCGATGCCGGGATTCCATCAGAGCGCCGAGTTCGTTCGCCCGCTGCCATATCGAACGGATGGGTCGATCTGCCGAAGCATCGAGGGCCTCGATGCCGAGCTGAACCGCATGCTCGACTTCTGGCGAGCGTTGTAGGACAAGCGCAGTCGCCACATCCAAGCGCACCAACGTTCGACTCCATACCGAGTCCGACTGCGAAACGTGATCCTCGACCAACCCGCCGAACTCGAGGGCCTTGTCGAATCGCCCGGCCGAGAGGAACGCGGTGGCAGCGTTCGCCATGAGACGGGCTTTGCCGTAGGACTCGAATGTCAACGCGGGAGTCAGTCCCGGAACGGCATTTTGGTGATCGGCCAGTGACAGCGCCCGCTCGATTGCCTGCTCGACCTCCACTGCGTCGCCCAACTTCCCCCATGCGCGGGCCAACCCGTTGGAGTACAAGCGGATTGCCTGAGACCCCGAGCCGGCCAGCTCGATCCCTTCCTCGGCCAACTTCACTGAACTCACGAAATCGCCTGCGTAGTAGGCGCAGAAGCTTTCGGTCGATTTGACCCACGCCAGCATCTCGCCGTCCTCGATCAGCGATGCCAGTACCTGCGCTTCGCGGCAGTGCATCCGAGCGCTGCCGAACCGGCCACAGTTCACCGCCATGTACGCCAGAACCCCCGACAACCGCGCCGCAATCCGATACAACTGCTCGACATGAGCTGGGTGACGACGTTGCTGGAGAAGGAGATTCACCCGCCGACGAAGCTCCTGAACCTCGCTCGCCAGATGGCGCGGCCCCTCCACCTCATAGCGGTCGACGATCTCACCGAGGGCAAGACTCAGTCCATCGACGAGATCGCCATCACCACGAAGCTCGGCGAGATGTTGCAGCCGACCGACAATCGCATCTGATCTATCGAATGGATCGGCGTCCGCACCCGCGGGGGCCTCGGACACACATCGCGCGGATTCGAATCGGTGACGCTGATCGTCGTCGAGTCGCGCAAGGAGAGTGTCCATCGCCGCAGCGTGCTGGTGCGTGAGTGTGATTGTCTCACCGCGCTTCTCCCACTTCCGGACGACCGATTCAGTGAATCCGAGACGCTCGGCAAGTTCCGCTTGGGTGATCCGGAGTGCCGCGGTACGCATTGCGCGAACCTCGACGCCGGTCCATCCTGTCACCGCCACTGCAAACCCCCGCTCGTCGCCGCTGATTAGAGGGTAGAACCTTCGGCGATGAAGCGGAGTGATCGCGAGCGGATTCGACCAGTTGTTCGCCGAACTGGATTTGAACGATGACGACCTGAGCCACGCGAGTCAGAACATCGATGATCCCGTTCGAGCGCGGGCGAAAACTGAACATTGCTGCGGACCCCGAACGTGAGTACCGCCTGACTTGGTCGGATTCGCTCGGTGTGGTGCCCCTGGCCGGGGCTGATCAGCGGTGTGGCAGTCTGCGCAACTTTTGCGGGGTGCGCGAACGGCGCGGTTCAGTGGGGGATGGGGAGGTCGTTCCAGGTTCGTTCCCAGCTGCGGGTCATCGCGGGGTAGACGATGCCGTAGCGGAAGGGCTTGATCAAGGCCATGTAGAAGCGGCCGAACCAGCCGTTGGGCTTCACCAGAACCGCCATTTGCAGGTGGTAGCCGGAATCGTCGGCGACCCAGCCCAGGTGCATGATGCCGTGCATGGTGCCGTTGGCGATTTCGGCGGCGTATTCGTTGTCGAGGACGTAGAGGGCGGTGAGGGGGCCGTCCTCGTCGGGGATGTCGGTGTCGCGTAGGTCGGTGGGTAGGCGGTCTCGCAGGGAGGCGACGCGGGTGCCGGTGCCTGCGTCTTCGCGGTCCCAGCCGAACAGTTCGCCCAGCTTCCAGCGGATCTTGAACAGTAGGCCGCTGATGCCGGTGGATTCGGAGGCGCGTTCGGCTCGGAGGGCGGCCAGTAAGGCGGGGAAGTCGTCGGGGCCACCGCCGGGGGTGCGGAATTTCCAGATGTCCTCGACGTCGAAGTCGGGGGCGATCTCGTGGATGCGCCAGGGTTGATCGGTGTGGGCCGATTCGGGTAGTCGCATAGCTGGAACCTCCATGTGTACGGCAGCGTATAAGTCGAGACTACCGCTGATATACGCCTACGTATAGAAGGGGGGGTGTGACGGATGCGGGCTTGACGGGCGGGCGAGCGTGGGGGCCGCGGAACGCCCCCACATCATGCTCAGGTGCTGCAGATCGCAGATCCGCGAGAAATGCTGTGCTGCTACTCGTGTCGTACAGGTTTGACGAATGCGGTTGTTGCCAAGGCGAGTACGAGCAGACCCGCGCAAAGGTAGCTCGACACTTCGATGCCTGCGGCCATGGCCGCGCGGCCTGCTTCCGCGATGGGGAGTGTTTGCGGATTTTCGGCGAGGGCTGTGATCACCGATCCGGCGCTGTCGGTGACGGTCGACTCCAGTTGCCGCACCTCCGATTCGGGCAGGTCGGCGTCGGTCAGGCGGTCGCGTAGGCCGGTGCCGACGGTGCTGAAGTAGATGGTGGTGAGGACGGCGATGCCCAGTGTCGAGCCGAGTTCCCGTGCGGCGCTTATCAGGTGGAGCTCGTGTCGAACAGGTTGGGGAGGCGCCGGGCGTAGGTTGCCTCGGATGAGACGGTGATGAGGTCGACCGCCGACACCAGCGCTTCGGGAATCTCGTCACCGAGGTGAGCGACGGATGGCACGACCACGGCGTCGACTCCGTCGCGTGCGATGGTGGCCAGGAGGCTGGACGAGCGGGTCGGCGGTGAACTCGCTGAACTCGATCGTCTTGGTCATCCGATATCCGAGACGTTCGGCGGCAGTTCTGATCTGGATCTGGTCCCACACCTTGCTCGCGCCGGACACGTCCGACCGGAGGTAGCCGATGGCGGGCGGCTTCATGGCTGGACCTCAGCGCTCGCCGCGCGCAGGCCCTTCGCGGTCGGCTGCCACAGCGCGCCGCCGACCAGCTCAACCTTGCTCACCCACCGACCAGCGTGCAGCTTGGCCAGGTACTCCTCGGTGCGGAAGGCTGGGTGGTTCTGCTCGGCTGCCAGATCTGCTGCCGTACATGGCAGTGCGGCATAGGAGCAGAGGCTGCGTAGCGTCCACAGTTGTAGGCGGGACGGCTGCGGTGCGGTCATCGGGTTGCCTGCCACTGGCCGCACCGGTTGGGCCACGCGAGCTGCTGCGTCCGCAGTGACTCCACTCCCCGGTCGATCTCGACCCGAGGGCGCTGCAGAATCGCGGCCAATGTCTCGGGGTACAGGAGTCTTCCACGCTGGTGGAGCGCCTCCATTACGGCGGATTCCAATGTGGTCATGATGATTTCCCCTTCACGGCGGGAATGCCGAGCGAACTGGCTGGTAGCCCGGCGGTTGACATGCCGCAACGCTAAGGTCGGTGATCAGGGGCGACGGGGAGGATTTCTCCCCTATCCCGCTTAGTGGTCCTGGTCGTAGGTTTTTCGGGGGTTCACGCGGCTGCTGGTTGTGCGGCAGGCTGGTGGTCGCAGCCGGTGTGCTGCTGGGAGTGC
>NZ_JBHXMN010000013.1:0-158917 GCF_042720495.1 Nocardia sp. NPDC058480 | reverse complement strand
AGCCTTCGGCTCAGCGCTTTCGAGCGCTAACCGGCGACCCGGCCGCGGACCGGCCACTTCGTGGCCGCCGCTCCCTATGGGTCGCGGGTGCGGGGTTGGGAGTGCGGTCATGGCGGTCTTGATGTGCACGGTGTGGTTGGGGGGTGCGGGTGGTGGCGGTCTTGATGTGCACGGTGTGGTTGGGGGTGCGGGTGGTGGCGGACTTGGGGTGCACGGCAGCACAGAAGGAGCAGCACAGAAGGACATGGGTAGCTCGCCGGGTACGGGCTAACTCAGCCAGCCCACGACCGACGGCCGCCGACACAGAGTCAGCGGTCGGTGAAGTCTGGCCTGAGTACGCGGGGAGGCGGGACAGTCACGCGCCGGGGCCTACGTTTTTGCTGTTGCGGGTGCGCAAGGCGTGGACGTAGTCCTCGGGGGCGCCTGCTTTTTCGGCTGCGTCGGCGATGACGCCGATGTAGCGGGCCGAGGGGAGGCCGCCCTCATAGGCGTCGAGGACGTAGAGCCAGGCTAGGCGGGATTCGCCTTGGGTGCCGGTGACTCGGATTCGGATCTTCTTGTGGATACCGAAGTCGGAGCCTTCCCAGCGGTCGAGGCTGTCCTCGTCCTCGGGGGAGACGTCGTAGAGCACGACGAATACCCGCTGGCCGGGGTCCTCGACGACGGTGGCCAGCGGCCCTTCCCAGCCGATGTCGTCACCGGCGAAGGTCAGGCGCCAACCCTCCAGCCACCCGGTCCCGGACATGGGCGAATGCGGGCAGCGTTCCAGCATCTGCGTCGAGTCCATGTTGGACCCGTAGGCGGCATAGATCGGCACCATGAAACTGTAGCCAATAAACACGGCGGAATTCCTGTCTCCCACCCAGATCGGCTGACGGTCACACTCGCCGGCGGCGCTGTAACACCCGCCCCCGTTCCCGAGGGCCCTGCGTGGCTACGCTTCGCCGGCGTGTCCCAGCCCGCCGGTCACACCGGGAACGTGGCACAGAACACGCGCACCGTTGTTCACCGATCCGACCCGGCCATGTCACATCGCACCTGAAATGATGGCCTCGACAGCACGGACGAGCCCTCACAAGGGGCAGGTCCGATCAGGCGAGCACAAGGAGCGTGACTGGTGGCACGGATTGCGATCATCGGCGGTGGACCGGCCGGATACGAGGCGGCGCTGGTAGCTGCCCAGCACGGGGCCACGGTGACCCTGATCGACGCCGACGGCATCGGTGGCGCCTGTGTGCTGTGGGATTGCGTGCCGTCGAAAACGTTCATCGCCTCGACCGGCCTGCGCACCGATCTGCGCCGCGCACGCGATCTCGGTATCACCCTCGACGCCGATCAGGCCAAGGTGCATCTGCCCGAGGTGAACGCTCGCGTGAAAGCTCTCGCGCTGGCGCAGTCCTCCGATATCCGCACCAAGTTGCAGGCCGCGGGCGTGCAACTACTTCCGGGCTACGGCGAATTGGTCGGGCCCGCACCGGGTTTGGCGCACCGCGTGCGCGCGACGCAGGCCGACGGCAGCACCGAGGAGTTCGAAGCCGAGGTCGTGTTGATCGCGACCGGTGCGAGCCCGCGGGTGCTCCCGGGTGCCGAACCCGACGGTGAGCGGATCCTGAACTGGCGTCAGCTCTACGACCTGCCGGAACTGCCCGAGACGCTGGTTGTCGTCGGATCCGGTGTCACCGGCGCCGAATTCGTGTCCGCGTACACCGAGATGGGTGTGCCGGTGAAGCTCGTGTCGAGCCGTGATCGCGTGCTGCCCGGCGAGGACGCCGACGCGGCCCTCGTGCTCGAGGAAGCCCTGGCCGAACGCGGCGTCGAGCTGGTCAAGCACGCCCGCGCCGATGCCGTGGAGCGCACCGCCGACGGCATCGTGGTGAAGCTGTCCGACGGCCGCACCGTCACCGGCTCGCACGCGCTGATGACCGTCGGCTCCACCCCGAACACCCAGAACCTCGGCCTCGACCGGGTCGGTATCGAACTCGACCGCGGCGGATACCTTCGCGTCGACCGGGTTTCGCGCACCTCGGTGCCCGGTATCTATGCCGCGGGCGACTGCACGGGTCTGCTGCCGCTGGCTTCGGTGGCCGCGATGCAGGGGCGGATCGCGATGTACCACGCGCTCGGCGAGGGTGTGAGCCCGATCCGGTTGAAGACGGTGGCCTCGGCGGTGTTCACCCGCCCGGAGATCGCGACCGTCGGCGTCAGCCAGACCGCCATCGACAATGGTGAGGTCCCCGCGCGGACAGTGATGTTGCCGCTCAACACCAATCCGCGCGCGAAGATGTCGGGGCTGCGACGCGGCTTCGTCAAGATCTTCTGCCGCCCGGCGACCGGTGTGGTGATCGGCGGTGTGGTGGTCGCGCCGATCGCCTCGGAGCTGATCCTGCCGATCGCGCTGGCGGTGCAGAACAATCTGACCGTCACCGACCTAGCCCAGACGTTCTCGGTGTACCCCTCGCTCACCGGTTCGCTCACTGAAGCCGGACGTTTGCTGATGCGCCACGACGACCTCGACTGAACTCGTAACACCAGAATGTGAAACGAATCACAATGGGTTTCGGGTTTCGAATTGTGTTGTTCGCCAACGCTGCTCGTCGATTCTCGGCAACCGTGACACCAGGTGTTTGCGCAGGCGGCGCCCGGTGAACTCGAAACCCGGTGCTGCGTTGCCTGTCCCGCGCTCATGTGGTTGACTCACCGCCGAGGCGTGATCAGATGTGATCGCGTGGTGGAGCAGTGGGGGATTCCCTCCGGGAAAGGGATTACGAAAAGTGAAGCATCGTAAGCCGAGTCGGGCGCAGCGAGCGATGGCAAGCACGTCGTTGCCGTTGGCCGCCGCGGCAGCCGTGGCAACCCTCCTCGCGGCACCGGCCGGCGCGGTCCCCAGTGACCAGCCGACTACGCCAGCGACTCCGGCTCCTGCGCAGCCGGGCCAGCCTTCGGGCGAAGTAGAAGCTCCGGAGACCCCGGAAACGGAAACCCCGGAGAGCGTCAAGCCGGGTCAGACGAAGCCGGGCGAGACCAAGCCGACGCCGGCCCAGCCGGGTGTCACCAGTCCCGCGCCGGGTCAGCCGGAGCAGGGCACCCCCGCCAAGCCGACGCCGAGTCAGCCGGGCGTCACCAGCCCGCGTGTCGCGCCGCTGCCGGTGCCGGGACAGGCACAGCCGGAGCGTGCGGGCGCGACGCCGGATCAGCCGGGTACCACCAAGCCGGAGACGGGCGCCACGCCGAGCCAGCCGGGCACCACGCCGGGCCAGCAGCAGACGCAGCCCACCGTGCCGTCCGATCAGGGCACCGGGACCGGCACCCAGGCCGAGGTCGAGTCTCCGGACACCCTCATCCAGGAGCCGAAGGAACCGGCCTGGCAGGCACCGCGCCTGGCCAACGCGCCCGCCGCGCCTGTCGTCGAGATGGAAGGCCCGCGCCAGGAAATCGGCGTCACCGTCGACGGTGCCGGGATCCTCGCCAACACCCACCACTACAACAACGCCTCGGGCTACGTCGGCACCGTCGGCTACCGGGCGCCGGGTGGCGGTTTCGGTGACGCCGGTGTCTCGGTCGAGTACGTCGGCGCGAACTCGGTCAAGGTCACCACCTTCAACGGTGGCGACGGCCGTGCCGACAACACCACAGTGACCGTGCTCGACACCACGCAGGCGAACCTGGCCAAGGCCGCGGTGGAGAACTGGATCAAGGCGCAGCCGGGCGGCGTCGCCGCGCTCGATGCGGCCGCGAAGGCTACACTGCCCGTGCCGGGTGAGTTGCTTCAGACGTTGAACGTCGCGGGTGTGAACACCCAGTGGGGTGGCTCGATCCAGTACTGACACGCAGTACGTCGTGTGGGGCGGTCGCCTTCGACCGCCCCACACGTGTGTCCTGGGGAAAGGATTGACTTGGGCACCGAGGGCGACGACAACGAACGCGGCGATCAACGACCTGCTGCGGAATTCGGTCCTCCCGTAAGCGATTTCGGGCCGCCGGTCGATGACGCTGGTTTCGGTGGGCCCGTTCCCGCCGCGCCGCCGCCCGCGCCGTCCGGGGTTCCGGAGCGAGGTTGGCGACCGGCCGGTCCGCCCGCCGGTGCGCCTACGCCCGGCCCGTTCGGTCCTCCGGCAGGTGCGCCCGCGCCAGGTCCGTTCGGTGGTCCTGTTGCGGGTCAGCCGCCTGTTGCTCCGCCGCCGGGTCCGCCCTCGATCGCAGGTTCGGTGCCACCCGGACCGCCCGCCGGTCAAGCGCCCCCTCGGCTACCCGATAGTCGCCGTTCCGCGCCGACTTCTGTTTTCGGTGACGCACTGGCGACGCCACCGCCTGCCGGACCGGGTCCGCGCAACGCGCCGCCGTTCGGTGGTCCCACTACTGCCGGTGGGGATACCCCTGCCGGTCCAGGGTCGCGGGAGTCCGCGCCGTTCGGTGGTCCCACGCAGGGTGGGCCGCCCGCGGCCGACCCGACGGTGCGTTTCGGTGGCGAGCAGCCGCGCGGTGAGAGTTCGGTCTTCGGCGACTCGGTGTTCGGTGATTCCGTACCGGTGACATCCGGTCGTGAGCTCACCGAGGTGATCCGTCGTGGTCGTCCCGGCCCCAAAGATCCTGCGCCGCAGCCACCCTCGCGCGATAGCGGGCCTTCCTCGGAGCCGGTGCGTCCGCCCGAGGGCTCGCGTACCCCCTTGGTCCCCGATAAGCAGCGGCCCGCAGGCGACAAAGCGTGGTGGGACAATCCGGACGATGACGGCGCGATCCCGAAGCCTCCAACCGAGCCAGGCCTGTCGTGGGCCGACGATCCGATCGCTCGCCGTCTCGCGCCGAAGATGCCCGCCACCCCGGTGCCGGAGGAGAAGGAACCCGATAACAAGCGCCTGCGCTGGATCGTCGGCGGTGTGGCCGCGGCTGTGTTGCTCGTGGTGGCGCTTGTTCTGACGATCGGTCTGGTCAAGCGAGGCGGCGGCGCCGATCCCGGTGTCACGGCCGCGCCGGTTCCCTCGGTCGCGTCCGGCTCCGAGTGTCAGTCCGTCGCCGAACAATCCGTCACCGTCGGCAACGGGCCGGGCGACACCACCACCGGCGCCAGGGCCATCCTCGGCTTCCAGTACGCCTTCTACACCGATCGATCCGGGGCGAAGGTGCGCGAATTCGTGGCGCCCGACGCCGAGAACATCTCACCTGCCGAGACGATCCAGCAGGCGATCGACGGTCAGATTCCCGCTGGCACCACCCACTGCGTGAAGATGCGCGAAACCACCGTGGGCCGCTACGACGTGGAACTGCGCGAAATGCACCCCGACGGTTCGGCCGTGGTCTACAAGCAGGAGATCATCACCACCAACACCGACGGAAAGTGGCAGGTCAAGTCCATCACCGCTCGGTAATGTCTCATTCTGTGAGACAACAATTTCATATTCTGGTAGCCGATATGCAATCGTAGGATGATTGCTTCTCTTGGCGTCCCCCGGAGGTTCCTATGTCGCTGACCATTCCAGCATTGGCGGGCAAGCTCGCCGGCCTGCAGAGCTCGGCGATCAGGGACCTGCTCAAACTCACCGCCCGCGACGACATCATCAGCCTCGCTGGTGGCCTCCCCGACGCCGCCCTGATGCCGCGCGAGCGGATCGCCCTCGCTGCCGAGGCGGCCCTGCGTGACCCCGCCGTGCTGCAGTACACCGAGTCGTCCGGCTGGCCTGCCCTGCGTGAGGTGATCGCGGCACGCGAATCCGCCAAGATCGGCCGCACGGTGCCCGTCGCCGAAGTCTTCATCACCCATGGCTCACAGCAAGCACTCTCGCTCTTGGCCGAGGTCCTCCTCGATCCAGGAGCACTCGTGATCGTCGAAGACCCCGCGTATGTCGGTGCGCTACAGGTCTTCCGCGCTGCGGGCGCCCGAATCGTCGCCGTCCCGCTCGACAGCGAGGGTATGCGTCTCGACATCCTCGAAGACCTCTTGGCCGCAGGCGAACGTCCCGCTGTCGTCCACACCGTCTCCACCTTCCACAACCCCGGCGGCGTCACTCTCACCCCCGAACGTCGGCAACGCCTCGCGAAACTAGCTGAGGCCCATGGTTTCTGGGTCATCGAAGACGACCCCTACGGCGAACTCTGGTTCGACCAGCCCGCACCCGCCCCGGTCGCCTCGTATTCCCCCCAGGTGATCCGCCTGTCCAGCGTCTCCAAAATCCTGTCCCCCGCCCTCCGCGTCGGCTGGATGATCGCCCCCGAAAGAGTCTGCCGCGCAGTAGAACTCCTCAAACAAGGCGCTGACCTCTGTGGTTCCGCCCTGACCCAGCAGATCGCCACCGACCTGCTGGCCGGCACCAACTGGATTGCGGCCCATGTGGATTCGATCCGCACCACCTACGGCACCAGAGCCCGCGCCCTGGTCTCCGCCGTCCGCACCACCTTCGGCGACCGCATCCGTTGCACAGACCCCGCCGGCGGCATGTTCATCTGGGCCGAATTCACCGACAACACCGATACCTCCACCCTCCTCCCCGCAGCCCTGGACGCGGGCGTCGCTTACGTCCCCGGCGCCGCCTTCGCCGTCACCAACACCACCCCTAACACCCTCCGACTCTGCTTCACCACCTCCGACGAACCCACCCTGACCGAAGCGGTCAACCGCCTGTCGAAGGCCGCACCTGCCTAGAGATCGGCGGCACTCGGCGGTGACGGAGTAAGGGCCGAGGCAGCTTGCGCGGGCGGTTCATACCCAGTTGTAGGTACGTTCGACGGCTTTGTTCCAGTCCGCGTAGCGGCGGGTGCGTTCCTCTTCGGGCATCGAGGGGGTCCAGGTCTGGTCGGCGGACCAGTTGGCTCGGAGGTCGTCGAGGCCGGACCAGAAGCCGACTGCCAAACCGGCCGCGTAAGCGGCGCCGAGGGCGGTGGTCTCGCGGACTACCGGGCGGACGACGGGGACGTCGAGGATGTCGGCTTGGAATTGCATGAGCAGGTTGTTGCCGGTCATGCCGCCGTCGACTTTGAGGGTGGTGAGTTCGAGGTCGAGGTGCTGGGCGGCCGCGTCGGCGCGCATGGCGTCCACGACCTCGCGAGTTTGGAAGGCGGTGGATTCGAGTGCGGCTCTTGCCAAGTGGGCCTTGGTGACGAAGCGGGTGAGGCCGGCGATGACACCGCGGGCATCGGGGCGCCAGCGGGGGGCGAACAGGCCGGAGAACGCGGGGACGAAGTGGGCGCCGCCGTTGTCTTCGACGCTGAGGGCCAGGGGTTCTACTTCCTCGGCGGAGGAGATGATGCCGAGGTTGTCGCGCAGCCACTGGACCAGCGAGCCGGTGACGGCAATGGAACCTTCCAGCGCGTAAACCGCTGGGGCGTCACCGAGTTGGTAGCAGGCGGTGGTGAGTAGGCCGTGCTTGCTGAACACCGGGGTGGTGCCGGTGTTGAGGAGCATGAAATTGCCTGTGCCATAGGTGTTCTTGGCCTCACCGGGGGTCAGGCAGGCTTGGCCGAAGGTGGCCGCCTGCTGGTCGCCGAGAATTCCGGCGACCGGGATACCTTCGAACGGCCCGGAGGTGATGTCGGCGTAGACCTCTGACGAACTGCGGATCTGCGGTAGCAACGACATCGGGATGTCGAAATCGGCACAGAGCCGCGAATCCCATTGCAGAGTACGAAGATCCATCAGCATGGTGCGTGAGGCGTTGGTGACGTCGGTGAGGTGTTCACCGGTCAGCTTCCACAGCACCCAGCTGTCCATGGTGCCGAAACACAGGTCACCGGCTTCGGCGCGTGCCCGGACACCGTCGACATTGTCGAGGATCCAGCGCAGTTTCGGGCCGGCGAAATAGGTCGACAGCGGCAGCCCGGTGCGGTCCGCATAGCGTTGCGGCCCTTGATCACCCGCGAGTTCGGTGCACAGTTGGCCGGTGCGGGTGTCCTGCCAGACGATCGCGTTGTACACGGGCTCGCCGGTCGCCCGATCCCACACCACGGTGGTCTCGCGCTGATTGGTGATGCCGACGGCGGCCAGATCCCCGGCCGAACACCGACTGTTGCCCAGGGCCGCACCGAGTACCGACTCGGTATTGCGCCACACCTCCGCCGGATCGTGCTCCACCCAGCCGGGCTTCGGAAAGATCTGCCGATGCTCCCGCTGCGCGGTCCCGACGATCCGGCCCTGCCGATCGAAGATGATGCACCGACTCGAAGTCGTGCCCTGATCGATGGCGGCCACATAGCGACGCATTGATGCAGGTTACCGAAAGCTCGGCCCGCTGCCGCAAGCTTTGTCCCCGGCGATGACGGTGCCGCGGATTGCTGGTGGCATCGACAGGCGCCTGGCGAAGGTCGCCCAGCTGACCGCGCGAAGGAGTTGGCGCCGGAACCAGCCGATCGACCGTCCGGTTCGGCATCCGCACCGAATTTCGCTCCCACGCCTCGCCGCGCACGTCCCGAGCGACGAGCGCGCAGTACGTTTAGCCTGTACGCAGCGGCGCCGCCGAACGCGGCGTTTACCCCACTGTCGACTGGGACCGGCCGGAATCGGTCGGTGGCGAGGAGCCGAGCATGTCGCAGACACCGGAGTTTCCGTACCTACACCCGGGTGAGTTGGTCGCGGGCGGAAAGCGGGACCGGCTCGTGCCCGGCGATCTGGGGCCCGAACATCGGCGTTCTGCCTGGGAACGTCTGGGGAAGGATCAGTTCGACGTCCTGGTCGTCGGTGGCGGGGTGGTCGGCGCCGGTATCGCGCTCGATGCTGCGACGCGCGGTCTGTCTGTCGCGCTGGTCGAGGCCCGCGATCTCGCCTCGGGCACCTCGAGCCGCTCGTCGAAGATGTTCCACGGTGGCCTGCGCTATCTCGAGCAGCTCGAATTCGGGCTGGTCAGGGAAGCGCTGAAGGAGCGTGAGCTGGCACTGTCGACATTGGCACCGCACCTGGTGAAGCCGCTGCGCTTCCTCTACCCGCTGACCCACCGCGTGTGGGAGCGACCGTATGTCGCCGCGGGGCTGACTCTGTACGACAGCATGGGCGGCGCGAAATCCGTTCCTGGACAGCATCATCTGACCCGGCACGGCGCGCTGCGCCTCGCACCGGGCCTGCGCCGGGATTCGATGATCGGCGGTGTCACCTACTACGACACCGTCGTCGACGATGCCCGCCACACCATGACGGTCGCCCGCACCGCAGCCCACTACGGCGCGGTCATCCGCACCTCCACGCAGGTCGTCGGGTTTCTGCGTGAGGCAGACCGGGTCGTCGGGGTGAAATTGCGTGACACCGAGGACGGGCGCACCGGCGAGGCGCGCGCGAATGTGGTGATCAACGCAACGGGCGTCTGGACCGATGAGGTGCAGGGTCTGTCGCGGCAGCGCGGCCGATTCCATGTGCGCGCGTCCAAGGGCGTGCACATTGTGGTACCGCGCGACCGCATCGTCAGCGATGCCGCGATCATCCTGCGCACCACCACTTCGGTGCTGTTCGTCATCCCGTGGGGCGCGCACTGGATCGTCGGCACCACCGACACCGACTGGAATCTCGATCTCGCCCACCCCGCGGCGACCAAGGCCGATATCGACTACCTGCTCGGCCGGGTCAACGAGGTACTGGTCACCCCGCTCACCCACGCCGACATCGACGGGGTCTACGCGGGCCTGCGACCACTGCTGGCGGGGGAGAACGACGAGACGTCCAAGCTCTCGCGCGAACACGCCGTGGCACGCGTCGCGCCCGGACTGGTGAGCATCGCGGGCGGCAAGTACACCACCTACCGGGTGATGGCGGCCGACGCGATGGACGAAGCGGCACAAGATATTCCGGCGCGCGTCTCGCCCTCGATCACCGAGAAGGTCGCGCTGCTCGGCGCCGATGGGTACTTCGCGCTGGTCAACCAGACCGTGCAGCTCGCCGAGCACTACGGCATCCACCCGTACCGGATGACGCACCTGCTCGACCGCTACGGCTCTCTCGTCGACGAGGTGCTCGCCATGGCAGCGGGCAAACCAGAACTGCTGCAACCGATTACCGACGCCCCTGCCTACCTGCAGGTCGAAGCGGTCTACGCGGCCGCCGCCGAGGGCGCGCTGCACCTCGACGATATCCTGGCCCGTCGCACCCGCATCTCGATCGAGTACCCCGATCGCGGCGCGAACAGTGCCGAGCAGGTCGCCCACCTCATCGCACCGGTACTCGGTTGGGACGCAGACGATATCGACCGTGAGGTGTCCACATACCAGGCGCGCGTGCGGGCCGAAATCGAATCGCAGACCCAGCCCGACGACAAGTCGGCCGACGCACTGCGGGCCGCAGCTCCCGAGCCACGCCCGCAGCTACTGGAACCCGTGCCGCAGGACCGCTGAGCCTCAGACCGGGTCGATGCGGGCTTTGAGCAGGCAGAACTCATTGCCTTCCGGGTCGGACAGGACATGCCACGACTCCTGCCCCGTCTGGCCGATATCGGCCGGGCGCGCACCGAGCTTCAGCAGGCGTTCGAGCTCGGCGTCCTGATCACGATCGGTGGGATTGACGTCGAGGTGCAGCCGGGACTTCCCGTGTTCGGGCTCTTCCCTGCTGCTGAGGATGATCGTCGCCTGCGGTCCACCGAACCCCTCGCGCGGGCCGATCTCCACGGTGCCGTCGTCCTCCCGGTCGAGGACGACGAAGTCCAGGACCGCACACCAGAATTGGGCAAGCGCCTCGGGGTCGCGGCAACCGAGCACGAGCTCACTGATCCGACATGCCATCACGAAACCTGCTCTCTAACTGGGGAGACGCCCCTGGCCGTTAGCGATGAAAACAATCCCGAGATCGTATCGAACAAGGCGATGCGCGGTGAAGTGTTTTTCAGGGAAGTGGCTGACAGCGTGGACAGAAGTAGATTCCGCGTTCGCGCTGGCTGATGCGATCGGCGGGGTCGTCCTCGCCGAGGAGCTGGGAGGCGATGGCGGTGCCGCAGCGGGGGCAGGGGCGCCGGGTTCGGCTGTAGACCATGGGGCGCCATGGTGGCTGGTGCGCGGCCTTGCCGAGGACGCGGTGGGCTTCGTCTACGAGCGCCGGGAGATCGGGAATCTCGCCGACGGGGGCAGTGGGGTGGACTCGGCGGAGGAAGCAGATCTCGCTGCGGTAGATATTGCCGATGCCTGCCAGATTGCGCTGGTCGAGTAGGGCGAGACCGATGGCGCGGCGGGGGTATTCGGTGAGTCGGCGCAGGGCCTCGGCTGGATCCCAGTTCGGGCCGAGGAGGTCCGGGCCGAGGTGGTCGATGACGGTGTGCTCGTCCGCGCGCGGCAGGACTTGAACCTTGCCGAGCGAGAATCCGACGGCCTCGACCTCGTCGTTGCCGAGTACGAGCCGCGCGGTGACCCGTGGTTTGGTCCAGCGCTGGCCGCAGTGGAACACCCGCCACTCGCCCTCCATTTTCAGGTGGGTGTGGATGCTCCAGCGGTCGGTGCGGACGAACAGGTGCTTGCCGTAGCTGGCGACCTCTTCGACGAGATCGCCGACCAGATTCACCGTCGCGTACCGGGGCACCCGGAAGTCGCTGCGGGTCAGCGTTTTACCCACCAGCGCCGTGCGCAGACGTGCCGCGGTGCGGAAGACGGTGTCGCCCTCGGGCATTCGGCTACACCTGCCTGCGCAGCCGCAGCCCGCTCGGGGTCATCGAGAAACCGGCTTCGATCAGGACGTCGACGAAAAGGTTGCCGTGCACGGTTTCCCCATTGATCTTGTCGATCACCAAGCTGTCGACCCTGCGGTCGCGCACCAGTCCGGCCAGTGCGAGCGCTGCCGCACGGCGCAGGCCGATGTCTTCGGTGAAGCTGAGCAGCGTCTTGCCGCCGCGCTCGGAGTAGAGCACCAGCTCGCCGCCGACCAGAACTACCACGGCGCCCGCTTTGCGGCCCGGCCGATGACCGCCTTCGGCGTCGCCCTTCGGCCACGGCAGGGCGGCGCCGTAGGGGTTGGCTGGGTCGCACGCCGCGAGGGCGAACGCGACGCCCGCTCTGGTGTTGTCACGGTCGGTGTCGAACGACCGCAGGCGGTCGACGGTGTCGGTGGTGGAGAACTGGGCGCCGCCGAGGGTGTCGACGAAATAGCCGCGCCTGCACCGGCCGCGATCCTCGAACTCGGTGAGCACCCGGTACATCAGCTGGAAACCGCCGGATATCCCTTCGTTCTGCACCGATCCGCGAGTCAGCACGCCATAGCGTTCGACGAGCTGATCGGCGGTGGCGTGGGCGCGAACAGTGTTGTCCTGCACGCGTTCCGGCAGGATCGACCAGCGGCCGGCCAGCATCGGCGGACCGGACCGGGTTGGCATCGCTGGTCGCGGCAGGTACGCGCGACCGCGGGGAGCGCGGCGCGGGGTGCGGTGCGCGGTGGTGGCGCGGGCGGTGCCGGACAGTAGTGCGCGCACGGGGGCGAAGGTGTCACCGGAGACGTATCCGGCCCAGACCAGCTGCCACAGTGCGTCGCCGGCGGCTTTGTCGTCGAGCAGACCCGCAGCGTCGGCGAGCTGCCGGAAGAAGAAGGCGCCACCGCCGCGCAGTGTGGATGGCAATCGCGGGAGGTCAGGAGCTTGTCCCGCTAACGGGTTGCCGGACTCGCTTGGCGCCTGTTCCTTTGGATCAGGCCGCAGGCCGGTGGGCGGGGGCCGTCGAGCCGACTCTCTGGCATCACTGCTTGCCGGCACGGGCGCCGAGTTGCCAGGGCTGGTCGCCGCCGTGGCGGGATCGGGTGCGTCGAGGTCGACAACTTCGCGTTCGCCGGTTCGCGAGAGTCCGCTTGCTTGCGGCGTCGCCGGATCCGCGGAGATCCTTCGTCTCCGGGCGGCCTTCGGACGAATGGCGGGTGTGTCCGAGTCGACCGCTGAACCAGGGGCGGTGTCGGGTGGGGGCCATGGCTCCAGGTTCGCGCCGAGTGCGACCAGCAGGCCGAGCTGGGTATCGGTGGGGTCGATCTCGTCGGCGGGAGGCAGGGTGAACGGTGCTTGGTCGGCCAGGTGCAGGGCGATCCAGCCGTCGCGGGCGGTGATGGCGCCGTGGCCCGACCACACCACCTCGCCGGTCGCCATCAGCTCGTCCAGCATGGCGGGGGAGTAGTCGCGGACTCGCGTCGGCAGGATCAGCGACTCCCATGCCGAGGCCGGAATCGGCACGCCCGCAAGCTGTTCCACCACCGTGGCGACACCGTCGACGCCGCGCAGCTCGCCGGAACCGACGTGTTGCCAGGCGCGCAGGAAGCGTCCGAAGGCCGCGGTGGAGACCGGCTCGACCTCGTGCCGGGCGGCAGCCAGCGAACGGCGGCGCAATCGGCGCAAGACCTGGGCATCACACCACTCGCCACCGGCGGTACCCGGCGTGAATTCGCCTTCCACGACCCGCTTTTCGGCGAGCAGGCGGTGCAGTGACGTCGCGGCGACGGCGGTACCCAAGCCGAAGCGGGCGGCGACCGCGGCCGTCGTGAACGGTGCGTGCGTGCGCGCGTAGCGGCCGACGAGGTCGCCGAGCGGATCGGGCACCGGTTCGATGAACGCGGCGGGCACGCCGATCGGCAGCGGCACCCCGAGCGCATCGCGCAGACGAGCGGCGTCCTCCACCGCCACCCACCAGGTACGTCCCGCGAACGAAACTGCCAGCGCCCGCCGCGAATCCCGCAGCTCCGCAAACCAAGCCGGTGCATCGGAATCGATGAGCAGGTCGTGGCTGCCACGATCGGCCTGTGCTCCGCCGTCGGAAGGACCGTCGTCCGAGCGGGTTCCATTGTCTGGGTGCAAGGCAACGCTGTCGGGGGGTGCGGCGTTATCCCGGGGGATATCAGCCGGCCCGGCTCCGACGGCTCCTGCGCCGGGTCTCGGGGCGAGTTCGCCGGACTTCGAGGCTTGTTCGTGTGTGCGAAAGTCGTCCGGGGCTCGACTTTCCATCGCCTCGGCGTGGCGAGCGGCGGATGCGGTGCCGGGGCGGGGGACGCAGCGGGCCGCGGCTTCGGCGGGAGTGAGGGGGCCGAGGAGGCGCAGGAGGTCGGCCAAACCTTCGGGATCGCGGGCTCGGCGTTCGGGGGTGAGGCGTTGGAGTTCTTGTTCGGTCAGGGTGATAACGGCGGGGTCGAGGAGTTCGCGGAGTTCGACGCGGCCGAGGAGTTCGGCGAGCAGGCTGGAGTCCAGGGCCAGTGCGGCGGCCCGGCGTTCGGCCAGTGGGCTGTCGCCGTCGTAGAGGAATTGGCCGATGTAGGAGAACAGCAGGGCGCCCGCGAAGGGTGACGGGCTCGCCGTTTCGACTTCGATCAGGCGGATCTCGCGGCGGGCGACCTGGGTGAGCAGGTCGCGCAGGGCGGGCAGGTCGTATACGTCGCGCAGGCATTCGCGGACGGTTTCCAGCAGGATCGGGAATTGCGGGAATTTGCGTGCCACGTCGAGCAATTGGGCCGAGCGCTGCCGCTGCTGCCACAGCGGTGCGCGCTTGCCGGGATCGCGGCGCGGCAGCAGGAGCGCCCTGGCGGCGCATTCGCGGAAGCGGGACGCGAAAAGCGCGGAGCCGCCGACCTGTTCGGTGACGATGTCGTCGATCTCGTCAGGCTCGAAGGCGAACAGTTCGGCGCCGGGCGGCTGATCGGTGGTGTCGGGCAGGCGCACGACGATGCCGTCGTCGGAGGCGGTAGGGGCGGCGTCGATGCCGAACTGTTCCTGGAGGCGCGCGCCCACCGCCAGCGCCCATGGTGCGTGTACCGGGGTGCCGTAGGGGGAGTGCAGCACCAGCCGCCAGTCGCCGAGTTCGTCACGGAATCGTTCCACGACCAGCGTGCGGTCGGTGGGCAATTGACCTGTGGCACTGCGCTGTTCCTCGAGCAGACTGACGAGATTGGCCGTCGCGTTCTGATCGAGCCCGGCTGTCCGCACCAACTGTTCGAGCCGCGCCGCGGGCTTGCTCTGCTCGACCGGCGACGGCTTCGCCGTCGCAGCTTTTCCGGCCGGCGCATCGGCGGGCCGGGTTCGGTTGCTGGACGCTTTCGCGCGGCCGATCTTCTTCGCGCTCGATTCCACCCCGGCTACCGGGAGGCCGGAAACCTCCGACATGGCCTCGACCAGGGACACCGGGTCCGAAACCGCCGATGGCGGGACGACTGTGGTCGGCCCGGCGCCCATTTTCGCCACGATCCGGCTCAGCTCATCGGTAGGGACCCGACCTGCTGTACGCACGAATTCGCCCAGCGCAGCACCCAATTCGGCGGGACGCCCCAACCCGTCACCATGCCAGAACGGCAACCGTCCCGGCAGTCCGAACGCGGGTGACACCAGCACCCGATCGAAGGTGATCTCCTCGATCCGCCAGCTGGTCGCACCGAGCGCGAACACATCACCCACGCGCGATTCGTAGACCATCTCCTCATCGAGTTCACCTACCCGAGAAGCCTTCTCGCCCACCATGAACACCGCGAACATGCCACGGTCGGGAATCGCGCCACCGGAGGTCACCGCCAGCCGCTGCGCGCCGGGACGGCCGGTGATGGTGCCCGCGTCGCGGTCCCACACCACGCGTGGACGCAGTTCGGCGAACTCGTCGGACGGATAGCGCCCGGCCAACAGGTCGAGCACCGATTCGTAGGCCGAGCGTGGCAGGTTCGCGTAGCTGCCGGTGGAGCGGACGATGTCGAACCAGCCGTCGACGTCGATCGGTTCGAGCGCGCAGGCCGCCACCGTCTGCTGGGCGAGGATGTCGAGGGGGTGCGCGGGGATCTGGAGCTGCTCGATCTCACCCGCGAGCATGCGCTGGGCGGCGACGGTGCAGTGGATCACGTCGGTTCGGTGCTTGGGAAACAGCACGCCCCGCGAGATCTCACCGACCTGGTGCCCGGCGCGGCCGACTCGCTGCAAGCCGCTGGCCACCGATGGCGGCGCCTCGACCTGCACCACCAGGTCCACCGCGCCCATATCGATGCCGAGTTCGAGACTGCTGGTGGCCACCACGCAGCGCAGGCGACCGGTCTTGAGATCGTCTTCGATGATGGCGCGCTGTTCCTTGCTGACCGACCCGTGATGCGCGCGCGCCAACAGGTGGTCGGCCCCGTGGATCACCTCGGTGGATGGTCCGAGCTGGGCGGGTGGCTTGTGCTCTGTCTCCACCGGCTCACCGAGCCGGGCGGCGTAGGTCTCGTTGAGTCGCGCTGTCAGCCGCTCGGAGAGCCGCCGCGAGTTGGCGAACACGATCGAGGAACGGTGCTCGAGAACGAGGTCGACGATGGCCTCGTCGACATGCGGCCAGATCGACCCCGGCTGATCGGAGTCGCCGCCGGGATCGGTCATATCGGCCACCGGCACCCGCACGGACAGGTCGAAGGTCTTCGGTGCGGGCGGGCGCACAATGGTGATCGGCGCGTTCCCGACCAGGAACCGCCCGACCTCCTCGGGCGGGCGCACCGTCGCCGACAACCCGATCCGCTGCGCGGGCTTGTCGGTGAACTGGTCCAGCCGGGCCAGCGACAGCGCCAGGTGCGCACCACGCTTGGACCCGGCGATGGCGTGCACTTCGTCGACGATCACCGTATTGACCTGGGCAAGCGTCTCGCGAGCCGCCGAGGTCAACAGCAAGAACAGCGACTCGGGAGTGGTGATGAGAATGTCCGGCGGCGTGCGCAGCATCGCCCGACGCTGGGCAGGCGGAGTATCACCGGAGCGCACCCCCACCGAGATATCCGGCGGGTCGAGTCCCAACCGTTTCGCCGTCTGCGTCACTCCTACCAGCGGCGCCCGTAGATTGCGCTCCACATCCACCGCGAGTGCCTTCAACGGCGAGACATAGAGCACCGAGGTGCCCCGGGGCGCCCCCGGCTCGGGTGGCTCCCGCTGAGCCAGCTGATCGATAGCCCACAGAAACGCCGACAAGGTCTTGCCCGACCCCGTCGGCGCGACCACCAGCGTGTTCTCCCCGGCGGCGATCGCGTCCCACGCGCCGAGCTGGGCCGACGTCGCGCCGGGGAACGCGCCGTCGAACCACTGTGCCGTCGCGGGGGAGAACCGATCCATAGCACCAAGTGTGCACCGACCCACCGACAACTTCGCCGACCTCATGCGCCCCGACCTGCGTGAAGATGTCGATGACCGGGGCGGCGCGTAGCCCGGGTTGTGGCGTGGATCGCACTCGTCGCTACCCTCGACTCTCGTGCAAACGGTGCTGAGAGTCGACCTTGTCGGCCATGGCCTTACCGAGGCGGTACGTAAGGCGCGTTTTCCTGTCGATGAACCCCTGGACGAGTCGGGGCGGGCCGCGGTGCGCGCCTGTGTGCCGCTCGATGAGGCGCTGGTGCGGACAGGGCCCGAGAGGCGGGCTCGGGAGACGGCGGAGGAATTGGGCCTCGTCGGGGAACAGGACGTGCGATTACGGGATCTCGATGCCGGGTCGTGGCGGGGCAGTGAGATGGGCAAACTCGCTCAGGATCAGCTGTTCGCCTGGCTGACCGACCCCGAATTCCGTGGGCACGGTGGCGAATCCGTCACCGATCTGGTCGACCGGGTGCGGTTCTGGTTGGCCGAGATCGCGTCGTCGGGGCGCGACACCGTGGCGGTGACGCATCCGGCCGTGGTGCGGGCGGCGCTGCTCGTGGTGCTCGACGCACCGGCGAAGTCGTTCTGGCGCATGGATGTTCCGCCCGCGAGTGTCACCCGGCTGCACTATCGGGGGAACTGGACCCTGCGGCTCGGCAACGGATAACGAAGAAGGCCCCGGAGTGAAAACTCCGGGGCCTTCTTCGTAGTAGCGGGAACAGGATTTGAACCTGCGACCTCTGGGTTATGAGCCCAGCGAGCTACCGAGCTGCTCCATCCCGCGTTGCAAATACCACTTTACACGGGGTGGGTCGGAAGGCGAAATCGCATGGCTGATCAGCCGAAATGGATGCCCTGCGCGAGCGGGAGCTCGGTGGAGTAGTTGACGGTGTTGGTGGCCCGGCGCATGTAGGCCTTCCATGAGTCCGAGCCCGACTCCCGGCCGCCGCCGGTGTGCTTCTCCCCGCCGAACGCGCCGCCGATCTCCGCGCCCGATGTCCCGATATTGACATTGGCGATGCCGCAGTCGGAGCCGGCCAGGAACTGTTCGGCCTCGCGCTGGTCGAGGGTGAAGATCGACGAGGAAAGTCCTTGGGTGACATCGTTGTTGAGTGCGATGGCCTCGTCGATGTCGTCGTAGGTCAGCACGTACAGGATCGGCGCGAAGGTCTCCTCGCGCACGAGTTCGGTCTGTGCGGGCATGCGAACCAGGGCGGGCCGCACGTAGTAGGCGTCGGGTCCGAGCGTGTCGACTCGCTCACCGCCGCAGATGATGTCGCCGCCTTCGGCCACCGACCCGACCAGCGCCTTCTGCATCGCGGCGAACGCGCGCTCGTTGATCAGCGGCCCGACCAGCACGCCGTCGTCGAGCGGATTGCCAACGGGTAGTTGGCTGTACGCCGCGGCCAGCCGGTCGACCAGCTGGTCGGCGATCGAACGATGCGCGATCAATCGCCGCAGACTCGTACACCGCTGGCCCGCTGTCCCCGCCGCCGAGAAGACGATGCCGCGCACCGCGAGCTCCAGATCGGCACTCGACGCCACGATCGCGGCATTGTTGCCACCGAGCTCTAGCAGGCACCGCCCGAATCGCGCGGCCACCCTCGGTGCGACGGTGGCGCCCATCCGCACCGAACCGGTCGCGCTCACCAGGGCGACCCGGCGATCGTCGACCAAGGCCGAGCCGACGGCGGCGTCACCTCGAATCAATTGGTGCACTTCGGGATCCGCGCCCACATCGACCGCGGCACGACGCAGCAGGGTGTGACACGCCAATGCCGTCAACGGCGTGGTCTCCGACGACTTCCACACCACCGTGTCGCCGCACACCAGCGCGATCGCGGTGTTCCAAGCCCACACCGCGACCGGGAAATTGAACGCCGAGATCACCCCGACGACGCCGAGTGGATGCCACGTTTCCATGAGCCGATGGCCGGGGCGTTCGGAAGGCATGGTGGCGCCGTAGAGTTGGCGCGAGAGCCCGATCGCGAACTCGCAGACGTCGATCATCTCCTGCACTTCGCCCAGCGCCTCGGGGCCGATCTTGCCCGCTTCGAGGGTCACCAGCTCGGCCAGCTCGTCCTGATGGGCCACCAGCAACTGCGCCAGTCTGCGCACCAGCGCTGCTCGCACGGGCGCGGGGACCGTGCGCCAGGCCTCGAACGCGGTGGCGGCGCGGCCGATCGCGGCATCGACGTCCGCGGCGGTGTCGGTGGTCAGCGGCAACAGGACTCCGCCGGAGATCGGCGTGCGCGCGAGCAGCGGGCCGGGTTCCGGCACAGCGGCGCCGAGGCCGTGCAGGAGCGCCCTGGCTCGCAGTGCGAGCTGCTCGGAGAAGTTCACGGTCTGCGTCATCGGTACTCTGCTCACCTTCTGCTGTTTGGTACGACTCACGGAAAAGTTCGGGAGAATTCGGTGGGGAACGGAAAGAAGTTTTCCCCGCGCGAGCCCCACGCTGAGTTAGCCTTCGCTGATGGCGGATACACCGGCTCGACCCCAGCTCGACGACATCGATCGACTATTGATCAAAGAACTGATGGCAGACGGTCGCGCCACATTGTCGAATCTGGCGGAGAAGGCCAGCCTTTCGGTCTCCGCGGTGCAATCGCGGGTGCGCAGGCTCGAAGCGCGCGGCGTGATCCGCGGGTACGCCGCGCAGGTCGACCCCGAAGCGCTCGGGCACTTGTTGTCGGCGTTCGTCGCGATCACTCCTCTCGATCCGTCCCAGCCCGATGACGCGCCCGCCTTGTTGCAGCACATCCCCGGCATCGAGGGGTGCCACTCGGTGGCGGGCGAGGAGAGCTACGTCTTGCTGGTGCGGGTGGCATCGCCTCGGCATCTGGAACATCTGCTGCAGGAGATCAGGGCCACGGCCAACGTGCACACCCGCAGCACGATCATCCTGCAGACATTCTATGACAGGTAGTGATCCTTCGTAATTTGATTCGTGATTCCGTAGAACTTCCGTAAATATTTGCGTATCGTCGGTTTTATGACCATCGAACTGGAGCGCCCTGGCGCGGCGGTCATCCCCGCCGACCGGGTCCACGAAATCCTGTCCTCGCACATCCTCGCGGACGGTTTCGAGCTTGTGCTCGACCTACACGAGTCGCACGGCCGCACGCTCGTCGACGAACGCGACGGCACCGGCTATCTCGACATGTTCGGCTTCTTCGCCTCCAACGCGCTCGGGATGAACCATCCCGCCCTGGCAGGAGACGAGAGTTTCCGCGCCGAACTGGCCACTGCGGCACTGAACAAGCCGAGCAACTCCGATATCTACACCATCGAGATGGCACGCTTCGTCGAAACCTTCGCCCGTGTGCTCGGCGATCCGCACCTGCCGCATCTGTTCTTCGTCGACGGTGGTGCGCTCGCGGTCGAGAATGCGCTGAAAGTCGCTTTCGACTGGAAGAGCAGGCACAACGAATTGCACGGCCGCGCACCGGAACTCGGCACCAAGGTGCTGCACCTCACCGGTGCCTTCCACGGCCGGAGCGGCTATACGATGTCGCTCACCAATACCGACCCGGTCAAGACCGCGCGATTCCCGAAATTCGATTGGCCGCGAATCGACACACCGCACACCTTCGCCGGGCCCGACATCGCCGCGCTCGAAGCGCGGGCTCTGGCCCAGGCCGAACAGGCCTTCGCCGACAACCCGCACGACATCGCCTGCTTCATCGCCGAGCCGATCCAGGGCGAAGGCGGAGACCGCCACCTGCGACCGGAATTCCTCGCCGCCATGCAGCGGCTGTGCCACGCGAACGACGCGCTATTCATCCTCGACGAGGTGCAGACCGGCGTCGGCATGACCGGAACCACCTGGGCCTTCCAGCAATTGGACGTGCGGCCCGATGTAGTGGCCTTCGGGAAGAAGACTCAGGTCTGCGGGATCATGGCAGGCGGGCGGGTCGACGAGGTCGGAGACAATGTCTTCCGGGTGAGCTCCCGGCTCAACTCCACCTGGGGCGGCAACCTCACCGACATGGTCAGAACTCGACGCATTCTCGAAGTGCTGGAACGCGATCGGCTCATCGAGGGCGCGGGTCCGCTCGGTGCGTTCCTGCTCGACCGGCTCGGCAAGCTCGCCGCCGCGCACCCGGACCTGGCCTCCGAGGCACGTGGGCGTGGGCTGATGTGCGCGATCACCCTGGCGACGCCGGAGTTGCGCGATCGGGTGGTGACAGAGCTGCGCGAACGTGAGCATGTGCTGCTGCTCGGCACGGGGGAGCGCGGGATCCGGTTCCGTCCGCCGTTGACTGTCACCGAGGATGAATTGCGTCAGGCAGTCGACGCGCTCGACGCGGTGCTCGCGCGAGAAGCGGTGTAGCGCACAGCAAGCCGCGCATAGCCTCGAGTCGGTGTGTCGACTGCGGTGCTCCTGTTCCGTGCGCGAAGTTCGCGCTGGTCGTCGCCGAGGCGGACACGGGTGTCATGCGGGAGCGGCGATCAGGCCTGCGCGACACGTAATCCGAGTGCGCCCGCGACGAAGCGGTGGACCGAGGCGAGGCCGGCGGCCAATGCCTCGTCCTCGCCGGGACGGGCCCACCCGGTGACGGTCGCGGTGTCGCCGGGGCCCGGTGTCACGCCGATCTCGGCGACCAGCTCGGCCGTCGTCGGAACGCAGACCGCCCAGGAGAAGTGGGATTCATCGGCCCACTGTGCCGACCGGGTGGCCACGTAGCCGGGATCGGTGATGCCGCCGTCGGCCAGCGCGGGTCGATCGTCGATGCGCTCGTCGGCGCGAAGGGCGCGCAGATACCAGGACCCTGCGTTGATCTCGATCGGTTCCACGCCCGCAGCCTAATGCCGACCGGTGTGGCCGCCGCCGACAGACCCCGGCGATCACGGGCTCACCGGATTCAGGCCGTGCGGAGGGTGCCGCCGCCGAGGAGGGAATGGACGGCGGTGCGGCCGATGTCGAGGGCGCGGGTGAGCAGGTCGGTGTCGCGGGCCGCGCTGTCGATGGCGGGGGAACCGGCGGGCGGGTGAACCTGGAGGACCTGCTCGCCGAGGCCGTCGAGGTAGCTGTCCTCTATCGCCTGCTGACCGGGCCGCTTGCTCCACGCCCGGAACGCGCCGGGTGCGATGGCACGCATATAGCCGCCGCCGACCACCCGATGCAGCAGGGGAGCGGGCGGGCGGAGTTCATCGGTGCGGCGGGTTCGCAGGACCAAGGCGTGGGTGGCGCCCGCGGCCACCGCGGTGCGGATCGGCACGGTTTCGGTGAGGCCGCCGTCGAAGTAGTCGCCGCCCGCCAGGGCGACCGGCGGTCCCGCCAGCAGCGGTAGCCCCGCGGAGGCCCGCAGCGCTGTCATGAGGGACTGTTTGTCGGTGATGTAGGGCCGGAGGTCCACCGACTGCCCGGTGCGGATATCGGTCGCGATCGGGTGGAAGGTGGTCGGATTGGCCAGGATGGCCGGAAAGTCCATCGGCTCGATGCCGTCGTACACGCGATGTACGAGATAGTGCAGATCGAAGACGGGGCGGCCACGGAAGATGCGCACCGGATCGACCACGCGGCGCATGATCGCCGGATCGGTCCACGATCGCATCCCGGTCGCCGCGCGCCCGCACAGCAGCCACGCACCATTGATCGCCCCGGCCGACGTGCCGTAGACGGCGTCGAACACCTTCGCCAAACCCAGTTCCTCGAGTGCCTGCACCATGCCGCTGGAGTACACACCGCGGCTGCCACCGCCCTCGATCACCAGCGCGAGGCGATGACCATCGGCGCGATGACCGGCTTCCCGCCTGCCCTGGATCACCTCGGCTACCGTTGCCGAACCCGGCGTCGAGAGCGGGTCCAGATCGGTGTGCGCAGTACTGGTCACCCGACCCACGATACGACAGAATACGGGGACCCATCCTGCGGAGACAGGTGATTTTCGTCCGCCGTTCACTCCGGCGAACGACAACGGGCGCTGGTCCGCGAAGACCAGCGCCCGTTGGTGAGTTCTCTACTACTTGATCTCCGCCAGGACGGTGCCCTGGGTGATCGCCGCACCCGCCGCGACGGACAGCCCGGTGACGACACCGGCCTTGTGCGCGTTGACCGGGTTCTCCATCTTCATGGCCTCGAGCACCACGATCAGGTCGCCGACCTCGACGGTCTGGCCCTCTTCGACCGCGACCTTCACGACAGTGCCCTGCATCGGCGCGGTCACCGCGTCGCCCGACGCGGCACCGGCACCGGCACCACCACGCTTGCGCGCCTTCGGCTTCTTGCGAATCACACCGTTGCCGGCCGAACCGGCCGCACCGCCACCGAGGGTGAACTGACCGGGCAGCGACACCTCGACACGACGTCCACCGACCTCGACGACAACCTTCTGCCGGGGCAGATCCTCGTCGTCATCGTCGGCCGCGCCACCGGCGGTGTACGGCTCGACGGTGTTCTTCCACTCGTTTTCGATCCACTTGGTGTAGACGTCGAACGCCTGGCCGTCACCGATGAACGCCGGGTCCTCGATGACCGCGCGGTGGAACGGGATCACCGTCGCCAGGCCCTCGACCTCGAACTCGGCCAGCGCGCGGCGGGCACGCTGCAGCGCCTGCTCACGGTTCTCGCCGGTGACGATCAGCTTGGCCAGCATCGAGTCGAACTGACCGCCGATGACGCTGCCCTGGACCACACCGGAATCGACGCGCACGCCGGGGCCCGTTGGCTCGCGGTAGACGTTCACCGGGCCGGGGGCGGGCAGGAAGCCGCGACCGGCGTCCTCACCGTTGATCCGGAACTCGAACGAGTGCCCACGCGGGGTGGGGTCTTCCTTGATGCTCAGCTCGTCGCCGTTGGCGATCGCGAACTGCTGGCGCACCAGGTCGATGCCCGCGGTCTCCTCGGTGACCGGGTGCTCCACCTGCAGGCGGGTGTTCACCTCGAGGAACGACACGGTCTCGCCCTGCACCAGGTACTCCACGGTGCCCGCGCCGTAGTAGCCCGCCTCGCGGCAGATGCGCTTGGCCGATTCGTGGATGGCGGCGCGAACCTTGTCGGACAGGAACGGCGCGGGCGCCTCCTCGACGAGCTTCTGGAACCGGCGCTGCAGCGAGCAGTCGCGGGTACCGGCGACCACCACGTTGCCGTGCTGGTCGGCGATGACCTGGGCTTCGACGTGGCGGGCTTTGTCGAGGTACTGCTCGACGAAGCATTCGCCGCGACCGAAGGCGGCGATGGCCTCACGGGTCGCCGACTCGAACAGCTCGGGGATCTCCTCGATGGTGTGGGCGACCTTCATGCCGCGGCCACCGCCACCGAATGCGGCCTTGATGGCCACCGGGACGCCGTATTCCTTGGCGAACGCGACGACCTCGTCGGCGTTCTTGACCGGGTCCTTGGTGCCCGCGGCCATCGGCGCCTTCGCCTTCTCGGCGATGTGGCGCGCGGTGACCTTGTCACCCAGGTCGCGGATGGACTGCGGCGAGGGGCCGATCCAGATCAGCCCGGCGTCGATAACGGCCTGAGCGAAGTCGGCGTTCTCGGAGAGGAAACCGTAACCGGGGTGGATCGCGTCGGCGCCGGACTTGGCCGCGGCGTCGAGGATCTTGTCGAACACGAGGTACGACTCGGCAGAGGTCTGACCGCCGAGGGCGAACGCCTCGTCGGCGAGCTTCACGAAGGGAGCGTCGGCATCGGGCTCGGCGTACACCGCGACGCTGGTGATTCCCGCGTCCTTGGCAGCCCGGATCACGCGAACCGCGATCTCGCCGCGGTTAGCTACGAGTACCTTTGTGATCCGTGCGCTGGCATGGCTTGGCACTGAGCCTCCTGTGTGCAATCTCTGGTCGCGTCGGGGAACGGGTCGCCGGTTAGGCCCCGTGCCCGGTATCGACAACTTTCGTCTCGGGCGAGTGTAGGCAGTGTGCCAACACTGCTCGAACTCGGCTAGCCCTACTGTCGAGTAGGTCGCAGGTCACATTACGGGGCGTCCAGTGATGTGAACATGTTTCAAATGATCTGATTCGCGGCACCGGGCTCGGTGCCCGTGGCGATCGGCACCCGCACCGAGTTGCCCCATTCGATCCACGATCCGTCGTAATTACGCACCGACCTGCGGCCCAGCAGGAATGTCAGGACGAACCAGGAGTGGCTGGATCGCTCGCCCAACCCGCTGTAGACGACCAGGTCGTCGGCGGGAAGCGCGCCGTAGACCTCGTCGAGGTCGGCGCGCGAGCGGAAGCGGCCGTCGATCGTGGTGGCATCGGTCCACGGGATGTTCACCGCGGTCGGCACGTGTCCGCCGCGCAGCGTCGAAGACGGCGGGCCGGAGGAGGCAGCCGAACGTAACCACGCAGGCCCTCGTGTAGAGGCCGAGGTATCAGCCGCGTGCTCCTGGTTGAGCGGCTTGTCCTCGAGCTCGCCCGAGTACTCCGGCGCCGAGCGCACGTCGACCAGTGGCTTGCCGAGCCTGCCGAGCACCTCCTCGCGGAACGCGCGCGCGGTCGAGTCGTCGCGCACGACCTCGGGATAGTCGCTGGGAGTGGGGTAGGGCTGGTCGAAGGTGGTGTCGCGTTCCTCGGAGATCCAGGCGTCGCGGCCGCCGTCGAGCAGGCGCACGTCCTCGTGGCCGAACAGCGTGCAGATCCAGGCGGTGTGCGCGGCCTGGGCATTGCCGCGATCGCCGTAGATCACAATGGTGTCGTCGCGCTGGATACCCTTGGCGCGCATCAGTTCGGTGAAGCGCTTGCCGTCGATGTAATCGCGGGTCACCGGGTCGCTCAGGTCGCCGCGCCAGTCGATTTTGACCGCGCCCGGGACATGGCCGATGTCGTAGAGCAGGATGTCATCGTTGGACTCGATGATCCGTAAACCACTCACGCCGATGTTTGCGGACAGCCATTCTGTGGTTACTAATCGATGGGGGACCGCGTAGGAACCGAAGGCGGGGTGCGGATCCGGGGCGACGGGCACGGTGTAGTCCTTCAGGCGAGTTGGGTGGGTGCGAGCAGTGCGTGGTCGCAGCCGATGGTAAGTGTGTCGTGGCACATCACGAATCGACACAATGGGCGAATAAAGCGCACGGATGTCCGATAAAGTCTCTGGAGAGGAGGGGTGGGCTATGTCCGATTCTTGGCCGCGACGGCGACTGCTCGCGATCCTACGTGGCGCCACCGAGCCCCTCGATGCCCAGGAACTGGCCCGCATCACCGGACAGCACGTCACCACCGTTCGATTCCACCTCGATGTCCTCACCCGCGAATCGCTGGTTCGCCAGTTCCAGCAGCCGCCACGCGGCCGCGGACGCCCGCGCATCGGCTATCGCGCGGTGCAGCGCTCGGTGGGATACCAGGAACTCGCGCAGGTACTGGCCGACCATCTCGGTCCCGATCCGGTGACCCGATCCGCGGCCGCCGTGGCCGCGGGCCGCGCGTGGGGTGCGCGGATGGATATCGGCACGCAGCCGGTGGAAACGCTCGCCGATGCCAGGGACATCACCATGTCGCTGATGTCGGAGCTCGGGTTCGCACCGGAGAAGGAGCCCGCGGGCGAGACGACGGAGCACGTACAGATCAACCTGACCGCCTGCCCGCTGCGTGAACTGGCCCGCTCACACGCCGAGGTGGTGTGCGGTGTGCACATGGGTCTCATGCGGGAGGTGCTCGAGCGCAACGGCGCCCGTGGGGTTGACGTGCAGCTGCATCCCTTCATCGAGCCCGAGCTGTGTACGGCCCGGCTCGACCTGACGATGGCCGCGCCCGATCGGACCCCGGCCAAGGAGCCGGGGGATCAGCACGTGATCGCGCCGTCAGTCCCGCGGATCCCGCCACAGCTGCGTGACACCGACACCGACGTCTTCGAGCAGCCGGCGCAGCAGCGGTAATCCGATTCCGATGACGCTGGACGGGTCGCCCTCGATCCGGTCGACGAACCAGCCGCCGAGACCGTCCAACGTGAACGCGCCCGCGACCTTCAGCGGCTCGCCCGACGCGATATAGGTATCGAGTTCGTCTGGGGTCGGCTTCGCGAAATGCACCGTGGTACTGCTGCATTCGGCCGACTCGGCGACGATCTCGCCGTCGCGTAACCGCAGCACGCAGTGCCCGGTGATCAGGTCCGCGCTGCGGCCTGCCATCGTGGCCCAGCGCTCGCGCGCCACCTCGGGGGTGTGTGGTTTGCCCTGTAGCTGCCCGTCGACGAGCAGCATCGAATCGCAGCCGACGACAACACAGTCGGCGCTGAGTTCTGGGATCGACGCGGCGACGTCGACCGCCTTGGCGCGCGCCAAGGCGACGACGACATCATGCGAGGAGGTGCCGGCGGGTAGTGCCGCCGACACCGCGTCCTCGTCCACGCCCGAGACCCGCACCACGGGGTCGATGCCCGCGGTGCGCAGGATCCCGAGCCGGGCAGGCGACGCCGATGCCAGAACCAGCCTGGTCACCTCAGCGCAGGTGCGACAGCATCGGGTACACGTACGGCGAGAACGGGTTCGTGCCCCGATGCGTCAACGTCGGTATACCCCATGCGTCGGCCGGTCCGTTCGATCCACCGGCGGGCGCGTTGGCGGCCGCCGCGCTCAGGACGGCGACCAGAGCCGCGATGTCCTGATCGGTGGGCGAACCCTTGAGAATGCGGAACATCGGCTCGCCGGTGGCCGGCACGGAGGCCTCGGCCACCGCGCCTACCGACAGTTCGGCCTCTTCGACGAGTGGTTCGACGGCGAGCTCGAGCTCGGCGACTGTCAACACGTCCTCTTCTGCCACAGTTGTCACAGTGCCAGATCCTTCCTGCACTTACTTCGCTTCACAGCGCGGTTGACGCGATCATTCCCGGTGTGGCCGCGCTGATCAATAGTTGTCTTCCACAACAAGTGTGCGCGGCCTATCCGGGATATCGCGTTTTCAGAGCGGAATGTTGCCGTGTTTCTTCGGCGGCATGGTCACCATTTTGCGCTCGAGGAGGCGCAGCGCCGACACGATCTGGCCACGGGTGTGTGAGGGCGGGATGACCGCGTCGACGTATCCGCGCTCGGCGGCGACGTACGGGTTCACCAGAGTGTCCTCGTACTCGTTCTGCAGCTCGAGGCGCAGCGCATCGACATCGTCGCCGTTCTTGGCGGCCTCGGCCAGCTGCTTGCGGTAGACGAAGCCGACGGCGCCGGAGGCACCCATCACGGCGATCTGCGCGGTCGGCCACGCCAGGTTCACATCGGCACCCATGTGCTTGGAACCCATGACGTCGTAGGCGCCGCCGTAGGCCTTGCGAGTGATGATCGTGATCTTTCCCACAGTGGCCTCACCGTAGGCATAGAGGAGCTTCGCGCCGCGGCGGATGATGCCGTTGTATTCCTGGCCGGTGCCGGGCAGGAAGCCGGGCACGTCGACCAAGGTGATGATTGGGATATTGAAGGCGTCGCAGGTGCGCACGAAGCGCGCGGCCTTCTCCGAGGCGTCGATGTCGAGGCAGCCGGCGAACTGCATGGGCTGGTTGGCGACGATGCCGACGCTGCGGCCGTCCACGCGACCGAAGCCGCAGATGATGTTCATCGCGCGCTCGGCCTGGACCTCGAGGAACTCGTCGTCGTCGAGCAGGCGACGGATGACCTCGTGCATGTCGTAGGGCTGGTTCGGCGAGTCCGGGATGATCGTGTCGAGCTCGATGTCCTCGTCGGTCAAGGACTCTTCGATCGCACCGTTGATCGGGTCGGAGGGCGCGTGGCGGGGGGCCTCGGCGCGGTTGTTGCTCGGCAGGTAGCCCAGCAGGTCCTTGACGTAGTCGAGGGCGTCCTGCTCGCCGGAAGCGACGTAGTGGGCGACACCGGACTTCACCATGTGGGTGTGCGCGCCACCCAGGTCCTCCATGGAGACCTCTTCACCGGTGACGGTCTTGATCACGTCGGGCCCGGTGACGAACATCTGGGAGGTCTGATCGACCATCACCACGAAGTCGGTGAGCGCGGGGGAGTACACGTGACCACCGGCGGCGGCACCCATGATCAGCGAGATCTGCGGGATCACGCCGGAGGCCTGCACATTGCGGTGGAAGATCTCGCCGTAGAGCCCGAGGGAGACGACACCCTCCTGGATCCGCGCGCCCGCGCCTTCGTTGATGCCGACCAGCGGACGGCCGGTCTTGATGGCCAGGTCCATCACCTTGACGATCTTCTCGCCGTAGACCTCGCCGAGGGAACCACCGAACACGGTGACGTCCTGGGAGAAGATGCACACGTCGCGGCCGTCGATCGTGCCGTAGCCGGTGACGACACCGTCACCGAGCGGGCGGTTGTGCTCGAGGCCGAAGTTCACGCTGCGGTGCTTGGCCAGGGCGTCGAGTTCGACGAAGGAGCCTTCGTCGACCAGGGCCAGGATGCGCTCGCGCGCGGTCATCTTGCCCTTGGCGTGCACCTTGTCGACCGCGGTCTCACCCATCGGGTGTTGCGCTTCTTCCAGCCGATTCCGCAGATCAGCCAGCTTCCCGGCGGTGGTGTGGATATCGGGGGTGCCCGCCGATTCCGATGCGGGCTGCTGCTGGACACTCGTCATGGGTTGCGAGTGTAACGAGTGACACCGTCGCGCACCACGGCAGTCCGGCTTACCGGCCAGTAGAGAAACCCCAGCTAGGCGTACCTCCGCATTCGCTCCGGCCATGCGCGTCTGAGGATGGGCTGCGCCCACAGCGCCTATTCGGTGCCATGGTGATCGTTCACTGTCTGACTCCCGGTAGCCTGCCCCGAATGAACAGGGCACCGATCGACGCGCCACGTCTGAGCAGCTCACCCGCACTGTCGTTCTATGAGCGAATCGATGTAGTCGAGTCGACCGGATCGACCAACGCCGATCTGGTTGCCCGCGCCGCCGACCCGTCCGTCGACCGCCATGCCCTGCTCGCCGAGGAACAGGTAAGCGGCCGCGGCAGGCACGCGCGCGCCTGGGTAAGCCCGCCCCGGGCCCAGATCTCGCTGTCGATCCTGGTGCGCCTGCCCGGCATCGACCCCGCCGCGCTCGGCTGGCTGCCGTTGCTCACCGGCATCGCGGTGGTCGACGCCCTGCGCGCCGCCGCCGGGGTCGCGCCGGAATTGAAGTGGCCCAACGATGTGCTGCTCGACGGCCGCAAACTCGCGGGCATTCTGGCCGAGGTCGCCGCGACCGGTAGCTCGCCCGCCGTTGTGGTCGGTATCGGCATGAATGTCGACCTCGACGAGTCGGAACTGCCTGTCGCGCACGCGACTTCGCTGGCATTGGCCGGTGCGCGCGATGTCGATCGCACCGCGCTGGCCGCGGCGATCCTGACCGAGTTCGCGCGCCGCTTCACCGCGTGGGAGCGGTCGGGCTGGGGCACCGCCGATCTGGTGGCCGAATACCGGGAGCGGTGCGCCACCATCGGTATCGACGTGCGCGCCGAACTGCCCGGCGGGACGGTGCTCACCGGGGTGGCGACCGGTGTAGACGACACCGGTCGGCTGCTCATCGGCGAGCGGGCTGTCTCCGCGGGCGACGTGTCCCACCTGCGCGGACAGTACTGACGACGGGCCCGAGCCGGGCCCGTCGCCGATACGGATCAACGCGCCGCCGCACCCGTCGTCGCGCGTTCGGCCACCACGCGCTCGCGCGCGAGCAACCGGTCGCGCTGCTCCTCGAACCGCAGCACGTCCTTCTCCAGCTTGTCGATGAACAGCGCGAGTTCATCCCGCGCCGCCTCGCCGCGCGCACCGAAGTCGTTGCGGTCGAAGACGTTCCACTGCTTGAGTACCGGCCGCACCACCTCGTCGAGATGCTGGCGCAGGTCGTAGATGCCGTGCTTGGCCATCAGCACGCCGTTGCGCCGCCAGTTGGGCATGCCCGCGCCCGGCATCTGGAAGTTGGTGAGCACCTTGGTGATCGCGGGCATCGCCTGGTCGGGGGCGAGGTCGAGAGCCGCCGCGCACAGGTTGCGGTAGAAGATCATGTGCAGGTTCTCGTCGGTGGCGACGCGGGCCAGCATCTTGTCGGCGATCGGGTCTTCGCACACCCGGCCGGTATTGCGGTGGCTCACCCGGGTGGCCAGCTCCTGGAACGTCACATACGCGACATTGACCAGGAATCCACCCCAGTTCGCCGGCGCGTGCGCGCCCTGGGTCATGTGGATCATCCGCGCTTCTTCCAGCGCCACCGGGTCGACGCCACGGGTGACGACGAGGTAATCGCGGATCACGATGCCGTGGCGGTTCTCCTCGGCGGTCCAGCGGCCCACCCAGGTGCCCCACGCGCCGTCGAGCGAGAAGTTCTCGGCGATCTCGCGGTGATAGGACGGCAGGTTGTCCTCGGTGAGCAGATTCGTGATCATCGCCGCCTTGGCGACATCGGTGAGCCGCGATTGCGATGGCTCCCAATCGCTTCCGCCCATCGCGGCGAAATTGCGGCCTTCCTCCCACGGAACGTAATCGTGCGGATTCCAGTCCTTGGCGATGGAAAGGTGCCGGTTGAGGTTCTGTTCGGCCACAGGTTCGAGGGCCGTGAGGATTTCGAGCTGAGTCAGATCTTTGGTCACGCGTGCCTCCACTGTCGGTGTCGAGCAAGCAGATATGGGCAAAACCTGGCATCGAGCGTGGAATCCACAGTATCGCCTCGGTCGTGGCATCGAGAAATGCGGTGTGGGAGCGCGGTACTGTTCGGTCATGGGTTACCCGGAGGATGTCCTCGCGCCCGACGAGCAGTTGATCCTGCACCGCCACCCGCACTGGAAAATGTTGGTGTGGCCCATCGTCACTCTCATCGCCGCGACCGCGATCGCCGGCTTCCTCGGCGGCTTGGCCTGGCGCAACACCACCGGTCACGTGCGCACGGTGCTGCTCATCCTGATCGGCCTGGTCTGGCTCGGACTGATCGCCTGGCGGGTCGTCGCGCGCGTGATCGCCTGGAAGTCGACGCATTTCATCGTCACCGGGCGGCGGGTGCTGGTGCGCCAGGGCGTGCTCACCCACACCGGCATCGATATCCCGCTCAGCCGTATCTCCAGTGTGCAGTTCCGCCACGGTCTGCTCGACCGGGCGCTCGGCACCGGCACTCTGATCATCGGTTCCTCGTCGGAGGAGCCGCTCGAATACGACGACGTGCCCCAGGTGCAGCAGGTTCATTCGCTGCTGTACCACCAGGTGTTCGAGGCGGGACGCTCCGCCAACGAGCAGCACTGGGGTGGCGGTTACCGGTGAGCTGCCCCTCCTCGCTGCTCCAGAACACTTAACCTGTGCACATGACCGCAGTACTGCTGGCCGAAGACGACGAGGCGATCGCCGCACCCCTGTCGCGCGCACTGGGGCGTGAGGGCTACACCGTCACCGTCGAACGCTTCGGCCCTGCGGTGTTGCGCCGTGCACTCGAGGGCAACCACGACCTGTTGATCCTCGATCTCGGTCTGCCCGGCATGGACGGGCTGGAGGTGTGTCGGCAGGTGCGCGCGAGCGGCGCCGATCTGGCGGTGCTGATGCTCACCGCCCGCACCGACGAGGTCGACTTCGTCGTCGGCCTCGACGCGGGTGCCGACGACTACGTCGGCAAACCGTTCCGGCTGGCCGAACTCCTCGCCCGCGTGCGAGCTCTGTTGCGGCGCAGCGGAATCGGTGACGACGCGGTGGAGGTCGGCGCGATCCGGCTCGAACCCGCGGCTCGGCGCGTGCTGGTCAACGGGGCCGAGGTGAACCTGGCCAACAAGGAGTACGAGCTGCTCAAGGTTCTCATCGACCGGGCCGGTCAGGTGGTGGCGCGCGAGACCATCCTGCGCGAGGTCTGGGGCGACGCCGACCTGCGCGGTTCCAAGACCCTCGATATGCACATGTCCTGGTTGCGCCGCAAGATCGGTGACGAGGGCCCGATGGCGGAGCGCCGGATCGTCACCGTGCGCGGTGTCGGGTTCCGGCTCAATACCGACGGACCCACCTCGCACCGGAACTGACGCCGCAGTGCGCCGTCGCATCCTGCGTTCGATCCTGACCGTGCTGACCATCACCACGGTGGTGCTCGGCGTGCCGTTGATCTACACCGCTTGGCTGTGGGTCGAGGACATCACCCGCAACGATCTGCAGAGTCGCCTGGAACGGATCTCGACGGAGGTGATCGCCCAGGAACGCGTCGACGGGACCGTCCAGGACGGCCTCGACGTGCGCGCCATGAGCGCGCTGGTCCCCGAGGGCGGCAAGCTCACGATCGTCTACCCGACCCCGCAGGACAATGCCGCGCGCACCGATATCGGGGTCGGGGAGGTCGCCGATCCGCTGGTCGAATCGCTGTCGATGGGCACGTCCGGTTCGTTGCGGCTGGAGGTGCCCGCCGGGCCGATGCATTCGAGGCAGGAGCAGGCGGTGGCCGCGGTGGCGCTGGCCGTGCTCGCCTCGCTCGGTGCGGCGTTCTCGGTCGCCGTGGTGACCGCGCGCCGGGTCGCCGATCCGCTGCGCGATGTCGCCGCGCGGGCTGCCCGGCTGGCGATGGGCGACTTCCGGCCAGATCCCCGCCGCCACGGCATCGCGGAACTGGACCGGGTCTCCGATGTGCTCGATTCGGCGACCGTCGAGATCGCGGGCCGCCTGCAACGCGAGCACGCGCTGGTGGCCGACGTTTCCCACCAGCTACGCAGCCGCCTGACCGCCGTTCGTTTGCGTCTGGACGAGTTGTCCACCCATGCCGACCCGGAGGTGGTGCACGAGGCCGAGGAGGCGATGGCGCAGGTCGACCGGCTCACCGAGGCCATCGACGACCTGGTCCGTGCCTCCCGCGACGAAGACGCCACCGACCGCGATCCGGTCCCGGTGATGGCGGAACTGCGCGGCGTCGTCACCGAGTGGACCCACCCGTTCCACGAGGCCGGACGCGAACTGCAACTGCTCGGCGACGAATCCCTACAGGCACCGATCACCGGCTCGCGGCTGCGCGAGGCCGTGGCGGTGCTGGTCGACAATGCCCTGATGCACGGCGCGGGCACCTGCACGATCTCGGTGCGCACGGTCCCGACGATGAGTTCACGGGATCCGCTGATCTGTGTGGAAGTATCCGACGAGGGCGAGGGGGTGCGCGATGAACTCGCACCGCACATCTTCGATCGTGGTTTCTCCGCGGGCGGGTCGACCGGTGTGGGTCTCGCGCTGGCCCGCGCGCTGGTGGAGGCCGACGGTGGGCGTCTCGAGCTGCAGCGTCGCCGCCCGGCCCTGTTCGCGGTGTTCCTCGGCTCCAAGCTCAACCGCCCACAGAACGCCACCCTCACCGAGCCGCGCTGAATAGCTGCTTACTCAGCTGTGGCCCACATGGCGCTGCCTTGTTCCTCGACGGCCAACGTACTCAGCTGTGGCCCCAATGGCGCTGCCTTGTTCCTCGACGGCCGACGAACTCAGCTGTGGCCCCAATGGCGCTGCCTTGTTCCTCGACGGCCGACGAACTCAGCTGTGGCCGAGGTGCTCTTGTTCTTCTTCGATCAGTTCTTCGAGCTCGGCGACGATCTCGTCCATCTCGTCGGGGAACACCCAGCGCCGCATCGCCCAGAACCGGAACGCCATCTGCAGCAGATTGCCGATCACGAAAGCGCTGACGAAATCGGCGATGTTCTCGACGAGGAAGCTCACATGGGGTTGCCGAAGATCGAGCACATAGATCGAGATCCACAGCGGGATATTGCTCAGGATCACCCCGATCCCGCTCACTCCGAAGAACAGCAGTGCCTCGTGATGCTTCTCTCGCCCGCCCCGGTTCTTGAATGACCATTCCCGGTTGAGGATGTAGGACGCGATTACCGCCACCACGCCCGAGATGATCTTGGCGGTGATCGGCTTATCCGAGAGAACCGTCCATTTCAGGAGGTAGAACAGGCCGCTGTCGATCACGAACGTCGTCGCTCCGACGATGGCGAACTTGATCAGCTCTTTATGCCTGATCGCGGTTTCGCGCAGGCGCGGGGGAAGGACGCTGACCACGTCGTCGACGATTGACACGAGTTCTGAGTGTACCGGTCGCAAACATTTGCTTTCGACATGACAACATTGCAAGACGTGAGTGCACGTTCATTCGATCCGTCAGCCATGCCCACCGTCACGATGGTCGGTGGGGGCCAGCTCGCGCGCATGACGCACCAGGCAGCGGTGGCCCTGGGCCAGCGTCTACGGGTGCTAGCCGAGCGGCCCGACGACCCGGCGGCCCAGGTCACCCCCGACGTCGTGTTCGGTAGTCACGCCGACCTGTCCGCGCTACGCAAAGCCGCCCACGGCTCGCACGCGCTGACCTTCGACCACGAGCACGTGCCGACCGAGCACCTCGAGGTGCTGGTCGCCGAGGGTGTGAACGTGGCGCCGCCGCCACAGGCGCTGATCTTCGCCCAGGACAAGCTGGCCATGCGGACGAAGCTGTCGGCGCTCGGGCTGCCGGTTCCCGCGTTCGTCGAGGTCGACGCGCCCGCGGACGCGGTGGCGTTCGGTGACGAGCACGGCTGGCCGTTCGTGCTCAAGGCCGTGCGCGGCGGTTACGACGGCCGTGGCGTCTGGATGCCCGCCGATGCCGCCGAGGCCACCGAGCTGGTCACCGACCAGCTCGCGCACGGTGTGCAGCTGCTGGCCGAGTCGAAGGTCGACTTGAAGCGTGAGCTGTCGGCGATGGTCGCGCGATCGCCGTTCGGGCAGGCCGCGACCTGGCCGGTCGTGGAGACCGTGCAGCGCAACGGCCAATGCGCCGTGGTGATCGCCCCCGCCCAGGACCTGGACGAGGACCTGGCCGCGCGCGCCGAGACCATGGCACTGGAGCTGGCCGCGGGTCTCGGTGTGGTGGGTGTCATGGCCGTGGAGCTGTTCGAGACCCACGACGGCGAACTCCTGGTGAACGAGCTCGCGATGCGCCCGCACAACTCCGGTCACTGGGGTATGGACGGTGCCCGCACCGGCCAGTTCGAGCAGCACCTGCGCGCGGTCCTGGACTACCCGCTCGGCGACACCAGCCCCCTCGCGCCGGTGACCGTGATGGCGAACATCCTCGGTGCCGCGCAAGCGCCCGAGATGTCGATGGACGAGCGCCTGCACCACCTGTTCGCCCGCCTGCCCGAGGCGAAGGTTCACCTCTACGGCAAGGGCGAACGCCCCGACCGCAAGATCGGTCACATCAACATCCTCGGCGACGACGTCACCGAGGTGCGCGAAAAGGCGGAACGGGCCGCGCACTGGATGTCGCACGCCGTCTGGACCGATGGTTGGGACCCGCACGGCGCGTGACCCCCTACAACGACAACGCTTTTCGACCGCATCAGCTCCGCGAGCCGACGGGCAGCGGCGCTCCTCGGACGCGAGGCCGAACCTGCGGCGTCAGCCGCCAACCCTAAGGAAACCCACGTGAGCACCAACGGACCCCAGGTCGGCCTGATCATGGGCAGCGACTCCGACTGGCCCACCATGGAAGCCGCCGCCGAAGCACTCGCCGAATTCGGCATCCGCTTCGAGGTCGGCGTCGTCTCCGCCCACCGCACCCCCCAGCGCATGCTCGACTACGCCCGTGACGCGGCAGGCCGCGGCCTGAAGGTGATCATCGCGGGCGCGGGCGGCGCCGCCCACCTGCCCGGCATGGTCGCCTCGGCCACCCCCCTCCCGGTCATCGGCGTCCCGGTCCCCCTCAAATACCTCGACGGCATGGACTCGCTGCTGTCGATCGTCCAAATGCCCGCAGGCGTCCCGGTCGCCACCGTCTCCATCGGCGGCGCCCGCAACGCGGGCCTGCTCGCCGCCCGCATCCTCGGCACCGCCGACGAGTCCCTGCGCACCCGCATGGAACAGTTCCAGGCCGGTTTGGAACAGATGGTCCTCGCCAAAGACGAAGCCCTGCGCAACAAACTCCTCGGCTGAGCCGGCGCACGCCCGCCGGTAGCGAACCGGCGGGCCGTTCTCCGAATTGACTGTGGTAGAGCAGGTTTCGGTAGACCTCACGGAGAAGACTCCGGTCGAGCGGGCGCTGACACGATCTTGGATATCACGACTGGCGATGACAGATTTCTGATGGTGGTCCCATGCTGACGCAGCCGAGACCTGGAGGACGCACATGGCTACCGATCTCTCGTTCTTCCGTTCCGAGTCCGCGTAGAAGCTCAGGGCGCAGGGGCGTGCGGAGGGCCGAGCCGAAGATGTGCTGATGGTCCTACGGCACAGGGGGGTCGTCGTCACTGAGGATGCGGCGGATCGGATCCGTGCGTGCCACGACGAAGTGCAGTTGGCCACGTGGCTTCGTCGATCTCTGGACGTGTCATCGATGGATGAACTGTTGGCGTAGCTCCGCGCCGGCGGCGACGTCGCGTGACGGCGCCCGTATCGCGGTGACTACGGTTGACCCCCGTGGCACACGATGATGCGGCGCAGTTTCGGCTCACGGTGGTTGATCAGGCGTTGCGGTTGTTCGCCGAGCGGGGGTATGAGGCGACGACGGTGGATGAGATCGCGGTGGCGGCGGGGATTTCGCGGCGGACGTTCTTTCGGCAGTTCCGGTCCAAAGAGGATGTGATCTTCGCTGATCACGAGTTCCAGCTGGCCTCGGCGGAGGAATTTCTGGCGGGGATCGGCGAGGGGGATCCGTGGGATGCGGTGTGTGAGGCCGTGATCGGGGTGTTCGAGCGGTTCACGCAGTGGCGTGACATCGCGGCGCGGCGGTATCAGGTGGTGCGGCGGGTGCCCGCGTTGCGTGAGCGCGAGATCGTCACGGTGTTCCGGTACGAGCGGCTGTTCACCGAGTTCCTGCGCGGCCGGTTGCCCGAGGTGCCAGACCTTGTCCGGGTGCAGTACACGGCCGCTGTCACCGCCACACACAACTACTTGCTGCGCCGAATGGTGCGCGGCGAATCGGGGGCCGCGGTGGGGGATCTGCGCACCGAACTGGCCATGATCCCGCGCGGCAGACGCGCGCAGACCGAGCCCGACGAACTGGTGCTGGCCGTGTTTCCGCGCGACATGCCGCCACGCAAGGTGGCCGATCTACTCACTGCCCGCCTCGGTAATCTGTGAGCGCCGCTCGCGCCAGTGCACGAGTTGGTGACACTGAGTGCCACCCGTATATCCGCATGTAGCGGTATAGTGCCGCGCGTATAATCCTCAGTAGATTGGCACTGCGTGCCGACGCACCACGCGCTGTAAGACCGCAGCGATCACGACCACGACCAGGAGTGTGCCCCCGATGGCTGGTAACCCCGATTTCGCACTGTTCAAGCTCGAGGACTTCCACGACGAGCTGCGCGGCGCCATCCGCGGCCTCGCGGAGAAGGAGATCGCTCCTTACGCGAAGGACGTCGACGGCAACGCCCGCTTCCCGGAGGAGGCGCTCACCGCGCTGAACGCCGCGGGCTTCAACGCCGTGCACGTGCCGGAGGCCTACGGCGGCCAGGGTGCCGACTCGGTCGCCACTTGTATCGTGATCGAGGAAGTCGCCCGCGTATGCGGCTCCTCCTCGCTGATCCCCGCCGTGAACAAGCTCGGCACCATGGGCCTGATCCTCAACGGCTCCGAAGAGCTCAAGACCAAGGTCCTCGCCGACATCGTCAACGGCGAGATGGCCTCCTACGCGCTGTCCGAGCGTGAGGCCGGTTCCGACGCCGCCGCGATGCGCACTCGCGCCAAGGCCGACGGTGACGACTGGATCCTCAACGGCTCCAAGTGCTGGATCACCAACGGCGGCAAGTCTTCCTGGTACACCGTGATGGCCGTGACCGACGCCGACAAGGGTGCCAACGGCATCTCCTCGTTCCTGGTTCACAAGGACGACGAGGGCTTTGTGGTCGGCCCGCTCGAGCACAAGCTGGGCATCAAGGGTTCGCCCACCGCCGAGCTGTACTTCGAGAACTGCCGCATCCCCGGCGACCGCATCGTCGGCGAGCCCGGCACCGGTTTCAAGACCGCGCTGCAGACCCTCGACCACACCCGCCCGACCATCGGCGCGCAGGCCGTCGGCCTGGCCCAGGGCGCGCTCGACGCCGCGATCGCCTACACCAAGGATCGCAAGCAGTTCGGCAAGACCATCGCCAGCTTCCAGAACACCGAGTTCATGCTGGCCGATATGGCCATGAAGATCGAGGCCGCGCGCCTCATGGTCTACACCTCGGCCGCCCGCGCCGAGCGTGGCGAGAAGAACCTCGGCTTCATCTCGGCCGCCGCCAAGTGCTTCGCCTCGGACGTGGCCATGGAGGTCACCACCAATGCCGTCCAGCTCTTCGGCGGCGCCGGCTACACCACCGACTTCCCGGTCGAGCGCATGATGCGCGACGCCAAGATCACCCAGATCTACGAAGGCACCAACCAGATCCAGCGCCTGGTGATGGCTCGCCAGATCCTGCGCTGATCCCCAGCGCTTCCGCGGCCCCCGACGACAACCTCGTCGGGGGCCGCGTCGTTTCGGAGGCCTTCGGGTACCGGGCGCCGGATTTCGGCCGATTCCGCGGCGTTACCTCGATCGTGGCCGCTTACCGGGGTAATGGCGACCGAAACGTAGCCGCGATTTGAACGGACAATGTATCGGGAAATGCAACCGATATCGTAGGGTTATTTATTCGTAGCTCAGCGGCGATTCGTTTCGCACCTTCCGTGCCATATACCAGGACAGGTGGGATCAATCTGAGCCGGTTGGGGCGAATGTATGTGGCCGATGTCGATCCTCCTGACTAGATAGTGGCTGTGACCTGGCCATTAGTCCGTCTATAGCAGGAGTCGGCAACATGTTGTGCAGCGCTGAAATATTGAGTGTGACGGGCTCGAACACAATTCGAGTGGTCCACTACTCGCGTGCTGAGTCCCGCCCCCGCGGGATTCTAGACCTCGTGATGTAGCGAGGTGAATTATGACCGATGTTATTTCTGGAACACGTTCTGGAATGAGTTGGCTTCCGCTGTCCAGTTCGGGGGACGGCTCGCGGTTCATGCAGGAGCTGCTGGATCGGCTCCGTGGGTGGGCGCAGGATCACCTGACGCAGCCGCTGGACATGATCGGCCGGGAGGGTCCGGTCTGTCCGTATGTCGGCCCATCGTTGCGCCGCGACCTGACCTGGGTCGGCCGGGTCGCGGGCGCACAGCCATGGAGGCCCTATGTGCGATTGGTCCTCTCGGACGCGCTGGAGCTGTTCCCGACCCTGCCGCCGGACACCGGCGGCTCCACGGTGCTGCGCTGCCTGGTGACCGCCCTGCCCGATCTGCATGACTACTCGCTGATCGACGACCTGCACGACGAGCTCAAGTCGGAGTTCGTCGAACAGGGCCTGATGCTCGGGCAGTTCTATCCCGGGTGCACCCAGCCCGGCCTGTGGAACAAGGACTACCACCCGCTCGACGCGCCGATTCCGATGCTGGTGGTGCGCACGATGATGGCCACCGACTTCCCGTTCCTGCTCTCGCGCCCGGAGTGGATGTCGGCCTACGTCAGGAAGTTCGCGCCCACCCTGCCGGCCCACGTCCGCAGCGTGGTGGTGGCCAGGCTCATCGCGAGCAACGGCGCCGAGGTGCCCGAGTATCACGTCGACGAGCCCCCGGTACCGCAAAAGGTCGGCGCTGGAAGACGACAGCGATGACCCGCGAACTGTCCACCGCGCCGGCGACCGAACCGGCAGCGGTCGAGGAGTTTCCGCTCTCGCCCGCCCAGCTCGGGATGTGGTACGCCCAGCAGCTCGATCCGACGGTGCCGCTGTATGAGGCGCAGTACATCGACATGCGCGGCCCGCTCGACATCGACACCCTCGTCACGGTGTCACAACAGGTGGGACGCGAGTTCGAGTCGGGCCTGCTGCGACTGATCGACACCGACGACGGGCCGCATCAGGTCGTGGACTGTCGGATCGACGTGACGATGTCCTACCTGGACTTCAGCGCTGCCGCCGACCCCGAGGCCGAGGCGATCCGGTGGATGCGCGCCGATGTCGTGGCGCCGATCGATCTGCTCGGCGACCGGTTGGGGGTGTCGGTGCTGATCCGGATCGGACCGCAGCGGGTGCTGTGGTACTCGCGTGCGCACCACATCGTGGTCGACGGCTTCGCCTCCGCGACAGCGCTGTACCGGGTGGCCGAGCTCTACAACGCCGCACTGGCCGGGCAGGATCCGCCGCCGTGCCGGGCCGGGAGCCTGCGCACGGTCCACGACGCGGAGCTGCGCTACCGCGACAGCACGCGCTTCGCCACCGACGCCGAATACTGGGCGCAGAAGATCGCGGACATGCCGCAGCGGTGCAGTCTGGTCGACGCCGCCGCACCCGCGCACGCGCTCGGCCGCCAGCACCGCGCGGAGCTGCCGGCGGCGACGAAGGCACGCCTGGACGCGGCCGCCGCGCGCTTCGACGTCGGGACGCCGGGGCTGGCGATGGCGGCACTGGCGGTGTACTACGCGCAGGCGACCGGCACCGAGGACATCGTGCTGAGCCTGCCGGTGTCGGGCCGCACCACCGCGGTGCTGCGCAGATCCGGCGGCATGCTGGCCAACGTGGTGCCCTTGCGGCTGCCGGTCCGCGCCGACAGCACCGTCGCCGACCTGGTCGACGCGATCCGGGTGGAAGTCTCGGGTGCGCTGCGGCATCAGCAGTTCCGGCACGAGGAGATCCGCCACGGCGGGGCCGACGGTGATTCGGCAGGCGGGCGTGGCTTCGTCGGTCCGGTGGTCAACATCATGCTGTTCCCGACCGAGGTCGACTTCACCGGCGTCGAGACGAGCCTGCACGTGCTCACCTCGGGACCGATCGAGGACCTGTTCGTCAACTTCTATCAGCACGGCGCGAGCAGTCCCATCCACGTGGACTTCACCGCGAACCCGGACCTCTACGACTCGCAGACCCTGGCCCGGCATCACCGGCGGTTCCTCGCGCTGCTCGAGGCGATGATCGACGCCGACCCGGACACCGCGGTGCGTGCGCTCGAATACTTTCTTCCGGATGAACTGCCGCTGCGCGCGGGTCTGCGCGGTGCGTCTGCTCCCGCGCCGCGACTGCTCGCGGACGTGCTCGATGCGGGCATGCGGGCCGCGGGTCACGCGGCGACGGCGGTGGTGTCCGGTGAGCGCGAACTCACCTACGGTGCGCTGGAACAGGTTTCGGACCGGCTGGCACGTCGGCTGGTCGCGGCGGGGGCGGGTCCGGAGTCCGCGGTGCTCGTCGCGTTGCCGCGGTCGGTGGAGTCGGTGGTGGCGTTCTGGGGCGTCGTCCGAGCGGGTGCGGCGTACGTGCCCGTCGGTGTGTCGAACCCGGCCGAGCGACTGGCGGTGATGGCGGCGGAATGCGGTGCGCTGCTGGGTATCACGACGGCGAGCAGGCGGCATGAGCTGCCCGACTCGGTGTCCTGGATCGTGCTGGACGACCTCGGCGAAGACGACGTCGGGGTGCCGCTGCCGCGCCCACGGATCGACAATCCCGCCTACATCGTCTTCACCTCCGGCTCCACCGGCACTCCCAAGGGCGTCGTGGTGACACACGCGGGGATCGCCACGCTGGCCTCGGCAGTGCGCGACGCCTACGGTGCGGATCACCAGTCGCGCGTATTGCACTGTCTCAACCCGAGTTTCGATGCTTCCCTGCTCGAGCTGCTGGTCGCCTCCACCGCGGGCGCGACGCTGGTGATCGCCGACGCCGACGCCGTGGCGGGCGCGGGCCTGGCCACGGTGATCCGCGAGTCGTCGATCACCCACCTGTGTTCGACGCCCGCCGTGCTGACGACGCTGCCGCCCGGCGCTCTCGACGGCGTGCGCGCGGTGTCCACCGGTGGCGAGGCATGCCCGCCGGAGGTGGTGGCGCGCTTCGGTTCTGGTCGCGCCCTGGTGAATTCGTACGGTCCGTCGGAAACCACCGTGGCGGCCACGTTCACCGCACCGCTGGTATCCGGTCGCTGTGCGGGCATCGGATCGCCCGTACCCGGCGTGACTCTGCATGTCCTCGACCACCGGTTGCGGCCGGTGCCCGTCGGAACGCACGGGGAGCTGTACATCGCGGGCACCGGTCTCGCTCGCGGATACGCGGGCCGACCCGGCGCCACCGCGCAGCGGTTGGTCGCCGATCCGTTCGGCGCTCCGGGAAGTCGCCTGTATCGCACGGGCGACCTGGTCCGCTGGCGTTCGGACGAGCAGAGCGGACCCGATGGTGCCCCAGTTCCCTTCGCCGAGAAAGGGATTCGGATCGGGGATCCAGATCGGCGGTATCAAGGCAATGGCGGCGAGGTGATAGACCGGGCCGTGTCCGCACCGGCAAGCGCCGATGACACCACGGTGCCGTTCGTCCTGGAGTACTTGGGCCGCAGCGACTTCCAGGTGAAGCTGCGTGGAATACGGGTGGAGCCAGGCGAAGTCGATGCGGTGCTGGCCAGCTGTCCCGGTGTGGAATTCGCGGTGACGGTGGTGCGGACCGGACCATCGGGCCGTGCCATGCTCGCCTCGTATGTGGTGCCAACGCACGAGGCGGGCCGGCTCGACGGCACGGCGCTTCGGGAGTTCTGTCTGCACCGATTGCCCGCGCACCTGGTGCCCGGTGCCGTCACGGTGCTGGACGCGTTGCCCCTGACCGGTAACGGCAAGGTCGACCGGCAGGCATTGCCCGAGCCCGACACCACATCGACGACGACGCCGCGCGCGGGCGCGTCCGCGGTGGAGCAGGCCCTGTGCGCGCTGTTCGCCGAGGCGCTCGGCGTGCCGGAGGTAGGAGCCGACGCGTCGTTCTTCGCGCTCGGCGGCGACTCGATCCTGTCGATCCAGCTCGTGGCCAGAGGGCGGGACGCCGATCTGGTCTTCTCGGCGCGGGATGTGTTCGAGCATCCGACCCCGGCCGGGCTGGCCGGGGTCGTCGGGGCACCGGGCGAGCGGCCGGTCCTGCGTGAAATGCCGGGCGGCGGTGTGGGTCCGGTGCCACGGACACCGATCGTGGACTGGCTCCTGACCCAGCCCGGCTGGCAGCGGTTCGCCCAGACGATGGTGCTGGCGCTGCCGGACACCGTCGAGCGTGGGTGGCTGCTGCACACGCTGCAAGCGATCATCGATCACCACGACATGCTGCGCGTGCGGGTCGTCGACAGTGGGCGGCTCGAGGTCGCCTCGCCCGCGACGATCGACGCGGCCACGGTTGTCGACCATGTGCTGTGCGCGGAGATCGATTCCGCCACAGCCGAGTCGCCGACGGTCAGCGACCATGCCTCGTGCGAGCGGATCGGTTCCGCTTCGTCCGAGTCGTTGGCGACAGCCAGTGACCATGCCTCGTGTGCGTCAATCGATTACGCAACAATCGAGCGGGCGACAGCGGCGGCGGTGGAGCGGCTCGACCCCGCAGCGGGAGTGGTACTCGCCGCAACCTGGCTCGACCCCGGCGGACCCGGCGGACGACTCGTGCTCGCCGTGCACCACCTCGCGATCGACGCGGTGTCCTGGCGCATCCTGGTCGCCGATCTGATGCTCGCCTGGGCCGCGGTGACCGAGGGCGCCGCCCCGCAGTTGCCACCGGTCGGCACCTCCATGCGTACCTGGGCGCACGCGCTCGACGCCGCCGCGAGCACCGCGGAATGGACCGAGGAACTGGACTACTGGCACCGCGTGCTCGACACCACGGAGCCGCGGCTCGGCGATCGCCCACTCGACCCGGCCCGCGATATCGGCGCGGCAGTCGACCGCATCGAGATCCGGATTCCGGCCGAGACCAGTTCCCAGCTGGTCGGATTCCTGCCGACCGCGCTGCGCTGCGGCGTCGAGGAGGCGCTGCTCGCCGCCCTGGTATCGGCACTGACCGAGCACCGCGATGCGCCGGGACCCGCGCTGCTCATGCTGGAGCGGCACGGCCGCGACGAGACGGCCGTCCCCGGCGCCGACCTCTCGCGCACCGTCGGCTGGTTCACCAGTCAGTTCCCGATCGCGCTCGACCTCGGCACCGACCCCGATCCGGTGAATATGGTCGCCGCGGTGAAGGAGCAGCTGCGCGCGGTGCCGCACGGTGGGTTCGGCTTCGGCCTGTTGCGTCACCTGAGCGCCGACTCGGCTTCGGTGCGGGAACAGTTGGACCGCCTGCGGTCCGCGGGCACGCCACAGGTCGGATTCAACTATCTGGGCCAGATCTCGGGCACCGACGCAGGCATTCCGTGGCTGCCGGTCGGCGTGGCGGACCGGCTCGGCGGGGCGGGCGATGCCGAGCTGCCCGCGTCGGCGGTGATCGCCATCGACGCGGTGACCATGGACGAGCCCGACGGACCCGTGGTGCTCGCCGTCTGGCGGTTCCCGTCCGACGTGATCAGTCGGCCAGAAGTGGAACAGATTGTTCGGCACTGGGTTTCGATGGTGACCGCGATCGCGGATGCTGTCGCTGAGCCGGGTGCCGGTGGCCTGACGCCGTCGGATATCGCGCTGGTGCCGGTCACCGGTTCCCAACTGGCCGACTGGCAGCGCCGCTATCCCGGCATCGAGGACGTCTGGCCGTTGGCGCCGTTGCAGCAGGGTCTGCTCTTCCACACTCAGCTCACCGCAGGGCACACCGACAAGTACGCGGTGCAGGCCGTCTTCGAACTGGACGGCGAGGTGGATCTCGCTCGCCTCGAATCAGCTGCCACGGCACTTGTGCGCAGGCATCCCGCGCTGCGCACGGCCTTCGTGACCACCGCGGACACAGCGGCTCAGCTGGTACTCGCCGAGGTCGCTGTGCCGTGGCAGGTGCTCGAGGCGGGCCCGGCCGACTGTGCCGAGATCGCCGCGCGCGAGCTCGCCCGCCCGTTCGACCCGGAAACCCCGCCGCTGCTGCGCTTGCTGTGCGTGCGGTGCGGGCCGCGCGATGTCCGCCTGATCGTCACCAATCACCATCTGGTGCTCGACGGCTGGTCGATGCCGTTGCTGCTCGGCGAGCTGCTCGCGCTGTACGAAACCGAGGACGGCGGGCTCGGCGAGCCGGTGTCCTATCTGCGGTACCTGGAATGGCTCGACCGTCAGGACGCGGCCGCCGCGCGCGTGGCCTGGTCCGAAGCGCTGGCCGGGCTGGCCGGTCCTACCCTGATCACGGCGGTCCGCCCGCCGCTCGGTCACGACGGTGAACCCGGCGAGCTGCGTCGAGAGGTGCCGCTGACACCGGACACCGTCGCCACGCTCACCCGCCATCGCACCGAACGCGGCGTCACCATGAACACGGTCGTGCAGACCGCGTGGGCGCTGCTGCTGGCCGAGCTGACCGGGCACACCGACGTCGTCTTCGGCACCACCGTGTCCGGTCGCCCGCCGGACCTTGCCGGGGCCGAGCGGATCGTCGGCATGCTGGTCAACACGGTCCCGGTGCGGATCGGGCTGGTCCCGGACGAGCCGGTGGGCGAGCTGCTGGCCAGGGTGCAGCGGGAACAGGGCGTCCTTGTCGACCGGAATATCCTGGGGCTCAACGAGATACAGGCGATCGCCGGGCTCGGCCCCTTGTTCGACACCAGCATGGTCTTCGAGTCGTATCCGATGGACGTCGAGGCATTGCGGGCGGCCTCCGAGCAGGCGAGTCTGCGGATCCGCGACTTCCGCGGCCGCGACGGCACCCACTATCCGCTGTGTCTGGCCGCGGAGGCGCGTGACGGACTTCGGCTCCACCTCACCTGCTCGGACCGGTTCTTCGACGCGGCCGAGGCCACCGTGCTGGCGAATCGGCTGGCCCGGATCGTCGCCCGGCTCGCGGATCCGGCGCTGCCCGCGGCGGCGGTGCGTGGGGTCGACGGCGCCGAGATCGTCCGGATCGGGCCGGTGCCGATGCGTCTGCTGCCCGAGCTGCTGACCGTCGGAATACAGCCTGGCGGGACCGCCGTCGTCGGGGAGAATGCGGAGCTCGGGTACACCGAGCTCGACGAGCAGTCGAATCGGTTGGCGCGCACGCTGATCGCCGCGGGCGGTGGCCCCGAGGGCGCCGTGCTGATCGCGGTGCCGCGCTCGCCGGAATGGCTGCTCGCCACGTGGGCGATCGCCAAGTCCGGGGCGGCGTTCGTCCCCGTGGATATCGACCACCCGGCCGAGCGGATCGCTACCGTCGCCCACGATTGCGGTGCCCGCCTCGGTATTACGCTCGCGGCTTACCGGAAGGCGTTGCCCGACACGGTGTCCTGGGTCGTGATCGACGACGAGTCGACGGCCACCCGTATCGCGGCCCGCCCCGAAGGGCCGGTGATCGATGCCGAACGGGTTCGTTCGCTACATGCGGCACATCCCGCCTATCTGATCTATACCTCCGGATCGACCGGCGTCCCCAAGGGGGTGATGGTGACCCATGCCGGGCTCAGCGGACTGGTCGACGGCGTCTCCGCGCGCCTGCGCCCCGGCCCCGGCGATCGCCTCCTGCTGTGCATGAATCCCGCCTTCGACGCCTCGATTCTGGTGTGGCTGACCGGCTGCCACACCGGAGCCACGCTCGTGGTCGCGCCGCCACCGGCCATCGCGGGCGAACCACTCGCCGAGGTCATCGCCACCCACGCGGTGACCCACCTCATCGCACCGCCTGCGGTCCTCACCACACTGCCCACCGCCGCCGTCGCCCGAGTGCGCACGATCATCACCGGTGGCGAACCCTGCCCGCCCGAGCTGGTCGCGCGGCTCGGTCAGGGGCGGACGATCCTCAATTCCTACGGTCCCGCCGAGTCGACCGTCGCGGTGACGGTGAGTGCTCCGCTGACCACGGACGACGCGTCCGATCTCGGTGCGCCACTGCCCGGTTGCGGCCTCGCGGTCTTGGATCGGTGGCTGCGGCCCGTACCGCCCGGCGCGGTAGGCGAGCTGTATCTGATGGGCCCCGGCCTGGCCCGGGGGTACGTGGGTGCGGTCGCGCGCACCGCCGAACGCTTCGTGGCCGACCCGTTCGGCGCGCCCGGCGACCGGATGTACCGCACCGGCGACCTGGTGCGCCTGGCATCGACGAACCGGCTGAGTTACCTGGGGCGCAACGACTCCCAGGTCAAGCTGCACGGAATCCGGGTGGAGCCGGGCGAAGTGGACGCGGCGATGCTCGCGGCTCCCGGTGTCGCACTCGCCGTCACCGTGCCGCGGCGGGGACCGAAGGGGGAGCAGACACTGGCGTCGTATGTCGCCCCGGTCGCCGGCGTGGAGCTGACCCCGACCGCGCTGCGCGAGTTCCTGGTACGGCGACTGCCCCGGCACCTGGTGCCCGCCACGGTCACGGTGCTGGACGCGCTGCCGGTTACCGCCAGCGGCAAGGTCGACGTGCGCGCGCTACCCGAACCTCGGTACACGGCCGCGCCCTACGTCGCGCCGGTCGGCACCGAGCGGCTGGTGGCGCAGGCATACACGGCGGTGCTCGAACATCCCGAGGTCGGCGCCGACGACGACTTCTTCACCCTCGGCGGCGACTCGCTGTCGGCGACGCGGGTGGCTGCCCGGCTCGGCGCCGAACTGGGCGTCGAGGTGCCCGTGCGGCTGCTGTTCGAAGCGCCGACCGTGCGCGGCCTCGCTGCCCGGCTCGGTAGCGACACCGTGCGCCTCGCCGGTGCGCTCGGCGGTCCGCGCGCGGGGGCGCGTCCCGAACGGATTCCACTCGCGCCCGCCCAGCGGCGCATGTGGTTCGTCAACCAATACGACCCGTCCTCCGGCGCCTACAACATTCCGGTCGTCTTGCGACTGACGGGACAGCTCGACCTCGCCGCGTTGCGGGCGGCGCTGATCGATGTGGTCGGCCGCCACGAGGCACTGCGCACGATGTACCCCGATCACGACGGAATCGGCTATCAGGTCGTCGTCGAGCCCACCGAACTCGACGGTCACGTCGAAGCGGTCGGTATCACCACCGACGACCTGAGCGCTGCTGTACTCGCTTGCGTCACGGATGGTTTCGATGTCGCCGCCGCGGTCCCGATGCGGGTGCGACTGTTCCGGCTCGGCCCCGAGGAGCACGTGCTCGCCATGGTGGTGCACCACATCAGCGCGGACGGCTTCTCGATGGGAACGCTGGCGCGCGATGTGATGGTCGCCTACACCGCCCGCACCACCGGCGCCGCACCCCAGTGGCCCGCACCCGCTGTGCAGTTCGCGGATTACACACTCTGGCAACAGGATCGGCTCGGCAACGCCGACGACCCCGATTCGCTGGCGGCCAGGCAGCTGGCGTACTGGACTGAAACCCTTGCCGGACTGCCGGATCGGCTCGAACTACCCGCTGACCGACCCCGGCCCGCTGTCGCGTCACTGCGTGCGGGCACTGTCGTGCGCACGCTGGAGCCCGACCTGCGGACCGCTCTGGAACACCTGGCCGCGCAACGTCAGTGCACGTTGTTCATGGTGCTGCACAGCGCGCTCGCCGTGCTGTTCGCCCGGCTCGGCGGGACCGCCGACGTCGCCATCGGCACCCCCGTGGCCGGGCGCGGTGTCGCCGAACTCGACGACGTCGTCGGCATGTTCGTCAACACCGCAGTACTGCGCACCGAAGTTCCTGCCGCGCTACCGTTCGCCGACCTGCTCGACCGCGTGCGCAGCACCGATCTGGATGCGTTCGCGCACGCCGAAGTCCCCTTCGAGCAACTCGTCGACCTGCTCGAACCCGCCCGTTCGGCGGCGCGACACCCGCTGATCCAGGCCATGCTGGTGTTCGGGAACCTCGGCCACACCGAGATCTCACTGCCCGGACTCCGCGTCGAAGCGGTGGACCTGGACCAGCAGAGCCTGCGATTCGACCTGAGCGTCACGGTCGATCACGACGCCGCAGACGGTCTGTCGGTTCGATTCGGTTACGCCACCGACCTTTTCGACGCAAGTACCACGGCGAGCTTCGCCGACCGCTGGCTCGGTCTGCTGCGCGCCGTGGTGGCGAATCCCGATGTGCCGGTGGGCGATATCGACCTGCTCGACGCGCACGAACACGGAGAGCTGCCAGGCAAGGCATCACCCGTCGTCGCCGCACCCGCCGTGCTACCTGATCTACTCACCACCGCCGTCATTGAGAACCCGGACGGCGTCGCCATCATCGACGGCCCGACCAGGCTCACCTACCGCGAGCTCGACGAACGCTCGAACCGCTTGGCCCGGAACCTGATCCAGGCTGGAGCGGGCCCCGAGAAGTTCGTCATCATCGCCGTACGCCGCAGCGCCGAGTCCGTCCTCGCGGTCTGGTCGGTAGCCAAGACCGGCGCCGCGTTCGTCCCCGTCGACCCCGCCTATCCCACCGAACGCATCGCCCAGATCATCGCCGACTCCGGCGCGTCCCTCGGCATCACCACGACAGACACCGAATCGATCCGCCCCTGGATCGACACCCCGCGCACCGGTGTCGCGCTGACGGATGTCGAGCCTGCGAACGCTGGGTCTGCGGATGCCGAGCAAGCCGATGCAAGGCCTGCGGATGCGATTCCGGATCCTGGGCGTGCCGATGGCTTGATGGACGATGCTGTGCGAGTCGGTGGCGCGAACCCGGACTTCCGGCGTGTGCGCTGGTTGCCGCTGGACGATCCGGCCTCCGCTCTGGACTCCGCCACCTCGGACGCGCCCATCGACCCCGGCGAACGCCACGCGACACCGCAATTCGCGCACCCGGCGTATGTCATCTTCACGTCCGGGTCGACCGGCCGCCCCAAGGGTGTGTTCGTCACGCACGCGGGTCTGGCGAACCTGGTTGCCGCACAACGGGAACGGCTGGGCACCACGAGCGAATCGCGGGTATTGCACGTCGCCTCACCGAGCTTCGATGCCGCGGTGCTGGAACTGTTGCTGGCCGCGGGCGCCGCCGCCACGCTGGTGGTCGCGGGGCCGACCGCGTACGGCGGCCCGGAGCTGGGCGAGCTGCTGGCCCGCGAACGGGTCACCCACATCGCGCTCACCCCCTCGGCGCTGGCCTCGGTGGATATCGTGGCCCACGAGCACCTGCGTGCGATCATCACCGGCGGTGAGCCTTGCCCGCCGGAACTGGTGCAGCGGTGGGCGGCGCCGGATCGCGTGCACTACAACGACTATGGCCCGACCGAAGCCACCATCTGGGCCACCGGTGCGGGACCACTGGTTCCCGGCGACGAGATCACCATCGGTACAGCGGTTCCCGGCGTGGCCGCGCTGGTTCTCGACGAGCGCCTCCACCCGATTCCGGACGGCGTCGCGGGCGAGCTGTATCTGGCCGGACCGGCACTCGCCCGCGGCTACCACGGCCGCCCCGACCTCACCGTCGCGCGCTTCGTCGCCGACCCGTATGGCACACGAGGCGAGCGGATGTATCGCACCGGCGATCTCGTGCGCAGGCGCGCTCATGGCCTCGAGTATCTCGGCCGCTCCGATCTGCAGGTGAAGCTGCGCGGACTGCGGATCGAACCGGGCGAGATCGAAGCGGCGCTCACCGCCGACCCGGCGGTGCACCAAGCCGTGGTCACCGTGCACACCGACGCCGCACTCGGCGAACTGCTCGTCGCCTACCTGGTGCCGGAGCACTCGGCACAGTTCGACCTCGACGCGGTGAAAGACGCTCTGGCGCTGCGCCTTCCGTCCTACATGGTGCCATCGGCGATCGTCGTCCTCGACGCCTTGCCACGCACCGATAACGGCAAACTCGACCGCCGCGCGCTGCCGGCGCCCGACCTCAGGTCCGGTCGGTTCCGCGCACCCGTCACCGACACCGAGCGGGCAGTGGCCGACACTTTCGCCGACCTCCTCGGCGTCCCCGAGATCGGGCTGGACGACAACTTCTTCGCACTGGGCGGCAACTCCCTGATCGCCACCCGGATCGCGGCGCGACTGGGCGCTGCCCTCGACGCCCGCATCCCGGTGCGCGTGGTCTTCGACTCCCCGACCGTGGCCGAACTCGCCGCCGCCGTGCGCACCGCGGCCACCGCACCCGGCCCGCGGCCCGGCCCCCGGCCCCGCCCCGAACGGATCCCGCTCTCGGCGGCGCAGCGGCGGATGTGGTTCCTCAATCGGTACGACCCCACCTCCCCAGCCCACAATGTGCCGATCGCGCTGGCGGTCGAGGGCGACCTCGACCTGGCGGCGCTCCAGGTCGCGCTGATGGATGTGGTGGCCCGCCACGAATCGCTGCGCACGGTCTACCCGATCGACGCCGAAGGCGAGCCGTATCAAGATGTGCGTGCCGTCGCCGCCGCGTATGTGCCGATTCGGGTCGCCACCGTCGAGCCGGAACAGGTCAGGGACGAGGTCGCCGCCGAGATCACGCGGGGCTTCGACCTGACCACCGAACTTCCACTGCGCGTGCGGCTGTTCAGGATCGATGACGACCGGTCGGTGCTGGCGGTGACGCTGCACCACATCGCCTCCGACGGGTGGTCGCTGGCGCCACTGACCCGCGACATCCTGGTGGCGTACGCGGCCAGGCGGGCAGCCATCACGCCCACGTGGACGCCACTTCCGCTGCAATACCCCGATTACGCGCTGTGGCAGCACGAATTGCTCGGCGCCGAAGACGATCCCGGCAGTGTGTCGCACCAGCAGTTGGAGTACTGGCGCACCGCTCTCGACGGGCTGCCCGAGGACTCGGCACTGCCCAGCGACCATCCGCGGCCCCCCGGTGCGCACCCATCGCGCGGGGCTGGTCGAATTCGACATCGACGCCGCGATCCAGCTGCGGCTGCGAGAGCTGGCCCGCTGGCACGGTGTCAGCGTGTTCATGGTTGCCCACGCGGCGCTGGCGGTACTGCTGGCCAGGCTGTCCGGCACCACCGACGTGGCGATCGGCTCGGTCATCGCCGGCCGCGGCGACGGCGAACTCGACGACCTCGTCGGCATGTTCGTCAACACGCTGGTGCTGCGCAGCCACGTCAACCCCGAGGCCACTTTCGACACGCTGCTCGCCGCGACGAAGGACGGCGATCTCGACGCGTTCGGCAACGCCGACGTGCCCTTCGAACGGCTCGTCGAGGTGCTGGCGCCGACTCGATCTGCTTCGCGCCACCCGCTGTTCCAGGTGCTGCTCGTCTTCCAGAACTTCGAGCGGGAGCAGTTGGAGCTGCCCGGCTTGCGGGTCAGCCCGCTCGAGATGCCGCCCGTGGGCGCGAAATTCGATCTCGAATGGCTGCTGGCCGAGAAGTTCGGCCCCGATGGCGCGCCCGCGGGCATGTCAGGGATGCTCACCTTCGCCCTCGATCTGTTCGAGGCGCCCACCGCGCGGACGCTGGCGCACCGCTTCGTCGACGTGCTCGACGCGCTCACCGCCGACCCGAGCCGTGTGCTCGGCGAGGTCGATGTCACCGCGCCGCCGGGAACCGTCCGACATCCGGTCGTGCGCGCACCCGCACATCGCGTCGACCTGCCCTATCGGCCGCCGGTGACGCCCGTCGAGGCGGCCGTCGTCGCCGCGTTCGAGTCCGTTCTCGACGTCGAGCGAGTCGGCCTGGACGACAACTTCTTCGAACTCGGCGGCACCTCCATGATCGCCATCCGGCTGGTCTCCCAGATCCGTGACCGGCTCGATGTCGCGATGCCGGTGCAGTGGATGTTCGGCGACCCGACGCCCGGCGCGCTCGCCGCGCACATCGCCGGGACCGGCGACACGGTCGACCCGGCCCTGCGAACCCTGTTGCCGTTGCGCGCGGGCGGCAGCGGTCCCGCGTTGTTCTGCGTGCACCCGGCGATCGGGGTGGCCTGGTGCTACACGGGTCTGGTCGCCCACCTCGACCCCGACCTCCCGGTTTACGGTCTCCAGTCGCCCGGAATCGCGGCCGACCGACCCGACCGGCCGCTGCGGGAACGGGTCGCCCAGTACGCCGACGAGATCCAGACGACCCAGCCCGACGGACCGTATCGGCTGCTCGGCTACTCCGCGGGCGGGCCGATCGCACACGCCGTCGCTGTCGAACTCCAGCGCCGCGGCGCCCGAGTCGACGCGCTGACCATTCTCGACGGCCGCGCCGATGTCGACCCAGCCGGTGCCGCCGAGTTGCCGCCGCCGGAGGTGCTGCTCGCCGAGTTCGGCGGCCTCGACCCGGCGATGCTCGACGGCGACCGACCGCAGGCCGAACAGGCCGCTGAACTTCTGCGCGCCGGCGCCTTCGCCGACGCTCCCGATCGAATCGTGCCGCCAGCGTCGTCGGCCGATTCCGCGGCGGTTCGGGATACCGCCGCACCGCTGCCTGGCGCCGACAACGACGTCGGCGCCGGTAGCCGAGCCAGCGGGCTCCTCGGCGCGATCACCGCGACCGATCTGCGACGGCTCTACGCCGACTACCAGCAGATAGTGCGCGAGGCCGCCGAGTACGAACCCGGGATGTTCGACGGTGATCTGCTGTTCTTCAGCAGCACCAGCGCCCGTCCCGGGTACGAGCCCAACGCCGATACCTGGCGCCCCTACGTCAGCGGCGAGATCATCGACAACCAGACCGGCCACGAGCACAACCGGCTCACCGGCCCCGACGCCCTCGCCGTGATCGGCCCGATTCTGGCCGGATACCTACGCGACTAGGCGGATCTGGATCAGGCCACCAGGTCGGCGTATTCGCGGTGTTCGGCGATGTACTTCTCGACATACCAGCAGGTCGGGACGATCTTGAAGCCGTGCTCGCGGGAATCGTCGAGGCCGTACTTCACGACCTCCGCCGCGACCCCACGGCCACGGAACTCCGGAAATGTCATGGTGTGGTGGAAGTCGCGGACCTTGGCGTCCTCACGTTCGGCGTAGTCGGCGTATCCCGCGAGGATGTCGTCGTGGTAGATCTCGAAACGGGTGTCGGCGACGTTGTGCTCGAGCCTGGTGGTCATACCGGATGCTAACCCCACGCTCCCACGCGATGTTCCGCTAGAGGACCGCGCCGGGATTGAGAATGCCCTCGGGATCGAGTGCGTCCTTGATGCGGCGGGTCAGCGCCATGACGTCGGGGCCGACCTGGTTGGGGAGCCAGTCCTTCTTCAATCGGCCGACGCCGTGTTCGCCGGTGATGGTGCCGCCGAGGGCGATGGCCAGGTCCATGATCTCGCCGAAGGCGCGGTGCGCGCGGGCCGTGTTGTCGGGGTCGGTGGGGTCGTGCACGATCAGCGGGTGGGTGTTGCCGTCGCCCGCGTGCGCGATGACCGACACGAGCACATCGTTGCGTTCGCCGATGTCGGCGACGCCGGCGATCAGGTCGCCGAGGCGGGGCAGCGGCACGCCGACGTCTTCGAGCAGCAGCGGCCCGATCTTCTCCACCGCGGGAATCGCGAATCGGCGTGCGGCGGTGAAGGCCTCACCTTCGGTGGCATCGGCGGTGTGGAAAACCTCTGTCGCCCCGGCCTTCTCGCACAGTCCCACCATCAGCTGTGCTTCGTGTGCGGCGAACTCGCCCGGGGCGTCGGAGCGGGCGACGAGCAGGGCGGCGGCGGCGCGGTCCAATCCCATGCGCATCTCGTCCTCGACCGCGTTGATCGCGACGGTGTCCATGAACTCGAGCATGGCGGGGCGCAGCGTCGAGGTGATGGCCAAGATCGCATCGGTCGCCGCGGTGAGCGAGCCGAAACTCGCGACGACGGTCGACTGCGGTGGCTGGGCGGGCAGTAGCCGCAGGGTGAGTTCGGTGATCACGCCGAGCGTGCCCTCGCTCCCGACGAACAGTTTGGTCAGCGACAGCCCGGCCGAATCCTTGAGCCGTGGCCCGCCGAGCCGCACCACGGTCCCATCGGCCAGCACCACTTCCATGCCGAGCACGTAGTCGGTGGTCACGCCGTACTTCACACAGCACAGCCCGCCCGCGTTGGTCGCCGCGTTGCCGCCGATCGAACAGATCTCGAACGAGGACGGGTCCGGCGGATACCACAGCCCCTCCGCCGCGACAGCCCGCTTCACCTCGGCGTTGAGCAACCCGGGCTGCACCACCGCGATCCGGGTCACCGCGTCGACGCTGATCTCCCGCATCAACTCGGTACTGAGCACGATCCCGCCGTCCACCGCGGTCGCCCCGCCGGACAAACCCGTTCCGGCCCCACGCGGCACGATCGCCACCTTGTTGGTGTGCGCCCACCGCAGCGTGGCGGCGACGTCGGCGGTACCGCGCGCCCGCACCACTGCCAGCGGCGTGCCCGCAGCGGGATCGCGCGCCCAATCCTGGCGATACCCCGCCAGCAGATCGGGGTCGATGACGACCGCCCCGTCCGACAACGCCGAAATCAACGAATCGAGGTCACCGCTGCGCTCGTCCACCTGTCCACGCTAACCCGCGCACCCCGTCCGCCGCGGGCAGTTCGCGCTGGTCGACAGTTCACCAGGTGCGCACGCGGACATCGTCCGGGAAGAAGAAACGCTCGGGATGCCTGGTGATCAATTGACCAGATGTGATGTGGGTCCGAACAAGGCGGTTTCCGCATCATTGTGATCTGGCGCGCCCAGTTGGTGTATACGCCGTCCAATGCTTCACAATGCCCGTACCGGGTGTGTTCGATGGTGAATCGCCTCGCCGCCCAGCGTGTTTCGAGTTCTGCTCCACGGGTGCGCTTCGCGCGCATCGATCACGCGACGCTGTTGCGCCGCACCGTTTTTCGCAGGGAGGACTGGCGATGCCGAAACAACCGCAGGACCGCAGTGAGCTGGTGGGTGCCCTGTTGGCCGCGGAGTTCGCCGACGCGGGCATCGACACCGACGCGATGCGCAGTGTCCACACCGGCGCACACCACGAATGGCTGTCCGCGCTGGAATCGACGGGGATGTTCGACGTCCGCGCGCTGGCCGAGATCGCCGCGCGCTGGGCGGCCGACCCCGCGCTGCTGCGTGACGCCCTGCTCGCCGAGGCCGACGAGCTCACCCGCCGTCGCTGCCTCGCCGCATGGGCCTCGTTCGACACTCGCCCGATCGTGGCGGTCGGCCGCTAGCTGCTCGGCCCACCCGTTTGCCGTGTGCTCACCCTGGCTTCATCTGCCGCTGGCAGGCTGGCCGCGTGGAGCATCAGGCGAGTGTCACCGAGTCGGTGGCCGACCGATTCACCCGTTGGTGCGAGGTGGTCGTGGCCCGGCTGCCGTGGGGCCTGGATCGGTATATGCCCGCGACGCTTTTCGGGTTCGGGCTGATCAACAGCTTCACCTTCGGCGTCGACCTGCTGCTGCTCACCCTGCTGCACAGTGGACTCGGCCTGCCGGTCTGGCTGTCGATCACCCTCGCCTACATCGCCGCGTTCGGGCTGAGCTTCCTGCTCAACCGCACCTTCAACTTCCATTCCCACGCGCCGATGGGCAAGCAGGCCGCGGTGTATGTGATTGTCGTGCTGGTGAACTACCTGGCCTTCATCCTCGGCGTCGGCTCGGGTCTCACCGCCCTCGGCCTGGAATATCACCTGGCCAGGCTGCTCGCCGGCGGTTGTGAGGCCGTGTACATGTACTGCGCGATGCGCTGGTTCGTCTTTCGTCGCCAACCGGCGGTGACCGCGGTGTGAGGCTTCAGCCCCTGAGCACCTCGGTGCGGTCGCCGTCGACCAGGACGACATCGTTGTCCGTGAGTGCCCAGTGCGGGATCTCCTCGGCGACGCAGTGGGCCAGCATCGCGGCGGAATCGCCGTCCGGGTCGGTGGGGGAGTCCAGGTGGACGACCAGGCGACGATCCACCAAACCCAGTCCGTCCCACAGTGGTTCGATGCCGGTGGTGGGCAGCACCTCCGCGGGATCGTCCATGGTTTCCAGCCCGTGCAGGTCGGGTCCGAGCAGGCACGCGCCCGCGCTGTAGCCCGCGTAGACCAGCGCGTCTTCGCGCAACAGGGTGGTGAACACGGAATCAGCACCGCTGCGGGCGAATTGGGCACGAAGCACGAAAGTGTTACCGCCGCGCACCCAGACCATCGGGAACCCGCGCAGGTGCCGTTCCAGCCGTTCCGGTTGTCCGGCGTACTCGCGCAGATCCAGCACCTCGGGCGAATAACCCTGCTGCTCCAGCGGTTTCACATCGCTCATCACCGCCGACGACCAGGCGTCCGGCCAGGCGTCACACGCGTTCGGAATCACCGCGACCCGCCCCGGCGCACCGACGAGCCCCACGAGCCGATCGGCGAAACCACCGAACCGGTACGACGCCAGGAAAAGTCGCATCAGATGGTGAACGCCAGATTCCGCACAAGCCGCTCGCCGAGGGTCGTATCGCCCTCGACGACGACCTCGCCGGGGTGCCGGTCAGCCGTCGTGCGCCCACCGCGCAACCGGGCGAAAAGCCCGGAGTCCAACCGGAGCACGGTCGTCGGCTCCTCGGAAATCTCGTCGAGAACCGTTCCGCGCCCACCGGCGACCGACAGATGCACCTGCCTGGTCACCGGGCCGGTCAGATCGAGCGTGACCAGCGAACCATCCGGCGCTTTGGCGCCTTTCACCACCGCGCGACCGAGACCGATGGTCAGTTCGGCGAACGCGGCCTCGGCCCGCGCGCCACCCTCTGGCACGCTGCGACCGATCCCGTCGGCGAGGTCGAGTTCGTGCATCCAGCAATCGAAAAGCCGCACCCGCATGAACCGGCCGTAGGGCACCTGCCCCACCGGCGACACCGTCGTGGCCTGCCAGGCATCGTCGTCCATCGCGGCCAAGGCGGCCCGGCGACGCTCGGTGGTCTCGTCGAACAGCGCGAGCAGGCGCTTGCCGGAGAGCGGGCGCAACCGGTCGACCCAGATCTCGTTGAGCACAGCCACTTCGTTGCGCACATGCGGCAGCGTTCGCACATCGGTCTTGGGGCGCAACGGATCATGCGGCGGCGGTGTCTGGCCGAGCAACCACGATTCGGTGCCGATCACGTGCGCGACCACGTCGAACAGGGTCCAGCCTGGCAGCGGGGACGTTCGCCGCCAAGTCTTTTCGTCGAGGTCGGCGACCAGCAGCGCGATGGCTTCCCACTGCTCGGCGAGCAGGTCGGTGAGTTGTTCGCGCCCCGGCGTCTCGGTCATCCCTGTGCTCCTTCTGCTTCGCTCTGGTCGAGTGCGGACAGGCCCGCGCGGATCGCCGCCGCGGTCGAATTCGGTTCGTACGGACGACGCAGCAGGAAGCCCTTGGCGAAGCTGAGTTTGTCACCGTGTTTGCGGGGGACCACGTGCAGGTGGACGTGGCCGACGGTCTGGAACGCGGCGGTGCCGTCGTTGAGAATGAGATTGGCTCCGTCGCTCGCGAGCCCGCTCACGCGCAAGGCGCGGGCCAGGCGGTGGCCGGTGCGGAACATCCGGGCGCCGAGTTCGGGATCGAGATCGTCGAGCTCGGTCGCGTGGACCTTGGGCACGATCAGGGTGTGGCCGCGGGTGACGGGACGGATGTCGAGGAACGCGCAGACCGCGTCATCGGAGTAGACCATGGTCGCCGGTGCGGCACCCGCCACGATCAGACAGAAGGCGCAGTCGTTCACGGCCTCGACCCTACGGTGTGATCTGGGTCGCGCAACAGCCCGAGCGGGACATCGGCATGACGCGCGTCACGTCCGCTGTGCCCCGGACCGGCCGGTCCAGCAGTCATACGTCGAGGTAAGTAACCGACGTCGATGTGCGGTCTTGTGCGTCTCACCTGCGACGACGAATCTCGACGAGGGCGCAATCGGCTAACTGCCAGGCCAGGAGGTCGTTGTCACGGATGAACAGGCCCGAGGTGTCCGATTTGTGGTCGTCGGTCCAGCTCTCCGTTGTGACGGGCATCTCCGCTAGGCTCACCGCGAGCCGAGTACAGTTGCGAGGATTTCAGTCGAACTTACCCGCAGGTAACTTCGGCTACCCGTTGTTCCCAGGCTCGAAGCCAGCACGAAAAGGAAGTCTGACTAGTGGAGACAACGCAAAACGTGGGCGAGGGTTCGCCGCGCGGAGCGCGTGTCGGAGTCGTTCGCGAGTCCGGCCCGGGCGAGCGGCGAGTCGCATTGGTGCCCAAGATCATCCCCTCCCTGTCCAAGCAGGGTGTCGAGGTGATCGTGGAAGCCGGTGCCGGCCTCGGCGCTCTCATTCCCGACGCTGCCTATGTAGAGGCAGGCGCGACCATCGGTGATCCGTGGTCGGCCGAGGTCGTCGTCAAGGTTGCCCCGCCCAGCGATGCCGAGGTGGCCAAGCTGTCCTCCGGGCAGACCATGATCGGGTTCCTCGCCCCGCGCAATGCCGAGAATCAGATCGGTGCGCTGAAGTCTGCCGGTGTGCAGGCCTTTGCCGTCGAGGCGATTCCGCGTATCTCGCGCGCGCAGGTGATGGATGCCCTGTCCTCGCAGGCGAACGTGGCAGGCTACAAGGCTGTGCTGCTCGCCGCGTCGGAGTCGACCCGGTTCTTCCCGATGCTCACCACCGCCGCGGGCACCGTGAAGCCGGCCACCGTGCTGGTGCTCGGTGTCGGTGTCGCCGGTCTGCAAGCTTTGGCCACGGCCAAGCGTCTGGGTGGCCGGACCACCGGTTACGACGTGCGCCCCGAGGTCGCCGATCAGGTGCGCTCGGTTGGTGCGCAGTGGCTGGATCTGGGCATCGACGCCGCCGGTGAGGGCGGGTACGCCCGCGAACTCACCGACGAGGAGAAGGCCCAGCAGCAGCAGGCCCTCGAAGACGCCATCAAGGGTTTCGACATCGTGATCACCACCGCGCTGGTGCCGGGTCGCCCCGCGCCGCGCCTGGTCACCGCCGCCGCTGTCGAGGGCATGAAGCCCGGCAGTGTGATCGTCGACCTGGCCGGTGAGACCGGTGGCAACTGCGAGCTCACCGAGCCCGGCGAGGTCGTGGTCAAGCACGAGGTGACCATCGCCTCGCCGCTGAACCTGCCCGCCACGATGCCCGAGCACGCTTCCGAGCTGTACTCGAAGAACATTTCGGCGCTGCTGGAACTGATGCTGGTCGATGGCAAGCTCGCCCCCGACTTCGAAGATCAGGTCCTGGCGGACTCCTGTGTGACCCGTGAGCGCAGCGAAAAGATCGAATCGAGCGTGGAAGCCTGATGTACACCGAACTGCTCGCCAATATCGCGATCCTCGTTTTGTCCGGGTTCGTCGGATTCGCCGTCATCTCCAAGGTCCCCAACACCCTGCACACCCCGCTGATGTCGGGCACCAACGCCATTCACGGCATCGTCGTGCTCGGTGCGCTGGTGACCCTGGGCAATGTGAAGGACCCCTCGCTGCTGGTGCAGGTGATCCTGTTCGTCGCGGTGGTGTTCGGAACATTGAACGTCATCGGTGGTTTCGTGGTCACCGACCGCATGCTCGCCATGTTCAAGGGTAAGAAGAAGGCGGCCGAGTGATGCACGCAGTCGACAATATGACCTACCTGGTCAACGGCCTCTACATCGTGGCCTTCTCCATGTTCATCTACGGCCTGATGGGCCTGACCGGCCCGAAGACCGCCGTCCGTGGCAACCAGATCGCCGCTGTCGGTATGGGTCTGGCCGTTGTGGCCACCTTGATCTCGGTGCGCCACGCCGCCCTGCTCAACTGGATTCTCATCGCCGCCGGTCTGATCGTCGGTGTGGCACTGGGTGTTCCGCCCGCTATCCGCACCAAGATGACCGAGATGCCGCAGCTGGTCGCGGCGTTCAACGGTGTCGGTGGTGGCACCGTCGCGTTGATCGCGTGGGCCGAATTCGTCGACAGCGCGGGCTTTTCGCAGCTGCACGAAACCCCGACGATCCACATCATCATCGGTTCGCTGTTCGCCGCGGTGATCGGCTCGGTCTCCTTCTGGGGCTCGATCATCGCCTTCGCGAAGCTGCAGGAGATCCTGTCCGGCAAGCCGATCAGCGTCGGCCGCCTGCAGCAGCCGCTGAACCTGCTGCTGCTCCTCGGCGCGATCGTGTGCGCCGTGGTGATCGGCCTCGGCGCCGACAACGGTGGTGTTTCGCAGCTGTGGATGATCGGGCTGCTCCTGTTCGCCGGTGTGCTCGGCCTGATGGTCGTGCTGCCCATCGGTGGCGCGGATATGCCGGTCGTCATCTCGCTGCTCAACGCCCTGACCGGTCTGTCGGCCGCGGCCGCGGGTCTGGCGCTGAACAACACCGCGATGATCGTCGCGGGCATGATCGTCGGCGCGTCCGGCACCATCCTCACCAACCTGATGGCCAAGGCCATGAACCGCTCCATCCCCGCGATCGTGGCCGGTGGCTTCGGTGGCGGTGGCGCGGTCGCGGGTTCGGGTGACGGCGAGGCCAAGACCGCGAAGGCGACCTCGGCCGCCGACGCCGCGATCCAGATGGCCTACGCCAACCAGGTGATCGTGGTCCCCGGCTACGGCATGGCCGTGGCCCAGGCCCAGCACGCGGTCAAGGAGATGGCTTTGCTGCTCGAGGGCAAGGGCGTCGAGGTCAAGTACGCGATCCACCCGGTCGCCGGTCGTATGCCCGGTCACATGAACGTGCTGCTCGCCGAGGCCGAGGTGTCCTACGACGCGATGAAGGAAATGGACGACATCAACGGTGAATTCAACCGCACCGATGTGGTCCTCGTGATCGGCGCCAACGACGTCACCAACCCGGCGGCCCGCGACGACAAGTCCAGCCCGATCTACGGCATGCCGGTGCTCAATGTCGACCAGGCCAAGAGCGTCATCGTGCTCAAGCGCTCGATGAACTCCGGCTTCGCGGGTATCGACAACCCGCTGTTCTACGCCGACCACACCTCGATGTTGTTCGGTGATGCGAAGAAGTCCGTCGGTGCGGTCACCGAGGAACTGAAAGCGCTGTAACACAAGCGAATACGCAGACGAGGGACCCCGCCGTTCTCCGGAACGGCGGGGTCCCTTGCCCTGCGGCTCATGGGTTGTTCGCGACCATGCTATTCGTGTGTGGCGGGGACGATCAGGCTATGCCTTGAAGCGTTCGGCCAGCAGGTCGAGGGTCGCCATGGCGACCCGGTAGTCCGGGCGCTTGCTTTCCGCCGGCAGCTCGTAGAGCTGGCCCTTCTGGAAGGCAGGCAGCATGGCCAGCGCCGGATCTTCCTTCAGCTGGGGGATATCGCGGCCGCCGTCGAGCTTGATCACGAACAGCACCGGCGCGTCGACGACGGTGCTCAGCAGCTCGGGGCTGAAGGTCACCCAGTCGCCGGCCGCGGCCCGGGGCGGGTTGCCTGCCTTCGCTTCGATCTTGTCGTCGATGGTGAAGCCGACCTCGGAGAGCAGCGTGGCCAGCGGGGTGTTGGGAGCGAGCAGGATGGGCTTGCCGTCCGCTTGGGACTGCATCACGGCCACCGCGCCCTGCGGCACCTTCAGACCGGATTTCACCGCCTTGACCTTGTCGTTGTAGGCGGTGATCATGGGGCCCACCTTTTCGGAGCGGTTCACGAACTCGGCTACCGCCTTCAACTGGTCCTGCCAGTTGGCGAGGTCGGACGCCACCAGCGCGGTGGGCGCGACGGCGGTGAGCTTGTCGTAGTTCTTGATCGTCTGCTGACCCGGCCAGCCCGGTCCGCCGCCGATGATCAGGTCCGGCCGCTGGGCGGCGATGAATTCCAGGTTCAGGTCGTCACCGGAGGGCACCGTCTCGGTACCCTGCTCCTTGGCTTCCGCGGCCCAGGCCGGGGGGAACTCGCCGGGCTTCAGCGTGAGGCCGAGAATGCGCGGATCCGCGGCTGCCACCTTGGCATCCAGATCGAAGAGGTACCCGGCGAGAGCGCCGTTGAGTACCACGATGCGCTGCGGGTCGGCGGGCACGGTGACCAGGCCCTTGGCGGTTTCCACCTGGCGAGTGCCGGTGACGGCGGCCTCGTCGGAGGTGGAGCTGCCGCAGCCCACTGCCGTCGCGGTCACTGCGACGATCAGGAGGGCGACGGCGGCACGCATGCGTGCCGTCATTCGATGTGCTGACATTGAGGGTTTTCCTTCTTTCATTCCAGGTGGAGGTTCAGGTGCGGATCGCCGGATCCACATCGAGGAGCGCCGCGACCTCGATCCAGCCGGTCGGGGTCGCAATGTCGTTGTGCGAGTAAGGAAGTCGGCGGACCACCAGTTGTGCGCCGGCCGCCTTCCAGCCGGTCATCTGGGCGTGCACGCGTTCGGGTTCGTCACCGGCGTCGGCGCAGTACATGGCCATCGGGCCGCTGTAGCGCGGGGACTCCGATTGCGTGACCATGCGCAGCAGCTCGGTCGCGGCATTGCGCACCACTACTGCCAATTCCGGTGCGTACTCGGCGATTTCGGGCAGCAGTGCGTCCATTCCGGCGGGGTCGGCCAGGGTCGCGGCGGCACGATCGGTCAGGTTCGACAGCGGATGCGAGTCGAGCAGACCCACATAGCCGACCTGCTCGCCCTCGGCTTCCAGGATCGCGGCCATCGCGTGGGCGAGGTTGCCGCCAAGCGAGTAGCCGAGCAAGTGGTACGGACCCTGCGGCTGGATGCGGCGGACGGCGGCCAGGTAGTACCGCGCCAGCTCGTCGAGCGTGCGCATGTGGACATCCGGCTCGGTGAGCTGGGGCATCTGCAGGCCGATGATCGGTCGCTCGGCGCGCAGCAGCCGGGCCAGCGGAGCGTATTTCCATGCGGTGCCGCCGATCTGATGGATGCAGAACAGCGGTGGGACCGACCCTTCGGTGCGCAGCTCCAGCACCGGATCGAGGCGGCTGCCCAAACTGGCGAGACCGTCTGCCGGTCGAGGCGCGGTGGGATCGACCGCGCCGATCCGCGCCGCGAGTTCACGAGGCGTGGGAGCGGCGAAGACGTCGTCGAGGACCACCGGTAGGTCCGCGCGGGTCAGACGGCCGATCAGTCGCACAGCGAGGAGTGAGTGCCCGCCCTGTTCGAAGAAGTCGTCGTCCGCGCCGATTTCGTCGAGCGACAGGACAACTGCCATGGCCTGGCAGATCGTGTCGAGCAGGCCGGAACCCGTGTCCCGCACAGGATCTCCGACCGGTTCGCTCGTCGTCGAAACCTCCGTCCGCCCGGAATCGGCAACGGTCTCGCCGGACCGGCTGGATTCAGGCGCGGGCAGTTCTTGCCGGGCGATCTTCTCGGTCGCGGTGCGCGGAATATGATCCAGCACCACGAAGGCGGCAGGAATCATGTACGCGGGCAACGCTGTTCGCAGCTGCTCGCGCACCGCGCCGGTGTCGAGCACGACGGCGGACTCGGCGATGAGATAGGCGACCAGGCGCTGATCACCCGGTGTGTCCTCGCGCAGCAGCACCACCGAGTGGGCCACACCGGCACACGTGAGCAGGGCCGCTTCGATATCGCCCAGTTCGATGCGCTGGCCGCGCAACTTCACCTGGCTGTCGGTGCGGCCGACATAGTCGAGTTCCCCATCCGGATTGCGTTTCACCAGATCGCCGGTGCGGTACATCCTTTCGCCTGTCCCGTCCGGATCGGCCACAAACGCGGCAGCGCTCAGATCGGGGCGGGTCAGATAGCCGCGCGCCAGCCGGACACCGGTCATGTAGAGCTCGCCGATGGTTCCCTCGGGAACCGGCCGCAGTTGGTCGTCGAGGATGCGAACGGCATCGGCGGGCGCGCCGACCGGGACCGACCCGGTATCGGCATCGACGGTCTCGTGGAAGGTGAAGCCGATCGCGGCCTCGGTGGGACCGTAGAAGTTGTACACGGCGGTGCCGGTCAGTGCGCGCATGCGGTGCGCCGTCGCGGGCGGCAGCACCTCACCGCCGGTGAGAACACAGCGCAGATCCGCGCATCCCGATAGGTCGGCCTCTTCGGCGAGCACGGTCAGCATGGAAGTCGTCATCCACATCGCGGTCACCCGCTCGGTGCTCATGAGCTGAGCCTGATAGTAGGGATCGCGGTGACCGCCCGGCCGGGTCAGTACGATCCGGGCGCCGACGTGCAGCGGAAGGAACATCTCCATGAGCGAGGCGTCGAAGATCGGCGGGGTGCGGTAGAGCATCGTGTCGCCCGGCCCGAACCGGCGCTCGCGCTGCAGCCACTCGAAGGTGGAGATGATCGAGGCGTGCGACAGGCTCACGCCCTTGGGCACACCGGTGGAGCCGGAGGTGAACAGCAGGCAGGCGGTGTTGGCCGGGCGCAGCGGCGCGAGCCGGTCGGCATCGGTGAGTTCCGCATCGGTGAATCCGCTGGTGTCCGCCTCGTCCAGCGAGTGCAGAACGAGGGCGGGAGCGGCGGTGTCGAGGATCTTCTCGACGCGCTGGGCGGGCTGTTCCGGGTCCACCGGCAGGTACACGCCACCGGCTCGGCAGATGGCGTGCGCCGTGACCACCGATTCGATGGAGCGTGGCATGGCAACGGCCACCACGGTTTCGGGACCGACACCGCGCGAGATGAGCCACCGGGCCAGTCGATTCACCCTGGCGTCGAACTCGCGGAAGTCGATCGTGACGCCTTCGGCGGTGATGGCGGGCGCCGCCGGATCGACCGGCGTCCCCCATTCGGCGAGGGTGTCGCCCCTTGGGTCCGGCTGTTCGCCGGCGGTGGGTCGTGTGGCGGCGGTAGTCGATGCCGTCTCGACAGTCGGCGCCGTCGCGGCAGCCGCGGTCGGTGCGGTCGCGGTAGCCGCTGTCGGGACAACCTGTGCGGTCGCGACAACCTGTGCGGTCGCGACAGTCGGTGCGGTCGCGACAGTCGCGGGCGATGTCCCGGTGGCCGTGGTCGTGGTGGCCGCGGCGGCAATCGCGACCACTGGTGCGAGAGGCTCGAGGAACGGGGCGGGAGTGGGGTCCGTGGCGGAGGTGACGGCGGTGAGGATCGTGCCGATCCGCTCGGAGATGTGGGCGAGCGTGGTGTCGGGTACGGCGGCGCGGTCGTACCAGATCACCAGTTGCAGATGGTCGCCCGGCGGGGCGATCAAGGTCATCGGGTAGTGCGTGTTGCCGTGATTGTGGAAGTCGCCGCGTCGCAACTCGTGCGACTCCGGTTGCTCGGCACCGGAATTCGGGAAGTTCTCGAAGGCGACCAGGGTATCGAAGAGGGTGCCGATCCCGGCGATCCGTTCGATCTCCGCCAGTCCCGCGTAGTCGAACTCCTGCATGGCGAACTGGTTCTCCTGCAGTTCGGCCAACTGCTCGAGCAGCGCGCGATCCGCGTCGAAGGCACAGCGCACCGGCACGGTGTTGGCGAACAGGCCGACCATGCCCGCGACACCTGGCAGTTCAGCGGGGCGGCCGGAGACGGTCGCACCGAACACGACGTCGGTGCGTCCGGTGAGTGCGGCGAGCACCAGCGCCCAGGTGCCCTGCACCAGGGTGTTCATCGTCAGGCCGCGGCGGCGGCCGAGTTCGGCCAGTGCCGTGGCGAGCGATTCGGGCAGCGGAACCTGCCACTGCCGGACTTCCCGCTCGCGGAAAGTGCTGGTGCGCACCAGCGTCGGCTCGGCGAACCCGGCCAGTCGCCGCGACCAGGCTGCGCGGACGGCCGCGCGGTCACGGGTGCCGATCCAGGCCAGATAGTCGCTGTACGAGGCGGGCGAGGACAGTTCGTCGCCGTGGTAGACGGCGAGCACCTCGCGCAACACGATGGGCGTTGACCAGCCGTCGATCACCAGGTGATGAGTGTTGAGCACCAGCCGGTGCGCTTGTCCTGGCAGCCGAACCAGCGTGGCGCGTAACATCGGCGACCGGTCCACTGTGAACCGGTGCCGGGTGGCGTCGATTTCCAGCCGGTCGGCGGCGGCCTGCGCGGCGCGCAGCGGCAACCCGGACAGATCGACCTCACGCCACGGCATGCCGACCGACCGGGGGACCGCCTGCACCGGCTGATCCAGGCCCTCGTAGTGGAAGGCCGCGGCCATGGTGGGATGCCTGCCGATGACGGTGTCGAAAGCCGCCGACAACCGCGCGCCGTCCAGTGGTCCGTGCAGGTCGACGCGGGCGCTCAGGGCGTAGACATCGTCCGCGCCATCGCGAATCGCATGGAACAGCAGGCCCTCCTGCAAGGGCGAGAGCGGCAGCAGTTCGGCCAGCGGGCCGTGCGCGGCCTCCAGCGTGTCGATGGTTTCCTGGGCGACGGCGAGTTCGGGGGAGTCCGACGGTGTGAGCCCGCCGGGGAACAGCATCGCGTGCGCGGCGAACGCCTCCAGCGCGAGTTCGAAGTGCCGCTGGATTTCCGTGACCTGGTGCGCACCGAGAATCCGGCTCGCCGCAGTCCACTCCACGGCGAGCCGGGGCCCACCCGGGTGCGCGGTGGTGGGTTCGTGCACGAAGACATTGAGCGAAAGTACTTCCGTGAGCGCCTTTTCCGGTGGTTCCGTCACCGCAAACGCGTCGTGTTCGGGCAAGCTCCAGCCGAGGGCGGCGCCGCCGCCGAAGCGGCCGAGGTAGTTGAGCAGCACCTCGGGTGCGCGCCGCTCGGTGAATCGCGGCGCGGTCTCCGGATCGAGCCTGCGCAGCACGCCGTATCCCACGCCATTGCCGGGGACGGCGCGCTTGGCCTCCTTGACCGCCCGCAACAGCCGTCCGGCCGCCGCCCCGCCTGCCAGTGCCTCGGCGAGCCCAGCCGGGTCGTCGATGCCGGTCGCCGGCGTCCACACCGGGTACTCGCTGGTGAACCAGCCGATGGTGCCCGCGAAATCGGTATCGGCACGCAGGGCGTCGCGCCCGTGCCCCTCGACCGTGACGGGCCTGCCGGTCTCGAGCGCTTCGCCACGCTCGTGCCGCCACGCGTTGAGCGCCAGCATGAGCGCCGCGAGCAGCACGTCGTCGGTCTTGGCCCGATACGCGGCGGGGAGCGTGGTCAGCAGTGCCTCGGAAATCTCGGGAGCTGCGAAAGTTCTTGTCTGGTTCGCACTCTCGACGAGGTCTACGGCGTGGTCGAGCGGCCGTTCCCCCAGTGACGCGACGGTGGCGTCGCCGAGCGCGCGTTGCCAGTGCGCCAATTCCGAACGGTGCTCGCCCGTGGCGCCGGACTCGGCGAGCAGGGTGGCGTGCCGCCGCCACGAACTGCCCTTCGCGGGCAGCCGAACCGGGCGCCGGTCTCGGGCTGCCGCACACGCCTCATACAGCTCGGGCACCAGGATGCGCCAAGAAACGCCATCCACCACCACGTGATTGGCAACCAGGACCAGGCAGTCGGCGGTTCCCGGCGCGGTGCGTACCAGCGCAGCGCGAATCTCGATCCCCGCTGCGGGATCCAATTCCCCCGCGAGCTCTGTCGCCACCGACTCGAGCAGTTCATCCTCAGCGGACTTGCTGTGTGGTGCTGAGGAATTCGGCCCGCTGTCCGGGACGGTTGAGGATAGTGATGTGTCGCCCGCGGCTTCGGCAGAGGACTTGCCGTGCGGCGTTGAGGAGTTCGGTCCACCGTTCGGGGTGGTTGAGGGTAGTGATGTGTCGCCCGCGGCTTCGGCAGAGGACTTGCCCTGCAGCGCCGAGGAATTCGCTCCACCGTCCGAGGTGCCCGAGAGGGGCGATGTCTCACCCGCAGCGTCGGCACGCGCGGCCGCACCAGCGGAAGACTCGGCGGTGACCGTGCGGCTCGACAGTGATTCGTCGAACGGCAGCTCGCGGACCAGGCTCGATGCGCGCACCGCGCCGACGTCCGCGACTTCCAGCCGGTCCGATTCGTCGAGGATCAGGCGCAGGGCGTCGTGGCGGTCGAGCAGTGTTTGCAGGCCGGTGGTCAGGTGGTCGAGGGTGAGGTCTTCGTGCAGGGTCAGGGCGGTCCACTGGGCGTAGCCGGCTACGGCGGTGCGGCTCGGGTTCGCTTCCAGGAGTGCGGCCACCATGGGCGGGATCGGGACCAGGCCGGTCGCCTCATCCGGGGCAGGGGTGTGGGTCTGCTGCTCCGACACCTGGGCCACTGCCGCGATGGTGGCCAGATCGCGTTGGGCCAGCAGTGTTTTCGGCTGTACCTCCCAGCCGATTGCGCGCAGGCGGCTGCTCACGCCGATCGCGGTGATGCTGTCGCCGCCGAGTCCGAAGAAGTCATCGGTGGCGTTGACCTGTGCCACGCCGAGCACCTCGGCGACCACACCGCACAGCGCCCGCTCCTGCTCGGTGCGAGGCGGTCGTCCGGTCGAGGTCAGCTGGGGTGTGGGCAGGGCAGCGCGATCGAGTTTGCCGTTCACGGTGGTCGGCAGGGCGTCGAGGACGACGAGCGCGGAGGGCACCAGGTGGTCGGGCACCATGGTGGTGAGCTGGTGGCGCAGCTGATCGGCGTCGAGAGCACGGCCGGCCTCGGGGACCAGGTAGCCCACCAGCCGGGTGCTGTCCCCGGACTTGCGGATGGTGGCGGCCGCGGCGGCCACGCCGGACAGTACCCCGAGCGACGCTTCGACCTCGCCCAGTTCCACGCGATAGCCGCGCACCTTGATCTGCTGATCGCCGCGCCCGAGGTAGTCGTAGCCATGGCCGGGTAGCCAACGGGCCCGGTCGCCGGTGCGATACATGCGCTCGCCCGCCGCGAACGGGTCGGCGACGAACCGCTCCGCCGTCACCTCGACGCGTCCGAGATAGCCGCGCGCCAACTGCGGACCGGCCAAATACAATTCGCCGATCTCGCCGTCCGGTACGAGTTGCAGCGCACCGTCGAGCAGGTAGGCGCGGGTTCCGGCGAGCGGACCGCCGACATGCGGTAGCGCCCCGGTCACCGGCGCGCTGAGCGCGTCGACGGTGGCCTCGGTCGGACCGTACATATTGCGGGCGGCCACCTTCGAGGCGACGATGACCGACCACAGGGCGGGCGGGGTCGCCTCGCCACCGAGCAGCAGCAGCTCAGGACGGTGAGCGCGGCCGAGCAGCCCGTTGTCGATCAGGGCGGTCGCCATCGAGGGGGTGGTGTCGACGACATCGATGCGATCGGCACCGAACGCGGCGACCTGGGCGGCAGCGTCCTTCTGAATATCGGTGTCGTACAGATGAACCCGGTGTCCGCACCACAGCCACAGCAGTTGGTCCAGCGCCGCGTCGAAGGCGAAGGAGTAGGTGTGCGCGATGTGCAACTGCCGCCCGCCGACGCGCTCGGCGGCCTCGGCGTAGACGGTCGATCGGTGGTGGTGCAGCAGCTGGGCCATCGCACTGCAGGAGATCTGCACGCCCTTTGGCTTTCCGGTGGATCCCGAGGTGTACACGACGTAGGCCAGATGCGCGGGCAAGCGCGGCGCGGCGAGTTCGGCGGTGGTGAGCGGGCCGTCGGCCAGTCCGCCGACCACCTCGCGAATCTCGCTGTCCGACATCCGGATCAGGGCAACCGACCGACGGGCGTCGGCGAATATCGTGTCCGCGACCGTGTCGTCGGTGAGGATCAGCACCGGGGCGGCGTCGTCGACGATGTCGGCGAGGCGTTGGGCCGGGTGTCCGATGTCGAGGATCAGGTAGGCCGCGCCCGCGTGCCGCACTGCGAGCTGGGCGATGACCAGGTCGACGGTGCGCGGCAGCGCGATGCCGACGATGTCCTCGGGGCCGACGCCCCGGCCACGCAGGTACCGCGCCAACCGGTGCACCCTGGCGCCCAGTTCGGCGGCGGTGAGCCGGTGGGCGCCGTCGACGAGCACGATGTCATCTGGTTGCGCCGCGACCATGCTGTCGAAGATCTCGACCGCGTCCGTCGGCTGACCGGGCAGCGCGGCACCGGCGCGATCGACGTCGATACTCGCGCCGATCTCGTTCTGGTACAGGGCGATCGCGCCGATCGGCCTATCCGCCGCGTCGATGAGTTCGGTGATCAATGTGACCAGCGCGTCCATCCGCCGCTGCGCCGTGGCGGCGTCCAGCGATCGGGCGTCGACCTCGAATCCGAGCTGGATCCGGTCCTCCGACAGTGGGGTGACGGTCAGTCCCAGATCCTCTGGTGGGCCACCGGCGACATTGCGCAGCGTGCCGGTGGCACCGTCGAAATCGAGGGCGAAGTCGAACGCCTTGAGGTTGATGCCGATGCCGTGCAGCAGCGCGCCGGTCTGGGTGCCGCCGAATTCGCGGGCCAGGTCCTCACCGCGGAATCGCTGGTGGGCGCGCATCTCCCGCAGGGCATCTGCCACCCGCTTCCCGAGTTCGCCGAGGCGATCGGAGCTGGATACCGAAATTCGCAGTGGCAGTACGTTGACCGCCATGGAGGGGGTGGTGAGGGCGGTCTTGCCCACCCGCGCCATCACCGGCAGTGCGATGACCACATCGGTCTCGCCGAGCAACCGGTGCACGAATCCCACGTATCCGGCGACGAGCACGTCGGCCCAGGTGATTCCGGCTGCCGCGGCCGCCGCCTTGACGCGTGCCACCAGGTCGGTGTCGAGGACGGCGCGGATCTCGTGGGTCTGCTCGACTATGCCCTCGGGTGCGCGGCCGCGACCGTCCAGCGGTGGCAGCGGCGTGAGCCGGTCGCGCCAGTAGTCGCGGTCGTGCTGATGTGCCTGGCTTCCACGGTATTCGAGGTCTTCGGCCACGAGCGTCTCGATCGAGCCCCACCGCAGGCGCGGCACGTCGGCGCCGCGACGCAGCGCGGTGTAGTGCGCGGCGACCCGGCGCGACACCATGGCCGCGCTGTAGCCGTCGATGATCAGGTGGTGGTAGAGCTGGATGCACCACACCTCGTTGTCGGTGAGGCGCAGCCGTGTGTAGGTGTAGAGCTGCCGGTCGACCATGGCCCGGCACGAGGTGGCCGAGCGTGCACGTTCGGCCGCGACCAGCCGGTGCGCGGCCGCGATCGGGTCGGTCTCGCCGCGCAGATCCACGATCGGGCGCAGGTCGGGTTCCAGGTCGGTGATCCGCTGGCGCGGTCCCGCCGGGGTGTCGGCGAATCGCAGTCCCATGGTGTCGGTTTCGACGATGGTGTGGCGAATCGCGGTGTCCAGCAAAGCCACATCGACGGGATCGGGTCCGGCGATCTCGAGCACCTCGCCGACCATGTAGCTGAGCGAGTCGGGGTCGAGCCGCTGGGCGTTCCAGATGCCCAATTGTGCTCCGGTGAGCGGCAATCCGGGATCTTCGGCGCCTACTTCGTCCCGTTCCACCGATCCCACAGCAACTCCTTCACCCTCAACGTTCCCCGACTCTCCCTAGTGCCACCCGGGCCGATGAGAGCCCAGCCGGAGAGAAGGGTAGGTTAGCCTAACTTCAGTTTCAATAGTGGATTGTGACCCGCGTCACCAGATCGGCCTTCCTGTCGCCGGAACCGGCCACTCCTGCGGCGTTCTCGGCGAGCGGAATCAACAGTGGCGCAGAGTGTCCGGTGCCGAAGGAGCCCTGTCGTTCAGCGCGGAACGGCAGGACCCCTCGCCGGTGACGGAAGTGGCTGTGCCACAGCTGTGCTCGACGGCGCCGATCAGGCGGATCGGCGCTCAGTGGATTTCACCTTCGCGCTGCCGAGCTGACGGATCAGATCGTCGGTGCTGCTGACAGCCCCGCAGCGGCGGGCGACGTAGTTCAGCGCCATGATGTGTTCATCGCGGCTGAAGTCGGCGGTGGCGTCGTGGACGAGGAAGGGGCGCACGTCGCCCATGAAAGCTTCCGCGGCACTGAGCATGCAGCCCATGTGGGTGTAGACGCCGGTGATGAGGAGCTGGTCGCGGCCGTAGTAGCCAAGCAGTTCACGCAGGTCGGTGCGCTGGAAGGCGGAGTAGCGCCACTTGGTGACCTGGATATCCTGCGGATCGGGGGCGATGGCGTTGATCACCTCGGTATCGGCGCCCTCGGCCATGCCGGTGCCCCAGAAATCGGCGAGAATGCCGCGCCGCGACGGATGCTGGTCGCCGGGTTGCATGGTGTAGATGACCGGGATGTCGAGCTGGTGGCAGTGGTCGCGCAGCTTGGCGATATTGGCGATGAGGGTGCGGGCGGGATCGCGATACAGGTCGTAGGCGTCGAGGAAGTACTGCTGCATATCGTGGATCAGCAGTGCGCTACGGCCGGGTTCGGCGGTCCAGTCGACCCGATCGGCGGTGAACTCGTCCGCGGTCGGCATCGGGTAGGGCGCGATCGGGGGAATGGGCATGATCAGTCTCTCGTTGGCGTAGTGGTCGGCAGGGTCAGCCGACGGTGACGGGCAGGTCGGCGATACCGAGCGACCCGAGAATTCGCTGGAATTTGCCGGTGGTCTCGGCCACTTCAGCGGCGGGGTCGGAGGCGGCGACGATCCCGCCGCCCGCGTGGGCGAGCAGGGTGGTGCCGTCGGCGGACAGCTCGGCGCAGCGGATGCTCACCATCCATTCGCCGTTGCCGTCGGCATCGCACCAGCCGACCGCGCCTGCGTAGAAACCGCGCTCGCCCTCGAGTTCGGCGATCAGGCGCGCCGCGGTGCCGGTCGGCGTGCCGCAGATCGCGGGGGTGGGGTGCAGCGCCACCGCGAGTTCCAGCGCGGATGGCCCGGCCAGCGGGACGGTCGCCGAGATCGGGGTGCCGAGGTGCCACATCGCCGGCGTCTCGGTGAGATCCGGTGCGGGCGTGTCGACTTCGGCACAGCGGTCGCTCAGCACGGCAGCGACCTGGTCAACGACATAGCGGTGTTCGGCCTGATCCTTGGCCGAGGTGAGCAGGGTGTCGGCGGCCCTGCGGTCTGCCTGGGGGTTGTCGAGAATGCGGCGGGTCGAACCTGCCAGCGGATGACTCAGCACCTCGTTACCGTTGCGGCGCACCAGGATCTCCGGGCTGGCGCCGACGAGATGGCGACCGGGATATCGCCCACCGGCGGCGGAGAGGTCGACCAGGAAGCCGTTCGACAGCGGGTCGGAGCCGACCATCAGGTCGAGGATGTCCATGGCCCGGACCGGTGTCGGCGAGACGGCGCGAAGAGCCCTGGCCAGCACGACTTTGCGGATCGGATGCGTCGGGTCGGCGAGCAGCTCGACTGCGGTGGCGACGCGGCGCTGGTGTTCAGCGGGCGCGGGTACCGCCTCGTCGAGCTCGAACCCGGGTACCGCGACGTGCGACCGGGGCAGGTGTGGCGAGTCGGTGACGGTGACCGAATCCGGCGCCCACAGCGCCGTCGGCGCGCCCGGGGTGAAGGGTAGTGCGCCGACGATGTGGCTGATCCGCCCACTGCGCAGCGCGGTCACCGCGTCGTGCGCCGAGCGGAAGATCGTCCCGCCCGCGGATGCGGACACAGTCCTTTGCGGACGGGACAGTACGAAAGCGGGGTCTGAACTGTCGGTACTGATGGTGATCACCCTTTCGGTCACATATCTAGCGTTGCGCCACCGTCGACCCGCAGGTCATGCATGGTGATGTGGCGGGCGCCGTCGGACGCCAGGAAGTGGACGGCCGAGGCGACGTCGGCGGGAGCGGCGATGCGGCGCAATGGGATTCCGAGCCGGTAGGCGGCGGGATCACCGTCGAGCAGTGCGGTCTCGGCGGCTTCGTCGAGTGGCGTGCCGCCGAACAGGTCGCGCAGCATAGCCGTGTCGGTGGAACCGGGGGACACCAGATTGACGCGCACGCCGAGCGGAGCTACCTGCAGGGCAAGGGATTTGGTGAAGGCGACGGCGGCGGCCTTGGCGGCACCATAGGCGGCCATGCCGACCCGGGGCGTCGCTGCGGCATTGGAGGAGACCACGACGATCGCTCCGCTTCCCGCGGCGGCCATCTCGGTGGCGGCGCGCTGGGTGACCAGCATGGTTCCGGTGGCGTTCACGGTCAGACAGTGGGTCCAGCCGGCCGGGTCGAGATCGAGCGGAGTGCCACCGACCATGATGCCCGCGGCGTGCACAAGCACCTCGACGGTGCCGTGCTCGGCGGTGAGCCGGTCGAAGGCCGCGCGCACGGCCTCGGCGTCGGTGATGTCGACGGTGACACCGTGGACGGCGGCGCCGCTCCTGGGAAGGGTTGCCGTCCTGGCACTTCCGTCGCTACGGCGCGACGTGTCATCATCGAGCGGGGCGGCGCTCGCCATCGTCGCGGCGATGGCGGTGGCGGTCTCGTGCACCGCCGGGTCGAGATCCCACAGCGAGACCACGCGGTCCTCGGCAGCGAATCGCGCGGCGATCGCGGCTCCGATACCCCCGGCCGCGCCCGTGACGACGACGAGTCGTCCGCTGGAATCACTATTCAGCATGAGGTTAGCCTAACCTGAATCTGCGGTCGGTTGGTTAGCTTCCCTCAGAACCTCCGACGGCAACACCGGAATGCCCGCTGGAAAGAGGTGCTCGACTTGACCGAACCCGTACTCCCCGGCTTCACCCCGTGGCCCGCTGACCTTATGCAACGCTACCGGGGCCAGAACCTTTGGGCCGGTGAGACATTCGGTGACGTACTCGCCGCGCGCGCCACCGCCACTCCGGATCGGATCGCGGTCCTCGACACCGCCAACCGCTGGACCTACGCCGAACTCCACCACCGGTCGCGCTCGCTCGCTACCGGCCTGGCGCGCCTGGGCATCACGCCGGGCGACCGGGTGCTGGTGCAGCTGCCCAATCGTGCGGAATTCGTCGAGGTGATCTTCGCGCTGTTCGAGCTCGGCGCGCTGCCGGTATTCTGTCTGCCCGCGCACCGCGCCGCCGAGCTGGTGCCGATCGCCAAAGCCGCCGCGGCGACCGCGATGATCACCAGCGCGACGTATCAGCGTTTCGACTATGCCGCGCTGGCGGAGTCGGTGCGCGCCGATGTGCCCGGCCTGCGGCATGTCCTGCTCGTCCTCGACGAGGATCAGACGGCGCCCGACGGTACCGACGACCTCGCCGAATTCCGTGACGAGCCAACGGATCTGCCGGGTCCGACGGCCGGTGATGTCGCGTTCCTGCAGCTGTCCGGCGGCAGCACCGGCATTCCTAAACTCATCGCCCGCACCCACGACGACTACCTCTACAGCGTGCGCCGCAGCGCCGAGATCTGCGAACTCGACAGCGACACGGTCTATCTCGCGACGCTGCCGGTCGCGCATAACTTCCCGATGAGCTCGCCGGGCATTCTCGGCGCGCTGTGGGCCGGTGGCACAGTGGCGATGACGCCCGATCCCACTCCGGCGACCGCCTTCCCATTGATCGAGCGGTTCGGTGTCACCATCACCGGCCTGGTGCCGCCCCTGGCCCGGCTGTGGACCGAGCGCGCCGAGGCGGGCTCGACACCCGACCTGTCCAGCCTGCGGGTGCTCCAGGTGGGTGGCGCCCGCTGCCAGGACGAACTGGCCCGCCGGATCGGGCCCGCGCTCGGGGTCACCCTGCAGCAGGTGTTCGGGATGGCCGAGGGTCTTGTCTGCTACACCCGCCTCGACGATCCGATCGAGGCGGTGGTGAGCACCCAGGGGCGGCCGATGTCGGAGTTCGACCAGATCGCGGTCGTCGACGACCACGGTGTCGTGGTGGCGCCGGGCGGGCAGGGCAATCTGATCACCCAGGGCCCGTACACGATTCGCGGCTACTACGACAATCCCGAGGCCGATGCCCGCAGCTTCACCGACGCAGGCTGGTACCGCACCGGCGATATCGTCTCGGTGCGGCCCGACGGCAATCTGGTGGTCGCGGGCCGGGCCGGTGACTGGGTGAACCGTGGCGGGGAGAAGGTGTCGGCCGAGGAACTGGAGGCCCTGCTGCTCGAGCATCCCGGCGTGCGCGACGCGGTGATCATCGGCATTCCCGATCCCGTTCTCGGCCAGCGGATCTGCGCTTTCGTGCAGCCGGTCGACCCGGCGCAGCGACCCACTTTGATCACGGTGCGCAAGTTCGTGCGCGGTCGCGGGGTCGCGGCCTGGAAGATGCCCGACGCGGTGGTCGTGGTCGAACAGTTCCCCGAGACCGGCGTCGGCAAGACCAGCCGCAAGGAGCTGCGGCAGTTGCTGGCCGACGGCGCGTACGGGAACTGAACCCGCCAAGGGGTGGCGTGCCTGCCACGCCACCCCTGCGGCTCAGGCCAGCAGTTCGATCCATGATCCGAGGACGGGCTCGCCTGCGAGCGTGGGGAAGTCGACCTCGGCGTGGCCGGCGGAGCGCCATTTCTCGACCAGCGACATGATGCGCACCGAATCGAGCCCGGCGTCGAGCAGATCGGTCGCCGCGGTCAGTTCGGCCGGGTCGACGCCCAGCACGTCTGCCACGTCACCGATCACCTGTTCGTCGGTCATGTCTCAGTCCTCTCGATCGAAGTCGGCGATGCCGCGCTTCCAGTACCCGGCGATGAGCGAGTCCTTGGGGCCCAGGCCCAGGTCGTTGCGGATGATCTTGCGGACCCCGCGCAGGCAGCCCGCCTCGCCCGCCACCCACGCGTAAACGCGGTGTCCGGCAGGCACTTCCACTGCGCGCACGGCTTGCTCGAGAATGTCGCTGGTGCCCGGCTCCAGCTCGCCGCGGTGCAGCCATCGCACAGTGACACCGGCGGGCGAATCGAGCGGGATCTCCTCCTCGGGACCGGCCACCTCGATCAGCGCCCAGCCGGTGGTGTCGCGCGGCATGCGCTCGAGCCAGCGGGCGATGGCGGGCAGCGCGGTGATGTCACCGGCGAGCAGATAGTCGTCGTAGGACTCCGGGATAACGACGCCGCCGGGCGGACCGGCGATGTGGACCTTGGTGCCCGGGGTGACCGAACTGGCCCAATCGGAAGCGAGGCCGCCGGGATGGATGACGAAATCGATGTCGAGTTCGCCGTCTTCGATGCTGTGACGGCGCACGGTGTACTCGCGCGAGACCGGTCGCGGGTTTCCCCACTCGAGCATCTGGCCCTCGAGCTTGGGCAGCCGGAGTACGCCGTCCTCGCTCGGGAAGATAAGGCGCACATGCTCATCCGGCACGTAGCTGTGGAACTGCGCGATCTCCGGGCCGCCGAAGGTGATCCGCAGCAGCGCCGCGCCGACGGGGACGACCCGCAACACCTCCACTTCCTGCAGACCGATCGGGTACGGCACCTTGGCGCCGTGGTCCCCGGCGAGCACCTCGGCGATGCTCGCGGCGTAGTCACTGCGATCCTTCACCGTTGTTCCTTTCTGTGCAGCGGCCCGGCGGCGAGCGCCATCAGGCAGGTGAGTACCAGGACCGCGACGCCGTAGAGCACGAGCGCGCGTCCAGGAGCGAACATTTGGCCGACGAATCCGGCCACCATGGAGCCGACCGCGGTACCGGCGACCGACTGCACCATGAGCAGACCCGACATGCGCCCACGCATGTGGTCGGGCGTGGCTTGTTGCAGCATGGTGTAGCGCAACACCATGTTCACCGCCCTGGCGAGGCCGAACCCGGCAAGCCCGAGGAACACCAGCGCCGCGTGCGACCACAGCCCGGCCGCGATCACGCCGATCGGCATCAGCGCCAGCGAGATCAGCAGTGCCCGACCGGTATTCACGCGGCCCATCCAGCCGCTGGTGAGCGTGCCGAGCACCGCACCGGCGCCGGGTGCCGCGTAGAGCAGGCCGAGGGTGCCGGGTCCGGCGTCGAGTTCGACATCGGCGAAGGCGGGTAGCAGCACCAGCGGTCCGCTGACGAGCATCCCGATCAGCCCGGTCAGCAGGATGAGCCGGATGGATTCGTGGCGCACCGCGAAGGAGATGCCCGCGGCGAGCTCACGCACCGGGTTCTCCAGGTCTCGCTCGGGCGGCGGCGACGGTCCGATCGCGGTGATCAGCCCGACGGTCGCGGTGGTCGCGAGGGCGCAGAGGAAATAGGCCGTGGCCACACCGGTTTTCGCGACGAGCAGACCGGCGATCGCCGGGGTGATCATCGTGCCGAGGTCGGTTGTCAGCGAGACCAGCGCGCCCGCGGCCGCCACCTTCTCGCGGCCGACCAGCACCGGAACCATGGCCATCAGCGCCGAACCGCTCACCCCGCCCGCGAGGCCGTCGATGACAGCGGCGAGATAGATCGCGGGCAAGACCGGATCCGGCAGCACGGCGTTCACACCGAGCAGCAGGAATCCGATACCCGCGGCACTGCGCGACCATTGGATCACCGAGCGACGGTCGTACCGGTCGGCGACCACACCGCCCGCGAGACTGCCGAGGAACAGCGCAGCCGCCGTCGTGGTGGCGACACCGGCGACCTGCACACTGGACCCGGTCAGCTGATAGACCTGCAGCGGCAGGGCAACCATGAGCAGCCCGATGCCGAGCACCGACACCAGCCGCGCCGCGAACGCGCACCGGAAGGGGCGCGACTCCCGCAGGGGGCTGAGGTCGATGAGCAGTCCGCCGGGAGCGCTCACTTGAAGCGTTCCACGAGCAGATCGAGGGTGGTCATGACGGTGCGGTAGTCGGGCCGCGAGCTGGTGGCAGGCAGTTCGAAGACGGTATTCGCCGTGAACGAGGGCAGCGTGGCGTACATCGGGTCGGCACGCAGTTCCTCGAGCGAACGACCGCCACTGAGCGGGATGGTGAACAGCACCGGCGCGTCGATCACGGTGTTGATCAGCTCAGGACTGAAGCTGATGAAGTCGGCGCTCTGCTCCTTGGCGGGGTTGCCCGCCCTGGCCTCCAGCTGGGTGTCGAGGGTGAAGCCGACCTCCGCGAGCAGGGCGGGCAGGGCGGCGGTGGGCACGAAGACGGTCGGCTTCTGGCTCTTGATCGACTGCATCACCATGGTCGCGCCGACAGGCGGCTTGATCTTGCTCTTGGCCTCGGCCAGCTTGGCCTGGTAGTTCGCGATCAAGGTGTCGACGTTGGCGGGCTTGTTGACGGTCTCGGCGATGAACCGCAGCTGGTCCTGCCAGTAGGTGGTCTCGGTCGGCATCAGCACGGTCGGGGCGATCGCGCTGAGCTGGTCGTAGGCATTGACCGACTGCTGGCCCGGATAGCCCTGGCCGCCGCCGATGATCAGATCGGGGCGCTGGGCGGCGATGAACTCGAGGTTGATGCTCTCGCCGGACGGCACAGCCTGCGTGCCCTGCTTCTTCGCGTCCTCGGCCCACCCGGCGGGGAACTCGCCCGGCTTGTTCGGGACGCCGAGCAGGCGCGGATCCGCCGCCACGACCGTGGCCTCGAGGTCGTAGAGATAGCCCGCCAGATTGCCGTTGAGTACGACGATGCGCTGCGGGTGGGCGGGCACCTTGACGGTGCCCTTCGCGGACGGCACCTCACGTGGGCCTGCGTCGGCGGCGTCGGTGGACGAGCTACCGCACGCGGTGAGCACCGCGACCAGCGCGAGAACCAGGAGGGCGAGCGCGGCGCGGAAACGGCCTGTTGATCGATGGGTGAACATGAACGGGGTTTTCCTCATTTTCTTCCGATGGCTGCGCAGTGTCATCTCAGTGCACCTGCGCGGCGTTCTCTGCTAGCGGAATCACCAGTGGCGTACCGGTTTCCGGGTCTTCGATGATGCGGCACCGCAGCGAGAACACTTCGTGGACCAGCTCCGCGGTGACGATCTCGGCGGGCAGCCCGCAGGCGGCGACCTGCCCATCGCGCATGGCGATCAGGTGGTCGGCGTAGCGGAAGGCATGGTTGAGGTCGTGCAGTACCGCGACGATCGTGCGTCCCGAATCGCGATTGAGTGAGCGGCACAGATCCAGCAGCTGGATCTGGTAGGCGATATCGAGATAGGTGGTCGGCTCGTCGAGCAGGATGATGGGCGTCTGCTGGGCGAGCACCATCGAGATCCACACCCGCTGCCGCTGACCACCCGATAGTTCGTCGACCGGACGCGCCGACAAATCGGCGATGCCGGTGGCCGCCATCGCCGCCGCGACCGCCTCCTCATCGGTGCGCGACCACTGACGAAGCAGCGTCTGATGCGGATAGCGGCCGCGGGCAACGAGATCCGCCACGCGGATGCCGTCGGGCGCGGTCGAGGTCTGCGGCAGCAGGCCGATCTGACGGGCCAATTCCTTCGCTGGATAGTCGGTCACCGGCTTGCCGTCGAGGAGCACCATCCCGGATTCCGGGGTGAGCAACCGGGCCAGCGCGCGCAGCAGCGTGGACTTGCCGCAGGCGTTCGGGCCGATGATCACGGTGAACTTCCCGTCCGGGATGTCCACGGAGAGTTGATCACTGATCGTGGTGTTCTTGTAGCCGAGCCGAACCTGGTCGGCGCGCAACCGCGCGGCGTGAGAGTCGTTCATATCGCTTTCCCTATTTGCGTCGCGCTTCGGCGACGAGCAGATACGCCAGGTACAGGCCGCCGATCGAGCCGGTGACGATGCCGACTGGGATGGTGGTGGGTGCGAAGGCGTGCTGGGCGATCCAGTCGCAGGTGATCAGCAAGGTCGCACCCATCGCGGCGGAGGGGACCAACGCGATCGACGGGGTGCGGGTGAGTCTGCGCGCCAGGTGTGGTGCGGCCAGGGCGACGAAGACGATCGGCCCGGCGACGGCCGTTGCCAGCGAGGTGAATCCGACGCTGAGCGCGATCAGCCAGCCGGTCGCCTTGCTCGCATCGAGCCCGAGGGCACGCGCCGTGTCGTCACCGAGTTCGAGGATCTGCAGGCGGGGCGCGGCCGGGATCAGCGCCAGCGCCAGCACGGCCAGGATGATCATCGTGGGTGCGACCTGTGGCCACGACAGTCCGTTGAGCGAGCCCGCTCCCCAGGCCGCCGCCGACATCGCCGCGTCCAGGTCGGCCCGCATGATCAGCCAGGTGTTGACCGAGGCGAGCATGGCGCTCACGCCGATGCCGACGATGATCAGCCGAAAGCCGGTCACGTTGTGCCGGAAGGCCAGCAGATGGATCGCCAGGGCGGCGCCGAGGCCACCGATCATCGCGCCCGCCGCGGTCTGGAAGTTCCCGCCGCCGAGCGTCAGGATCACCAGCAGCGCACCGGTGTAGGCGCCGGTGCTGAACCCGATGATGTCGGGGCTGCCCAGCGGATTGCGGGTGACCGACTGCAGGATCGCGCCACTGACGCCGAGTGCCGCACCGAGCGCCAGCGCGATCAGGATGCGCGGCAGTCGCCAGTCCCACACCACCAGCCGGTCGAAGCGCTCGTCGCCGACGAACAGCGCGCGCAGCACGCGCGGCGCGGGAATCGGGAAATCGCCGGTGCCAAGGGCGAATACGGCGGTGGCGATGGCGATGGCGAGCAGAATCGCGCACACCACCACGGTGCGCACGCCGATCCTGGTGGTGAGACCGAGGCGCCGCGGTCGCACAATCAGCATGGTGCGCCCGAAATCGATTTTCGTACTCATGCGGCTCCCACTCGTGAACGGCGCGCCAGCCAGATCAGCATCGGCGCACCGAGAAACGCTGTGACCAGGCCGGCGGGTACCTCGTCGGGACGAATGATGATGCGGCCGAGAATGTCGGCGGTGAGTACCAGCAGTGGCGCGAGCACCAGCGAGTACCCGAAGATCCAGCGCTGATCGGGACCGACCAGCCAGCGGGCGATGTGCGGCACCGCGAGACCGACGAAGGCGATCGGGCCGACGGCCGCGGTCGCGGTCCCACACAGCAGCACCAGCGCCAGTGCGGTGAGCACCCGCGTGCGGGTTACGTGCACGCCCAGTGAACGGGCCAGATCATCGCCGAGGGCAACGACATTGAGCGAACGTGTGCAGACCGCCGCGATCAGCAGCCCGACCACGATGAACGGCGCGGCGCCCGCGATGATGTCGAACCCGCGGCCGGTGAGCGAACCGGCGTCCCAGCGCCGCATCTCGTCGAAAGCCTTGGGGTCGAGCAGCATCAGGCCCCGGGTGAGTCCGCCCAGCACCGCGGTGGCGGCGACGCCGGCCAGGGTCAGGCGGATCGGATCGGTGCCGGTCTGGCCCGCGGTGCCGAGCCGGTACACGACCACCGAGACCAGCGCCGCGCCAACGAATCCGAACCACACATAGGATGTGATCTCATTCATACCGAGTAGTCCCACCGCGATCGTGATCGCGAAAGCCGCACCCGCGTTGACGCCCAGTAGTCCGGGGTCGGCGAGCGGGTTGCGGGTCAGCCCTTGCATCAGGCAGCCCGCGACCCCGAGGGCCAGCCCGCAGAGCAGTCCGAGAACCGTTCTCGGCAACCGGTATTCGGCGACGGTTACGTGGTCGGGCGTGGTCGCAGGACCGGTCAGTGCCAGCCAGACTTCGCCGACCGGAATCGATTTCGTGCCGACCAGCAGGCTCAGCAAGCAGGCTGCGATCAGCAGTGCGACCGTCAGCAGCCAGCCGAACCAGCGCGGACTTCTCATCAGGGGAATCTCTCTCACTTCGAACTACACCATTTGGGAGGTTAGCCTAAGAAACGGCTAGATAGGTGAGCCTTGCCTGACTGCAAAAGAGTTTAGTGAAGGCAAGGTCTTGATAGGTGAGGCTAACCTGTCTAAAGTGCCACCTGTTCAAGATCGGTGCGAATCGGTCACAACAGTTGATGAGGACATCCACGATGCGAAAAATGCTTGCGGCCACCGCGCTGGCCACGGCCGCGCTGGCCGTTGCCGGCGGATCGGCGAACGCGGACACCTTTGTTCCGCTCCCCGACGGCGAGAAGGCCGGTCCCGGTGTGGTGATCAAGCGAGTGGGGGAAAGTGCCCTGATCTCGCCGTCGATGGCGGCCAACGGCGCCGGTCGCGTGGCGTGGGTGAGCGGAACCGTGCTGGCCGAGGTCGCCGAGACCCCGAAGGGTGATCCCCGGCCGTGGGTCGGCGGTGCAGGCAACCCGGGCACCAACAACTCTTCGACGCACGGCTCCTCGCGGATCAACACCGGCTACATCGTCGGCTGCCAGGTGAGCATCGACGACAACGCGATCTCGGCCGGCGTCTCCGGTGGCATCTCCACCAGCGGCGTGAACGCGGGTGGTTCGCTTGGCGTCAAGATCGGCCCGGGTGAAGTGAAGTTCGTCGGCGTCGAGGGCTTCGACATCGTCGAGAAGGGCAACTACCACGTCAGTTACAAGGACGTCGAGCTGCAGATCCAGGGTTGCGCCGGTTACGCGCAGGCCCGGTCCTACACCGTGGTGGAGATCATCGGCGACAACTACTCCAAGACCACCCTCTACGGTGCTCCGTTCAGCATCGGCTGACCTGGTCGCCCCCCTTTTCGACGAATAGGAATCTCTCCATGACCACCTTCAAGAAGGCGACCGCCCGCCTGGCCGGCGTCGCTGGAGCCGCGGCTGTCGCGCTCGGTCTGCTCTCCACCGGCGCCGCGAACGCCGACACCTTCATCCCGCTGCCCGGCGGCGAGATCACCGAGACCCTGCCCGACGGCACCCCGGTGACCATCCGGCTGGTCAACGAGTCGGTCAACATCAGCCCGTCCATGGGCGCGACTCCGCTGCACCGCAATGTCTGGGCCTCCGGCCGGGCCGAGGTGCAGGTCCACGGTGAGCACAAGGGCGTGAAGCTCTACCCGGGCTACGTCGTCGGCTGTCAGGTCGACATCTCCGGCGGTAACGCCAACGCCGGCGCCAACGGCGCGGTCAACGGCAACAAGGGCAGCGGCGGTGTGACCACCGGCGGCAACCTGACCCTCGGCCCCGGCCAGGCGTCGACCTTCTGGCTGCTCGATGTCGAGGGCCCGAACGCCTACGGCGAGCAGAGCAGCGTCCCCGCTATCAAGTTCTTCGGCGACAGTGGCTCGGTGACCTGGGCCGACTCGACGATCGGGCTCGCGGGCTGCGCGGGTTACGCACAGGCGCGTTCCTTCGTCGCGGTCGAGGTGACCACCCAGTTCGGTCGTTCCGAGCTGCGTCTGTGGGGCCAGCCGTTCAGCCTTGGCTGATTGCTTCCGGTGAGTACGGACCCCGTGGGGAGCATCGCGCTCCCGGCGGGGTCCATCGCATGTCCTGGGTCAGTCCAACTCGTCGGCCGCGCGGTCGTTCGGTGCCGGAATGTGGCGCAGCAGCATCACGACCAGTCCTGCGGCGACGGCGGTGAGCCCGATGCCGACGATCGAATTCACCTGCAGCGCATGGGCGTAGGCCTCGCGTGCGATCGTGGTCAGCTCGGCGCCGAAGGGCTCGGGTAGCGCCGACGCGACGTACAGGGCGCCCGCGAGGGTGTCCTCGGCGGTGTGGGTGATCTCCGCTGGAAGTCCGGCGGGCAGTTGCTCGGTCATCTGCCCGCGGTAGACGGCCGTGCCGATGCTGCCGATCACCGCGACGCCGAGTGCGGCCGAGAGTTCCTGACCCGTTTCGGAGATGGCGGAGGCGGCACCGGCGCGTTCCGGGTCCACCGCGCCGACGATCAGGTCTAGGCCGAGCACGAACATCGGGCTCAGGCCGAGCGAGAACACCACCATGCCGGTGACGATCAACGCGAGGTCATCGCTGCCCGAGAGCTGGGTGAAGATCGCGTAACCGGCCATCGCGATCACCAGGCCGCCCGCCATCAGGTACGCGGGCCGGATCTTGGGTGCGAGCGCGCTCACCACGCCCGCCGCCACCACCATCGCGACCGCCTGCGGCACGGTCCACAATCCGGCCTCGAGCGCCGAAAGGCCGAGCACCAGTTGTAGATACTGCGAGAGCAACAGGAACAGCCCGCCCATCGCCAGCATGGCGACCATCAACGCGACGAGCGATCCGCTGAACCGGACATTGCCGAACAGCTGCAGGTCGATCAGCGGATTGGTGAGGCGCTGCTGGCGCAGGACGAACGCCGCGCCGAGGACCAGACCGGCCACCAGAACGCCGACGGCCTCGATCGACCAGCCGTCCTTAGCCAACTCCTTGATGCCGTAGATGACAGCCATCACCGACAGCAGCGACAGGATCGCGCTGAGAATGTCGAGCTTGCCCGGATTCGGGTCCTTGTACTCGGGCAACAGGAACGGGCCGCTGCCCAGCAGCAACACCATCGCGGGCACCGCGACCAGGAACACCGAACCCCACCAGAAGTTCTCCAGCATCGCGCCACCGACCAGCGGTCCGATCACCATGCCGACCATGAAACTGGTCATCCACACGCTGATCGCGGCGGTGCGCTGGCGGTCGTCGTGGAACATATTGCGGATCAGTGCCAGGGTGGACGGCATCAGGGTCGCGCCCGCGATACCGAGCAGCGCGCGGGTGCCGATCAGCATGTTCGCACTGGTCGAGTACGCGGCGATCACCGAGGCGACGCCGAAGGCCAGTGCGCCGATCATCAGGAGTTTGCGGCGGCCGATGCGGTCGCCGAGCGTGCCCATGGTGATGAGGAAACCGGCGACCAGGAAGCCGTAGATGTCGAGGATCCACAGCAGTTGTGAGCTGCTCGGTTCGAGGGCTTCGCTGATGCTGGGGATCGCCAGGTAGAGCACGCTCAGGTCCATCGAGATGAGCAGCGTCGGCAGGGCGAGGACGGCCAGCCCGATCCACTCCTTGAATCCGGCCCTCGCGGTGGATTCCGGCGGGGACTGGTCGTGCTGAGTGGAGGTCACCCTACGACCGTACCGACGGATTCACCTCCGGTGCCAGTGAGTTTTCGCGGCGGTGTGCCCCATAAGTCATTGGACATTCCCGGCAGGCGGCCACGATGATGGGCTCGGTGTCCACACGTAATGAACAGCTCAGGCTCGTCGATTCGCCGCGTCAGCCGCAGGATCAGGGCGAGCCGTTTCCGTGGTCGGCGACCATCGACTCCACCTATTCGACCCGCGACGCGATCGACGCACTGGCCCTTGCCCCCTTCCTGCGCGGCGATCAGCCGTTCGCCCGCCAGGCCCACCTGGACCGGGTGCGCCCCGACGCGGCCCTACGGCCCGCCGACTCGCGGATCGTGCGCGCGGTCGCCGACGACGACAGCAGTGCGTTGCTCGCGGCCGGTGACGGCTGGGCGTTGCGGGCCGTGCGATGGGCGAGCGGTTCGGCCACGGTCGAAGTGACCGCGGTGAGCGACGAACTCGCCGTCGAGGTGCTGGCGCAGGCCACCGAGGGCGCGGCGCTGTCACGTGACAGCGAGGCCACAGTCGAGATGGGCTTCTGGCACATGGACGTTCGCCGCCCCGCGCGCAGACGACGCCAGATCGCGGCGCCCGCGTGGGCGGAGATTCGTGGCAACTACTCCGGCTCGGTGGCCGCGGGCATGGAGCGGTTGATGGGGCTCGGTGTCGCCGATATCAAGGGGCGGCTGGTGCTGCTGCACGGTGAGCCCGGCACCGGCAAGACCACCGCGCTGCGTGCGCTCGCGCGGTCATGGGCGCCATGGTGTCAGGTCGACTGTGTCGTAGATCCGGAAGAACTGTTCAGCAATCCCGGCTATCTCATGGAAGTCGCGGCAGGTGCCGACGGCGACGACGAGGACGGGCGGTGGCGGCTGCTCGTGCTGGAGGACTGCGATGAGCTGATTCGCGGCGAGGCTAAAGAGGCTGCGGGGCAGAAGCTTTCGCGTCTGCTCAATCTGACCGACGGCATGCTCGGGCAGGGGCGCAATGTGTTGATCGCGATCACCACCAACGAGGACCTCTCCCGGCTGCACCCCGCTGTCGTCCGGCCGGGTCGGTGCCTGGCTCAACTCGAGGTAGGTCGGTTGTCGGGTGCGGAGGCCCGCGAGTGGCTGGCACGGCAGGACGGCGTCGTCGATGAGTCGGGCTTTCCTGACGGGGCGACATTGGCCGAGTTGGTCGCTCAGCGTGACGGTGGGATCCAGATTCAGTCGACTATCGATCACTCGACGGATGTGGGTATGTACCTCTGACGATCGGTAGTGGTGGATCCGAGGTCTGGTAGTCCCAGGCAGGTTTGACGCTGTGTTTATTGGCGCGCTGGCGCGCGCGTGTCCGCGGCCCCAAGGGGCCGCCGGTTAGCGCTCGAGACTAGAGCCTTCGGCTCAGCGCTTTCGAGCGCTAACCGGCGACCCGGCCGCGGACCGGCCACTTCGTGGCCGTCCCTCCCTAAGGGTCGGGAGTGCGGTGGTGGGGAGTGCGGTCATGGCGGATTTGGGGTGTGGGGTGTGGTTGGTAGTGCGGTGGGGGTGCGGGCTGGGGTGACGATGTTGGCGGCGGCTGCGCAGATCAGTGTGAGGATCAGGGGCATCGTGAGTGCGGCGGTGAGGGGGATCAGGGCGGTGAGCCAGCCGATCATGGCGGGGCCTGCTAGGAGGCCGAGGTAGCCGATGGTGAAGACGCGGGACATGTCTGTTGCCGCTGTGGTGCCGCCGAGGTTGCCTGCGGTGGAGAAGATCTGGGGGACGCCGCCTGCGAGGCCGAGGCCGCACATCGCCCAGCCGAGGAGGGTGAGTGGGAGCCAAGGTGAGGCGATGACCACTGCGAATCCCGCTGCGGCGAGCAGGCTTCCGTAGCGGACGATCGCTACGGGGCCGATGGCGCCACTCACCCGATCGGCGAGGAATCGACCGAGGGTCATGGTGGCGGAGAAGGCGCCGAAAGCTAGGGCGGCAGCTGCCTCGGAGGTGTCGAGGTGTTCGCGTACCTGTAGTGCACTCCAGTCGGCCGCCACACCCTCGGCGAGGAGAAGGACGAACGCTATGCACCCGAGCGAGAACACTTTCTGTGTTCGCCGGCGTCGTTCGCTCCGCTGGTCGGTGCGGAGCCGAGCCGAGTCGGCGGGAACGGCACCACGGGGTCGGAGTTCTGTCGAGTGGCTCGCGTGGGTATGGTCTCGTCCGCCCGCGGTTGCGTGCGAGTCGGCTGTCGGATCCTGGCTCGCGGTGAAAACGGGCTGCGTACCGGCACTGTCGTAATGCTCTGGATGCGAGGGTGATTCGGTTCGACTGTGGCCGAGCAAGTGTGGCACCAGCACTGCGGTGATGACCAGCCCGCCGATCCCGGAGCAGAGCAGCGTCAGCTGCGTCGCCCACCCCGCGTGTTGGGCAGCCGCGCCGACCAGAGAACCGGCGAACGCGCCCGCCGAGAACATCGCATGGAACGAGGACATGATCGGTCGGCGGTACGCACGTTCCACGTGCACCGCCTGGGTGTTCATCGATACGTCGAGGGCGCCCATCCCGAACCCGAAGCAGGCCAAGGCAATCGCCAAGGTGACCGGATCGGTCGCCAGCCCCGGGCCGAGCACGGTCACGGATATGGCCGATGCGGCCAAGGCGACCAGCGTGCGGCTGCCGAACCGGTCGGCGGCCGGGCCCGCGAGCCGCATACCGACGAGCGCAGCGCCCGCCATCAGCAGCACGAGCACGCTGAGCGTCGAGGGCGACACCCCGGTCCGGTCGGTGATCGCCGGAATGTGGACCACCCACATGGCCAGCAGAACCCCGTTCAGCGTGAAAGCCGCGAACACCGCGGCCCTGGCCAGCCGAAGTCCGCGGTCGATCGTCACTGAACTCACCGCTTCGACGGTACCGGGCAGGACTCCGGCCTCGCCGCTGATCGCGGTGCACCTGGCATTTCGAGATCACCAGGCAAGGGCGCGGATCGCCTCTCGGGCGATACTTGCGCCATTGCCTGGTGATCGACTGTCCAGCTATTACTGCTGGGGTGTCCAGGCTCCGGTGGCGGCGGTCTCCTTGGCGTAGTCGGTGAAATCGCGGGCCTCGCGGCCGAGGGCGCGGCGGACACCGTCGGCGGTGGAAGAGTTACGGCCGTCGAGGATGGTGCCGAAGAGGTAGTCGAGCAGGCTGATCGCGTCCTCGGGAACCTGGTATTCGCTCAGGGCCGCAACGAATTCCGGCCGGGACACGGGGATGAAGGCGATCTCGCGACCGGTGGCCGCGGCGATCTCGCCGACCGCATCGGTGAAGGTCAGGGCGCGTGGGCCGGTGAGTTCGTAGAGCTGACCGGCGTGGCGCGGGTCGGTGAGCGCGGCCGCCGCCACCTCGGCGATGTCGTCGACGTGCACGAACGGCTCCGGCACATCGCCGTTGGGCAGCGCTACCGCGCCGGCGAGCACGTCGTCGACGAAGGCGCCTTCGCTGAAGTTGTGGGCGAAGAAGGCGCAGCGCACGATGGTCCAGCTCAGGCCCGAATCCCGCACGATCTCTTCGCATTCCAGCGCTTCTGGTTCGCCGCGACCGGACAGCAGCACCACCGAGCGAACGCCGGCGGATCGGGCGGCGGCGGTGAACGCGCGGATGATGTCCGGGGCGCCGGGGACGGCGAGGTCGGGCTGGAAGGCCAGGTAGACGGAGTCGACACCTGTGAGCGCGGGTGCCCAGGTCTCGCGGTCGGTCCAGTCGAAGGGGATCGCGGCGGTGCGCGAGCCGTGGCGAACCGGTCGTCCGGCGGCTTCGAGGAGGGCCGCCACCCGGCTGCCGGTCTTGCCCGTAGCGCCGGTGATGAGGGAAAGCTGCTGGTGAGAAGCGGTGTTTGTCATGAGATAAGTACACCGCCGCGCGGCTCGCGGCGACATCGTCGTGCCGCTCACGAACATGCGTTGTCGTCTACGCGTTGTCGTCTACTGTGGACAGGGTGGATGCGTTAGCCGGTCTGCTCGAAGGTCCACGCGCCCGTGGTGCGTTCCTCATGTGTTCGCTGCTGAACCCGCCGTGGTCGCTGCGCGTGCAGGATGAGGCCCCGCTCACGGTGCTCGCGATGATCCGCGGAAAGGCTTGGGTCAGTACGGATTCGATGCCCCCGCGGCAACTCGGCGCGGGCGATGTGGCGGTTTTCCGTGGGCCGCAGCCGTATACGGTGGCCGACGATCCGGCGACCGAACCCGAGATCGTCATCCGGCCGGGTCAGATCACCACGACGCCGGATGGCGAAATACTCTGCGAGACACTGAGTCTCGGTGTGCGGCAGTGGGGCACCGATCCCGAGGGTGAGACGCTGATGGTCACCGGAACCTACGAATCGGCGGGCGCGGTGAGTAGGCGGTTGCTGCGCGCGCTGCCACAGGTCGCGGTGCTGCCGCGCGGGGAGCTCGATACTCGATTGCTCGACCTGCTCGTCGACGAGGCGACCAAGGACCTGCCCGCGCAAACCGCCGTCCTCGACCGCCTGCTCGATCTGCTGCTCATCGCCGCGCTGCGCGCGTGGTTCGCCCGCGACGACGCCCCCGCCTGGTACCACGCCTACAGCGACCCGGTGGTCGGCAAGGCCCTTCGCCTGCTCCAACACAATCCGGCCCATCCGTGGACGGTGGTCGCGTTGGCCGAGGCGGTCGGCATGTCGCGCGCCGCGCTGGCCCGCCGATTCACCGAGCTGGTCGGGGAACCCCCGATGAGTTTCCTGACCGAATGGCGGCTCTCGCTCGCGGCCGATCTGCTCGCCGAATCCGATGTGACGGTGGAATCCATCGCTCACCAAGTGGGATACGGGAGCGCGTTCGCGCTCAGCACCGCCTTCAAACGGCACTTCGGGGTGAGCCCGCGCGACCACCGGCAGGGAAGCGCGGCATGATGGCCCGATGAGCTATCCCGTCCTGTGGCCGATGCCGACCCGGTGGGCCGACAACGACCAGTACGGCCACGTGAACAACGTGACCTACTACTCCTTCTTCGACACCGCCGTGAACGCCTGGCTGATGCGCGCCACCGGCACCGATATCACCGAGCTGCCCGCCCTCGGCGTCGTCGCCCAGACCTCGTGCCGGTTCCACGGGTCGGTGAGCTTCCCCGACCAGCTTCAGGTGGGGCTTCGCATCGCCCGCCTCGGCAACTCGAGTATCACCTACGATCTGGCGATCTTCCGAGAGGGCGACGCCGGTCTCGAGCTCGCCGCGACCGGCGAATTCGTCCACGTCTATGTCGACGCCGACACCCGCAAACCGGTGGCGATCCCCGAAGTCGTGCGCACGGCGGCAGCAGAACTCGTCACCGATTAGTGGTCTGGAGCCCGTCGCGGTACAGCCTTCAGGAGGCTATGACCCCTACCTCGGGGGATCTGCTGGTCTGGAGCCTGTCGCGGTAGAGCGTTCAGGACGCGATAACCCCTACCTCGGGCCATTCGCTGCCGCGGCGGGCGCGCAGGATGATCTGGCCTGCCGGCGAGTAGCCCGGTGGCCCGGGAAGGGCGGCGAAGGTGGTTTTGTCGATCACCACCGACGAGTCGAGTTGGTCCCGGCTCGGTCCCCAGGCGTACTCGACCTCGGTGAGTTCGTCGCGAACCTTCTTGAAATACATCAGGTGTGCCATCGCCGGATCTCCGCGTAGACCTCCGCCGGTCAGCGGATCGTGACCGGCGGCTACCGACCATCGTGGCAGGAATCGAGCGATCTCGCCGCTACCTCGCCGAATTTTTTCGGGCGTATCGTCCGGTGTTCACGCGCGCAGCATGGTCTGGAACCGGCGCATGCCGGAAATCCACCGGTCGTAGTCGGAACCCTTGTTGCGGTACATCTGCAGTACCTCGGGGTGCGGCAGGATCAGGAAGTGCTCGGCGGCCATCGCCTCGATGACGGTGTCGGCGACTTCCTCGGGGGAGAGCACCGCGCCCGCCGTCTTCACGGCTTTGATCGCCAGCGCGGCTGCTTCCGGGCTGTCGGGGATGAGCGCACCGGTGAGCAGTTGGGTGTCCACCCCCATCGGGCACAGGCAGCTCACGCGAATGCCCTTGTCGCCGTAGGTGACCGAGAGCCATTCGGCGAAGCCGACCGCCGCGTGTTTGGTCACCGAGTAAGGGGCGGAACCGATTTGGGTGAGCAGGCCCGCGGCGGACGCGGTGGAGATGAAATAGCCGCTGCCGCGCTCGAGCCAGCCGGGAACAAGCAGTTTCGCGGCCCGCACGTGGGCCATGACGTTGATGTCGATGGTGCTCGCCCACTGCGCCTCGGTGCTGTCGAGACCGGGGCCGCCACCGATGCCGGCGTTCGCGAAATATAGGTCTACCGGGCCGAATTCGCGTTCGGCGGTGGCGATCACTTCCGCGACGACCTGCTCATCGGCCACATCACCACCGACCGCGATCGCATGGGCGCCGAGGTCGGCCGCCACCTTCGCCGCGCTGTCCGCGTCGAGATCGGCGACGACTACCCGCGCGTCACCGGCGACGAGACGATGAGCGAGTGCGGCACCGATACCCGCACCCGCGCCGGTGACGATCGCGACCTTGCCTGCTATCTCCATCCCCGCACCCTAGCTCGATTCGTGGAGCGCTGGCGCGCTCGAGTTCGCGCCCCCGGCGGTCCCGCCGATCCCTCCTCGGGGTCGGGATGTGCGGGCTGGGAATGTGGCGCAGGCCGCGACTGGTTCTCTCGGCTCGATCAGATCGCGGCGGCAGGTTGCCCGGTGGTGGGCAGAGACGTCGGTGGCGGTGTGGTCGAGCCGCGCGCGACGGTGCCGAGGCGAGTGTGGTTGAAGACCAGGTTCAGCAGGAACGCGGTGGCCGCGCCGAGGGTGACACCGCTGTCGAGGAGGATCTGCGCCGAGGTAGGGAACTTGTCGAACATGTCCTTGGTGAAGACCGGCAGCAGTCCGATGCCGATCGCGGTGGCGGCGACGGTGGCGTTGACCCGGTCCGTCAGATCGGCTTTCAGCAGCGTGGTGACGCCGACGACGGCGACCGTCGCGAACAGCACCAGCCCGACCCCGCCGACCACCGGCTTCGGAATCACCGCGACCACCTCACCGATGCGTGGCACCAGCCCGAGCACCACCAGGATCGCGCCGCTCACCGCGGTCACATACCGGCTGTAGACCCTGGTCGTGGCGACCGCGCCGACGTTCTGATTGAAGATCGTGTCGACGAACGCGGTGAAGATGCCGCCGAGCACGCCCGACAGGCCGTCACCGACCAGGCCGCGCGCGAGATCACCCTTGCTGAGCGGCTTGCCGGTGATCTCGCTGATCGCCAGCATGCTCGCGGTCGACTCGGCGAACACCACGGCCATCACGATGCTCATCGCCACCACCGCGGTCACCGGGAACTGCGGCGACCCGAAGTGGAACGGCTGCGGGATGCCGATCCAGTCGGCGGTGCCGACCCCCGCAGTGGTGATCAGCCCCATCGGCAGCGCGATCACGATGCCCGCGACCAGCGCGATCAGCACGCCGAGCTGCGACCACACGCCGCGCCCGAGGCAGACGAACCCGACCGCGATCAGCACGACCACGGCGGCCAGCCCGATATTCGACGGCGAGGCGAAACTCGGCGACTTCGGATCGGTCCCGATGATCAGGCCCCCGGCGACCCCGATCAGCGATACACCGACCACCGTCAGCACGGTCCCGGTGACCAGCGGCGGGAAGAACCGCACCACCCGCGCGAACGGCCACGCCAGCGCGACACCGACCACACCACCGATCAGCATCGACCCGTACACGGCGTCGAGCCCGTACTCCTTGGCGATCAGGATCATCGGGTTGAGCCCGACGAACGTGGCACCACACACGATCGGCAGCCGGGCACCGGCGAGTTTGCCGACACCGAGGCTCTGCACCAGCGTGATGATGCCCGCGACCAGCAGATCAGCGCTGATCAACAGTCCGATCGTCGCCCGGTCGAGCCCCGCGGCCGCGCCGAATACCAGCGGCACGGTGATACAGCCGGTGTACATGATCAGGACGTGCTGGATGCCGAAAGCCAGCTGCCGAGCGAACGGCAGTCTGGTGTCGACGGGATGCGCCTCACTCATGTAACAGGTTGTAGTCCCCGTTTTTTACCGTGAGTGCGCGCCGTGTTTCGTCAGCGTTGCGGGTCGGATATATCGCTCGGATCGGTTCAATACCGCTGGTAATTGCCCTGCGGGTAGTTCGGTCGCCGCTGTGCTGCCCGAATCCAGCGTCCGGTCGACGGTGCCGCTGCCAAGACCAACATCAAGATCGCGACAGCGGCTTGGACTCCGGAGATAGTCATACCCGCTTCCGAAGTCACGGGAGCATCGGCCATGGACGCGAGGGACGCGACGCCGCCGAGCGCACTGAGCGTCGACACGACGATGACGATCACCCGGCCCGCAGTCTTACGCAGGAACAGCAGGATCGAGCCGGTGAGCAGCAGCACGCCGATGATGGCGCCGATCACCAGGAAGGTCGTTACCAGCGGAGTGAGGGAGGTGCTCGAACACCCGAAGCTGCCGTCCGGTAGCTGGACGAACTTGCCGGTGCATTCCGTCGCGAGCGGTGAGTTGTAACTGACGACCGCCCCGCCCAGGGAAATCAGCGAAAGCACAAGGGCGAGAACGGCGGCGAGGATCCCAGTGGCGCCGCTGACCGCACCCTGCGGAGCGCCGTAGCCGGGCATGCCGTACTGCGGATTGCCGTGGTTGGGAGCGCCGTAACCAGGTCCGCCGTGCCCAGGCGTGCCGTAACCGGGAGCGCCGTAACCGGCAGCGCCGTCGCCAGGAGTGCCGTGACCGGGAGCGCCGAACCCAGGCCCACCGGGACCGGGCGCCGGATATCCGCCGGGCTGGTAACCCTGCTGACCCGCGGGCGGATAGCCCTGACCTTGTTGCGGCCCATACGGATACCCCATGACGCCCCCCATTTTCTGGCTGAACTTGCCGACATCTGTGTTCGTGCGGCGCCGAGCCTGATCGGACGCGCACCGCCCGAACTATACGGTCGGCTTCCGGCAAGGTCATGACCTGCCATCGACAACTGTTGTGCTCACACGGCCTCTCAGATGCGGCTGAGCAGCGTCAGCGGATCCTCCAGGAAACCTGCGGTGGTGGCGAGGAAGCGGGCGCCGAGTTCGCCGTCGACCATGCGGTGGTCGAAGCTGAGACCGAGCGTGGTGACCCAGCGGACCGCCAGTTCGTCGCGGAAAACCCACGGGCGCTTGCGAATCGAGCCGATGCACAGGATCGCGGCCTCACCCGGATTCACCAGTGGTACACCGGAGTCGACGCCGAATACCCCGACATTGGTGAGGGTGAAGGTGCCGCCGCGCAGGTCGTTGGGGGTGGCGTTGCCGGAGCGGGCCGTTTCGGCCGCCCAGCTGATCTCGCGGCACAGTTCGCGCAGGCTCAGTGACTGCGCTTCCTTGAGATTGGGCACCATCAGGCCACGGTCGGAGGCGACCGCGATCCCCAGGTTCACGTAGTGCTTGGTGATGATTTCCTGGTTCTGCTCGTCCCAGGCGGTATTGATCCCCGGGTACTCCGCGATCGCCGCCAGCGTCGCCTTGGCGACCAGGGCCAGTGGGGTGAGAGTGAGGTCTTCGAAGGATTTGGTGGTGCGCAGGTGGTCGAGCAGTTCCATCGAGGCCGTGCAGTCGACGGTGACGAAGGTGCTGGCCTGCGGGATCGTGCGCGAACTGGCCTGCATCGCGGCCGCCGTGCGCTTGCGGATGCCTGCGATGGGGGTGCGTTCTTCGCGGGCGGTCGGCTCGATGAGCCCGTCGGCATCGGTGACGTGGCCGTTCGACGGGGTCGGCGCGATGTCACCGAGGCGGGCTGGGGTGCGCGGCTGGGTCACCGGAACGGCCGAGCGCACGTCTTCGACGGTGACCGCGCCCTCCGGCCCCGAACCCGCGACGAACCACAGGTCGATGCCGAGTTCCTTGGCCAGTTTGCGTGCCGCGGGGGTCGCGGCGGCGCGGTGGGTGCTCGGCGTGCTCGCGGCCATCGATGATGTGGATTTCCTTCTGCGCGAAGTCGATTCGGCCTCGGGCCCGTAGCCGACCAGGACGTTCGTGCGCGGCTCCGCGGCCGGCGGCGGGGACACCTCTAGGTCGTTGCGCACCCGGATCAGCGGCGCGCCGACCGGCACGGTGTCACCGGGCTGAGCCAGCAGTTCGACCACCACCCCGGAGAACGGCGACGGCAGCGCGACCACGGCCTTCGCGGTCTCCACCTCGGCGATGGTCTGGTTCAGTTCCACCGTGTCGCCGACCGCGACGGCCCAGGACACCAGGTCGCCGTCGGCCAGGCCTTCGCCCAGGTCGGGCAGGCGGAATTCGAGAACATGACCGTCGTCGGTGGCGGCTGGTTCCGGCACGAGGGCACCTTTCATCGCTCTGTTGGCAAGCTACCGCCGCCGGCCCTGACGATTCAGGCGGAAAGGCAGCGGTCGACCGCCGCCAGAATGCGGTCGGGGTCGGGCAGGTGGTGCTTTTCGAGCTTAGCCGGGGGGTAGGGAATGTCGTAGCCACCGACGCGCAGCACCGGCGCCTCCAGGTGATAGAAGCAGCGTTCGGTGACGCGGGCGGCGATCTCGGCGCCGAGCCCGGCGAACACGGGCGCCTCGTGCACGACGATCAGCCTGCCGGTCTTGTCCACCGATTCGGCGATCGTGTCCACGTCGATCGGTGAGAGGCTGCGCAGGTCGATCACCTCGAGCGAATGACCTTCCTCGGCAGCGATTTTCGCCGCTGTCAGCGCGGTGGCGACGGTGCCGCCGTAGGCGACGACGGTGACATCGACGCCGCGGGTACAGACCCTGGCCTTGTGCAGTGGCAGATCCGGTTCGCCTTCGAAATCCACGTCGGCTTTGTCCCAATAGCGACGTTTCGGTTCGAAGAAGATCACCGGATCGTCCAGTGCGATGGCCTGGCGGATCATCGAATACGCGTCGGCGGGCGTACTCGGTGAGACAACGCGAAGGCCCGCGGTGTGCGCGAAATACACCTCCGGTGATTCCGAATGGTGCTCGACCGCGCCGATGCCACCGCCGAACGGAATGCGGATTGTCAACGGAGCCTTCACTTTTCCACCGGTACGGTTGTGGATCTTGGCGACCTGGGAAACGATCTGGTCGAAGGCCGGATAGACGAAACCGTCGAACTGGATCTCCACCACGGGCCGGTACCCGCGCAACGCCATCCCGAAAGCTGTTCCGACGATGCCGGATTCAGCCAGCGGCGTGTCGATGACGCGGTTGTCGCCGAAATCCTTCTGCAGGGTGTCGGTCACGCGGAACACGCCACCGAGCCGACCGATGTCCTCGCCGAGCAAGACGACCTTGGCGTCGTCTTCCATCGCGTTGCGCAGGCCGGTGTTGAGGGCGGCGGCGAAGGTGGTGATCATGACTGCGCTCCTTCGGCGAGGTAGGCCGAGAACTGTTGGCGCTCTTCGGTCATCAGCGAGTGCTCGGTGGCGTAGACGTTGTCGAACATCCGCTCGGGATCGGGGTCGGGCATCTCGATCGTCGCGGTGCGCAGGCGGCGGGCGACGTCGTCGGCCTCGTCGGTGACCTGCTGGGCGAACGCGGGGGAGAGGTGGCCCTCGTGCTCGAGGAGTAAACGCACGCGTTCGATGGGGTCACGCTGTCCCCAGTACTCGGTGTCGGCGGCAGTCCGATAGCGGCTCGGGTCGTCGGCGGTGGTGTGCGGGCCCATCCGGTAGGTCATCGCCTCGATGAAGGTGGGGCCGCCGCCGGTGCGGGCGCGTTCGACGGCTTGCCGGGTGACGGCCAGGACGGCGAGGACATCGTTGCCGTCGACCTGCACGCCCGGAATCCCGTAGCCGTCGGCACGGCGCACCAGCGGGAATTTGCTCTGCACGGCCACCGGTTCGCTGATCGCCCACTGATTGTTCTGGCAGAAGAACACGACCGGCGCGCTCCACGCCGCGGCGAATCCGAGTGCTTCGGCGATATCGCCCTGGCTCGTCGCGCCGTCGCCGAAATAGGTGATGGTCGCGATATCGGCGCCGTCGAGGTGGGCGGCGAAGGCGTAACCGGTGGCGTGCAGGCCCTGGGAGCCGACGACGATATTGGCATTGGTCATATTGACCTCGCCGGGGTCCCAGCAGTGGTGGGAGACGCCGCGCCACAGGGCGGTGAGCTGCTCGGGCGGCACGCCTCGGCAGTACGCGACGGCGGTTTCGCGGTAGGAACAGAACACGTAGTCATCGGGGTGCAGCGCGTGTGCCGAGCCGACTTGCGCGGCCTCCTGGCCGAGCAGTGGCGGCCACAATCCGAGCTGGCCTTGGCGTTGCAACGCGGTCGCTTCGACATCGATCCGGCGGGTGATCACCATGTCCCGATACAACTGCCGCAACCGCTCGGCATCGACATCGGCGACCAGCGCGCCGTGCTCCTTGTCGAACACCCGACGACCGTCGGGCTGAATCAACTGGACCGGGTAGGTCTGCTTCTGCGACATCGTGATCGCCTCCTCGCCACCGTGCCTTGTGGGCCGACGCAGGTACGCCACTTTCGCTGAGTGCGATGTGTATCACTCAGCATCCACGATAACGCGGGGTGCGCAAGCTGCACACGCGCAAATGAGCAGAATGCATGGTCTGCGCCGGTCCGGCGCTGTCATACTGCGTTGTATGACCAGTCGCGAACCGGACGCCGTGACACTCGATGCCACCGACGCGCGGCTACTGCGCGAACTGATCGCCAACCCGCGCGCCACCGGGGTGGAGCTCGCGGCGCGCCTCGGCCTGTCGCGCAACACGGTGCAGGCGCGTCTGGCCCGCTGGGACAGCGGTGGGGTGCTCGGCAGCTTCGAACGCCGGGTGGAACCCCGCGCCCTCGGCTACCCACTGGCAGCCTTCGTCGCGGTCGTGGTCGACCAGCACCGACTCGACGCCGTGGTGGACGACCTGGCCGACGTCGCCGAGGTCACCGAGGTCTGCGGCATGACCGGCGCCACCGACCTCACCGTGCGCATCGTCGCCCGCGACGCCGACGACCTCTACCGCATCGCGGGCCGAATCCTGAAGATCCCCGGCGTGGAGCGCACCAATATGGCCCTGGTCATGCGCGAACTCGTCGGACCGCGAACGGGCCCCCTTCTCGACCGCCTGGCTGGTCCGAACTGACATCTCTCCGTCGGGAGCGCCCGCGCTCCGCCCAGTTACGGACAGCGCTATGTGTCCGGCCGGTGCTGTCCTCGCTGAACCGCCCGTCGCGCCGATGAACGGCGTGGTGGATGGTCAGGTACCGGTGGGGAGGAAGCGGCGGACGACCAGCCCGGCGACGAGGGCCCAGAAGGCGCCGCCGATGCCGAAGAGGGTGGTGCCGGAGGCTGCTACGAGGAAGGTGACCAGGGCTGCCATGCGATGGGCTGGGTCGCTGAGGGCGCCGGTCAGGGCGGCGGCGAGGGTGGCCAGCAGGGCCAGGCCCGCGACGGTTTCGATGGTGCCCGCGGGGGCGGCGGCGATGAGGGTGACCAGGGCGGCGGAGGCGAGGCCGAGGACCAGGTAGGTGGCGCCCGCGGTGGCCGCGGCGATCCAGCGTCGCTTGGGATCGGGGCTGGCGGTGGGGGCGGCGGCCAAGGCGGCGCTGATGGCGGCGAGGTTGATCGCGTGGCCACCCGCCGCGGCACCGATGATGGTGCCGATGCCGGTGACGAGCATGGCCGGGCGCCACGGGACCTGAAAGTCGAATGAGCGCATCACCGCGACGCCGGGGATGTTCTGGGAGGCCATGGTGACGATGTAGAGCGGCACGGCGATGCCGATAATGGCCTGCCAATGCCATTGGGGCGCAGTCCATTCCACCGTTGGGACCATGGCGGACAAGTCCAGGTTCCGGTTGTTCACGACAATGTCGATGCCAGTACCGAGGGCCGCCGTGGCGAAGGCGACGAGCACCGCCCATTTGGATGCGAACCGTTGCAGGACCAGCCACACCACGATGACGGGGATGACCACCGCGGGCGAGGTTCGCAGCGCCTGCACCGGGGCCAAACACAGCGGGACGAGGACACCGGCAAGCATCGCCTGGGCGATCGGGACCGGGATCGCGGCCACCAGCGAGCCGAGCCGTTGCCAGAGGCCGGTGATCACGATCAGCACGCCGGTTACCGCGAAGGCCGCGACTGCGCCGGGCCAGCCGCCCGCGACCAGTCCGGTGCTGGCCAGCAGGGCGGCACCCGGCGTTGACCAGGCCAGCGTGATCGGAATCCGGTACCGCAAACTCAACAGCAGGATGCCGATGCCTTGGGTGAAGCACAGGATCAGCAACCCCGAGGCCGCCTGCGCGGGACTCGCCCCGACTGCCCGCAACCCGCTGAGCACCACCGCGAACGAACTCGTGAAGCCGACCAGTGCGGTGATAGCGCCGGCGCCGAGCGGCTGCGCTATGCCTGCCGGTTTGTCGGCGACATCACGGGAAGTGGTGGTGGAGACCTGCTGCATTGTGCCGATATTGCCCGACGAATCCCCGGCCGTCGCCTGCCAGTCCCGCGAAAGTGGACCGATTCGTCCAGTCGGATGTCCAGTCCAGTTTCGTGATCGGCCTGCAGGAACGCCTGCCGCCGCGCGCAGGTATGGCTGTGCGTTGTCGAGTGGTGCCGGCGCCGGGGCTCGGGCCGCGCGGATCGAGGCGTGGCGCGCGAGCAGTGTCGCGCTGTGCCGATCGGGCGGTCGTGGCGAAGGTCGGCGGTTCGGCGAGGTAGTCGGTCTCGCGCAGTTGGGTGCCGTATCCGGAGCGGGTGCGTAGGGTGTCGGGAACGATGGGGCAGGTCGGCAACGGCTGGGAGGAGTGGTAGTGGGTGCGGTGTTGATCTCTGCGACTGAGCTTCGGGAAGAGCTGGCGGACAAGGCGATTCATCTGCTCGATGTGCGGTGGGCACTGGGTGATCCGAATGGGCCGCAGCACTATCTCGACGGGCATATTCCCGGCGCGGTGTTCGTCGACCTGGAGACCGAGCTGGCCGGTGCGCCTGCGCCTGCCCGCGGCAGGCATCCGCTACCCGACCCCGGCACCTTCGAGAAGTGTGCGCGCAGTTGGGGATTGAGCACCGGGGATCCAGTGGTGGTCTACGACGCGACCGGTGCGACGGCGGCTGCGCGCGCATGGTGGCTGCTGCGGTGGGCCGGTGTGGACAACGTGCGCATCCTCGACGGCGGGCTGCCCGCCTGGATCGCGGCCGGTGGGGAACTCGCGAGCGGCGCCGAATCGGATCCGGCCTGCGGTGACCTGGTGGTACGTCCCGGCGGGCTGCCGGTGATCGACGCCGACGCCGCCGCGAGCTGGCCGGGCGTGCTGCTCGACGCGCGAGCCGGCGAGCGGTACCGCGGCGAGGTCGAACCGATCGACCCGCGTCCCGGACACATCCCTGGCGCGGTGAGCGCACCGACTGCCGAAAACCTCGATGGCACAGGGCAGTTCCGGAGCGGCGAAGACCTGCGTGCTCGCTTCGCCGGATTCGGCGAAGGCCCGGTCGCGGTGTACTGCGGATCCGGTGTCACCGCCGCCCACCAGATCGCGGCTCTCGCTGTCGCTGGTATCGACGCCGCCCTGTACCCGGGCTCGTACTCGCAGTGGTCGAACGACCCGAAGCGGGCCGTGGCCACCGGAGAGTGAGCGCCGGTGGTGGCTCACGGACAGCCGCGGGCGATGTCATGCAGGGTGGCGTTGTCGGCGGCGGTGATCGGTAGGTCGTAGCCGACGGCGACGGTGAGGTACTTCGCCGCGTAGAAGCAGTGGTTCGGCCGCGCGGGTGGGAGCCAGCCGGACGGGGTGTCGTCGCCTTTGGACTGGTTCGTCGCGGCGCCGGTGGCCAGGAGATTGACCGCGAGGTCATTGGCGAAGCGGCGGCGCTTGTCGGGGTGCCAGGTGGCCGCGCCCATGTCCCAGGCGGCGGCCAGGGGATAGACGTGGTCGATCTGGATGCGGCCGCCCTCGGATTTGCTGAAGGGGATGTCGGTGGCGGTGTAGGGGTCGGTGAGGGCTCCCGCCACGACCACGCAGCGGCCGCGATGCACGACCTCGCGCAACTGCATGGCCAGGACGTTGTTGCGGGTTATCTCTAGTGCCGAACCATATCCGAGGGACGAGAGGATCGGTGTCACGACCCATCCGTGCCTCGCTGTTATCCGAATGCATTTGTGGCACAGGAGGGACAAGCGATGGGTGGGCTGATGGCGGTCGTTGTCGAGAAGGTGGTATCGCCCACGACGGGGCGAGTGAGCTGGGTGATCGTTGACGAGAAATCGTGTCGGCCGGTCGCGGAGGTGGCCGAGTGGGTGCTGTTCCTGCACGGTGCGGGGCGATCGCCAAACACTGTTCGTGCATATGTCCCGCGGGTGTGTTGGTTCCTGAACTGGGCTTTGGGACTCGGGTTGGATTGGCGGACAGTAGGGGTCGGCGACTTGGCTCGATTCAAGTTCACGGTGGAACAGACGCCGAAGATCCACGGCGGGACACGGGCCGGCAAGTCGGTGAACGCGGTGTTGATCGCAGTGTGTGAGTTCCTGCGGTTCTGCGCCTCCCGGGGGTTCGTCTCGTCCGAGACGATCGCGGGGTTGTCCCAACCGAAATATTTGGCTCATTTGCCCACCGGTTTCGACGTCGGCGAAGGTGGCCAGTTCCGGATGATCCGCAGTCGGGCGCTCAAGGCGCCGGAAATTGAGGTAGCACCGAAAACCGTTACTCCCGAACAGCTTTTGGCGGCCCTGACGCAGGCGCGAACCGCGCGTGACCGGTTCCTGGTTTTGCTGCTGGTGCGGGCCGGGCTGCGGATCGGCGAGATGTTGGGCCTGCACCGCGAGGACATGCATCTGCTGCCGACCTCGACGCATCTGGGATGCGCCCATACAGGAGCACACGTGCATGTGGTGCCCCGGCAGAACAACCCGAACTCGGCCCGCGCCAAGGGCGGCCGGGCACGGGTCGTTCCGGTGGAAGGCGAGGTCGTGGCCCAGTATCGGGAGTATCTATTCGAACGGGACAAGGTTCCGGCCGCAATGGACGGTGATCTGGTGCTGGTCAACCTCGTCGGTGCGCAGGCCGGGGCGCCGATGTCGTATTCGAATGCCAAGCAGATCGTCGAACGGATCGGCAATCGGTGCGGATTCCGGTTGCGCCCGCACATGCTCCGCCACACCGCCGGAACAACGTGGACCCGCGCCGGCGTCGACATCGATGTGGTGCAGGCTCTGCTCGGCCATGCCAGCCGGGCCTCGACCGCGATCTACCAGCATCCTGACCCTCAGGATCTGCGCGCGGCTGTGGAACGGGTGGGCGTGTGAGCGCCCCGGCAAGGGTCACTACGTGGAGTCCGCCGACGGTTGAGGACCGGCCGAGCTGGCAGCAGTGGTTAGCCGCGCAGCTGGATCCGGATTGGCGCGCCGGGGAGTGGGACTCGCAGCGGCGGGTGTTCACGGGCCGGATCGGGAACCCGATGACGTCGGTGTTCGCTTGTCGCGTCGAACGCTGTAACACCCAGGTCGAGAACCACAATCGGCGTTGCTCGCGCTGTCGACGCTACTGCAATCGCAGCGGCGACCAGGACAGTTTCGACCGGACCTTCGACCCGGACGCACATCCGCGCCCCGGCCCGGAGCCAGCCATCGTCGGCCATTTCGATCTCAGCGGAGTCGATGCGGTACTCGCGGCCGAACTGCTCTACGGGCTTTCTCAGCGTGACCGTGACAACCTCGCCCTGGTCCCGGCTCGGGTCCGCCGCATCGTTGTAGAACTGCCGCCCAGCTGCGAGTCCTTGCTGCTGCTGGCCGGTGACACCGGGTTCGAGAACGCCCTGCCCGCCGACGCACGAGGAGTATTCCGGTCGATCGTCACGCATCTGTTGCGGGCGCACACCGTGTTCACCGGCACCGACCCGACACTGGGCGACATCTGGAATCCGGCGGTGGTGGGCCTGCAGGCCGCAGCAGACCGTCACTACCGCGCGGTTGGCGGTGTCGTGGACTTCCGTGGCATCGACCAGCTCTGGCTGCGCGAGGTCACCAAGCGGTTCGCCCGCGAGATCCGACCACCGGTGACGGTGCTACGGCAGACCATCCACGCCGTCGAAATCGCCTCGCGGCAACTGTCTTTGCGTTCCAACGGCGACCGCCCTGACCTGCTGGACATCGGCGACATGAGCGCGGTCATCGACGGTTTCCGCGGTGGCGCCGACCGCGACGGCGTCGCGTACTCGGTCTCGCATCAGCGCGGCCTGCTCGGGTGCTGGCGCCCGATGATCGAGCACTCCCGCCGCAGCGGTGCCATGGACGCCGTTCCCGGCGGGTTTGCGATCGACCCGCGGTTTCATTCCATCGCGCCCGTCGAGATCAGCGAGGACGACCTCGGCCGAACGATCCCCGAACACGTCATCGCCCAACTCGACGCGCATGTCGACCTGCTGGGCAGTCATTCCAGCTACGCGATGGCCGGATGGGCGGCAGCGGATTTCGCCAGGATGTATCAGACGGTCTACAAGATCCTGCGCGACACCGGTCGCCGCCCGAACGAGATCACCTCGCTGCGACGCGGTTGCCTGGACTGGGTCGAGGGCAAGCCGACGCTCATCTACGACAACCACAAGCGCCGGCGGATGGGACGGCGGCTGCCGATCCACCAGGACACCGCCACGGTGATCCGATCCTGGCTCGACCATCTCGAGCAACTCTCTGTTCCAGATGCATTGCACGAGTGGGTATTTCCCACTCCGGGTACCCGCAACAACGTTCGCCGGGGGCACCTGACGTCCCAGCACTTCGGTACGAAGGTCTTCGCGAGTTGGACCGACGCCATCCCCGAGATCGTCGATCAGCGCCTTGATGACGCGGGAAACCCCATTCCCTTCGACCGGTCGGTGATCACCCCCTACGGCCTGCGGCATGCCTATGCGCAGCGCCATGCCGACAACGGCACTCCGGTCGATGTCCTCTGCGAACTGATGGACCATCGCAGCATCGAGACCACGATGGGCTACTACTCGATCTCGTTGAAGCGCAAGCGATCTGCGACCGAGAAGATCGCCGCATTCGTCGTTGACCGGTCCGGGCACCCCGCCGCTTTCACCTCCACCGCCGACTACGAACGCCAGTCGGTGGCCGTCCCGTTCGGCAACTGCACCGAGCCGTCGAACATCAAAGCCGGCGGCCAGCGCTGCCCGGTCCGATTCCAATGCGCGGGCTGCTCGTTCTACGCCCCGGATCCGTCCTATCTTCCGGCGATCGAACAGCACGTCGCCAGCCTGCGAGCCGACAAGGAGGTCGCGCTGGCCACCGACGCCGCCGACTGGGTCATCGGCAACTTCGATGCTCAGATCAGCGCGTTCTCCACCGTTGTCACCTCGATGGCCGACATGCTCGCGGGACTGCCGCCCGAGCAGCGCGCCGGTGTCGAAGACGCCGCGCGCGAACTGCGCAAGGCGCGCCAAGCCGCCGCGTTCATCCCCCTCGCCTCGATCACTACCCGCAAGGACGCACGCCATGGCAGTAGCTGATCGTGCCGAACGCACCCGCCGACTCATCGATGCCCGTCGCCGTGATAGCACCGCCAAACACGAGCGCGCCCTGGCCGCCGTCGCTGACCTGCTCGCCGCGGGCGAGCGGATCACCATCAGCGAGGTCGCGCGGCGCGCGGCCGTGTCCACCTGGTTCATCTACAACACCACCGCAGTCCACGATGCCGTCCAAGCCGCCATCGCCCAGCAGGCCACCACCAGCCCAAGCTCGCGGCGAGGGGCAACCACCAACGCCAGCGCCGAGGGCCTGCGCACCGAGCTACTGCTGGCACGTGACGAAATCCGCAGCCTGCGGGCCGAACGCGAGCAACTGAGCAAGAAGGTTCAGTTACTGCTCGGCGGGCAGCTCGAGCAGGTTCCCCACGAGCGGCTCGTCGAACGCATCCACGAGCTCGAACAAATCGCCGCCGACCTGCGATCGCAGCTCGAATCCGAACGCGATCGTGCTGATACCGCCACTGGCCGTGCAGCCGCGCTGGACGAGGAACTTATCGCTGCCCGCACCGCGCTCAAGCGCATGATGCAGACAGCATCTCCATCTCGGCAAACCGGACAAGATCGTGAAAGCGACTTGGCGTGACCTGGCAGCGGTTCTCGGTCGCCGCCGAGGCCATCCTCTCGACTGACCCACGAGTGCCGTTGCAGTACTAGCTCGCCCTGCAGGGATTGCGATTGGACTGACTGCCGATAACCGGACGCACTGCACCGCAACAGGATCGGTGCCACCGCAATTGGCCATCGAACCCCCGGCGAAGTAGAGTCCGAGTAGCCCGACCAGCATCGGACCGTGCAGGAATATCGAAGACCTGCGAGTTGGAGAATGTGATGTACGAGGAAATTCAAGGTGGCGAGAATGGGCAGGTGCCGCCGATAAAGAGTTACGACACTTCTATCCATCCAAATTTTCCGGTAGTCGACTTGAGCAAATTCAAGACAATTCGCGATTTCACCGGCGAGTTGATTCAAGCCAATGCCACCCAAGCGGCGGCCGTGGGGATCTACTTCAGCACGAGAGATCGCCCCATTGCCAAAAAATTGTTCGATCACTATTATCGCGTGACCGGCGATGACTACGTATTGGAGGAATCGACGATCGAAAATTGGATCAGCGAAGACCGCCACGCGTACAACAACTCCGCGATTTCGACCTGCCCCGTGGCAATCTCCGACAACAAGGAGGCCGCGATAAGCCGGGCGATCACCGAAGTGGACAAGACCCAGAATCCCGTCAAGGTCATCCTGTCCACCGACTGGGTCATCGTCGCCGGAATCTCGAACGATCATGTCCAATCGCTCGGCCGGTACAGCCTTGCCTCGACCACCGTGGCGGTCGCTCATCCAGGTGCGGCCGGATCACATCAGATCGAACTAAGGCAGCAGTCCCACATCTGCGATATCTACAATTTCCATACCGACGACGACTACGGCAACATGGCCCAGTCCGCCGTGAACACCATGGCGCAGAGCGAGGAACTCGGACTGGCCAAGTCGTTCCTGGTATACGGTTCCGGTGCGGTGCATTCCTGGTCGGGTTCGAAATAGGTGGGGATATGACTGACAAGAACAGCAGGACGGATGATGTACTGGTCCCAGCGACCTTCGGAGTCATCGCCGGCGGCATACTGGCGGTGATCGCCTATTTCCCCTTGGTCGCGCTGCTGCAGAACGTCTTCGACGTCCCCGAGCTCACGGCGACGCCTAAGAAATACCGAGGCGACACGGAACCGATCTCGCCGTGGTACTGGATAACCTGGATGGTTCCGGTACTCGTCGCGATTCCCGCCGGCTTGGCATTGTCCTGGTGGCGGCGCGTCCGGGTTTTCGCACTGGCGTCCACGGTGACGTTCGTCCTCGGCGCTGCCGCGGTCGCCGCCGTCGTGATTTCATTCGAGGTCAACGGATTCGCGCCCGACTGACCTGACCGGAGTAGCCGGGTCAGACGGAGACGGCGTGTTCGAACCACACGTTGTCGCCGTATCCGTACCGAATGGCGCCCAGGTCGACGGTCACCTTCTCGGGGAGTTCGAATTCGCTCGCGTTGTAGACCGGGGCGGTGCGGCCGGACTCGTAGCCCAGGGTGTCGGAGATCCGCTGGATCGTGGTCGTTATCGCGTCCTGGCGAGTCGCGGCCGACTTCTTCAGCGCGTCGACGGCGGAGGTGATCTGAGATTTGGTCGACTCGTCCATCGGCTGGTCGATCAGCTGCGCCCAACTGGCCAGGGGGAGCATGAAATTGGCGAAAGTCATGCGCTTCGTGAGGGAGCCCGCCAGGTCCGCGGACTGGTTGTAGACGAGCCGTTCGAGCAGTAACGCGCCGTTCTCGACGATCTTGGAGACCGCGTCGAGATCGATGCTGCGGGTGTCGAACGACTGTCCGAGGGTGGCCGCGGTAGCTCCGAACGCGGTCGCGGCTGCACCGGTCCAGTCGGCCTGTATCCACCCGGTGCCCGCGGACAGGTTCTGCGAGTGGGCGAAGTCGTTGATGCCGAGCAGGCCGATCCGCTTACCCACTCCCCGCAGCGCCTCCCAGTCCGCCTCCACCGGCGCCAGGTAATCGGCGACGGGCTTGATGCCGATGGTCCGGCCGAGCGGTTCGTCGTAGGAGGTGAGCAGTTCGATGCAGCCGGTGACGACCTGGCGGACCGTGTACTGGGCTTCCTCGATGTTCTGCAGGCCGGGCTCCTGCAGGCTGGTGAATCGGCGAACGTCCCCGGCCGGGCTTATCGCTGCGACACCCTGCCCGTCGGTCACGGTCGCCCCGGCCTGGTTGATCGAGACAGCATGCTGCTCATCGGAATTCTTGTACGCGGTGGCCGCGGTCCCCAGTCCTGAACCTAGCGTGCCGAGGGTGCTCGTGTTCTTCTGATGGTCGCCGGACAGTGTGGTTTGCAGCTTCTGGATCGGCAGAGACAGCTGTGCCAGCTGTCCGGATGTTCCGGCTGGTAGCGCTAAACCCGGTAGCAATCGGCCCGCGTTCTCGGTGAAATTGGCGCCGATGTCCTGGAGATCCAGTGTGAAGCCGGACAGCTTCGACACATCAACAGTGAAGTCGACCATTCCATCCCTCCGAGACAAACGCTGCGCACATGCTGACCCGGGACGACCGCAGCCGGGTCGCCGAGGCTCGGGGTCCGGGTGGTGAACCGGCAACCAATCCTGGCAACCAGCGAATCCAGCTCGGCCACATTGTGATCCAACACCACACACTACATCTACCAGCACGGCCTCAGGAGAGTGCCGTTACAGTATTAGCTAGCTCGTAACGCCGTTGCATGTCGTCGGGTTCCAGAGTCCGAGGTGGTGGACGCGCGCATACCGCGCTGCGGCGCGGAACTTGCGCTGATACTGGTAGGGGTGTGAGTGCGAATATGTGTATTCGTGTCCGAACCCCTGCGCGATCTGGTTGAGGTTGAACAGCGCCCCGTCCACCCAGACATACGCAAGGAGCCGACCGTATTTGTCGGTGCGGTCCTGCGACGGATCGGGCCTCACGACTACTTGCTTGCCGACCAGTATCTGTTTGGCGTGGTTCGCCGCCTCGGCGCCGAAGCACTGCACCGGCTTGCGCGGATCCTCGGTCTCAGGGGTGTCTAGACCCAACATTCGGACCTTCACCTGCCTGCTGTCCTTCAGGATCGACACCGTGTCACCGTCGATCACCTGTGACACCGGAAACGGCCCCTCTGCATCAGCCGGAACCGGAACTGGACTCGGCATCTCACCGGCAGGTGACGCCGACCCGACTCCGGGCACCTGGCCACATGCCACAGCCAACGAGACCATCACCAGGGCGCAGACAGCTGCGACACCGTGCCTCACGTCCCTCGCACCGCGCCGTCCCGGGCGCTGCCGCACCACCAGGGAAATCACGCCGCATCTCCCTTAACAGTCCAGATAATGCGGGTGTCGCAGCCGTCGTGGCTGCCGGGGGCGTCGGAATCGTCGGTCCAGGCCGGGCCGAAGACGCAGGCCTGGCCCGCTTTGCAGCCTCGTTCGTAGCCGCCGGGTCGAGGGCGCGCGGCAATGACGTGCACGGTGTCGAGCAGGGCGGTGACCTCGGCGCGCGTCGGACTGCCCGGTGCGGGTGGGACCGGCTCATCCGGCCCGATCACCCCGCACCCGGCAATCGCGAGCACCACCACTAGCAACCACGCCCGTTTCCCCATACCCGCAGGTTGTAGCCGGTGGCACCGACAACAATCGCCGATGGGTCAGCGCTGCGCCCGCGGACGGGGCGGCACCGGCCTACAGCCAGGCTCGGGCCAGCAGGTCGTCGGCGGCCAGTTCGCTGGCGATCGGCGGGAAGCGCGTCGCGGCGATCGAGGAGACGCGGCTGCCGTCATGGCCGACCAGCCAGGAACCACCGCGGTCTTCGCATTCGGCGATCTTGGCGAAGACGGTGAGCAGGAAGGTGATGGATTCTCTGGGGTCGATGGTGTGGGCCAGGCGCTGGGATTCGCCGGGCCGCGACAGATCGAGCCAGACGCCTGCTTGGCCGTCCAGTCGCATGCCGAGGATTTTCGTGGTGTCGATGAAGGTGAATTTGCGCCGTTCCCATGGGGTGTTGGGTGTGTAGCTCTGCTCGAGAACCTGGAGCAGAATCGTCATCGCTGCCCTCCGCACGAATTACAAGGGGTCATCGGCCGAACCGGATCCAGCCCGGTTCGCCTGGGTCGGTATGAAGTTGTCGCCGGTGGGTGTTCCGGCCCGTGACCAGGGGTTATTTAAGTATGGTCTCGTTTCGGCGAGAAATCCAGGGGGATGGCGGCCGTGATCGGTGTCGGTGCCGCCTGCTTGGATGGAGCCCATGCTGCACGGTCTGTGGTCCCCCGAATCGGGCCTGTTGCTGTGGCACGACGCGGAGCCGGTCGCCGTGGGGTCGGTGCTGGGCGACATCTTGGATCGCGCCAGGTTCCGGCACCGGGCCCAGGTGCTGGTCGTCGATGCCGCGGGCAGGCCCGAGACCGCCGAGGTGCGCGCGCACGCGCTCGCGCCACCGACGGCGGCCGTTGTGCTGCGCAGCCGGCTCCCGCGCGAGCACATCTCCGGCGATCTGCGGTTCCTCGCGCATGTCGCGCGTGGCATCGAACGGTGGGTGCGGGCCGGACGTGTGGTGCCCCAGATCGAACGAGCCGACGGGCAATGGTGGGTGCGCTGGCGGCTGGTCGGCGGACAACGTCAACGGGCGTGGCTGGCCGAGCTGGCCGCCGCGATGCCACCGGCGCTGCGGGTCGCCGGTCCGCCTGCCGCCGTGCTCGATGACCTGTGCACCCATCTCACCGACCCGATCGCCCGCGAATATCTCGCGCACCGCACGATGACGCACCCGCTGCTGGCCGCGCTGGTCGCCGATACCCCGCTGGACGTCGGCTCCTACCGCCTGTCCGAAACGCTGTCGCAGTGGCGGGAGGGCTATGCCGCCGACGAACCGGAACTCGTGCTGCGCCTGTGCGAACCCGACGGCGAATTCGGCACCACCGACGAATCGGTGGCGCTGTGGCGGCTCCAGGTGTGCCTGCGCCCCGTCGACGACGCGCCCAAACCTGTTGTCTTCGACGATGATCCGGTGCTCGTGCGGACGGCGGCGGAGAAACTCGGCCAGGCACGTAAGGCCTATCCGCGTCTGCGTGACCTGCCAACCGATCCGCGCGGCCTCGACCTGCTGCTGCCCACCGAGGTGGTCGCCGACCTGGTGGCCCACGGCGCACATGCCTTGCAGGAAGCCGGAATTCGACTGCTCCTGCCGCGCGCCTGGAACATCGCCGAACCGAGCATGCGGTTGCGGGTGAGCAGCCCCGCCGCCGCCGAATCCACTGTCGGCCTCAGCGGACTGCTGTCCTACCGCTGGGAATTGGCGCTCGGCGATCTGGTGCTCACCCCGGCCGAGATGGCGCGGCTGATCAGCAGCAAATCGGACCTGGTCCAGTTGCGCGGCGAGTGGGTGCAGGCCGACCACCGAGCGCTGGCCGCGGCCGCCCGCTATGTGGCGCAGCACGCCGACGACAGCCCGATCACCTTGGCCGACATGATCGGTGAACTCGCCGCCGAACGGGTCGACAACGTCCCCGTTACCGAGGTCACCGCCGACGGCTGGGCGGCCGAATTGTTCGCCAGGGAAAGCGAACCCGAGCCGGTCGCGGTTCCGGTCGGCCTGAAAGCCCAACTCCGCCCCTATCAGGAGCGCGGCCTCAGCTGGCTTGCCACGATGAGCCGACTGAACTGCGGCGCGATCCTGGCCGACGACATGGGCTTGGGCAAGACCGTGCAGGTGCTGGCGCTGTTGGCCCACGAACGCGAGGCCGCGGAGGCCGAGTCCGGTCGTGCGTCTACGGTCGGCGGTGTCGGGCCGACATTGCTGGTGTGTCCGATGTCGGTGGTGGGTAACTGGCAGCGGGAAGCGCAGCGGTTCACTCCGGATCTGCGGGTGCTGGTCCACCATGGTCCGAGCCGACTGTCCGGCGCGGAATTCGCTGTCGCGGTGCAGAATTCCGATTTGGTCGTCACGACCTACGCACTGCTCGCCCGCGACATCACCCTGCTGGGCGAACAGCGGTGGGAGCGGATCGTGCTCGACGAAGCGCAGCACATCAAGAACGCGGTGACCAGGCAGGCGCGCGCCGCCAGGGCGTTGAAATCCCGACATCGGCTGGCGCTCACCGGAACTCCGGTGGAGAACCGCCTGGAAGAACTGCGCGCGCTGTTCGACTTCGCCATGCCGAAACTGCTCGGCAGCCCACAATCGTTTCGCGCCAAGTTCGCGGTGCCGATCGAGCGCGAGCGCGACCAGCAAGCCATCGACAGACTGCGCTTGATCACCGACCCGTTCGTGCTGCGCAGGCTCAAAACCGATCCGACGGTGATCAGCGACCTGCCCGAGAAGCTGGAAATGACGGTGCGGGCCAATCTCACCGTCGAGCAGGCCGCCCTCTACCAGGCGGTTGTCGACGACATGCTGGAGAAGCTCAAAGACGCGAAGGGCATGGCGCGCAAGGGCGCTGTGCTCGGCGCGCTGACCAGGCTCAAGCAGGTCTGTAACCACCCCGCGCACTATCTGGGCGACGGTTCGCCGATCCTGCGCCGCGGCGGACATCGCTCCGGCAAGCTGGCCCTGGTCGAGGATGTGCTCGACGCGGTGCTCGCCGAGGGTGAGAAAGCCTTGCTCTTCACCCAGTTCCGCGAATTCGGCGACCTGATCCTGCCCTACCTCACCGAGCGGTTCGGCACCCCGATCCCGTTCCTGCACGGCGGGGTGGCCAAGCAGCGCCGCGACGACATGGTGACGGGTTTCCAGGGCGAGAACGGCCCGCCGCTGATGTTGCTCTCGCTCAAGGCGGGCGGCACCGGCCTCAACCTCACCGCCGCCAATCACGTGATCCACCTGGACCGCTGGTGGAATCCGGCCGTCGAGAACCAGGCCACCGACCGTGCGTTCCGGATCGGCCAGCAGCGCGCGGTGCAGGTCCGCAAGCTGGTGTGCGTCGACACCATCGAGGAGCGGATCGACGAGATGATCAACGGGAAAAAGCAATTGGCCGACCTGGCCGTCGGTGCGGGGGAGAACTGGATCACCGAGATGAGCACCGACGAACTGCGCGAACTGTTCACCCTCGGCGCCGAGGCGGTCGGCGACTGATGGCCGACTTCAGTCAGTTCGGTAAACGCAAACCGGTTCGCGGTGGCGCCCAGGCTCGGGGCGGATTCGGCCGGACATGGTGGGGCAAGGCGCTACTTGACGCGGTGGAGCAGGTGGCCGACGCGGGGAGACTCGCACGCGGGCGCACCTACGCCAGGGCTGGGCAGGTGGTGAACTACAGGATCGAACGCGGCGCGGTGACCGCGGAGGTGCAGGGCAGCCAGCCCCGCCCGTTCACCTCGGTGCTGTCGATCCGGCCACTGCGCGAAGAGGAAATCGACCTGTTGCTCGCCGAGATCAGGCAGGCGCCCGGCATGCTCGCCGAGATCGCCTCGGGCGCGCTCCCGCCCGCGCTCGGCCCACACCTGTTACCGACCACCGCCTCGGAACTGGACTTCACCTGTAGCTGCCCGGACATGGGCTGGCCGTGCAAGCACGTCGCCGCGGTCTGCTACCTGCTCGCCGAGCGCCTCGACGAACAGCCGAGCGAGATCCTCACCCTGCGTGGACTCGACCTCGACACGCTCATCGGCGGCGTCGAGAAGTCCGCGCGCACCGCCGATTCCGATGACCCCTACGGCGACGAACTGGTCCTGCCCGAGCTGCCTCGCATCGAATTCCACGCCGTCATCGAAGACCTCGACGCGATTCCACTGCGTCGCGCGCTCCGGATGTCCACCGAGGACGAGCCGACCGCGGCCACCGGGCTCCGCGAATTACGCTCGCTCTATACCGAATTCGACGACTGAATCGCGCGGGGCGAGGCGGCTCGGACAGCGGAACTGCTCCATACCTGAAGGCCCGAGGCGAGGCGGCTCGGACAGCGGAACTGCTCCACATCTGAAGTCGCGCGAGGCGAGGCGGCTCGGACAGCGGAACTGTTTCACGCGGCGCGGTTCAGCCCAGCTCGTACTCGAACCAGATGTGATGTCCGCCTTCGGCATCCACGTACAAAGCGCCGGTCCCGGTGATGCCGGTGAGCTCCCCGGTGCCGCTGGCGGGGACGATGTGGAAGAACTCGGCGGTGCGGTCGGTGCCGCCGGTGGTGGCCGAGTGGACGAAGTTGAACGCACCGGCCTTACCGTTGAGCGCGCCCTCGAACGACTCCATCGCGAGGTAGGTGCCCGCACCGGTGTTCATGTCGAAGGCGGCGGTGAACAGCGTGGCCGAGAGCCCTTCGATCTCGCCCGCGTAGGCCTTCGTCATGGTCGAGACGCCGACCGGCATCCCGGTGACGATGGGGGGCTGCGGCGTCAGCTCGGTGGGGTCGAACGCGGTGACCTCGAAGGTGCCGATGGCTTTCATGCGCCGATGCTAAACCGGCCCACCGACAGAATCGGCGAGCGGGCGTGGCGAATCACCCGGTCGGCTCGATCCGGTAGAACCGGATGGCATTGCCGCCGAACACCTTCCGCAGGTCGTCGGTGCTCGCACCGGCATCGCTCAGTCCGGTGGACACCGTCTCGACTGCCCCTGCGAGGCTGGTAATCGGCTTGTCGACCGGAAAGTTGGATCCCCAGATCAGCCGGTCGGCACCGAAGACCGCCAGTGCGTGCGCCAGCAGCGGACCCACCCGCCCGAGCAGTGCGGGCACGGGCGTCGGGGTGCCGCGCGGCGGTACCGGATGCCCGAGTACCGGCATCATCAGCCCGCTCACCTTCGTCACCACATTCGGCTGCGCGGCCAGATCGGTGAGGTCTTCGCGCCACCGATTGAACAGCACCTCCCGCTGCCTGGTGGTGTGCCCGGTGTTCTTGCCGACCGGCCCGAAGATGCCGGCCGGGGTCCCCAGGTGATCGAGCACGATCGGCACTTCGGGAAACCGTTCGGCCAGCGCCGTCACCTCGGGTAGCTGTCCCGAGTACACCCACGCGTCGAACGAGAGCCCCCGCTCGGCGAGCTGTCCGAAGCCGTGCAGGAAGGCCGGGGCGGTGAGCGCGCCGTCGTGCGCGGCGAACGACTTCACGGCGGGATCAGGGTGGTAGGCGACCATCGTCCGGATGCCGTGGAACAGCGGCGACGCGGATTGATGCGCATCGAGCACCGCACCGAAGTTCCCGGCGGCGGGGTCGGCCGCGCCGATGATCGTGGCCAGGGCGGGAGTATCGACGCCGAACGGCAGGCTCGCCACCCACCGGGTCTCGTCGGGCTTGGCGCCCGTCCATTGCGCCTCGATTTCCACCACCGATTCGACCGGCGTATTTCCCCGGTCGTCGCGATAGTCGGCAGGCAGATAAGGCTGTAGGTAGGCGCTGGGGTCGCCGACGAATTCGCGGTCACCGCGCGGTGCCAGCCGTGCCGCGATATCGACCGGCACCGGCAGATAGCGCATCAGTTTCGCCAGCTTGCTGAACTCGCGTGGCGTGGCATGCGGATCCCACTGGTGAATATGGGCATCGATGATGTCGAAGTCGGTCAGATCCATGCTGTGCGTCCCATCGCCGCCGCTGGCAGAGCTCACGGCGATTGTCACACGCCAGCGGTGGAGAGCGACGGATTACGCTGCTCACACCGTGCGCCGATACTGCCCTCCCACCGCGAAGAAAGCATCGGTGACCTGCTGCAACGTGCATACCCGCGCCGCGTCCATGAGCACATCGAAGATATTGCCGTCGGTGTGGGCGACCTCGGCCAGCCGGGCCAGCGCGCGATGGGATTGTTCGCCGTGTTCGGTCTGGAAACTGTGCAGCCGGTCCAATTGGGAGCGGCGTTCGGTTTCGGTGCCGCGGGCCAATTCCAGCGGTGCGTGCGCGGTGTCGTCGTCGCGGCCGCGGAAGGTGTTCACCCCCACGATCGGCAGCGATCCGTCATGTTTGCGCTGTTCGTAGCGCATGGACTCGTCCTGGATGCGACCGCGCTGGTAGCCGGTCTCCATGGCGCCGAGCACTCCGCCGCGTTCGCTGATCCGCTCGAATTCGACCAGCACCGCTTCCTCGACGAGATCGGTGAGTTCGTCGACGATGAAACTGCCCTGTAGCGGATTCTCGTTCACGGCCAGCCCCCATTCTTTGGCGATAATGAGCTGAATCGCCAACGCGCGGCGCACCGAGTCCTCGGTGGGAGTGGTCACCGCCTCGTCGAAGGCATTGGTGTGCAGGCTGTTGCAATTGTCGTAGACGGCGATCAGCGCCTGCAGGGTGGTGCGAATGTCGTTGAACTGCATTTCCTGCGCGTGCAGCGAACGACCCGAAGTCTGTACGTGGTACTTGAGTTTCTGGGCGCGTTCACCCGCGCCGTACCGGTCGCGCATCGCGATCGCCCAGATCCGCCGGGCCACCCGGCCGATCACCGTGTATTCGGGGTCCATGCCATTGGAGAAGAAGAACGACAGATTCGGGGCGAAGTCGTCGATCGCCAGCCCGCGCGCGAGATAGGTCTCCACATAGGTGAATCCGTTGGCGAGGGTGAAGGCGAGCTGACTGATGGGGTTCGCACCCGCCTCGGCGATGTGATACCCCGAAATCGAGACCGAATAGAAGTTTCGGACGTCGTTGCGCACGAACCATTCCTGCACGTCGGCCATCATGCGCAGACTGAACTCGGTGGAGAACAGGCAGGTGTTCTGGCCCTGATCCTCCTTGATGATGTCGGCCTGCACGGTGCCACGCACCGTCGACAGCGTGCGTGCCCGGATCTCGGCGGCTTCCTCCGACGTCGGCGCACGGTCCTCGCTATCGGAGAAGCGTTGCAGTGCTTGGTCGATCGCGGTATTGAGGAAGAAGGCGAGGATGGTCGGGGCGGGGCCGTTGATGGTCATCGAGACCGAGGTGGTCGGGGCGCCGAGGTCGAAACCGTCGAACAGGGTGCGCATGTCCTCGATGGTGGCCACCGAGACGCCCGAGGTGCCCACTTTGCCGTAGATATCGGGGCGCTCGGCGGGATCGTGGCCGTAGAGGGTGACCGAGTCGAACGCGGTGGACAGGCGGGTGGCCTCGGCGTGGGCGCTGAGGACCTTGAAACGACGATTGGTTCTGGCCGGATCGCCCTCGCCCGCGAACATTCTGGCAGGGTCCTCGTTCTCGCGCTTGAAGGGGAAAACGCCTGCGGTGAACGGGAATCGGCCGGGCAGGTTCTCGGCGCGGAGGAAGCGCAGGAGTTCGCCGTCGTCGGTGAATCGGGGCAGGGCGACGCGGGGAATGCTTGTGCCGGACAGGGACTCGCGGCGCAGGGGCGTGCGCAGTTCGCGATCGCGGATGCGGACCACTTGTTCGTCGCCGCGATAGCTCTCGGCGACCGTCGGCCATTCGGCCAGCGCTGCGGTCGAGGCCGGGGCGAGCGTGGGGCGGGCCTGAGCGAGCAGGTCGGCGACCGCCGCGTTGTCGGGGAGCTCGTCGTGGACCAGTGCCAGCCGTTGAATCCGTTGGGCCGCAGCGGCTTCGCGCTGAGTATCGGCGTGGTAGCCGCGGACCGTGTCGGCGATGTCGGCCAGGTAGCGGACCCGCGACGGAGGTACGAGCTGGGCGAAACGCGTGGAGACCGAGGTGTCGACGCGGGGCAGCGCGCCGGGTTCGAGAGTCAGGCCGTGTTCGGTGAGCAGGCCGGTGAGGTGCTGGTACAGCGCCGTGACGCCGTCGTCGTCGAAAGTCGCCGCACTGGTGCCGAAGACGGGCATGTCAGCGGGGCTCGCGCCGAATTCCGCACGGTTGCGGATCAATTGGCGCGCCACATCGCGGACCGCGTCGGCCGCGCCGCGGCGTTCGTACTTGTTGATCGCGACGACATCGGCGTAGTCGAGCATGTCGATCTTCTCGAGCTGGGAGGCGGCGCCGAACTCCGGCGTCATCACATACAGCGCCACGTCGACGTGGTCGACGATGCCCGCGTCGCCCTGGCCGATGCCGGGGGTCTCGAGGATGACCAGGTCGTAACCGGCGGCCCGGCAGGCGGCGATCATGGTGTCGATATCGTCGGGCAGTTCGTGATTGCCGCGGGTGGCCAGCGAACGGAAATACACGTGATCGCCGTCGAGGGCGTTGCACCGGATGCGGTCACCGAGCAGGGCGCCGCCTGCTCGCCTGCGGGTCGGGTCGACCGCGAGGACGGCGATGCGCAGTTTGTCCTGCTGATCGGTGCGGAGCCTGCGCACCAATTCATCGGTGAGGGAGGACTTTCCGGAGCCGCCGGTGCCGGTGATGCCGAGCACGGGGACGCGTCGCTTGGCTGCCGCCGCCACGATCGCGGCGCGGTCGGCTGCCGGCAGTGCGCCCTGTTGCAAGCAGGTGATGGTGCGCGCCAAGGCATTTCGATCGCCGGTGTAGAGCGCGTCGAGGTCGGGGGCGGTGCGCGCGGGGTCGACATCGCAGAGCTGGATCAGTTCGTTGATCATGCCGGGCAGGCCGAGGCGCTGGCCGTCCTCGGGGGAGAAGATCCGCACGCCACTCGCGGCGAGCCGCTCGATCTCCTCGGCGACGATCACCCCGCCGCCCCCGCCGAAGATCCGCACATCGCCAGCCCCCGCCTCGCGCAATGCCTGGGCCAGGTATTCGAAGAACTCGATGTGCCCGCCCTGATACGAGCTCACCGCGACGCCCTGCACGTCCTCCTCGATCACCGCGTCGACGATCTCGCGCACCGACCGGTTGTGCCCGAGATGGATCACCTCGGCACCCTGGGCCTGCAGAATCCGCCGCATGATGTTGATCGCCGCGTCGTGGCCGTCGAAGAGGGCCGCCGAGGTCACGAACCGCACTGGATTCACCGGAACATGCAGGCTCATGACTGCCTCCGCCATGTAGTAGATCGCCCGATACTCGGACATCAAAGTAATTCTAGTGTGAACAGCGTCACTCCGCCGCAAAACGCCCCGCCCAGGTTTCGGTGGAATCGTCGCCGCAGGTCGACATACTCGACGGATGGTTCGCGAGCATGGGGTGGATGTGGCATTGGAGCGCTTGGTGGCGTCCGGCGTAATCAGCGGGGAGCAGCGGGGCGCGGTGCTGCGGGCGGTCGACGAGCAGGAGCGGGCCGGGCGCGCCGGCGGGGGACGCGTGGCCGCCGAGATCGTGGCGTACGTGGGAGCCGGGCTGGTGGCCGCCGGGCTGGGGTTGTTCGTCGACAACGCGTGGGCGCAGGTGGCGCAGTCGGGGCGGGTGGTGTTGCTGGCGGTGGTGGCCGGGTGCGCGGTGTGGGGAGCGGTGGCGCTGGCCGGTGGGTGCGCGGGGGTGTTCCGGCGGGTGCCGATCGCGTCGGCTGGGCGGGCGCGGTTGGCCGCGGTGCTGCTCGTGCTGGCGGCGGCTGCGGTGACCGGGGCGGTGGCTACGGCGTTCGGTGCCCACCGTGGCGACGAAACGGCGATGGCCGGATCGATCGCGGGACTGCTTGTGGCGGCGCTCGGGTATCTGCTGGTACCGAGCGTGATCGGCCTGGTCGCGGTGGCCGGTTTCGGTATCGCGAGCATTCTGATCGTGACCTCGGAGCTGTTCGATGTCCGATCGCCGTGGCAGGGGATATCGCTGATGATGTTCGGCGCGCTGTGGTTCGGACTCGCAGGAGCTCGCCTGCTGGTGGCCGAATGGGCCGGATATCTACTCGGCGGGGTGATCGCGGTGATCGGCGCGCAGTCGGTGACGTACGGCGAATCGCTGTGGCGGCCCGGCCTGACCGCGCTGATCGGGGTGCTGTGCTTGGTGCTGTACGTGATTGCGCGCGACGCCGTGCTGGTGCTCGGTGGGGCCGCGGGGATCGCGGTCGCGGTGGTGCAGGTGGTGGCCGACTACACCGCTGGTGGGCCGGTCGTCGCGAGTGTGGTGTTGGGGATCGGCGCGCTTGTGCTCACGGTCGGGCTGGTCGTCCTGCTCGCTCGGCAAGGGTCTGGACGCACGGGGTGAATCAGCGGATCAGGGTGGTTTCCTGGGCGCGGATCGTGCGGAAGAAGCGGGGGCCGACGTCGGCGCCGTCGTGGTTGTAGCTGTCGATGATCTCGGCGAGTTCGTCGGCGAGTCGGCGCAGGTCCTCGGTGGCGGTGATGCGGTCGAACTCGTCGGGCTCCCAGCCCCACGACGGCGGTATGTCGGTGATGGTGACGACGATCTGGTCGGCGAACGGGGTGGTGACGGCGATGGTGAGCTCGGCGGGAGCCGCGGCGAGTGGACTGTGGACGGTGACCTCACCCGGGGCGCCCGCGGTGGCGAACGTGCGGGCGAAGGCGATGTCCTCGCGGACCGATTCGACGATCGACGCGGTGCTCGCGTGCCTGCCCGCGCGGTGGTGACGGGAGCCGTAGACGCGGTCCGGGGCGGCGCCGGAAGCGCTGTGGCCCACGGATTTTCGGAGTAGTCGGTCGAGCATGCGCTCCGCGGTGGCGCGCTCGCCCGCACCGGTGTTCTCGTGGTCGATCAGTGCGCGCAGGCGGGTGATCCGCACGAAGTGGTCGCTGCCCATGTCGACGATTGTGCCGCACATCGGACGCGGTGGAATGCGTCACAGACGGCGTGCCACCGTTTCCGCGCAGAGCGCATTCGTCGGCCGTTGCGCAGGACCGGAGGTACGCGTCACCGGAAGGCAGTACGCCTCGGTATCGTCAGCACCATCCGTGACCGTTGATTGACAAGAGGGTGGCCGTGACCGAATTCGAGACGATTCTGCTGGAGCGCAAGGGCGGCACCGACGGAAAGGGCGGGGTCGGCTGGATCACCCTGAACCGGCCCAAGGCACTCAATGCCCTCAACGCCCAGGTCCTCGACGACGTCATCGCCGCGCTCGACGAACTCGACGGCGACGATTCCATCGGCGCCGTCGTGATCACCGGTTCGGCGAAGGCCTTCGCGGCAGGCGCCGACATCAAGGAGATGGCCCCCAAGTCGTACATGGACATGTTCCTGGCCGATTTCTTCGCCCGCTGGGACCGTCTGGCCAACTTCCGCAAGCCGACCATCGCCGCCGTCGCCGGTTACGCGCTCGGTGGCGGTTGTGAGCTGGCGATGCTGTGCGACATCCTGATCGCCGCCGACAACGCCAAGTTCGGTCAGCCCGAGATCACGCTCGGTGTCATCCCCGGCATCGGCGGCTCGCAGCGTCTCACCCGCGCGATCGGCAAGGCCAAGGCGATGGATCTGATCCTGACCGGCCGCATGATCGGTGCCGAGGAAGCCGAGCGTTCCGGGCTCGTCTCGCGGGTCGTGCCCGCCGACGAACTGCTCGACACCGCGCTCGAGGCCGCGCAGACCATCGCGTCGATGTCGCTGCCGGTCGCGATGATCGCCAAGGAGGCGGTGAACCGATCGTTCGAGACCACCCTCGCCGAGGGACTGCTGTTCGAACGCCGGGTGTTCCACTCGCTGTTCGCGACCGAGGATCAGAAGGAAGGCATGGCCGCCTTCGTCGAGAAGCGGCCGCCGAACTTCAGCAACCGCTAGTTCGGTTTCCAGCGCGGCGCGCCGTCGATGAACTCCGCCGTAGTCGGCGCGGTGCCCTGTTCAGGGGACCGCGCCGTGGTGTTGTCGTTGCTGAGCAGGCCGGCGACCGTGCCACCGAGGGTGGCGGTCACCGCGACCGCGGCCAGAAGTTTTCGGCGGCCGCCCGTGCGCGGCGGGACGGCGATCGCACCCGCACCCCGTCGCGGCATGCGTAAGCGCGCCGAGGGGCGGCGGGCGCACAGCAGCACCGCGCCGCGCGCCGAAACATATTCCGGCTCAGGGTCGTACACGATCGGCAGGCCGATCAGCTGGGCCAGATCCGCGCGCAGACTCGGGTTGCGGGTACAGCCACCCAGCAGCGCCAACGCTCCCGGCTGAACTCCCGTCTCCTCGATCAGCAGGCGCACGAACGAGGCCGAATGATGCAGTCCCGCTTCGCACAGCGCGGCCAGATCGCTGCGGGTGAGCACCGTGCGGCCGCCGGTGTCGGCATCAGCGGCGGTGACAACCCTGGTGCGGCTCAACGATTCTCGGTGTTCGCGGCTGGCGTGCGCGTCGGCGCAGACGCCACTGCGGGCGAGCTGCCAGCGCAGGAGCGCGTCGTAGCCGTTGCCGCTGAGGACGGTGCTGCGTTTGCCCGCGAGGATGGTTTCGGTGCGGCAATCGGCGTGGGTGATGGTCAAGCCGGAGCTGCCGAGGTCGTAGAGCATCACCGAGTCGGTGGCGGGCAGCAGGCCGGTGAACCGCAGATAGCGCAACTGGGCGAGTGGTTCGTCGACGATCGCGAAGTCGGCCTGGCCCGCGGCCGCTCTGATCGCGTCGGCCTGTAGTTCGCTGCGGCAGGTGACAGCGGTGCCGGAGACGTACTCGTCGCGTTCGGCCGCCGCCGCGCGCATGCGGTGGATCGCGGTGAGTACCGATTCCTCCACCGAGCCCCCGGCCCGGCGCGGCACCTGGATCCGGTCGATGGGCGGCATGTGGGGCTGATCGGAATGGGTCAACACGGCACGGGCTCCACCCGCGCCCGCCGATACCCCGAGGATCAGCACCATGGGCTACATCGTGGACCTTTTCGCGCTAGCTGCCAAGGGAATCGGCCGAAGATTCCTCCGTCGATTGCCAGGTCGCGTGGAATGCGAGGTTTTCCGGGTCATCGGCGTCGAAATCGCCGGCGGCGTGCCGGAACTGTGCCAGCAGTCGTACCAGATCGCGGCCCTGGTCGGGTGGCAGACCCGGTTCGGCGAACACCTCGGCGTTCAGCGCCGCCGTGGCATCGGCCACGGATTTCCTTCCCGCGCTGGTGATTTCGATGAGAGTGGCCCGGCGATCACTGGGGTGCGGGACGCGAACAACCAGTCCGGCGGCTTCGAGTCGATCGACGGTGTTGGTCACGCTCGTCGGATGCACCTGCAGCCGCGCACTGGCCTTGGCCATCGGCAGGGCGCCGGTGCGGCTGAAACTGAGCAGTTGCAGGAGTTCGTAGCGGGAGAACGTCAGACCGGAAGGCTTGAGCGCCTCGTCCACGCGCGCCATCACGATCTGCTGCGCCCGAACCAGCGAGGTCACCAGCGCCATACCATCGGCGACCGACTCCCAACCGTGGGCGACCCACTGCCGGTAAGCCTCGGCGATGGGGTCATGGGAGAGCGGTCTGGGCCGTGACATGAAACCGATCATTCCACGACCCAGCCGCTTTTCCCCACAGAGCGAGCGGCGGGAATTGAACCCGCGTAAACGGCTTTGCAGACCGTTGCCTTACCACTCAGCCACGCCCGCCTCGCCATTGATAGTGCCGTGTGCCGGTGCCAACGGCGAGGGGTTGGGATCAGTGTGATCGCAATGATCAGCAGGCGGCGGGTGCCTGATCAGAGACCGTTGGGGGAGCCGACGGCCACTACAAGGACGACTCGCCACCCTGTCGGTGTCCTGTGTCACACTCGTCCGCGATGAGCCGCCACACGACTTTCCGGTACTGCCTCGACCCCACGGTCGAGCAGTCCGTTGTGCTCACCCGGCACGCCGGGGCGGCCCGGTTCTCGTTCAACCAAAGCCTCGCTTTCGTGAAAACCGCTCTCACCAAACGTAAAACCTGCCCAGAGCATCCGGTCCCGTGGACCCGGTTCGATCTGATCAACGCGTTCAACACCTGGAAGAAGTCCGAAGCCGCAGGACGGGTCTTCGCTGTCGGCGCGGACAGGGTCGCCGAGATTCAGGTGACCGGGTTGGCGTGGCGTACCCAGGTAAGCCAACAAGTCTTCGAGGAAGCTGCCGTCGACTGTGGTCGAGCCCTGATCGCCTTCTCGGACTCCCGGACCGGCAAACGTGCAGGTAGGAGGGTCGGATTTCCCCGGTTCAAGAAGAAGTCCGCAACCGTCCCGGCGTTTCGGATCCGGAATAAACACACCAAGGCCGGATGGACAGCGATCCGAATCGGTGGTGGCCAGATCGCGCGGTCGGTGACGTTGCCTGGGATCGGTGCGATCCGGGTGCGCGATGACACCCGCCGACTGCGGCGGATGCTCACCAAGGGACGGGCGAAGATTCTCTACGTCACCATCTCCTTCCGGGCGCGCCGCTGGTGGATCAGTCTGGCCACCGAAGCATCCGATCTGCACCCGGCTCACCATCACCAGCAGCGAGAACACAACGATGACGATGGTTGGGTCGGGATCGACCGCGGGTTGGGAGTTTTCTCCGTTGCCGCGACCGCCGACGGAGCCGAAGTCGCCCGCACCGACGGCGCGCCCAAATCCTTGGTTACCGAGCTGGATCGGCAACGCCGTCTGGCGAAGTCGTTGTCGCGAAAACGGAAGGGGTCGCTCAACCATCGGCAGGCCGCCGCCCGGCTGGGACGCCACCATCGTCGAGTCGCTGATGTTCGCCGTCATTTCGCCCATCAGGTCGCTAACAAGCTGGTCAAAACCCACGACCGGCTCGTGATCGAAGACTTGAATGTGGCGGGGATGCTCGGCAACCGTTATTTGGCACGCGCGATCAGCGATGCCGGATGGGCCGACCTCGCCCGCCTGTTGTCCTACAAACAGGCATGGCGCAGCGGCGCACTCGCGACAGCGGATCGCTGGTACCCGTCGACTAAGAAGTGCTCTGCCTGCGGCACAATCAACCCAGCCCTGTCGTTGGATGATCGAGTGTTCTGCTGCGGGTGTGGTTTTCGTGCAGATCGTGACCACAACGCGGCAGTCAACCTCGCCAAATGGCCGACGGCGCAACAGGACTTTTCACGATCCCCGGACCCCCGAGCAGGAGGCCGGGTAACCAATGTCCGCCGACGGGAAGGCGCTGACCGACACCTTGTAGGTGTCGGTGAAACCGGCCCGGTAGACGCGGGAACCGACGTTCACGCCACGCATGTGGCGTAAACCGACGACGCCCGAGAAGGGCGGTGTCTGGAAACCATCCGGATTTCCAGACATGCTGGAAACCACTCAGCCGCGCCTGGGCCATGAGATTCGGGATCAGGGTGATCGCAATGGTCAGTAGGCGACGGCGGGGCCGTGGACGGTGAGGCGGACGCGGTCGGTGGTGGTGGGGGCGTCGATGCCGGTGCGGCGGACGCGCACGGTGCCTGCGCCCTCGGCGAGATCGATGGTCAAGATGACGTCGGGGCCGCGGAAGTCGACGGCGGTGACGCGGCCGGAGTGCGCTTCGTCGGCGGTGATCACCTGGGCGGCGAGCTGTTCGGGGCGGATCATCAGGGTCACTTCGCCGGTGGGGGCGCCTGGCTGGACCGGAACGGGACCGAGCACGGACTTGGCGATATCGGCTTCGCAGAGGGCATCGAGCAGGACACAATCGCCGAGGAAGCGGGCGGTGAACAGGTCGGCGGGCTGGTGATAGACCTGCTGCGGCGGCCCGACGTGCGTGAACCGGCCCGCGCGCATGACGGCGACCTGTTCGGCGAAGCTGAGCGCTTCCTCCTGGTCGTGGGTGACCAGGATGCTGGTCATGCCCGCGGCGCGCAGCGTGTCGGCCACGGCCTGGCGGGTGGTGGCGCGCAGGCCTGTGTCGAGGGCGCTGAACGGTTCGTCGAGCAGCATGAGGTCGGGCTTGCGAGCGAGTGCGCGAGCCAGGGCAACACGCTGCTGCTGGCCGCCGGAGAGTTGATGAGGTTTACGGTCCGCGTAGTCCGGGTCGAGGGAGACCATCGCCAGGAGTTCGATGACGCGAGGGCGATCGCGGCCGGGGCGAAGGCGGTCGATGGCGCCGCGCAGGCCGGTGCGCAGGCCGTAGGCGATATTGTCGGCGACACTCAAGTGCGGGAACAGGGCGCCGTCCTGGGCGACGTAACCGATTCGCCTGCGCTGTGGTGGTACGCAAATATCTTGGTGGACAACGGTTTCCGATCCAAGTTGCACCGAACCTGTATCGGGCCCCTCGAATCCGGCGATCACCCGAAGCAAGGTGGTCTTGCCGCAGCCGGATGCGCCGACCACCGCCGCGGCCGTGCCGTTGGGTACGTCGAGGTCGATGTGATCGAGAACCTTGGTGGCACCGAAGCTCTTCGAAACCCCTTCGACGACAAGCCGACTCATGCTGCGTCCTTCCGGAATGGCCGAGATCCACTACGCACGCCCGCGGGCGGATGCGGTCGGCTCATCCGACACGCTCGGGCGTCGTGCGTGGTTGCTACAGCCGCCGTGCTCATACTCCCGCAGCCTTTCGTGACTGCGTGAACAGCAGGTATGTCACCGGTACCGCGGCGATGATCATGATCAGGGCGTACGGTGCGGCGGCCGCGTAATCGAGTTCGCCCGACTTCGCCCAGAACTGCATGGCCAAAGTGCGGGTGCCGGTGGGTGCCAGGAGCAAGGTTGCGGTGAGTTCGGTTGACACCGCGACGAATACGAGCGCGGCAGCCGAGGCAGCGGCGGGCGCTGTCATGCGCAGGGTCACCCGGAAGAAGGTGGTCGAAGCCGATTCGCCCAGCGATCGTGACACTTCTTCGAGGCCGACCGGTATCTGTGCCAGTCCGGCACGCACGCTCACGAGCGCGCGGGGCAGGAACATCAGTGCGTAGGCGATCACGACCAGTGACACCGTCTGATACAGCGGCGGTGTCCAGCGGATGGTGACGGTCACCAGGGCGAGTGCGATCACGATGCCCGGCAGCGAACTGGTGATGTAGTTGGCACCCTCGATCAGCCGGGCGAAGGCACTCGTCGAGCGCACCGCGATCCAGGCGACGGGGAAGGCACACAGTGTGGTGACCAGGGCGGCGGCAGCGGCCAGGCCGATCGTTTGGCCCAGCGCCGCACCGATTTCCGCGCAATCCCATACCGCCGATCCGCCCAGCCACAGCCAACGCCCGATCGTCCACAGCGGCACGCCGAGCGCACCGACGACCACCGCCGCGAGTGCGCCGAACAGCGGCACCCGCAGCCCACCCAACGCGATCGGCCGCCCGGCCCGCGCCGCGCCACCGCCCAGCCGGGCATAGCGCGCATCGCCGCGCAGCAGCGACTCCCCACCGAGCAGGGCCAGGCAGCACAGCACGAGCACCCCCGCGAGCATGCTGCCCGCCGGACCGGCGAAACTGCTCTGGTACTGCTCGAAGATCGCCGTGGTGAACGTGTCGAAACGCAGCATCACGAACGCGCCGTATTCGGCGAGTAGATGCAGGCCGATCAGCAGCGCGCCGCCGAGCAAGGCCAATCGCAACTGCGGCAACGTGATCCGCCAGAAGACCGCCACCGGCCCCGAGCCCAGCGCCCGCGCCGATTCCTCGATCGCCGGATCGAGCCTGCGCAGCGTGGCCGCGACCGGCAGGTACACCAGCGGAAAATACGACATCGTCGCCACGATCACGGCGGCCGACAGCCCGTGCATCGACGGGAAGACGCTCACCCACCCATAACTGTTGACGAACGCGGGCACCGCGAGCGGGGCGACCAGCACCGGCCCCCACCAGGCCCGTCCCGGCACATCGGTGCGCTCGACCAGCCAGGCCAGCCCGATCCCGAGCACCACACAGACCGGCACCGTGCACACCACCAGCAGCGCGGTGTTCTCCAGCAGCTCACCCACCCGCGGCCGGAACACCAGCGCGGCAGCCTCACTCAGTCCGGTGTCGAACAGCACCGAGACGATGTAGCCCAGCGGCACGAAAGTCGCCGCCGTCAGCACCAGCGCGACGAGCGTGCCGAACACCCCGGGCCGACCGACCCGGGGTGTCGACTTCGCTAGGGCGGCACGCACTTACAGCAGCCCGGCCTCGGTCATCAGCTGGGTGACCTTCTTCGCGTCGAGCTTGCTCGGATCGATCGCGGGTGCCTGCAGGTCGGCCAGTGGCGGCAAGGCGGGGTTCGCGGCGACATCGCTGGCCACCGGGTACTCCATCGAATCGCCGTCGCGCAGCACCTCCTGGCCCTTCTTCGCGGTGATGAAGGCCAGGAACTTCTGCGCGGACTCCTGCTTCTTGCTCGACTTCAGCACGCCGGCGCCCGACACGCTGACGAAGGCGCCGGGGTCCTGGTTCTTGAAGTAGTGCAGCGCCGTGTTCGCGCTGCCCTCCTTGGTCTTGGCCTGGTCGCGGTACCAGTAGTAGTGGTAGATCACGCCACCATCGGGATTGCCCCCGTTGACCGCCTTCATGGTCGCGACATTGTTCTGCAGGCTGGTCGCGTTGGCCTTCATGCCACGCAGCCAGGCGCGGGTGACGTCCTCGCCCTTCAAGGCGAGCAAACCTGCCACGATCGCCTGGAAGTCGGCGCCGGATGTGCCCGCCGCCCAGCGGCCCTGCCACTGCGGCTGCGCGAGATCCAGCAGCGAGGCGGGCAGCCCGGTGGTCTGGAGCTTGTCCTTGTTGTAAACGAAAACCGTTGCGCGAGCAGCGACTCCGGTCCACTTGCCGGTGGACGGCCGGTACTGGGCAGGCACCTGGTCGAGGGTGGCCTTGTCGACATCGGCGAACAGGCCCGCGTTCTCCACCAGCGCCATGGCGGGGGAATTCTCGGTGAGGAAGGCGTCGGCGGGGGAGTTGGCGCCCTCGGCGACGAGCTGGTTGCCGAGCGCGGTGTCACCACCCTGCCGCAGGGTGACCTTGATGCCGGTCTCCGCGGTGAACGCCGCGACCCACTCCTTGGTGAGCGACTCGTGCTGGGCGTTGTAGACGGTGATCTCGTCGGCGCTGCCCGAGGAGGAGGAGCAGGCGCTGAGGCCGAGCGTCGCCACGGCGACCGCCATCAGCCCGGCCAGGGGTTTCCAACTGCGCGAGGTCATTCGCGTCCTTCCACCAAGGATCCCCATCCTATGATGAGGCTTACCTAAGGAAGATACCCCGCGTGACGTGCGGGGATGCGTACGACCGGCGAAATCAGGTGACGGTGGTTCCGGGCGATGCCGGGAGCCCTCGCCGGGTGTTCGGTCAGTGTTTGTTGGCCGGCGCCGAGCAGATCTTCCAGGTGCCGTCTTCCTTGGTGAGGTGCTCCTCGGTGCTCGACTCGGTATCGGGTTCCTCGCCCTCCACCGACAGCGTCAACTGTCCGGTCACCGTCGCTTTCGCATTGTCACCGGTGATGACGATGTCTTTGACATCGTCGATGGTCACCTGGACGGTCGCCTTGTCGAACTGCTCGCGCTGCTCGGTGGTGAGATTGTCGATCTCGGTGCGGTCGGCCTGGCAGGCCAGCTGCGCGGCGGCGATGAAACCCTCGGAATCGAGCGTGTCGTAGAAATCGCGCACCGCGACATCGATCTGCGTCTCGTCTGACGACAACGGCGTACGCCCCTGCATCGTGAGCACTACGCCGGTAACCACGGCGCCGATCACCACCAGCGCGACAACACCGAGCGCGATGAACAACCCGGTCCGCTTCTTCTTCGGCGCAGGCGGCGGCGCGAACACATCGGGCCCACCCGGATACTCGGGCCCCGGCGGCCCCCCGGTCCCGGACCCCGCATGCGGATACCCCGGCGGCCCGGACGGCATCCCCGGATCGACGGGCTCTTGTGGATTCGTCATGGCAACGCTCCTGATGTCATCGGGGGCGTTGACCCCCAAAACCTATGGAACCGTGCGAGATCAAACCAAAATCGAAACTGGGTACACCAAGCTTTCGGCGTACCGTAGCCTGCCGATCCGGTCCGGCCAAATTCGGCCGATCATCCGCCACGCTGCGCGAAACCCCCTCTTGTCATCCTGCGCGCACTCAGCTGTCGCGGATGTCGGCGCTGGATCGATCACGGCTCGACTTCGGCCTCTCGGCTCGCCCTCGATGCGCGCCAACTCTCGATGAATCGCTCGGCGGACTCGGCGGAGATCTCCTCGTGCGGCTCGTCCGTTCCGGGGTCGTAGTGGTTACCGGCAGTCAGCGCAGGCCGGCACGACGACACCCTGATTGATTGACTAGTCAGTCAATCAATTGTTAGCCTGATGACCATGGCCCGCACTGCCGATCCCGCACTTCAAGCCCAACGTCGCGCTGCCATTACCGGCGCCGCAGCGGTGCTGTTCGCCGAGCGGGGCTTCGACGCCACCCCCGTGACCGCGATCGCTCATGCCGTCGGCCTCAGTTCCGCGACGGTGTTCCACTATTTCGGTGACAAGCGTGGTGTGTTCCGGGCGATCTTCGAGCAAGATCTCGCCACATCAAGAGCGCTCGTCGAACGCCACAGCGAGCCGGGAGATCCACTCGCGGCGATTCTCGACATGGTGGCCGAACTCGTCGAACCCGCCACAGACCCCGCGGCGGCTGGGCTCGTGGTGGAGGTGATCCGGCAAGTCGGACACGACCCGCTCCTCGCCACGATCCTCGAGGAGAACGACGGCATAGTGAATGCGGGACTGACGCACCTGCTGCGTCGGGCACACGATTTGATCGACCCCGCACTCGACCCTTCCGCGACCGCGACGTGGATTCGCGCAATCGCCGATTCGGCGTTCCTGTACGCCAGCGATCCCGGCGCGGTGGAGCCGGTCGACACAATCCGCACGATTGTGCTGCGCTACCTCACCGGACACGAGGAACGGGCATCGAATGACCAAGCGTGACGCGACCCGAATCGCTATCGCCCCCGCAGCCCCGTGGACACTCGCCGCGGTCTGCGCCGTCGCCGGGTTCGGGCTCGGTTTCGCTGCACCCCCGATGTCGCGCTGGGCCGTCAACACCTGGCCCACCGTGCCCGGACCACTCGAGATCCTCGCTGAACTCCCCACAACCTGGTCGGTACCGATCCTCACCATCGTCGGCATCGCCGCAGGCGTCGTGCTCGCCCTCCGTGCAATCGGTGAATCCCTCGCTATCACAGTCGATTCCGACGGCGTACTCCTGAGCGTGGACGCTGACGAACTCTACATTCCTCGATCGAAGGTGCACGCGGTGTTCCGCGAGGGCAAGGACCTGGTTCTCATCGACTCGACGGAGCGCGAACTCGCCCGACGCAACGCTGACGACCTGGACGCACGCGCGGTCACCGACGCATTCAGCGCACATCGCTATCCCTGGACCGATGCCAACCCCCATGAAGGCACGTTCACCCGTTGGACCAATGGACACCCCGACCTCGACGAACAGGCCCACGAGCTTCTTCGTCGGCGTCGAAGCGCTCTGTCCGACAACGAGTCCGACACCGCATCGGACCTCCACCGGCGCCTGCAGGCGCTGGGCATCATCGTGCGCGATCGCGACAAGCGACAGGAGTACCGGCGGGTGACATGAGAGATCCTCGCGCACGCAGCGGCCGGGAACCGCACGGAAGTGCGGATATTCGGATTCAGCGAGCAGGCGAGACAGTACGTAGCGTGCACACCCGAAGCATCCTGAAATGCCGATGACCGAGGATGCTCAGCCGCTCCACACCGACGAAAAAGGCCCCCGCCAGCTGATGCGCTGGTCGGGGGCCTTCTTCGTGTGTGCCCTCGGCAGGAATCGAACCTGCGGCCTTCTGCTCCGGAGGCAGACGCTCTATCCCCTGAGCTACGAGGGCGGGATAGATGCCGGTCGCGGTGAGGCGATCGGGCAGCGACAGCGTATCGCATCGAGTGCGGTGCGCCAAAAACCGTGCCGGACCGGGGGTTGGGCCGGGTCCGGCCGCGGTGGTCACTCGAAGGGCAGGGGTGTGGCGTTGCGAGTGGCGAGCATGGTGGTCATCAGCTGGGATTCGCCCTCTTGGGTTTTCGACATGGTGGCGGCCAGGGTGCGGACCGCGGTGGTGTCGGCGTGCTCGGCGGCGTAGTCGAGCATCGGGACGCCGCCCTGGTGGTGGCGCAGCATCAGTTGCAGGAACATCGTGTCGAGGGCGGGGCCGGTGGACTGGCGAAGCGCGGTCATCTCCTCCTGGCTCGCCATCCCTGGCATCGACTGCATCGGGCCCGACATCGCGGGTCCGGCCGTCGCACCGCCGTGGTGGCCGGTGCTGCCGTGCTCGTCGGTCATCCAGCCCATGTAGCCGTCGACGTTCTGGTTGGACTCGCCCCACAGTTGCAACCAGGCCTGCATGCGGCCGATCTGGTTCTGCTGGGTGGTCAGGATGTCGTAGGCGAGGCGGCGCACGTCGTTGTCGGTCGAGGCGATCAGCGCCACCCCGGCCATGTCGACGGCCTGCGCGTGGTGGGCCGACATGTCCTGGCTGAAACCGATATCGACAGCGCTCGGCTCGGGTTCGGAGTTCTTCTCCAGCGGCATCCGCAACAGCACGCCCGCCACCGCGCCGAGCAGCAGCAGGCCGATCGCGCCGAGGACGAGCACCGCCCCGGCCGGGCGTCGCGCGCTCGGCTCGGGTGCGATGTCGTCGGGTTCGACCGTGCTCTCTTCCTGCGCGCTCACTACTGACCCGAGGGCAGGCCGCCCGGCACCGGGATGTTCGGCAGGCCGGGGATGCCGGAGCCGGTGCCACCGCCGCCGAGTTCGGTCGCGTCGGGGGTCAGGCCCTTACCGTCCATCGGCACCGCTTCCGGACCGTAGGGGGTGGAGTCGAACGGCGGCGGGTTGTTCGCGTCGAAGATCGGGTTCGAGCAGCTCGCGCCGACCTCGGGGTAGGCGTAGGGGTTCTCGCGCAGGGCGGAGATGAACTGCTTGATTCGCGCGTCGTCGGCGTTGTCCAGCTTGAGCTGGTGGCCCCACGACTGCAGCGAGATCGCCGAGTCCAGACCCGGGTACGGCGACATCAGCGAGTACTGACGGCCCTTGACGAAGTTCGACAGCTTCTCGACACCGGCCGCGTCGACCTTGTCGGGGTTGTACGCGATCCAGATCGCACCGTGCTCGAGCGAGTGCACCGCGTTCTCCATGCGGATCGGCTTGGCGTACACGGTGCCCGTGCAGTTCGCCCACGCGCCGTCGTGCGGGCCACCGAAGGCGGGGGTCTTGTCGTAGGCCACGCGCTGGCTGGCGGTCACGTGCAGGCCGGCCGGGTACTCCGACTTCACGACGCCGTCGATCTTGGCCGACGGGTCCTGGTTCTCCTTGGAGGGAACCCATTCCTTGAGGTCGGTCTGGGCTTCGCGGATCGCGGCCTGGTCCAGGTACTTGGGTACCAGGCTGTAGGCCAGCAGGCCGATCAGCGCGACGATGGCAACGCCGGCGCCGAGAAGGGCCCATGGCGTGTCCCGCTTCTTGCCCGGAAGGTTGCTCTTGCGGGTCTTGCGGGACGGAGACGACTTCCCCGCGGCCCGCACGGCCTTGGCTGATGTGGCGCTGGTCCTGCTAGGCATCGCTCGTTGTGCTCTTTCGACGTGTGGATCGGTGGGTTCATGGCGGGCGGTCGTGGTTGCAAGGGGCCCAGCCAATAGGATAGAGACTCGTGACTCCAGCTGACCTTGCAGATCTCCTTCGTACCACCGCGGCGAAGGTGCTTGTCGAACGCGGACTGGACTCGTCGGTCCTGCCCGAGCAGGTCACAGTGGAGCGCCCGCGCAACCCCGAACACGGCGACTATGCCACGAATGTGGCCATGCAGGTGGCCAAGCGGGTCGGAACCAACCCTCGCGAGCTGGCCGGCTGGCTGGCCGAGGCGCTGTCGGCGACCGAGGGCATCGATGTGGCCGAGATCGCCGGTCCCGGCTTTCTGAACATCCGTCTCGCCGCCTCGGCGCAGGGCGCGATCGTGAGCCAGATCCTGGCCGCGGGTGACATCTACGGCACCGGGTTCGCGCTGGCGGGTACCAAGATCAACCTCGAATTCGTCTCCGCGAACCCGACCGGGCCGGTGCACCTCGGTGGCACTCGCTGGGCCGCGGTCGGTGACGCGCTGGGTCGCATCCTGGCCGCTCAGGGCGCCGACGTGACCCGGGAGTACTACTTCAACGACCACGGCGCGCAGATCGACCGCTTCGCGAAATCCCTCGTAGCGTCCGCGCTGGGCGAGCCGACCCCCGAGGACGGGTACGCGGGCGAGTACATCGCCGAGATCAGCGCGGGCATCGTCGCCGCGCATCCCGACGTGCTCACCCTGTCCGCCGACGAGCGTCACGAGGTGTTCCGCAGCGAAGGCGTGCAGCAGATGTTCGCCCAGATCCGGGCGGACCTGCACGAGTTCGGCACCGATTTCGACGTGTACTTCAACGAGAGCGAACTGTTCGCCTCGGGCGCCGTCGAACAGGCCGTCGAGCAGCTCAAGAACTCGGGCAACCTGTACGAGAAAGACGGTGCGTGGTGGATCGCCAGCACCGAGTACGGCGACGACAAGGACCGCGTGGTCCTCAAGAGCGACGGCAACGCCGCCTACATCGCCGGTGACATCGCCTACTTCCAGAACAAGCGTGGCCGCGGCTTCGACCTGGCCATCTACATGCTCGGCGCCGACCACCACGGCTACATCGGCCGGTTGAAGGCCGCCGCGGCCGCGTTCGGCGACAACCCCGACACCGTCGAGGTGCTGATCGGGCAGATGGTGAACCTGGTGCGCGACGGCGTCGCCGTGAAGATGAGCAAGCGCGCCGGCACCGTGGTGACCCTGAACGACCTGGTCGAGCAGATCGGCGTCGACGCCTCGCGCTACTCGCTGGCGCGTTCCTCGGTGAACTCGAGCATCGACATCGACCTCGACCTGTGGACCAAGGCGAGCAGCGAGAACCCGGTCTACTACGTCCAGTACGCGCACTCGCGGACCAACAGCATCATCGGCAATGCCGCGAAATATCCCGAATTCGCTTCTATCGCACCGGATTTCGCGCTGATGACGTCGGGTCGCGAAGGTGATCTGATCCGCACCCTCGGCGACTTCCCGCGCGTGGTCGCCACCGCCGCCGATACCCGCGAACCACACCGCATCGCCCGCTACCTCGAAGAGCTGGCCGGTGTCTACCACCCGTTCCAGTCCGACGACGATATGCGCGTGCTCCCCAAGGGCGACGACGCCGTCACCGAACTCAACGCGGCCCGGCTCGAACTGGTCAAGGCGACCCGTCAGGTGCTGGCCAACGGCCTGGCCCTGCTCGGCGTGAGCGCACCGGAGCGCATGTGAACACCGGCATTCTTTTCAGAGAGGACGCACCGAAATGAGTGCACACCCGGCCGGTCCCCGGCACGCAGAGATCCCGCACGCACCGAGTCTGGCCGAGCGCCCGACCGACCCGAGGGAGATGATCGACCTCCCCGCGAACGTCTGGCCGCGCAATGCCGCGCGCGCTGACGACGGTGTGGTCGCGCTGGCGGGCGTGCCCGTCACCGCGCTCGCCGAGCAGTTCGGCACGCCGCTGTTCGTGATCGACGAGGACGACTTCCGCTCGCGCTGCCGCGACATGGTCGCCGCGTTCGGGCCGAATGCTCGCGTGCACTACGCGTCCAAAGCGTTCCTGTGCGGCGAGATCGCGCGCTGGATCCGCGACGAGGGCCTGTCCCTCGACGTGTGCTCCGGTGGCGAGCTGGCGGTCGCGCTGAACGCCGGGTTCCCGGCCGAGCGGATCGCGCTACATGGCAACAACAAGTCGGTGCCCGAGCTCGAAGCGGCCGTCGCGGCCGGTGTCGGTCACGTGGTCGTCGACTCGCTCTACGAGGTCGAGCGACTCGAAGCGGTCGCCGGTGCGGCGGGCGTGGTGCAGGACGTGCTGGTCCGCGTGACCGTCGGCGTCGAGGCGCACACCCACGAATACATCTCCACCGCCCACGAGGACCAGAAGTTCGGCTTCTCGATCGCCGGTGGCGACGCCATGGAAGCGCTGGCCCGTGTCTTCGAGGCCGACAACCTGCGCCTGGTCGGCCTGCACAGCCACATCGGCTCGCAGATCTTCGAACTCGACGGCTTCGAGATCGCCGCGCGCCGCATGCTCGGCCTGCTGCGCGAGGCCATCGACAAGTTCGGCATCGACCGCACCGCGCAGATCTCGACCCTGGATCTGGGTGGCGGTCTCGGCATTTCGTACCTGCCGAACGACAACCCGCCGCCGCTGGGCGAATTCGCCACCAAGCTGCGCGCCCTGGTCGCCGCTGAGGCCGCTCGGGCCGGGCTGCCCGAGCCGACCATCGCAGTCGAACCGGGCCGTGCCATCGCGGGCCCCGGCACCGTCACCCTCTACGAGGTCGGCACCATCAAGGATGTCGAACTCGACGGTGGCGCGCGCCGTCGCTACGTCAGCGTGGACGGCGGGATGAGCGACAATATCCGCCCCGCGCTGTACCAGGCCGACTACGATTGCCGTCTGGTCTCGCGCTCGTCGGACGCTCATGCCGTCGTCGCGCGTGTGGTCGGAAAGCATTGCGAGAGTGGCGATATCGTCATTCGTGACACCTGGATGCCCGCCGATGCCGCCCCCGGCGACCTGGTGGCCGTCGCGGCGACCGGCGCGTACTGCTACTCGATGTCGAGCCGCTACAACCTGCTCACCCGACCCGCCGTGGTCGCGGTACGAGACGGTGCGGCTCGTCTGATTCTGCGCCGGGAAACGGTGGCGGACCTGCTCAGCCTGGAGGTGGAAGAATGAACGGCACCAACGATGCGGGGCGTCCACTCGGCGTAGCCGTGCTCGGGATGGGCACCGTCGGCACCGAGGTGGTTCGCGTGCTGCGCGAGCACGCCGATGACCTGCGTTCGCGCGTCGGCGCGCCGCTCGTGCTGCGCGGTGTCGCGGTGCGCGACATCAGCAAGGACCGCGGTCTGCCCGCCGAACTGCTCACCACCGACGCCGCCGCGCTCGTCGCCCGCGACGACGTGGACCTGGTCGTCGAGGTCATGGGCGGCATCGACCCAGCCCGCAAGCTGATCGGCGACGCGCTCAGCGCGGGCAAGTCCGTCGTCACCGCGAACAAGGCGCTGCTGGCCGACTACACCGGCGAACTCGCCGCCGCCGCCGAGCGCAGCCGCGCCGACCTGTACTTCGAGGCCGCCGTCGCCGGGGCGATCCCGGTGGTCCGGCCGCTGATCCAGTCGCTCTCGGGTGACCGGGTGAACAAGGTCGTCGGCATCGTCAACGGCACCACCAACTTCATCCTCTCCGCGATGGACGAGACCGGCGCCGCCTACGACGACGTGCTCGCCGAGGCCACCGCCCTCGGGTACGCCGAGGCCGACCCCACCGCCGATGTCGAAGGCTACGACGCCGCCGCCAAGGCCGCGATCCTGGCCTCGCTGGCGTTCCACACCCGCGTGACCGCGGCCGATGTCTACCGCGAAGGCATCTCCAAGATCACCGCCGAAGACCTGGAGACCGCGTCGGCCGTCGGCTGCACGGTCAAGCTGCTCGCCATCTGCGAGCGCGTCTCGGCCGGTCCGGGCGAGCCGACGCTGGAAGAGGGCGGCAAGGATCGCGTCTCGGTGCGCGTCTACCCGGCGCTCATCCCGCGCAAGCACCCCCTCGCATCGGTCAACGGTGCGTTCAACGCTGTTGTCGTCGAAGCCGACAACGCCGGTCGGCTGATGTTCTACGGGCAGGGTGCCGGTGGCGCCCCCACCGCGTCGGCCGTGCTCGGTGACCTGGTGATGGCCGCGCGTAACAAGTTCTACGGTGGTCGCGCACCCGGCGAATCGGTTTATGCTGAGCTGCCGATCGCGCCGATCGGCGACACCCCCACCCGCTACCACGTGAACCTGCAGGTGGAGGACCGTCCCGGCGTACTCGCCGCGGTCGCCGACACCTTCGCCCAGCACGGGGTGAGCATCTCGACCGTGCGTCAGCAGGGCCACGGCGACGGCGCCCGGCTCGTGGTCGTCACCCACCATGCGGTGGAGTCGTCGCTGGCAGATACTGTCGCCGTATTGGCGGACATGGAATCCGTCACCGCTGTGACCAGCGTTCTCAGATTGGAAGGCACCGAAGAATGACTCGGAATGTGCGCGGTGTCGCCGACATTCGCACCGATGTGTACACAGGCAAAATGTTTACGCAGGGGTTCGTTTCGATGCAGGGAGCGATCGCATGAGCTCGACTGGAATCGCACCGCAGTTGGGCGTGCACTCGCGCTGGCCCGGTCTGATCGCTGCCTACCGCGACCGCTTGGCCGGTGCGGCCGACTGGGAGCCGGTGACCCTGTTCGAGGGCGGTACCCCGCTGGTCCCCGCGCCGCACCTGTCCGCGCTCACCGGCTGCGAGGTGTATCTCAAGGTCGAGGGTGCCAACCCCACCGGGTCGTTCAAGGACCGCGGCATGACGATGGCGATGACCGACGCCAAGTACCGCGGTCAGAAGGCCGTGCTGTGCGCGTCGACCGGCAACACCTCGGCCTCGGCCGCGGCGTACGCCACCCGCGCGGGCATGGAGTGCGCGGTGCTGATCCCGCAGGGCAAGATCGCGATGGGCAAGCTGGCCCAGGCCGTGATGCTCGGCGCCAAGATCATCCAGGTCGAGGGCAACTTCGACGACTGCCTCGAGCTGGCGCGCAAGGTGACCGCCGAGTTCCCGCAGGTCGGCCTCGTGAACTCGGTGAACCCGGCGCGTATCGAAGGCCAGAAGACCGCCTCGTTCGAGATCTGCGATGTGCTCGGCAAGGCGCCCGATGTGCACGTGCTGCCGGTCGGTAACGCGGGCAACATCACCGCCTACTGGCGTGGCTACCGCGAATACCACGCCGACGGCATCACCTCGGTGCTGCCGCGCATGCTCGGCGTGCAGGCCGCCGGTGCCGCGCCGCTGGTCAACGGCGCGCCGGTGAAGGACCCGGAGACCATCGCGACCGCGATCCGGATCGGCGCCCCGGCGTCGTGGAACGGTGCGATGGAGGCCAAGGAGCAGTCCGGTGGTGCGTTCCGCGCGGCCACCGACGACGAGATCCTGGCCGCCTACCGCCTCGTCGCCGCGAAAGAGGGCGTCTTCGTCGAGCCCGCCTCGGCCGCGAGCGTGGCCGGCCTGCTGGCCGCGCGCGCGGAAGGCTGGCTGGATTCGGGGCTGACCGTCGTGTGCACCGTCACCGGCAACGGTCTCAAGGACCCCGACAACGCGCTGGCCGGAATGCCCGAGGTCAAGCCGATCGCCGTCGACCCGATCGCCATCGCCCGCGAACTCGAGCTGGCCTGAGTTGGCAGCACCCGAGCCCACGCTGATGACAGCGACCCTGCCCGCCGGTCTCGAAGTGACCGTGCGTGTTCCTGCCTCCACGGCCAATCTCGGTCCCGGATTCGATTGCCTGGGAATGGCATTGGGCATCTACGACGAAATCGTGGTGCGCACTACCGAATCGGGACTCGACATCCGGGTGGAGGGTGAAGGCGCCGACGACGTGCCTTGGGGCCCAACGCATCTGGTGGTCCGCGCGATCGAGCGTGGACTGGAATCGCTTGGTGTGTGGGCCGACGGTCTCGACGTGGTGTGCCGCAACGTGATTCCGCACTCGCGTGGGCTGGGTTCGAGCGCGTCGGCCGTGGTCGGCGGGCTGGCCGCGGGCGCCGGGCTGGCCGCGAAGTTCGACCCCGAGCTGCGCATGGACGACGACCGGCTGGTGCAGCTCGCCTCGGAGTTCGAAGGCCACCCCGACAATGCCGCTGCCAGCGTGCTCGGCGCAATCGTGGTGTCGTGGACCGAAACCGATGCCGCGCAGGCCCGCGCCTACCGGGCCGTGCGGCTCACCCCGGCGCCCGCGCTGCGCCCGGTAGTCCTGATCCCGCAGGAGCGCTCCTCCACGGCGCACACCCGTGGGCTGCTGCCCGAGCAGGTGCCCCACGGTGACGCGGCGTTCAATGTCAGCCGGGCGGCGCTGGCCGTCGTCGCGCTGACCGAACGCCCCGATCTGCTGATGTCGGCCACCGCCGACCGGTTGCACCAAGCCCAGCGTGCCCCCGCGCTACCGCTGACAACCCAGTGGATCGCGCGGCTGCGCGCCGCGGGTATCGCCGCGACGGTCTCGGGCGCCGGCCCGACAATTCTGGCCTTGGCCACCGAAGAATTCCCCGATGACCTGCGCAAACAGGCTGAATTGGACGGTCTGCGGGTGGTCGAACCGGGCATTGCAGACGGGGTATCGATCGACTGACGGCGTGCCTGCCTTGCCGTTGTTCGCAATAGGCAGCTATTCTGAGCAAGTCCGTACATCGTGCGCATCAGACGCCGGTGCTTCATCAGGGCAATCGCTCCCCTCACCACTGTCTTCTGGTGGCGAAGGCCTCCGGTCCTCCCGCGGCGGGTAGTACGGCACAGGCGTCGAACATGGACGCATAATCCGAGCTCGGCATATGTTGCCGGGTCTACGGAACGGAACCCTCGAATCAGCACACGGCATTCGAGGGAAGGAAAGGACTTCCGTGACAGAAACGGACCTGCTCGCGACACCCGGGGTGGATTCCAACCCTACGAACTCGGGCAGCCGCGAAAGTGAATCCGGACAGATTTCGAAAATGAGCGAACAAACCGACGTCGCACGATCGGGGCTGACTGGAATGCTGTTGCCGCAGTTGCGCGCACTGGCGGGGGAGCTCGGTATCCGAGGTACCTCCGGAATGCGTAAGGGCGATCTCATCGCCGCTATCAAGGAAAATCAATCCGGAGCGCCTGCCAAGGGCGACAAGCCCGCCGCCGCCGTGACGGCCACCGCGCCTGTCGCGAACGACGCGCCCGCCAAGACCGAAGCGCCTGCCAAGACCGAAGCGCCCGCGAAGGTGGATAAGCCCGCAAAGGCCGAGAAGCAGGCCGCGCCCGCCGAGAAGCAGGCTCCCGCCGAGGTCAAGGCCGCCGAGGTCAAGGCTGCCGAGGCCAAGGCTGCCGAGGCCAAGACCGTCGAGGCTCCGGCCGCACCGGCCGCGACCGAGCAGGTCAAGACCGATGCCCCCGCCGACGCAGGCGAGGATTCCGGTCGCGATGGTGGTCAGCGTGGTCGTGGCAGGCAGCGCCGTGGGCGTGACCAGGCCCGTTCCGGTGGTGGCGACAATGCCCCCGCCGAGAACCGCGCCGAAGAGACCAAGCAGGCCGACAAGGCCGAGGGTGGCGACCAGGGCGAACGCCGACGCGATCGAGGCGACCGCAACGGCGCCGAGCGTGGCGAGCGTGGCGAGCGTGGCGGTAACGACCGCAACGGCAACGACCGTGGCGAGCGCACCGGCGGCGACCGTAATCAGAACGAGCGCAACCAGAATCAGAGCCAGAACGGCAACAGCGGCGGCAATCGCGGTCCCCGCGACGACCGCGGTGGTGACGACGAGGAAGGTGGCCGCGGTCGCCGGGGTCGTCGATTCCGTGAGCGCCGTCGTGGCCGTGACCGCGATGGTGGTCCCGTCGGCGGTGGCCAGAGCGAGGCCCGCGATTACGACATTCGCGAGGACGACGTTCTGCAGCCGGTCGCCGGCATTCTCGATGTCCTCGACAACTACGCGTTCGTGCGGACCTCCGGCTACCTCGCCGGCCCCAACGACGTGTACGTGTCGATGAACCTGGTCCGCAAGAACGGCCTGCGCCGCGGTGACGCGATCACCGGTGCGGTGCGTGCCCCGCGCGACGGCGAGCAGAACAACCAGCGACAGAAGTTCGACCCGCTGGTTCGCCTGGACACCATCAACGGCGGTGAGCTGGAAGCGGCGCGTCGTCGGCCGGAATTCCAGAAGCTGACCCCGCTGTACCCGAACGAGCGGCTGCGCCTGGAAACGGCGCAGAACAAGCTCACCACGCGCGTGATCGACCTGATCATGCCGATCGGTAAGGGCCAGCGTGCGCTGATCGTGTCCCCGCCCAAGGCGGGTAAGACCACGATCATGCAGGACATCGCCAACGCGATCTCGATCAACAACCCCGAGTGCTACCTCATGGTTGTCCTGGTCGACGAACGTCCCGAAGAGGTCACCGACATGCAGCGTTCGGTGAAGGGTGAGGTCATCGCCTCCACCTTCGACCGCCCGCCGGGTGACCACACCTCCGTCGCCGAGCTCGCCATCGAGCGTGCCAAGCGTCTGGTGGAAATGGGCAAAGACGTTGTGGTGCTGCTCGATTCGATCACCCGATTGGGTCGTGCGTACAACAACTCCTCGCCTGCCTCGGGCCGCATCCTCTCCGGTGGTGTCGACTCGACCGCGCTGTACCCGCCGAAGCGTTTCCTCGGCGCGGCCCGCAACATCGAGAACGGTGGCTCGCTCACCATCATCGCCACGGCGATGGTGGAGACCGGTTCCACCGGCGACACGGTGATCTTCGAAGAGTTCAAGGGCACCGGCAACGCCGAGCTCAAGCTCGATCGCAAGATCGCCGAGCGGCGCGTGTTCCCCGCGGTGGACATCAACCCGTCGAGCACCAGGCACGACGAGCTGCTGCTCTCGCCCGACGAGATGGCGGTCGTGCACAAGCTGCGGCGTGTGCTGTCGGGTCTGGATTCGCACCAGGCGATCGATCTGCTGATGGATCGTCTGCGCAAGTCCAAGAACAACCTCGAGTTCTTGATGACGGTCTCCAAGACCGCACCGAGCGCTCTCGACGAGTGATCGTCTAGGACTGCGACAAGGGCTCCGCTCCGGCGGGGCCCTTGTTGTTTTCCGGGGAACAAACTGGAGGTGGGGGGTGTTCTGAGTGGGTGCGGCCTGATCTGGCATACTGGACCGCTGTGTGTCTGCGAGTTCTCGCAGACTCCCGCCTAGTCGGTTCCGGTTCACGTACTCCACTCCATGGGGCTACGACCCGGCGACCATTATCGAGAGGACGCCCATGAAGGCAGGAATCCACCCCACGTACGTCGAGACCACCGTTGTGTGTGGTTGCGGCAACACCTTCCAGACTCGCTCCACCAAGGAGTCCGGCCAGATCTCGGTCGAGGTCTGCTCGCAGTGCCACCCGTTCTACACGGGCAAGCAGAAGATCCTCGACACCGGCGGCCGCGTGGCTCGCTTCGAGGCTCGCTACGGCAAGCGCGCGGGTGCCAAGAAGGCCGAAGACGCCTCCTAGTTACCTCCCCCGACGCCCGGTACTGCATCAGCAGGCCGGGCGTTGGTTTTTGGCGGCGCGGGCGCCGCGGTTCTCGGCCTGTCGGCCTCGATCTTCCCTCCCTCCGGGCACTCCTTCGTCGCACCCTCCAGTCAGTCCAGATCGAGGCGGCCGAGAAGGGCCTTCGGCCCGGTCAAGACCTCCCCAGCCGTGACCATTCAAGTAGGAGCTCAACGCATGGCCGACCAGACGGCTCCCTCCGCCATCGACGACGTGCTGGCCGAGTACTCGGGCCTCGAGGCTCAGCTCGCCGATCCGTCGTTGCACAACGACGCGGGTGCGGCGCGACGGGTGGGCAAGCGATTCGCCGAGTTGGCGCCGGTGATGAGCACCTATCGCAAGCTCGAGACCGTGCGCGACGACCTGGAGGCCGCCCGTGAGCTGGCCTCCGACGACGCCTCGTTCGCCGCGGAGGTGCCGGGGCTGGAAACGCAGCTGGTGGAGCTCGAGCAGGCTCTTGCCGACTTGCTCGCCCCGCGCGACCCGCACGACGGCGACGACGTGGTGCTCGAGGTGAAGTCCGGCGAGGGCGGCGAGGAATCGGCGCTGTTCGCGGCGGATCTGGCGCGCATGTACATCCGCTACGCCGAGCGGCACGGGTGGAAGGTGGAGACGCTCGACGTCACCTATTCCGACCTGGGCGGATACAAGGACGCGACGCTGTCGATCAAGAGCAAGGACGCCGCGCGCGACGGGGTGTGGTCGCGATTCAAGTTCGAAGGCGGGGTGCACCGGGTGCAGCGCGTGCCGGTGACCGAATCGCAGGGCCGCATTCATACCTCCGCCGCGGGCGTGCTGATCTACCCCGAGCCCGACGAGGTCGAGCAGGTGCAGATCGACGAGACCGACCTGCGCATCGACGTCTACCGGTCCTCCGGCAAGGGCGGCCAGGGCGTCAACACCACCGACTCCGCGGTCCGCATCACCCACCTGCCCTCGGGCATCGTGGTGACCTGCCAGAACGAACGCTCCCAGCTGCAGAACAAGGCGCGCGCCATGCAGGTGCTCGCCGCCCGGCTGCAAGCACTGGCCGAGGAACAGGCCGACCAGGAAGCCGCGGCCGGTCGCGCCAGCCAGATCCGCACGGTCGACCGTTCCGAGCGGATCCGGACTTACAACTTCCCGGAGAACCGGATCGCCGATCACCGCATCGGTTTCAAATCGCACAATCTCGATGCCGTCCTCGATGGTGACCTCGACGCGCTCCTCGACGCGCTCGGCAAGGCCGATCGCGACGCGCGCATGGCTGCCGAGTAACCGACATGAGCTGTTCGGCGGCGGCAGTCCGCGTAACCACCGGGCGCGCGAGCGTGCCGAATACTGTCGCCATCAGCGGTCAGCGCCCGGAAGTGGGGCCCGCGTGACCGCGCAGGGCACCCGGGTACGCGGGGTGATCCAGTGACCGAGCGACTCCGGTTGCGTCCGCTGATCATCGAAGCCGCCGCGCGTCTGGCTGAGGCGGGTGTCGGTTCGCCCCTGCCGGATGCGGAGAACCTGGCCGCCCATGTGCTCGGCACCGAGCGCATGCGGCTGGCGCTGATCCCGATGGTCGAGCCCGAGATCGCCGATCGGTACCGCGCGCTGATCGAACAGCGGGCCGCGCGGATTCCGTTGCAGCACTTGATCGGAACGGCAGCGATGGGCGACATCGACCTCGCCGTCGGCCCCGGGGTGTTCGTGCCGCGCCCGGAGACCGAACTGTTGTTCGCGTGGGCTCTGGCCTACCTCGGGACCCTCCCGCACGACCACACACCGGTCGTCGTCGACCTGTGTACCGGGTCGGGCGCGCTGGCGCTCGCTATCGGGCACGCCCGCCCCGACGCCGAGGTCCACGCTGTCGAACTCGACGCCGACGCGCTTATCTGGGCGCGCCGCAACGCCGACACCCGCATCGCCGAGGGCGACACTCCGATCACCCTGCACGCCGACGACGTCACCGACCCAGCCCTGCTCACCGGCCTGACCGGCCGCGTCGACCTGGTCGTCACCAATCCGCCCTACATCCCCGAAGACGCGATCCTCGACCCCGAGGTGGCCGACCACGACCCCCACCGTGCCCTTTTCGGCGGCCCGGACGGCCTCGACATCATTCGCGCGATGACCCCCACCATCGCCCGCCTCCTGCGCCCCGGAGGCGCCACCGGCATCGAACACGACGACACGAACGGCGGGGGAGTAGCGGCGCTACTCGCGGACGCCGATTTCACCGACATCGTCGAACACACCGACCTCGCCGACAAGCCCCGCTTCGTCGTCGCCCGCCGCTGATCCTGACCGAGTCCGACGACGACGTCAGTTCGTTAGCGGCAAACACCGACCGCGATCGAACCCCATGGTCGAACAGTTGCCGTGGCGCTCAGCACACTTCGAGCATCTATCGAGCTAGCTGATCTCGCACCGACATGGGTAACTCACCGGGTACGGGCCGACCCAGCCCCGACCATCGTCTGGCCGCCAACGTGAATCGTCTCGCGCCTAGGTCTGGCCAACAGGCGCGCCAGAGGCGGGAAAGTCCCCCTACATTCGACCGTCGGCCCGAGAGCTACACTCTTGCCGCACCTAAGACCGGCTAAATACTCGGAGAGGCGGAACAGGGTGAGTACCGTCTATGACTGCGCTGAAGCTGATTCGCGTGCGGCGGGCATTACCGCGGCGACCAGCGCGTTGAAGTCCGGTCGGTTGGTCGTGATGCCTACCGACACGCTCTACGGACTCGCCGCCGACGCGTTCGATTCCGCGGCGGTGAGCGATCTGCTGGCCGCCAAGCGGCGCGGGCGGGATATGCCGGTGCCGGTGCTCGTCGGGTCGTGGCACACGATCGATGGACTGGTTTTCTCGGTGCGGCCGCAGGCCAGGGACCTGATTCGCGCGTTCTGGCCCGGTGCGCTGAGTCTTGTTGTGCAGGCAGCGCCTTCGCTCGCGTGGGATCTCGGGGATACCCGTGGCACGGTGATGTTGCGGATGCCGTTGCATCCGGTGGCGCTCGAATTGTTGCGTGAGGTCGGCCCGCTGGCGGTATCGAGCGCCAATGTGTCGGGGCAGCCGCCCGCGACCACCGCCGCGCAAGCGCGTGAGCAGTTGGGGTCGCTGGCGAGTGTGTATCTCGACGGTGGTCCGGCCGAGCACGCCGTCGCCTCGACGATCGTCGACCTCACCGCGGACCAGCCGCGGGTGTTGCGGGAGGGTGCTGTGCCGGTGGCCGATATCGCGGAGGTGCTCGGGATGGTGCCGGAAGCCCTGATCAGCTCCGCGCAGCGGTGATCGCACGCCACTGATGAGCTCAGTCGTTCCCCTGCGCGAGCTACTGCTCGTGCTGCTCGTCTCGGCCACGGTGACCTTCCTGGCTACCGGTGGTGTCCGGGTTCTCGCCATCGCGTTCGGCGCGGTGGCGGTGCCACGTGAGCGCGACGTGCACGTGAAGCCGATCCCGCGGATGGGCGGACTCGGCATCTATTTCGGTGTCGTCGCCGCCGTGCTGTTCGCACACCAGCTGCCCGCGCTGCGAAGAGGTTTCGACTACACCCCCGATATTCCGGCGGTGCTGGTCGCCGCCACGATCATCGTGCTGGTCGGCATCATCGACGACCGGTGGGGCCTGGACGCGCTCACCAAATTCGTCGGCCAGATCACCGCGGCGGGCGCGATGGCCATGATGGGCCTCGGCTGGTACGTGATCTACAACCCGTTCAACGGCACCACCGTCGTGCTCGACCAATTGCAGGGCGGGCTTGTCACCGTCGGGATCACCGTCACCCTGGTGAATGCGATGAACTTCGTCGACGGACTCGACGGGTTGGCCGCCGGCCTCGGCTTGATCTGCGCGAGCGCGGTTTTCGTGTTCTCCATCGGTTTGCTCTACGACCAGGGCGGCTCGGTCGACACCTATCCGCCCGCGTTGCTGGCCGCCGCACTGGCGGGCGCCTGCCTCGGATTTCTGCCGCACAATTTCTCGCCTGCCCGAATATTCATGGGCGATACCGGCTCGATGATGATCGGTTTGATCTTGGCCGCGGTATCCACCGGCGCCTCCGGCCGAATTCCGCTACAGGGTTACGGCCCGCGCGACATTGTGGGTTTGCTGTCACCGCTGTTGCTGGTCGGCGCGGTGATGTTCATTCCGGTGCTCGACCTGTTGCTGGCGATCGTGCGCCGGGTGCGCGCCGGCGTGAGTTTCTCCACACCGGACAAAATGCATCTTCACCACCGATTGCTCCAGATCGGACATTCGCACCGGCGCGTGGTCTTGCTGATCTATTTATGGGTCGGCGTACTCGCGTTCGGCGCGGTGGGAACTTCATTGATGGATAGACGCCTCGTTGTCTTGCTGGTGGCAGGTGGATTGGTGTTCGCGCTGGTAGTGACCGCGATCCCGTCCGTGCGCAGAACAGAGTCGACGCAGCACTGAGTTCGTCGTGCAAGGTAAAGTTCGGGCCGTGAGCTTTACACCCAAAACCGTGCCAAGCCCTGACGCCCCCCTGCGCGCCGCGCTGCGCTACGGCCTGATCGGGCTCGGCGTGCTCGTGGTCGTCTCCGTGGCGATCGCCTCCGCGGTGGCCGGGATGCCCGGTCTGTGGGGCGCGTTGTTCGGCGCCGCGATCGGTGGTGGGTTCATCCTCACCACGGTCGTCGCGGTGCTGCTCGGTGCCAAGCTGCCGCCGACGATGGCGGGCGCGGTCATGCTGGTCAGCTGGGTCGGCAAGATGCTGGTGGCGCTGCTGGTGATCCTCGTGCTCAACCAATTCGACTTCTACAGCAGGCCCGCGCTGTTCTTTACAGTGGTAGGAGCCCTGCTGATCGTTCTGGGTGCCGAGACGTACGGCGTTGTGAGCCAGAAGGTTCCGTACGTTACGACACGCGCGGGAGACAGCGAAACGGCTTCCGAGCAGGAATAATCCCACCCAGCTACACACTGTCGTAGATAGCTTGGTAAAGTGTTGGTAAGCAAGCACCCAAGCTAGAGGCTCGGCCCGACCAACTCGGGGCATTGCCTCGAGTTACCAGGGGGGATCATAACGATCCCACCCGGTGCCGCTATGCTTACTGCCGATCCGGGTGGAATGTGCCCGGTTGAAGCATGTCGACGATGTCGCCGACGCCCGAACAGAAGCAGTGCGCGTTACACCGTACGAGCGGCTGTCGAATTTCGAGCCGACCAGAGTCGACCCCATTGATCGTCAATGTCCGATCGAACCGCGGGAATGACCGTCGTACCCGCGGCCCGAACACGGGAGAGAACGCTGAGCGTCATCACTTTGGCGGCGGGCGAGTTCCACGCGCCATCGCTGTCCGACTTCTTCCCTCCAGCAGTGCTGTTCGAGGGTACGCCGTTCGAACTCGATCGTCTGATGCTGGTCCGCCTGTTGATGACCGCCGTTGTGGTGATCGTGTTCCTGCTGGCTTTCCGCTCGCCGAAGATCGTGCCGCGCGGCCTGCAGAACGTGATGGAAGCCGGTGTGGTTTTCGTCAAGGAGCAGATCGCCGACGAAGTACTCGGTAAGGAAAACGGTAAGAAGTTCCTCCCGCTCTTGGCGACGATCTTCTTCACGGTTCTCTTCCTGAACTTCTCCGGTGTGATTCCAGGTTTGAACATCTCGTCCAATGCGCGCATCGGCATGCCGCTGGTCTTGGCCGCGATCGTCTACATCACCTACAACTTCGTCGGCATCCGGAAGTACGGGTTCTTCTCCTACATCCGGCACAGCATCGTCGTTCCCGATGTGCCCATCGCGCTGCACGTGCTGCTGATCCCGATCGAGTTCATCTCGACCTTCATCCTGCGCCCGTTCACGCTGACCGTCCGACTCATGGCCAACATGCTGGCCGGCCACATCATGCTGGTGCTGTTCTTCAGCGCGACCTGGTTCTTCCTGTTCGACGCCACCGCGTGGATGAAGGTCTTCTCGCCGTTCTCGCTGCTGGCAGGCATCGGCTTCACGCTGTTCGAGCTGCTGGTCATCGCGCTGCAGGCCTACGTATTCGCACTGCTGGCCGCCGTGTACATCGGCGAGGCCCAGCACGCCGCCGACCACTGACCTGACTGAACCAACTACCGGAAACCTGCTACACGCGCCGACCGGCGGGTGAGCAACAGAAAGGGAAAGATTCATGAGCCTCGCTTACCTGGCCCAGGAAGCCGCGACCACCGAGAGCACCTTCAAGGGCTTCGGCGCCATCGGCTACGGTCTGGCCGCGATCGGCCCCGGCATCGGCGTGGGTATCGTCGTCGGTAAGGCCATCGAGGGCATCGCTCGTCAGCCCGAGCTGTCCGGCCAGATCCGTACCACCATGTTCCTCGGTATCGCGTTCACCGAGGCCCTGGCGCTGATCGGCCTCGTCGCCGGCTTCATCTTCTGATTCCGATGCGCGACATCATCACGCTCGCTGCCGGAGGCGGAGAGGAAGTGAATCCTCTCGTCCCCGAAACGTACGACATCGTCTGGTCGATCGTCTGCGTCGTCATCATCGGCGTGCTCTTCTGGAAATACGTGATCCCGCGTGTGACCAAGACACTCGAAGACCGCACAGACAAGATCGAAGGCGGTATCGCCCGGGCCGAAGCAGCCCAGGTCGAAGCACAGCAGACGCTGGAGCAGTATCAGCAGCAGCTGGCCGACGCCCGGCTCGAGGCCGCGCGCATCCGTGAGGAAGCACGCACCCAGGGCGCACAGATCCTCGCGCAGATGCGCACGGATGCCCAGGCCGAAAGCGACCGTATCGTCGCCGCCGGTCACTCCCAGCTGGAAGCCCAGCGCCAGCAGATCCTGACGGAGCTGCGTTCCGAGGTCGGCCGTACGGCCGTCGACCTGGCCGAGAAGATCATCGGTCAGTCTGTTTCGGACGAAGCCAAGCAGGCGGCGTCGATCGACAAGTTCCTCAGCGAACTCGACGACACCAACGCCATCGGGGTCGGAAGGTAGCGACGCGAAAGTGAGAAGCATGTACGCAGCGAGCCGCGAGGCCAGTACCCGGTCTCGCGAGGCGCTTCGGGTCGCTCTGACCGGAAGCGAAACTGTTGCGGCCACAACGGGGTCGGAACTGTTCGCCGTTGTCGCCGTGCTGGACGACCAGCGTTCGCTGCGTGTGGCGCTCGCGGACGCCGCGGTTCCGGGTTCGGCGCGCGCTGATCTCAGTGAGCGGGTCTTCGGCGGCAAGGTCAGCGCTGCCACGCAGGCAGTGCTGACCACCGCGGTGGCGCAGAACTGGTCACGCACCCGCGATCTGGTCGACACCCTGGTGCTGCTCGGGCAGGAGGCTCTGCTGGAGTCGGCCGCCGTCGGTGGCCGTCAGGACGCGGTGGAGGACGAGCTGTTCCGGCTCGGACGCATCGTCGCCGACAACCCGCAGCTGGAGCAGGCACTCTCCGATCACGGCAAGCCCGCCTCGGCGCGGCGCGAACTGATCGAGCGACTGCTCACCGGCAAGGCCGAGCCGGTCACCCTGGCGCTGGCCGAGCAGGCGGTGACCCGACTGCGGGCCAACAACATCGGCGTCGCCTTCGACGCCCTGTCCGATCTGGCGGCGGCCCGTCGTGACCAGATCGTCGCCCACGCGCACTCGGCGGTCGAGCTGAACGATCAGCAGAAGGAGAAGCTGTCGGCTTCCCTGCAGCGGATCTACGGCAAGGCGGTCACCGTGCACGTGCAGGTCGACCCGACGCTGCTGAGCGGCGTCGTCGTCCGCGTCGGAGACGACGTGATCGACGGCAGCGCCACCGGCCGACTGGAGAAGCTGCGTCGGGCACTGTCCTGACGAACGGCTCAACTCCAACCCCCGACATTCGAGACCACAGCGAGAGCAGGAACAACATGGCGGAGCTGACGATCTCCTCCGACGAGATCCGTAGCGCGATCGAGAGCTACACCCAGAGCTACACCCCGGAAACCTCCATCGAAGAAGTCGGCCTCGTGACCGACACCGGCGACGGCATCGCGCACGTCAGCGGTCTGCCTTCGGCGATGGCCAACGAGCTGCTCGAGTTCCCCGGCGGGGTCCTCGGCGTTGCGCTGAACCTCGAGGACACCGAGATCGGTGCCGTCATCCTCGGCGAGTACGCCTCGCTGGAAGAGGGCCAGCAGGTCCGCCGCACCGGCGACGTGCTCTCCGTCCCCGTGGGTGACAAGTTCCTCGGTCGCGTCGTCAACCCGCTCGGCCAGCCGATCGACGGCCTGGGCGAGATCGAGTCCGACGAGCGCCGCGTGCTGGAGCTGCAGGCCGCGTCCGTGCTGGAGCGTCAGCCGGTCGAAGAGCCGCTCGCCACCGGTATCACCGCGATCGACGCGCTGACCGCCATCGGCCGCGGCCAGCGTCAGCTGATCATCGGCGACCGCAAGACGGGCAAGACCGCCGTCGCGATCGACGCGATCCTGAACCAGAAGGCGAACTGGGAGACCGGCGACGCCGACAAGCAGGTTCGCTGCATCTACGTCGCGATCGGCCAGAAGGGCTCCACCATCGCGGGCGTCAAGACCGCGCTCGAGGAGCACGGCGCGATGGAGTACACCACCATCGTCGCGGCCCCCGCGTCCGACTCCGCCGGCTTCAAGTGGCTGGCTCCGTACACCGGTTCGGCCATCGGCCAGCACTGGATGTACCAGGGCAAGCACGTCCTCATCGTGTTCGACGACCTGACCAAGCAGGCCGAGGCGTACCGCGCCATCTCGCTGCTGCTGCGTCGTCCGCCGGGCCGCGAGGCGTACCCCGGTGACGTCTTCTACCTGCACTCCCGTCTGCTGGAGCGTTGCGCGAAGCTGTCCGACGAGATGGGCGCCGGCTCGATGACCGGTCTGCCGATCATCGAGACCAAGGCCAACGACGTCTCGGCGTTCATCCCGACCAACGTCATCTCCATCACCGACGGTCAGGTCTTCCTCGAGTCCGACCTGTTCAACAAGGGCGTCCGCCCGGCGATCAACGTCGGTACCTCGGTCTCCCGTGTCGGTGGCGCCGCGCAGACCAAGGCCATGAAGAAGGTCGCCGGTTCGCTGCGTCTGGAAATGGCGCAGTACCGCGAGCTGGAGGCGTTCTCCGCCTTCGCCTCCGACCTCGATGCCGCGTCGCTGGCGCAGCTCGAGCGTGGTGCCCGCTGGGTCGAGCTGCTCAAGCAGGACCAGTACTCCCCGGTCTCGGTCGAGGATCAGGTCGTCTCGATCTTCCTGGTCGACGCCGGCTACTACGAGTCGGTGCCCGTCGCCGACGTGCGTCGCTTCACCGCCGAGCTGCTCGAGTACCTGCACGGTGCGACCCAGAGCTCGTTCGACGCGCTCGAGGGTGGCAAGAAGCCGCTTGCCGGCGAGGCCGCCGACGCGATCAAGGCCGAGACCGACAAGTTCAAGCAGGGCTTCCTCGATTCGGATGGCAAGCGCATCGTGAACGAGGCTGCCGCAGGCGAGCTGGACCACGAAGAGGTCGAGTCGCTGTCGGTCACTCGCAAGCACGTCGACAAGTAAGCCGGGTCATGATGTCGGCAATTTCCGATCTGGCGAATGAAGGGAGTGTGAACCGCTAGTGGCAAGTTTGCGCGAATTGCGCTCCCGCATTCGTGGTGTGAATTCGATCAAGAAGATCACCAAGGCTCAGGAACTGATCGCGACCTCGCGAATTTCCAAGGCCCAGGCCAGGGTTGCGGCTGCCAAGCCGTACGCCGAGGAGATCACCAAGGTCCTCGGCGAACTGGCGAGCGCTTCGAAGAACCTGTCGCACCCGCTGCTGACCGAGCGTCCCAACGCTCGTCGGGCCGCTGTCCTGGTGATCACCAGTGACAGCGGTATGTGCGGTGGCTACAACTCGAACGTGCTCAAGCGTGCCGAGGAGCTCATGACCTCGCTGCGTGGCGGCGGCAAGGAACCCGTTCTGTACGTGATGGGCAGTAAGGGCATCACGTACTACAAGTTCCGTAACCGTCCGTTCCAGGCATCGTGGGCAGGCTTCTCCCAGCAGCCCAAGTACACCGATGCGTCGTCCGCGTGCCAGCACCTGGTCGAGGCCTTCATGGCCGGCTCCGACAGCGAGGTCACCTCGCTCGACGGCACCGGAACCATCGAGGGTGTCGACGAGCTGCACATCGTGTACACCAAGTTCGTGTCGATGCTGACCCAGAACCCGGAGGTGCGCCGCCTGGCGCCGATCCAGGTCAGCTACGTCGACGAGAACTACGAGCTCGGCGATGACATGATGTCGGACTCGCCGAACGCGGTGGCCACGGCACAGTACGAGTTCGAGCCGGACGCCGATGTACTGCTCGGGGCGCTGCTGCCCAAGTACATCAACACGCGTATCTACGCATCGTTGCTCGAGGCAGCGGCATCCGAGTCCGCGGCTCGGCGCACCGCAATGAAGGCGGCGACCGATAACGCCAACGAGCTGGCCAATGTGCTCCAGCGCGAGGCGAACTCGGTGCGTCAGGCCCAGATCACGCAGGAAATCAGCGAAATCGTCGGCGGCGTCAATGCGCTGGCGTCGAGCTCGGACCGCGACTAAGTAGCGCAGGAAGAGAACCAATCTAATGACCGCAGCTGTCACTCAGGACAACGCGAAGAAGGCGGGCGAAACCGCTGGACGCGTCGTCCGTGTCATCGGCCCCGTCGTGGACGTCGAGTTCCCGCGTGGCGCCATCCCCGAGCTGTTCAACGCTCTGAACTCCGACATCGAGCTCGCGTCGGTGGCCAAGACCCTCACCCTCGAGGTCGCTCAGCACCTCGGCGACAACATCGTGCGCACCATCTCGATGCAGCCGACCGACGGCCTGGTCCGTGGCGCGAGCGTCACCGACACCGGCAAGCCGATCTCGGTGCCTGTCGGCGACATCGTCAAGGGCCACGTGTTCAACGCCCTCGGTGACTGCCTCGACACTCCCGGCCTCGGCCGCGATGGCGAGCAGTGGGGCATCCACCGTCAGCCGCCGAGCTTCGACCAGCTCGAGGGCAAGACCGAGATCCTCGAGACCGGCGTCAAGGTCATCGACCTGCTGACCCCGTACGTCAAGGGCGGCAAGATCGGTCTGTTCGGTGGTGCCGGTGTCGGCAAGACCGTGCTGATCCAGGAGATGATCACCCGTATCGCTCGCGAGTTCTCGGGCACCTCGGTGTTCGCGGGCGTCGGTGAGCGTACTCGTGAGGGCACCGACCTCCGTCTGGAAATGGAAGAGATGGGCGTCCTTCCGGACACCGCCCTCGTCTTCGGCCAGATGGATGAGCCGCCGGGCACGCGTATGCGCGTGGCCCTGTCGGCGCTGACCATGGCGGAGTACTTCCGCGATGTCCAGCACCAGGACGTGCTGCTCTTCATCGACAACATCTTCCGTTTCACCCAGGCCGGTTCCGAGGTCTCGACCCTGCTGGGTCGCATGCCTTCGGCCGTGGGTTACCAGCCGACGCTGGCGGACGAGATGGGTCAGCTCCAGGAGCGCATCACCTCGACCAAGGGTCGCTCGATCACCTCGCTGCAGGCGATCTACGTCCCCGCCGACGACTACACCGACCCGGCGCCGGCGACCACCTTCGCCCACCTGGATGCGACGACCGAGCTTTCGCGCCCGATCTCGCAGAAGGGCATCTACCCGGCCGTCGACCCGCTGACCTCGACCTCTCGTATCCTCGAGGCTTCGATCGTCGGCGAGCGCCACTTCCGGGTTGCCAACGAGGTCAAGCGGATCCTGCAGAAGTACAAGGAACTGCAGGACATCATCGCCATCCTCGGCATGGACGAGCTCTCCGAAGAGGACAAGGTCCTCGTCGGTCGCGCCCGTCGCCTGGAGAAGTTCCTCGGTCAGAACTTCATCGTCGCCGAGAAGTTCACCGGCCAGGTCGGCTCGGTCGTTCCGCTGGAGCAGACCATCGACGACTTCGACCGTGTCTGCAAGGGCGAGTTCGACCACTACCCGGAGCAGGCGTTCAACTCCTGCGGTGGTCTCGACGACGTCGAGGCAGCCGCGAAGAAGATCCTCGGGAAGTAGTCCACTATGGCGGAGATGACAGTTGATCTCGTAGCTGTCGAACGCAAGATCTGGTCCGGCCAGGCTTCGTTCGTCAGCGCGCAGACCACCGAAGGTCAGATCGGCATCATGGCAGGCCACGAGCCGCTGCTCGGTCAGCTCGTCGAGGGCGGCACGGTTTCGATCGTGTCGACCGACGGCGAGCGGATCGTCGCCGCGGTGCACGGCGGCTTCTTCTCGGTCACCGCCGACACCGTGCGTGTGCTGGCCGAGTCCGCGGACCTCGCGGGCGAGGTCGACGTCGACGCGGCGCGCAAGGTGCTGGCCGACGCGAGCGCCACCGAAGTGGAGCTGCGCGCGGCGCAGGGCCAGGTGCGCGCGGTCGAAGCGACCGTAACCGACTGATCGCAGTAGTACGACGCCCTGCCGGCGAGGAACTTCGGTTCCTCGCCGGCAGAGTTGTTTGCGCCGCCTTTTTCCTGGGGATAGATGATCCGGCCGGAACGCCGACCAGCGGGCGTGATTGAATGGGGGAGCGGGGGTTTTGTGACACCGGCAAGAGCGAAAGGGCGTACGGCATTGCAAACCGGGATGGTTCTCCTGATCATTCTGGTGCTGACGCTCGTGTTCGTAGCCGGTGCTTCGACCTATCGCCTGGTGATGTTGCGCCGCGGGGGCACGGCCGCGCTACTTCGCACACTGCCCGCGCGCGGCGGCCAAGGCTGGCGTCACGGGCTCATTCGCTACGACGAGGATCGCCTCGTCTTCTTCAAACTGACCAGCCTGAAATTCGGTCCCGACTCGACGGTGCATCGGCAGGGCCTCGAGATCGTCGAGCGCCGAGCGCCGCAGGGCGACGAATTCGACATCATGAGCGATGACATCGTGGTGGTAGCCGTCACCGATCCGCAGAACAGTTTCGAGCTAGCGCTCGACCGCGGTTCGATGGCGGCTTTTCTGTCCTGGGTGGAGTCGCGACCGTCCGATCGCGCCCGCCGTACTCGTGGAGGCCCGTCGTGAGTGTGCACCTGACCCGGATCTACACCCGCACGGGTGACGACGGTACGACCGGCCTCAGCGATTTCTCCCGCGTCGCCAAGAACGATCCCCGGCTGATCGCGTATGCCGACTGCGACGAGGCCAATGCCGCGCTGGGTGTCGCCGTTGCCCTCGGAGCGCCCGAACCCGCGGTGCTGACGGTGCTGCTCCAGATCCAGAACGATCTGTTCGACGCGGGCGCCGATCTGTCCACCCCGGTTGTCGCCGAACCGAAGTACCCCCCGCTGCGCATCACCGGGCCCTATATCGACCGGCTGGAGAAGTGGTGCGATGAGTTCAACGACGGTCTGGCACCGCTGAATTCGTTCATTCTGCCCGGCGGCACGCCGTTGGCTGCGTTGTTGCACACAGCGCGCACCGTGGTGCGCCGCGCGGAGCGATCCGCGTGGGCGGCCGTCGATTCTCACCCCGACGACACCAGCGTGCTGCCCGCGAAATACCTGAATCGACTCTCGGACCTGCTGTTCATCCTCAGCCGGGCCACCAACCCCGCCGGCGACGTGCTGTGGCAGCCCGGCGGCGGACTGCCGCGCTGAAAGCGACTCTCCGAGGCGGAGAATCGGTCGGTTTCTTGTTCTTTCGTGACAGGGGGGCGTGTCGTCGCGTGACGGTCGATAAGCTGGCGTGGTGAGCGAACGGTTTCTGGTCTCCGGCGGCAATCGACTCGTCGGCGAGGTCGCGGTCGGCGGCGCGAAGAACAGCGTGCTGAAGCTGATGGCTGCCGCGTTGCTGGCCGAGGGCACGACCACCATCACCAACTGCCCGGACATCCTCGATGTCCCCCTGATGGCGGAGGTCCTGCGCGGCCTCGGCTGCGATGTGACGATCTCCGACGACGTCGGCGGCGACAACTCGGTGGTGACCATCGATACCCCCGCCGAACCCAAGTACCACGCGGATTTCCCCGCGGTGACCCAGTTCCGTGCGTCGGTATGTGTGCTCGGTCCGCTGATGGCGCGCTGCAAACGTGCCGTCGTGGCGCTACCCGGTGGTGACGCGATCGGTTCGCGTCCCCTCGATATGCACCAGGCAGGCCTACGCCTGCTCGGCGCGACCAGCGAGATCGAACACGGGTGCGTCGTCGCCCGCGCCGACGAGCTGCAGGGTGCGCGGATCCGCCTCGACTTCCCGTCGGTCGGCGCCACCGAGAACATCCTGATGGCCGCGGTCCTCGCCGAAGGGGAAACGGTCATCGACAACGCGGCGCGCGAGCCCGACATCGTCGACCTGTGCACCATGCTCGTCCAGATGGGTGCGCGGATCGAGGGTGCCGGTTCCTCGGTGCTCACCGTGCAGGGCGTGAAGAGCCTCTCGCCCACCACGCACCGGGTGATCGGCGACCGTATCGTCGCCGCCACCTGGGGAATCGCCGCCGCGATGACCACCGGCGATGTCCGGGTCACCGGCGTGAACCCCAAGCACCTGGCCCTGGTGCTGGACAAGCTCCGCTCGGCCGGCGCGCGAATCTCCTACGAGCCCAATGGCTTCCGGGTCGTACAGGCCGAGCGTCCGCGCGCGGTGAACTTCGCGACGCTGCCCTTCCCCGGCTTCCCCACCGATCTGCAGCCGATGGCCATCGGCTTGGCCGCCATCGCCGATGGCACCTCGATGATCACCGAGAACGTCTTCGAGGCGCGGTTCCGTTTCGTGGAGGAGATGATCCGGCTCGGCTCCGACGCCCGGACCGACGGTCACCATGCGGTGGTCCGTGGGATCCCGCGGTTGTCGAGTGCGCCGGTCTGGTCTTCCGACATCCGTGCGGGTGCGGGCCTGGTACTGGCCGGCCTCGTCGCCGATGGTGTCACCGAAGTCCACGACGTCTATCACATCGACCGCGGCTACCCGAGGTTCGTGGAGCAGATGCAGGCGCTCGGGGGACAGGTCGAACGAGTCGATACGCCAAAATAGGGCCTCTGACCAGCCGATTTGACTTCGTGTTTGTCGGCACGTAACTTTATTCGAGTCAGAGCGACACGGACACCGACTCAGCCGCCCAGCGGTTGAGACACGAGGTAGGACGTTGAGCGCCTGACTGATCATGTGTTCAGAGGAACTCGGGTCGGATTTGCTTCCGGCTGGTTGTCTGAGCTAAATTTGAACCCTTGCCTCACCGAAACCCCTACTAGATGTTGTGGGTAGAAGTGTGTGCGTGTGTTCTTTGAGAACTCAATAGTGTGTCGATGAATGTCAGTGCCAATAGTTATTATTGGTTCCAACTTCTCATGTACCCCCCGGTCGTGGGAGGTTGGACATAAACAACAGCGAATTTTTTTGCTGGTGTTTGGCTTTGCTAGGTTTTCGGACTCTAGTTAGATAATTTTGATTGCACCTTCGGGTGTTTTCGAGAGTCTTCAACGGAGAGTTTGATCCTGGCTCAGGACGAACGCTGGCGGCGTGCTTAACACATGCAAGTCGAGCGGTAAGGCCCTTCGGGGTAC
>NZ_JBHXMN010000012.1:0-173425 GCF_042720495.1 Nocardia sp. NPDC058480 | reverse complement strand
TGAGCCGAAGGCTCTAGTCTCGAGCGCTAACCGGCGGCCCCTCAGGGCCGCGGACACGCGCGCGCCAGCGCGCCAATAAACACAGCGTCAAACCTGCCTGGGACTACCAAATCCCGGACATCCCTAAACCACCCAACTCAACTGGGCGACAAGGGAATCCCACCACCCAATCGCCGTGCAACAGACCCGTACCGAGCATCCAGCCGCAACCAGGTGCGGGTAGCACGCACGCGAACAAGTTCCGAAGGCTGGATCCGCCGTGACTCGGTCTTCTCCCCCGCATGCGGGATGAAATCCATCGCGGTGAGTGCGAAGACGACCCGCATCGGTACCTGGACCTCGATTTCGCCGGGCCCGGTGACGGTGAGAACCGACTGGTCGAGCAGAGAGGCGGGCGGACCTTTGGGACCGCCGTGTTCGCGGGCCACCTCCGCGCCGCGTTCGGCCAGCTCGACCAGGGTGCGCGCGGGGACGTCGTCGACGTGCGTGAAGCCGTCGGTGGGCGGGAGGGCGCCGCGCCAGGCGGAGTCCATCGAGTAGCCGAGGTCGATCGGATGGCCGGTACCCAGCCCCGCGAGGACCGCGTCCGCACCGACGGTGACATCGTCGACGCCCAGCTCAGCGGTGATCGTGCGCACCGCGAGAGTCTCGAAACCCGTTGCCACCCAAGCTGATACGAGGCTGGATCCGCGCCGCCGTAGCCGGACGACAGCGGCCGGGTCGAGACGGATGGCGCGGGTGAGGAAGGTGGCCAGGTTCTCGCGTTCGGCCGGGTCGGGCGTGTGGAGCACCCGCTGTTCGGAGCTCACGAAATCAGACCCGCCACAGTGCCAGGTAGTCGCGTTCGGACTCGCTGAGCCTGCGTAGCCGCTGGGTGTCGATGTCGAACGCGGCGAGCTGGGTGGTCGCCATCACCGCGGGCGGCGAATCGGGGGCCGCACCGCTGGCACGAACCTCGTAGCCGATGGTGAAATCGACCGCGCGCAATTGCTTGACCCACATCGCGATGTCCAGCGGGGTGTCCTCGTGACGCAACTGCCCGCGGTACTTCACATGCAGGTCGACGAGCACACAACCCTGCCGCCCCATCGACGCCGTCGGCTTGTCGTCGTCGAACAGCCACGGAATCCGCGCCTCTTCCAGCAGTGTCACCATCCGTGCGTGGTTGACGTGCTGGAACACATCCATATCCGACCAGCGGATCTCGACCTTCGCGTGAAAACGCTGCGGCAACACCAGATCCGGTGTGGGCGTGGCGGTGTTGCCGTTCGGCGAACTCGTCACCGTGGTACCTCCGATTGGGCGCCCACCCCGCTCACCATGCTCCGCACCTGTCGCGCGGCAACCGACAGTGTGGCGAGGTCGTGGGTCCCGGACTCGAACAATTCCGACAGTGCCGCGCGCGCACGGCCCAGCCGGGACTGGTTCTTCGACTCCCAGTATGCAATTTTCTCGTCGGAGGTTTCCTCCGGGTCACCCGCGGACAGCACATCGAGGGTGAGCGAGCGCAACGAACCGTACATGTCGTCGCGCAGGGCGAGGCGGGCCAGCGCGTGCCAGCGGTCGCCGCGTTCGAGGTGGCTCACCGCCTCGAGCAGCCAGTCGATCTTGAGATGCTCATTGAGCGCGTAGTACAGGGCGCCCACCTCGGCACCGTCGCGATCGGTGATATCGGCGATGTCGACGATGTCGAGCAGCGGGAACAGCCCGAGCAGCCCGAACACCTCCGTGGCCAGGTCGGTCGGTGCGCCGCGGGCGATCAGCTCGGCGGCGCCCTGGGTGAGCGAGGTGACGTGATGCCCGCGCAACCAGCCCGGCACCTGCGGCGCCAGCGCCTGCACCCGGCGGTGATACCGGTTGATCTCGGCGCCGACCGCGATCGGCTGCGGCCGGTTGGTCAGCAGCCAGCGCGATGCACGGTCCAGCGTCCGCTTGGATTCCAGTTCCAGCAGGTCACAGACCCCGGCCGGAGCATCGGCGCTGCGGATGCGCGACCACACGTCGTGCAGCTGGAAGATCTCGGTGGCCGCCGCGAACGCGCGGACGGAGTCGGAGGTGGTGGCGCCGACCTCTTCATTGAGCCGATGGGCGTAGGTGATGCCGCCGTAGTCGACGACCTCGTTGACGATCATCGTGGTGATGATCTCGCGGCGCAGTCGGTGCTTCTTGATCGCCGCACCGAACTGTTCGCGCAGTGGTGTCGGGAAGTAGAGCGGCAGTTTGCTCGCGAAATGGGCACTATCGGGCATGTCGGTATCGAGCAGGTCGGACTTGAGTCCGAGCTTCACGTGGGCGAGCAGGTTGGCGAGCTCGGGCGAGGCGAGCCCGGCGCGCTCCTCGCCGCGGCGAGCCAGTTCGGCAGTCGACGGCAGCGCTTCGAGCTCCCGGTCGAGGCCGCGTCGCTGTTCGAGATCGGCGATGACGCGGCCGTGCACGTTCAGCATCTGGGGCGCGTCGGTGCGTGCGATGCCGATCAACGCGTTCTGATCGACGTTGTCCTGCAACACCATTCGGGCAACTTCGTCGGTCATGGAGGCCAGCAGCGGATTGCGGTCGGCGGTGGCGAGGCCACCGGCACTGACCACGCCGTCGAGCAAGACCTTGATATTGACCTCGTGGTCGGAGCAGTCGACGCCCGCCGAGTTGTCCAGGGCATCGGTGTTCATCTTGCCGCCGGCGCGGCAGAACTCGATCCGGCCGAGCGCGGTGGCACCGAGGTTGCCGCCCTCACCGATCACCTTGACCCGCAGCTGATTTCCGTCGACTCGCACCGCGTCGTTGGACTTGTCGCCCACCTCGGCATTGGCTTCGGTGCTCGCCTTCACATAGGTGCCGATGCCGCCGTTCCACAGCAATTGCACCGGCGCGAGCAGGATCGCGCGCACCAGCTCCGGCGGCGAGAGAGCCTGCACCGAGTCGGGCAGGCCGAGCGCGGTTCGTGCCTGCGGCGAGATCGGCACCGACTTCACGGTCCGCTCGAACACGCCGCCACCCTCGCTGATCAGGCTCCGGTCGTAGTCGGCCCACGAGGATCGCGGCAGCGCGAACAACCGCTCACGTTCGGCGAACGAACTCGCGGCGTCCGGGCTCGGGTCCAGGAAGATGTGCCGATGGTCGAACGCGGCGACCAGCCGGATGTGCGGCGAGAGCAGCATGCCGTTGCCGAAGACGTCACCGCTCATATCGCCGACGCCGACGACGGTGAATTCCTGGCTCTGGGTGTCGATGTCCATCTCACGGAAATGGCGTTTGACCGCTTCCCACGCACCCTTGGCGGTGATGCCCATCGCCTTGTGGTCGTAGCCCGCCGAACCACCGGAGGCGAACGCGTCGCCGAGCCAGAAGCCGTAGCGCATGGCCACGTCGTTGGCGATATCGGAGAAGCTGGCGGTGCCCTTGTCGGCGGCGACCACCAGGTAGGTGTCGTCACCATCGCGGCGCACGACCCGATCGGGCGGCAGCACCGCACCGGTGGCCAGGTCGACATTGTCGGTGACGTCGAGCAGCCCGGAGATGAAGGTGCGGTAGCAGGCGACGCCCTCGGCGATGCTCGCCTGGCGGTCGACGGCCGCGTCACCGATCGGGGCGGGCGGGCGCTTCACCACGAAACCGCCCTTGGCTCCGACCGGCACGATCACCGCGTTCTTCACCGCCTGCGCCTTGACCAGCCCCAGGATCTCGGTGCGGAAGTCTTCGAGCCGGTCCGACCAGCGCAGACCGCCACGCGCTACCGAACCGAACCGCAGGTGCACGCCCTCGACGCGCGGCGAGTACACGAAGATCTCGAATTGCGGTCGCGGCTTGGGCAATTCGGCGATCTCACGGGGCTCCACCTTCAGTGCCAGGTAGTCGCGCGGGCGGCCTTCGGCGTCGAGCACGTAGTTGTTGGTTCGCAGCGTGGCCTTGATCAGGCCGAGCATGGCGCGCAGGATGCGGTCGGCATCCATGCTGACCACCTCGTCGATCCCGGCCCGCACCCGCGCTTCGAGCTCGACGGCGGCCTCGGCGGAGACGGTGGCCGGATCGAATCGGGCGGCGAACAGATCGACGAAATCGCGCGCGACCTCAGGATGAGCCAGCAGCACGCGGGCGATATTGATCTGGGAGTACGGGAATCCGGCCTGTTGCAAGTACTTCGCGTACGCGCGCAGGATCGCGACCGACCGCCATGGCAGACCCGCACGCAGCACGAGTTCGTTGAGGCCGTCGGCTTCGGCTCGGTCGTACCAGACCGCTTCGAAGGCATCGGTGAACCGGGTACGCAACGCGTCGAGGTCGCCACGCGCTTCGAGCAGCGCGGCGTCCAGATCGCCGCCGAGTGCGTTGCGCAGCAGTTCGGGACGAGCCTGCAGGCCGAAATCATAGATCCAGCGCTCGGTGCCGCCCTCGTGTTCGAGCTGGTAGGGCCGTTCGTCGAGCACCTCGACGCCCAGGCTCTGCAGCACGGGGAGCACCTGGCTCAGCGATACACCGGAGCCGGCGATGTAGAGGCTGAACCGCCACGAGCCGGGCGCCGCTTCGGGCCTGCGGTACAGGTGCTGGTCGATACCACCCTCGGCGAGTTGCTCGAGGCGCACGATGTCGGCCAGCGCGCGAGCCGGCGCGAAGTCCTCCTTGTAGCCCTCGGGCAGCGCATCCGAATACCGTTTCACCACAGCGGGATCGAGCACCGTGGAGGACGCGACCGCGTCACCGATCCGGTCGTCCCAGGTGTGGCTGGCGGCGTTGAGCAGGCTCTGCAGCCGCAGCCGGTTGTCCTCGGAGGTGTCGGGGGCAGCCTCGCCGGTGGCCTCGCCGGACCGCATCACCGTGAAATACACACTGGCGAGCTCACTTTCGCTCACCCGCGCCGAATAGTCGATATCGACGCCGCCGAGTTCGGCGACCAGGATCTCCTGCATCTCCAGGCGCACCGCGGTGGTGTAGCGATCGCGCGGCAGATACACCATGCAGGCCACGAAGCGGCCGTAGTCGTCGCTGCGCAGGAAAAGCCGGACCTGCCTGCGCAATCCGACGCCGAGCACCGCGACGGCGGTGCGGCGCATGGTCTCGGTGTCGGCGGAGAACAGTTCGGTGCGCGGGAAGGACTCGATCACCTCGAGCATCGCCTGCCCGGAGAAGGAATCCTTGTCGAACCCGGCGCCCTCGATCGCGGTGCGCACCCGGCGATTGATCACCGGGATATCGAGAACGTTCTCGTGCACCGCGCTCACGGTGAACACCCCGATGAACAGGTGCACCCCTACCTCCGTGCCCGCCTCGTCGACATCGGCGACGCCGACGAAGTACGGGTACACCGAGCGGTGCACGGTCGCGCGCACCAGGCCCTGGGTGAGCAGCAGCAGCGGGCGGTCTTCACCGTTGATGGGCACCTGAAAATCGGTACCGACATCGGGGCGAAGTACACCCAGGCTCGCGCCGGGCACCGCTGTGGACACCGTGTGGCCGTTTTCTACGCCACGCTGGTAGCGGGCATAACCGAGCAGGGTGAAGTTGCCCGCGGCCAGCCAGCGCAGCAACTGCGCGCAATCGGCCACATCGACGCCGGGGAACGGTGTGGAGCCCGCGGCGGCGGCGCGGTCGAGCTCATCGGCGAGCGAGCTCTGCACCGTGGCCATGGCCTCGGTGTCGTCGATCACCTGGCGGACGTCGTCGATCACCTCGGGGATGGTGCGTTCGATGTGATCGAGCTGGGCCCGGCTCGTCGATGGGTGCAACTGCAGGTGCATCCACGATTCGGCCAGCCCGGTCGCGCCGTGGCCGTCCACCTCGTGCGCCGCGGCGCCGGTGAGGTGGCCGTTCTCGTCGCGGGTGACCTCGAAGATCGGGTGGATCAGCTCGGAGACACTCACCTGCATCCGGCCCAGCGCCGCGGTGATCGATTCCACCAGCAGCGGCATGTCGTCGGTGACGACCTGCACCGCCGCGCCCATCCCGGTCCCGTCGTCGGGGTGGTGCACCCGCACCGTGGCCTTACCGGGGCGACGAACGGCGGCCAATTCCATGTGGTGCCGGAAGATCTGGGTGATTCCCGGGATCGGGAAGTCCACGTCACCGGCATCGACGTGTCGGAAATACGCCTCCTCGAGTGTCGCGAGATCGCCGCGCAAGCTTTGCGGCATTCCCGCGGCCCACGCCGCGCTGGAGATTTCCGACGAGACCGTCATCGTTTAGCCCACTCCCATGGATTGTGGTTCGCTTCGATTTCGCAACGCAGGTGACGCATTTTCGAGACTAGCTCTGGGTTCTCGAACGCGCTCAGGGAATTCGGGCTTGCCGCGCCGGTAACTTGCGGAATGCTGGATGAACGCCAGGGGGCACCGGTCGACACAACGCCGACGGCCCGGCAGAGCGACCGTTCACAGATCGTTCCACCGGGCCGTCATGCGGGCCGCGCGTATCAGTCGCGCGTCAGCTTGCGGTGCGTAACACGGTGCGGGCGAGCAGCTTCGGCGCCCATGCGCTCGATCTTGTTCGCCTCGTACGCTTCGAAGTTGCCCTCGAACCAGTACCACTTGGCGTCGTTGTCGTTGTCGCCCTCCCACGCCAGGATGTGGGTGCAGGTGCGATCGAGGAACCACCGGTCGTGGGAGATCACGACGGCGCAGCCGGGGAACTGGTCGAGCGCGTTCTCGAGCGAACCGAGGGTTTCGACGTCGAGGTCGTTGGTCGGTTCGTCGAGCAGGATCAGGTTGCCGCCCTCCTTGAGAGTCAACGCCAAGTTCAGGCGGTTGCGCTCACCACCGGAGAGCACACCGGCCGGCTTCTGCTGATCCGGTCCCTTGAAGCCGAACGCGCTGACGTAGGCGCGCGAGGGCATCTCCTGGTTGCCGACCTGGATGAAGTCCAGGCCTTCGGAGACGACCTGCCAGACGTTCTTCTTCGGGTCGATGCCTCCGCGGTTCTGGTCGACATAGCTCAGCTTGACCGTCTCGCCGACCTTCACCTCACCGCTGTCGGGCGATTCGAGACCGACAATGGTCTTGAACAGCGTGGTCTTACCGACACCGTTGGGGCCGATGACGCCGACGATACCGTTGCGCGGCAGCGTGAACGACAGATCCTTGATGAGCTGACGATCGCCGAAGCCCTTGTCCAGGTTCGACACGTTGACCACGATGTCGCCCAGTCGCGGACCCGCGGGGATCTGAATCTCCTCGAAGTCCAGCTTGCGGTGCTGCTCGGCCTCGGCCGCCATCTCCTCGTAGCGACCCAGTCGAGCCTTGTTCTTGGCCTGGCGGGCCTTGGCTCCGGACCGCACCCAGGCCAGTTCGTCCTTGAGGCGCTTCTGCAGCTTCTGGTCCTTCTTGCCCTGGACCTCGAGTCGCTGCGCCTTCTTCTCCAGGTAGGTGGAGTAGTTGCCCTCGTAGCCGATGGCGCGGCCACGGTCGAGCTCGAGGATCCACTCGGCGACGTTGTCGAGGAAGTACCGGTCGTGGGTGACGGCCAGCACGGCGCCCGGGTAGTCGGCGAGGTGCTTCTCGAGCCAGAGCACACTCTCGGCGTCGAGGTGGTTGGTCGGTTCGTCGAGCAGCAGCAGATCGGGCTTGCTCAGCAGCAACTTGCACAGTGCGACGCGGCGACGCTCACCACCGGAGAGGTTGGTGACCGGCTCGTCCGGCGGCGGGCAGCGCAGCGCGTCCATGGCCTGCTCGAGCTGGGAGTCGACATCCCACGCGTCGGCGTGGTCGAGGAACTCCTGCAGCTTGCCCATCTCGTCCATGAGCTCATCGGAGTAGTCGGTGGCCATCAGTTCAGCGATCTCGTTGAACCGGTCCAGCTTGACCTTGACCTCGCCGAGACCCTCCTCCACGTTGCCGCGGACGGTCTTCTCCTCATTCAGGTCCGGTTCCTGCATGAGGATGCCGACCGTGGCGCCCGCGCCGAGGAACGCCTCACCGTTGTTCGGCCGGTCCAGTCCCGCCATGATCTTCAGCACGCTGGATTTACCCGCGCCGTTGGGACCCACCACACCGATCTTGGCGCCGGGAAGGAAGTTCAAGTACACGTCGTCGAGGATGACTTTGTCGCCGTGCGCTTTGCGAACCTTGATCATCTGATAAATGAACTCAGCCATACGCGGAAGCCTATCGGTGGGAGAAACGGGAACGGGATGCGGAAGGGTCGAGTGCCGCGGAAACGACCCTCATGCGTCGACCTGCTCGGCGCCGTTGGTGCTCGACACCACGTCCGGCGATCGCGCGGCGAGAGGATCCGCCACGGTCGTACAGGCTACGGCAACAGGTTCGGTCGACGCATACCCGGTGGCAGCGTCGTCGACCTTCGGTAGCGCAGCGCCGCGGGGGTCGGAAATATTCCGCACCGCCGCATGCGGCAGCGATCGCATGCCCTCGGACCGGCGAATAACGCTCGCGTGGCATCGCGCCAGATCGGGCCCGACCGCGGCGGCACGCATCTCCAGATCCCGCCGCTCGGTGCCGTCCTTGCCGCGGTACTCATGCGAGCGGAGTTGCCCGTAGGCGATCACCGGATCGCCACGATGCAACGATCGATCCACCCCGGCCACCAGCCTGCGCCAGCACGAGACCGTCAGATACAACGTCCCGTTGTCGGTCCAGTCCCCCGTTTTGGCGTCGAATCGGCGTGAATTGCTCGCCATCCGGAATGTCAGCATCTGCTCGCCGTTGCTGAGATCGCGCCGCACCGGATGGGTGATGACGGTCCCGACCACCGTCGTGTGTGCCTCGTACATCGAAGTTCGCCCCCCGCTCGAATCCACCGTTGTTGCTCTGACCACCCAAGGATGACCTGGCACACGGCGGTACGGGCGATGCCGAGTGAATCTGTGGATGAATCGGGCGGTTGTGGATATCTACCGTGTCAGAGCACGGGGAGCTCGGTGTTCGCCCCGCACAGCACCACAATCGGGCGTACGCCGGGCTCGGGCGTGTACACACCGCTCTGCACGGCGGCCAGCGCGGCGGCACCTTCGAGCTCGACCACCACGCGGAACTCACGCCAGAGGTATTCCCGAGCGGCGGCGACCGCGTCGTCGGCGACCGCGAGCGCGGGCATCTGGTGCCGCTGGGCGATATCGAACGCGATATCGCCCAGTCGAGTCGCGCACAGCAGCTCGGTCGCGCGCGACGGCGCATCGATATCGACCGGCTTGCCCGCCGCGAGCGCCGAGGAGAGAACCGGGATGTGCTCGGATTCGATACCGACGATCTCCCTGCGCTTGCCCAGCGCCGCGCCGAGGCCCGCGATCAGCCCACCACCACCGACCGCGGCCAGCACCGGTGGCCTGCCGCGCACCTGCTCTTCCAGCTCGAGCCCGATGACACCCGCGCCCGCCACCACGGCAGGCATGTCGTAGGCGTGCAGATGGTCGGCCCCGCGCTCGGCGGCCAGGGTGCGGGCCCGACGTTGCGCCTCGGCGTAACTCGTTCCGTGCCACAGCACTTCGGCACCGTGCGCCCACATCGCGGCAACCTTGGTGTGCGGCGCGGATTCGGGCACGACGACCGTGCATTCCTTGCCGAGCTGCGCGGCGGCCAACGCGACCGCGATGCCCGCATTGCCCGCCGAGGCGACAACCACATGGCCGGCCCCGCTGTCGGTGGTGAGCAGGGCGTTGAGGGCGCCACGCACCGTGAATGTGCCGCCGTGCTGCAGGAATTCCATCTTCAGCGATACCGGCACCGGTCCGTCCGGCCCGTCCACACTTGTATGGAACACCGGCGTCTTTCGCACCCGCCCGGCCAGCCGTCGCCGCGCCGCCCGCACATCGGTGCGCAGCACCCGCTCCGGTTCGGCACGCTCGGTCGAATCGTTCGACGGCACACCGAATCGGCTCACCGGCGGACCTCGCCGTCACGACGAGCCAGCTCGGCGTACATCGCGTTGTAGGCGGTCAGGTCGGCGTCGTTGTCGCGATCGGCGGCCCGGTCAGTGCGCTTGGCCAGCTTGGTATCGCTGCGTGACCACTGGATCAGCAGGGCGAGCATCACCACTACCAGCGGAACCTCGCCGCTGGCCCAGGCGAAACTGCCGCCGTTGCGCTGATCGGCGAGCAGGTCGATGTTCCAGCCGAGGTCGAGGGTGCGATAGAACCAGTCACCGAGCACGGTCGTCATGCTCATCAGCGCGATGCCGAAGAACGCGTGGAACGGCAGCGTGCCGAACACCATCGCGAGCTTGGTCAGCGGCGCCACCTCACGCGGCTTGGGATCGATGCCGATCACCACCCAGTAGAACAGGTAGCCGCTGAGCAGGAAGTGCGTGTTCATCATCAGGTGGGCGGCGTGCGAGTCGACATAGGTGTCGAAGATGCCGCCGAGATACAGCGCGTAGAAGCCGGCGACGAAGATCAGCGACGCCACCACGGGCTGAGTGAGGAACCGTGAGACCGGGTTGTGCACGGCCGCCAGAATCCACTCGCGCGGGCCCGGCACCCCGCCGCGCCCGGCGGGCGGGAGCGCGCGCAATGCCAAGGTCACCGCGCCACCGAGGGCGAGCAGGATCGGTGCCAGCATCGACAACGCCATATGCGCGCCCATGTGCACGCTGAACATCGCCGGTGCGTAGCGCCCGACGCCCGACGACGTGGCAAGCAACAGCACCAGGCAGCCACTGCACCAGGCGATGGTGCGCCCGATCGGCCACGCGTCCCCGCGCTTGCGCAGCCGACGGACACCGAGCAGGTAGAGCGCGGCGAGCACGATCGCCAGGGTTCCGAAGATCAGATCGAAGCGCCAGTCGAACAGCAGGCGGCTCACCGTGGGCGGGCCCGCGAGGTTGTAGCCCAGCTCCACCTCGACCGGTGTCGGCACCGCGGTCGGCGGCGGTGGGGGCGTACGGCCGAGGCCGACGGCCAGGCCGATGGTCGCCGCGAAGATCAGCATCTCCACCCCGGCGAAGCGGATGAGCGCACCGCGGTCGCGCGGGTCGGCGGCCAGCGCGGGCAGCGAGGCCCGTCGCTGCAGGTAGCCGATGGCGCCCAGCACCAACAGCGCGGCCGCTTTCGCGAGTACCAGCCTGCCGTACGTGGTGGTGAAAAGGTCCGACACGGGCACCCGCACCCAGGCATTGACCACGCCGCTTATGCCGATCACCACGATCGAGATGGTCGCGGCCACCGAGAACCGCCGGGCCGCGACATCGGTATTCGCGCCGCCGCGCATCGCGTGTGCCAGCACCGCGACCAGCCCGCCCACCCAGACCGAGGCCGACACCATGTGCAGGATCAGCGAATTGGTCGCCACGTCATGTGAGCCACCGGAGGACGAATGCCCGGTCAGTGCCAGCGGCATCATGGTCACCAACGCGCCGACCAGCAGCACCGGCGTCCAGCCCCAGCGCAGCGCGCACCGGCACCCGATTGCCACGATCAGCGCGAACAACACCGTTGTCCGCCAGGCACCCGCCACCTCGACCTGCGTGATCACCGGCCACAGCACTTCGGGTCGCCAGATCGCGCTCACCGGCTGACCGGTCGTATCCGACACCGTCAACGGCACCAGCAACGCCGCACTCGCAGCCCACATCAGCGCGGCGTCCGAGGCCCGCCGCACCGCCCGATACCCACCGACGTCGAGCAGACCGCCGTCCCGCGGGGGCAGCAGAAACGCCGCGAACAACAGCGACCCGACAGTCACCGCGGCAGCCAGATCGGCCACCGCACGCAGCGCGGGCAATCCATATGTTGTCAACGCCCCCGGATCGGGTATACCGAGCAAACTGAGCGCGTGCGCCGCCGACAACCCGACCACTATGGCCGCGACTACCGCGGCGATACACCCGGCCACGACGCTGAGCACACCGAACGACGCCGCCGGACCCGTCTCCGCCGGGGGTCCGCCGTCGATGGCGGGTCCAGCGGAGGGGTCCTGCGATAACGACATGACAACGAGGGTAGTTCGACGTGCCCGGCCACGCCCCGATGGGGCGCCACACCCGAGCCCCCGCTCGACGATCCGGTCGGTCGCTATACTTTTCGAGCTGGACAGCGTGGCCGACTTCGGCCAAGGTGGATGCGACTGCCTCCGTAGCTCAGTTGGATAGAGCAAGAGCCTTCTAATCTCTAGGTCGCAGGTTCGATTCCTGCCGGGGGCGCAAATGGCTCCTGACCTGCATTAATTGCCGGTCAGGGGCCATTCCTGACTTCACCACAATGCTCAAACAGCTAGAAACTTTGCAGGTAGAGTGGTCTCATGGGCCAGGACCTCGACGACATAGACGAGCTGCTCGAGGACTTCACGAGCGAACTGCGGCAGCAAAACAAGGCCAAGGGAACAATCGACCTCTACGCCAGGGACGTCGGATACTTCCGCAAGTACCTGATCAGCGAGAACCTGCCGCCGACACTCGAATCCCTGACGCGTCAGCGGCTCGGCGGATACATCGAACACACGCTCAATCGCCTGAATCAGCGCACAGGAAAACCCGTGACACCGGAGTATGCGCACCGCCAGTACCGCAGCCTGCAGCAGTTCTGCAAGTACCTCGTTCGCGAGGAACTGCTCGAGGTGGACCCGTTCGCGAAGATGTCGCCTCCGATCGTTCCGGAGAAGAAGATCCCAGTTCCTCCCCTGGACGCACTGCGCAAGATGCTCGCCGACTGCGACGGCACAACCTTCGAGGACCGCCGCGACACCGCGATCATTCGGCTTATGGTCGACGCCGGCCCCCGAATCGGCGAGGTGGCCAACCTCGACATCGATGCACTCGACTTTGCCGAGAACACCGTGACAGTGCTCGGCAAGGGACGCCGACCGCGCACACTTCCGTATGGCGACAAGACTCGCACCGCCCTACGGAGATACCTGCGTATCCGGTCGAAGCACACATTCGCGGTAAACGACAACCCCGCCCTGTGGCTCGGCAAGGCCGGTGCGATGACAGCCTCGGGCATTCAGCAAATGATCGAGCGGCGCGCCCAAGCCGCGGGAATCGACCACATCCATCCGCACCAGCTCCGCCACTTCTTCGCCCACAACTGGCTCGCCAACGGCGGCCAGGAGCAAGACCTGATGATGCTGGCAGGCTGGCGATCTCGTCAGATGATTAGCCGCTACGGTGCATCAGTCGCCGATGAGCGCGCCCGAGATGCCCATCGACGCGCCCGGCTCGGTGATCAGCTGTAGCTGCTGATACAGGTCAATCAAGCCCCTACCAGCTGATTCATGCCTCGACAGTGGCGAATCATTCGCCGCGAATTGGTAGCCCTTTTCGCGCCGAGTGCGACAACCACCCAGCACTGCAGGAAGGTCCGGTCAGCGCCGGCGCATGCTTGCACGGTAGGGAGAGACGTCTCGTTCCTCGATGTCCCACTTGGCAGGGGGATACAACTGACGGACAGTGTCGATCTCACCCGTCACGCCCGATATGACCACCGGGCCATCACCGAGCGCGATCTTTGAGGTGAGTCGGTACTCGGTACCGAAATCAGCGAGCCCTTCGGCCGTACCGATCGCGTAGGCGCTGATCGCGCGGCGGATTACGGCGGATAGCGTCTCGCCGTTGCGGCTGGCGGCAGCCATCGCCGCGGCCCATTCCTCGTCGGGCACACGGATTGTGCGCCGCGCAACGCCTCCCTCATCGATAGCCATGGCGCCAATTCTCGCATCCGTCATGACGCAGCCGAGTGTTCACGGCCTGCACGATGGTGCCGTACTCGGCACGAGCCGGAGCAGAAGCGCCGCGGCCTGCCGGTTGTGGGCTGCACGATCGGGGCGGCACATCCTGGTGCCTGGCAACGGGTTTCGTTACACGCCTCGACGGCGGAAAGCTCGGCGATGAGTTGGCGGCCGAGGAATTCGGTGTAGGCAGGTGGGATGGCTTCGGCGAGTTCGACGCGATCGGAGGTCCAGTCGATGCCCATCGCCGACTGCCATTGCCGGACAGTGCCTTTGCCACCTCCCTGCCCGTAAACGGCTACATAGGGGCCGTCGAATCGTTCCCCATGTCGGTAGCCCGCAACCCTGCCGCGGTGCGCGACGTGGGCCGGCTGCGGCATCGACCAGCCGCCCAATTCGAAGTAGCGGTGCCGGATCACCCCGAGTCCGAACATTTCCCCACACAGGGTGAGATCGCGACGCAGCTTAGAGCCCTGCACGTTCTCGATCACGGTCGGAACGTTCAGTCGGGCCAGGGCTTCCTGGGTGTTCGGAATCAGCTGTGGATACTCGCGGCCTTGATTGGTACCAGCAGTGAGGGTGCACGACGCCTGACACGGCGGACTGGCGTGGACAGCGTCGAATTTGCTTCCATGTCTGGCCAGAAACTCAAGCGCGTCGGCCCTGTGGAACTCGAACGGATAGTTCGGCTGCGGTTCGATATCGACACCGACCACGTCGAAACCCGCCCGGTGATACCCCGCCGCTGCACCACCAGCACAACAGAACAGATCCAGCAATCGCGGTCGGCGCCTGTTCCGAACAGACAACGCAGGGACCGAAAAGAGCCGGTTCGTCATGACGTAATTTTACCATCTGTCATGACGGCTCGTGCGGAATCGTGGCGATTCCGAGTCAGATTCACCAGCGATGACAACACAGTTTCGTTACATCAACGAATGCGAGAGTTGCTGGCTCACAGGCATTTCCGGAGCGCTGCGAAAGATCACTAACCGGTAGCTGCCCTCGTGCCGCAAGGTTGCCGACGGACACGACACCCGACGGGGGCGCCACCTCGGGCCGCCTGCTCGTGGCTGCGGTAGACCGCTTATCGGTCCTTGCCTTGCCCACCCTCTTGGGCGGCCTGCCCCCGCGGCGAGCGGATGCCTTTCCGCGGCCACGGCCGCGATCTCCCGATCCTGAGCGCTGCTCGGCCTGTGTGGTGTCTGTCCCTCTCGGTGTGGCCTGATGGCGTCACATCACCACGGCGGCGGGCGTCAAGGGTGGCCCTTGGGCCATCGGCGTGCCGACGCCGAAGGCGCCCTTGATGCTTGTTGCCGTGGTGATAGCCATCGAGCAGGCCGCGCCGAGAGGGACAGACACCACGCCCCCGCGATGGACCGCGCGACCTCCGGTCGCGATACCCGCCACCCGGCGCCAGCCCGCGCCGCACAGCTCCCGCTGACACACGAGCCAGCGCACCACGCACCCACGCACACGCGCTACACCACCACACCCACCACGACAACCGCGGCACTACACCGCAGCCACGCACACACGACGCCACCACCGTCACCGACTCCCAACGCACCACGCACCCAAACCCACCGATGTACTCCCAACGCAACCCATGTCTTTTTCTTTTTTCTTTGTCACTACCTACCACCCACCCTCCCTGACTTCTTTTTCAGATTTTTGATTGATTCCCCCCACCCCCTTCCACATCTCACTTTCGTTTCACGTAGTGAAAGTGAGATGTGGAAGGGGGTGGGGGGAATCGAGCGAAAATCTGGGCGCGAATGCGCAGGTCAGGGAGGGTGGGTGGTAGGTAGTGACCCGCCAGAAACTAGCCACAACTTCTGACACTTATTGTCTCGGCGTTTGCTGAGCCTTTGGCTACTTTTTCGCACCACTGACCTGCACCAAGATCGAATCTCCGTGGCAAGCGAGCGCAGCGAGTGCGGCAGCACCAAGAACCCGACCACGCTCGAACCGACAGCCGAAACACGAGACCCGGCCCTTCCTCGGCTGGACATTGTCCGCCCGACTGCCGGGCCCCTCAAGGGCGCTGCGCGTCGCCTCCGGCGATGGCCCAAGGGCCACCCTTGACCGACCCAACAGCCGGGCTAAGCAATGCCTTCGGAGGAAGGGCCAGGGGAACAGTCGGGGGAGCAGCAGGCCGAGGACAGTTCCACGACTGCCGACCGAATCCGGACACGAAAAAGCCCCCGACCCGTAGGTCAGGGGCTTTTCGTCTGGGCTGCGGTTACGCGGCGGGCGGGATGTAGGCGCCCAGGTCATAGATCCGGCCGTAGCCGCCACCGGCGACCGGGCCGACGTAGAGCAGCCCTTCGAGGCGACCGCCGACAGCGACACCGGCCACCCGCGCCCGGCGCAGACCAGCGCGAACCGCGCGCTGCACGTCACGGTCCAGGGTGACCACGCGCAGCCCTTCGTCCTGATCGTCGACGTAGTTCTCGGGCGCGATCTCCACGACCAGCTGCGAGTCGATCACCGGGTCGCCGGCCTCGGCCACCATCGGCTTGCGGTCGATCCAATACAGAGGCAGACCCTTGCCGTTGCGGCGGTGACGGCGGATCACGGCGATGATCTCGCCCGACACCCCGGCCCCAGCCTCGATGTCCTTTCCGAACGGGTTGGTCGCGCCCGCGCTCATGATCTCGGCGTTGATCTGGTCCAGGTCGGTCAGTGCGTTCGTCATTGTTTCTGTCCTTCGTTCGTGTGTTGGTTGAGGTGAGAAGTAGGCGGGGCAGGCTCGACACCTGCCCCGCAGTAACCGGTCAGCGAATGAACGTGAGCACCTCCGCTCCGGTGTCCACCGGCTCGGTAGACGCCAGGATCTGACCGACCCGAGCTTTGGACAGACCGACCGCGTCAGCGATCTCGCGGTACGACTCGCCCTCGGCATGGCGGCGCCGGATCTCCGCATCACGCTCGGCGAGCGGGTCCAACACCGGGGCGCTGTCCAGTGCGGCCAGTGCGGTCGTCAACCCGCCGTCCAGTGCTGTCCGGTCGCTGTCCAGTGCTGTCCACTCGGCGTCTACCGGTGTCGAGCCGCCGTCTAGTCCGGTCGCGGGGCTGTCTACCGGGCTCGGCGGGGTCCGGGGAACCTCGATCAGCGCCGTCAGGCCGTGCGTGGCGGCCAGACCGAACAGCGGGGCGGCACCGGCAACGGCCGCCGCGATGGCCGCAGGCAGAAGCCGCTGACCTGATTCCGCAGCGTGTAGACCATTTCCGACCACCGAAATCAGCTCGGCGGCGAACAGCTCACCCCAGAAGAACCACTTCGTCGCCACGGGGATCTCAATCTCCAGACGGGCCCGGCGCTGGAGCGAAACCAGCGCCACAGCCGACTGGACAATCGCTCCGTCGACGAAAATCGGGCCCGCCCACGCTAGACGGCTGTCAATCCCGGCCATGACAGCCAGCTCGGTCAACGCCGCGAACGACCACGCGAACGCCCCAAAAGCAATAACGATTGTCATCGCCAGTGCTGTCAGTTCGGCAGCGTCTCGCTTGTCACTAGACACCGGCTTGACCGGCTGTACAGCGGTTGTACGGGTGGTGCTCATCGGTCGTGTCCTTCCCACTCGATCGCGGCGAACGCGTTGACAGGCACGTGCACCAGGCGCTCCTGGTGGTCGTGCAGGGCGTGCCCGGCGAGCTGATCCAGGGCATCGTCCAGGTCGGTGGCCATCTCCCGGTTACGGTCTTCAAGGTCGGCGACCTGCTGCTCCAACACCGCGATCCGGGCGTGCAGATCGGTCTCCGGATCTGCGACGACCTCGGCCTGCGGCGAGCGGTGCAGCGGGATCACCTTGGCCAGCGTCACGGCCTGGCCGTGCTCGGCGACCGCGGTCGCCGGCATCGTCGACTCGACCGCTGCCGCGCTCACCTGTCCATCCCTTCTCGCTCCATACCGGCAGCGAATGCGTTCACCGACTGGGCGGCGTTGCCGAATGCATTCACCGCGCTGGTGCGGTCTGCGACACTGGCCGCGAAGGCCGGGACCGGGCGTGCTGGATCGTTGCGGGAGGCATCCCAGCTCGGTAGCCCAGCCTCGAAGTGAGTCAGCGGGTTCGCGACCGGCGGGAGCTCGGGGATCGGGGAGCTGCTGTCCGCGGTCGCGGTTACACGGTCGATGACCTCGTCGACGTCACGGACGTAGATCCCGCGCGACATGTCGCGACTGTGTTCGAGCGTGCGGCGCTGCAACGGCGTGGTGCTGGTGTCTGCCAGCTGGGCCGCAGCGGCGTCGGGATCGGTGTGCCACAGCTCCTCGGCCTTGTTGATGGCGACCCACTCGTCACCGAACCGGTGGTCTTCGTGATCCAGCCACACCCCCTCGTACTCGTTGGCGTCGAGCTGATCGGCGGGGTCGTACTCCTCCGGGTCGCCGCGGTAGAGCTGCGCGACGCGTTCGTAGTCGGTGCGCATCTGGGCCTCGATCTCGCTCTCGGTCTCGGAATCGAGGACGTGGGCGGCGGGGGTAATGTCGGTCATCGGTTCGTGCCTTTCGAAACTGCTGTTCAGGGAAATGGTTGGTTCGTGGCCGGGCCAGTAGCCCTTGTCGGCCAGCTCGCGTGCTTGCATGTGGGAAGACCAGCGAGTGGTGTCCATGTCGGGCGGCCGCAATCCGCCCGGCATGGTCTTCTCGTGGGCCTGTTTCATCGCTTCCGGCGCGAAGATCCACGCGCTGTAGATCTCGTCGAGCTCATGCCACCGGGGCCCGACCTGTGCATCGGTCGCCCATCGGGCGCGGACCTCGGCCGCCTGCAACTCCGGCAGCACCGGGTCTGCGGTGAGCCGGGCGAAGTCGGCCCGCCACAGCACCTCGTTCTCGTCGGCAACCCGGTCGGCGTAGCGGGCGATGAACGGGTCGTCCAGGTCGTCGGTGCTCATCGCTCATGCCCGTCGCGCTCGGTCTCGGGGGCGAACGCGTTCACCGACGTGCTGGCGTTGTTGAACGCGTTGACCGGCGTCCCGACTTCGGCGGCGGATTTAGTGGGGCGGTCGACTTCCTTTTGCTCCGGACGCGGGCTCTTGGTTACTGAGGTGGTCTCGGCGCCGACCGGATCGGCCAGACCAGCGTCCACAAGCCTGTCGTGTGTGAACACCGCGTCCCGTACTCGGGCCCGGGTCTCCTCGGAAACACCGATAGTCGCCAGCGCGCCGTCCAGGGCACCCCTTCCCGCCAACAGGGCCATGACCTCGTCGATCTTCTTGTTCGACTCGGTATTCGTCCCTTTTGCGGCGGCAGTCGGGGTAGTACTCGCCTGACGCGCCGCGCTACCGAAACGTTCCTTCGCCGGCGTCATCGACGCGACCTTCTGCACCGCCTGGTCCCGCTCGCCACGGAACTTGTCGCGGTCGGCGAGGGCCTGGTCCCGCTCGGCGGTCAGCGCTGAAAGCTGCCTGGTCAGCTCAGCATTGCGGTCGGTCAGGTCGCCGTTGTGCTCGATCGACAGGTTGTGCCGCTGCCGCAAACTGTCGCGGTCACCCGCCACCCGCGCGGCGGCGGAACGGGACTCCTCAACTTCCCGATGCCACAAGGTCACCTGCTCGTTGAGCGCCCGGTTCTGGACACCCGCCGGTGTACCGCTCATGCGGTACAGGCTGGTGCTGCCGGGGTATTCCCAGTCGACCTCGGCATCGTCGATATCGAGCTCGACTCTCTCGCCGGCATTCCATTCGGCGCATTCGATGGTGCGGTCCGCGTATTGGAGTGCACCATGCTCATCGGTGCGCACGAGGACGCGCTCGGCCCGCACTTCGCGGCCGGTGACCGGGTCGGTTCCAGCAATCGAGATCTCGGTGCGGTGACCGGCTCGTGTGGTGCCCGACTCCACCTCGATTTCGTGATCGCCTCGCCACCAGGAGACAGCCTGGGAAGCGAACATGTGGTCACCGTGAACCGACCGGGTGTTGCCCCCGGGATCCTGGCCGTACCGCGGGGCGACCTGCACGCCCACCGATTCAGTCGTGGCAGGCACCCGCGCCACGGCCGACTCGGCGTGTGCCAGCGCCACGGTCTCGCTCGGGTGCCAGCTCGACGACGGCTCCCACCCTGCATAGACCGTGACCTCGTACTTCGAGTTCGCGACGATGTTGTCGCGTTCATGGGCGACCTGCCGCAACGGAAGGCCAGCCGCTCTGACTTCGCGGGCAGCTGCACGCATTTCACGGTCGCGACGTGCCATCGTCACCGCATCCGCGGTGCCGACTCGACGCAACGCCAGCTCCGCACCACGCAGCTGCTGGACCGCGTCCTGCTGTACTGGGTTCATGTCCTCCCACGCCAGCGGCGGGCGGGCGTTGAGGCGGGCCTGCTCGCGGTTGCGCTGCGCGACCAACACGCGTTCGTTGGCCTCGCGGCGCCCCTGAACCCAGGTCTCCGACCGCACCGCCGCGGCTCGCGCGTTGCGCGCCTCGTCGGCGTCCATCGGCTTGAACACGGCCCCCAACGGGCGGGAGGGGTGAGCCTGAACCTGCGACAGCGCCTGCGAGACCTGCCCACGCTGCTCGAACGAGAGCGGCGAAGCGTGCGCTCCGGCCTCGATCGCGTACCGGATCCGCGCCAACCGCTGATGATCGACCTCGGCCTGGTCTGAGGTATAACCAGGCGACTGTCGGCGCTCCTGCTCGGCGAGGACTTCGGCGTGATAGTCGTTGACTCGTTTGGTGCTCCACGCCTGCGCCATGCGCTGCTCGCCGACCTGCGTACGCAGGGTCTCGACCAGTTCGCGGCGCTCCTTGCGCGAGAGCTTCGGCATCTTGGTCTTACCCTGACGGCCACTGTGGGAGGCAATGAATGCCCGTGCAGCGGCCATGATCTGGCCTAGCGCGCGACCGGTGTCGCGGGTGATCTCGTCCTCGGTGGACGGGCCGCCGTTAGCGTGGCCACTATTGCTTTCTGACGTCATGAACATTGGTGAATCTCCTTCTTGGGGTTGGGGTTAGAACTCGTCGCAGTAGCAGTCGCCGTCATGGCCACCGCAGCTGGAGCAAACGGAGTTGGCGTCGCGGTAGGTCGGTTCGGCGCAGTAGCACTCATCGGGTGGGCACTGGCGGCGGCATGAACTCTGGACGTTGTTGTCGGGCATCAGTTCTCCTTCTTGATGGGGTTGGGGTTTGCGCGGCGGGTCTCGTAGCTGGCGCGACGGTGCGCCAGCTGCTCGACATGCCGACGGATCCAGCTGCCGGTATCGGCGACGGCGTAGTAGGCCATGCGGGCGGTCTCGATCGCACCGGGCCGACCTGCGCAGTGCCACCACCCGAACGCCGCTACAGCCAGCACGTACAGCGACAGCGGACCGGGCAGCGGCAGCACCGTCACCGCGGTGGCAGCGACCGCGGTACCGGCCACAGCCGGACCCCAGATCCGCGCCCAGTCATGGACCCGGGTGGCACGCTTCACGTGCGGCTTGGCGACGCGGCCGAACTGGCCACCGTCCTGGGCGACTGGGACCAACTTCGCAGCGAGCTTGGCCGCCGCACTGCCGTCCAGGTCGTCTTCGAGGGCTGCGAGCTGGGCCTGCTGCGGGGCGGTCAAACCGCCGCCCAGCAGGTCTTCGCCGTGCTCGTCGGGACCAGGTAGCGGATTCGGTGTAGACATGATGAATCTCCTTTCAGCTCAGGCGGTTTCAGGCCGGACGGCGCTTGGTCATCGGGATAACCGGCGCCAGTTCGGCGGTGTCCGCCTCGGCCGGAGCGGGAGCCAATGAGGCGGTCATGCCCGGCAACGGGCGCTGACGTTCGAGAGCGGCGTCGTCGAGCATCGACACTCGGCCCCACCGGGTGCGGCCACCGGCGACCCACACGACGTCGCCTTTCTGCATGGCGCGCAACCGGTTCGGTGGGGTGATGTACTCGTCGTTGGCCTGGACGTTGCCTTCGTCGCCGACCTTCGAGCCGCCGATCAACTTGCGGCTGAAGTCGAACTTGCGGCGGGTGCCGTAGATGTTCGCGATCTGTTCGGGATTGGTCGTGCGACCGATCAGCGAGCCACCTGAGGCCGCCGAGACCAGACCGGTGCGGGCGTCGTCGTCATAGCCCAGGCCCTGCCAGGTCTGCGCGATCCACCACGAACCGACACCTGCTTTGCGCAGGCGTTCTACCCATTTCACCGCGCGGGTTTTGCCGTCGGCGACCGCGCTGAATTCATCTACGGCCATGAGGATCTGGCGTCCGTGCTCGACGTCGGCGAGCTGTTCGAGCATGCAGCCGATCGCACCGAACTGGCCGCGGGCGCGGTCCGGGGTCTTGACGCCTTCCAAGACCACGTAGAGGAAGTCGTAGTCGGTGATCGACTTGCCCTCGTCGAATTTCTCGCCCAACGAGCGCCACAGGTTGCCGAACTCGGCACGTGCCGAGTGCAGCACCTTCTGCTTGCCCGCGATCGTGGAAGCGATCTCGTGATCGACACCCGGCACACCAGCCCACGGAATGTCCTGGTCGTAGATGCCGCCCCACAGCTGAGCGAGCTTGCGCTCGTCGAAGCGGGACATGAACTCGAACCAGTCACGCGGCGGGTTCTCACCCTCCGCCGTGGGCACGCCGTCCTTGATCACCACCCGCGCCGGCGCATCCACGATCAGGTGGATCAGCGTCTCGCGGATCTCGTAGAAGTACTTCTCGGTGTCGGTCGTCGGCGTGGAGCCGCCGGAAATCATCGACGACAGGATCGAACGCAGGTCATCGCGCTTTTCGGTGCCCCACATGTTCAGCGACACCTCAGGGAAGATGCCGATGCGCTCGTCGGGCACACCCATCGCCTTGAACCACGCGGCCATGCTGCGGGCGACCTTGAGGCTCTCCGGACCGCCGTTGCAGTCGAGCACCAGCACCTGCGGGCGGCCCGGGCGGTTGCTGCTCCACCACCGACGATGACGAACCCAGGTCGCCACGAACCAGCTGACCAGCACCCGGCGCATCAAGGTCGTCTTGCCCGAGCCCGACGACGCGACGGTGGTCATGTGCTCAGACAATGCGATCCACGGCACGATCAGGCGGGTCTCGTTGCGGCCCAACAGGGTCCGCACCATCGACTTGGTCGGAGCCTGGGTCTGCTCGTGCGCCAGGCGCCCGATCACCACATCAGGGCTGAACCCACCCGTGGTGAAAGGCAAGCGACGCTTGGCCATGCGGGCGGCACCGCGCTGCTCACGCTGGGACTGGGCCCACAAGGCGCGCTCGGTGCGGGCGGGCGACTGCAGACCGACCGTGGACAACTGCACCCGAAAGTGCGTGTACGCCAACGTCGCAGTAAGCCACGCGGCCGGAACCAGGACCACGGCCATACCCAGCAGACCGGCCACATGCTGACCGGCCATGAACTCCCGGCTGGCCTCGGTCGCCATCGTGCCCGGCGCCAGGATGTCCCAGTGCCACAGCGCGGTCGCGCCCGGCATCACCGCCAGCGACCCGAGCAACCAGTTACGCAGCTTCGTCGGATTCCAGGCGTGCAAGGTGGCCGGAACCATGATCATCACGGTCAGCACCAACACCGCGACCAGGCACGTACCGGCCAACAAGGCCGCGTCGGTCACACCGTCGAGGGAAACCTCCGACAGCTTCGGCAGCCACCCGATCGGGTCGGACTTCAGCCCGATCGGCGGCATCGTCGGGTCGACCTGGATTTGTGGTGCCTCGGTCGGTGACGGCTGGGCCGACAGCACCGGTGTCGGAGCGTAAGGGGCGCAGTCTTTCGGGGTGATCATCGGCGTGCAAGTCATGACGACACCGCCTCTCCATGCTCGTTCGGGTCTGTGACCTGGTAGATTTCGTGATCAGCGGCTCCGCCCGCGATCACCCGGAGACCGGGTCGCAGATCGGAAGCGGGCTTGGTGGGCTTGAGCAGCTCTGCGTCGAGATCGGCCAACCGCATCCGGATCGGGTTCTGCTCGAACAGGCCGGCCGCTTTCAGCTCGGCCGCGGCCTTGGTAATGACCTTCTTCACGCGGTCACCGCGGTAGTAGTAGATGAGCCCGGCGCAGTCGGCAGCACGCGCGGCCTGAAAGGCTTGGGCAACAGCGGTTTTCGCTGCCTTGAGGTTCTTGTCGGTCAGCTCGACCTCGACCGCGATCAGCTCGCCCGACGCGTTGATGTAGCGGCCGTCGTGGATATGTGGGCGGGTCTCGCCCAGCACTGCGGGCGCGACTTCCGACCGCAACTGACGCTCTGAAATCCAGCGCTCCAGATCCATCCCGACCAATGCAAGCCGCACCTCAAGGACCGTGCGGGTGTGGTTAGCCATCTTCGGCGACGGCATCCAGTACTTCGTCGACCGGCCCAGCAGCGCGTCAGCGGTCGAGCGGGTCGGGGTGATCCACGACGGGCCCGGAACCGGGCGCATCCCCAGCTCGGAAACCACCTTGGCCTTGCGCAGCTTCTTGACGATCCGGTACGCGCGGGACTCACTCACGCCCAGCATTTGCGCCACCAGATCCAGTGGGGCTCCGTACATGTCCGACAGCACCGTCAGCAGCACCATCTCGCGAGAAGTCAGATTCACCTCTCCATCTCCTCTTCTCGTTCGTGTTCAGCGACGGCCGCAAACGCGTTCACGGAAGCGGTCGCGCCGAACGCGTTGACTGACTCGTTGGTGTTCCATGCCGGACCTGGATCGCCGGTTGGCTCGTCGAACTCGGCACGGTCCACGCCGCGGCGTTCCGCGGCCCGCAGCTGGCGCTCGCGGGTGGCCTTCGCCAGCGCCACGCGCTGCGCCTCACTCGGCTGACGCTTCGGCGCGGCCTTCGCCACGTCGAATAGGTGCGCCACCAGCGGTTCTTTGCGGCTGCCGCGTGAGCGAGTGATTCGGCCTGCAATGTCTTGGCCGTTCGGGCGCAAACCCTCAGCAGCCAACTGGCGACGAGTGCGCAAATGCGCTGGCGCGGAACGCCACTCGTAGGTCGGGATTCCCTCGCTCATCACGGCACCTGAGTGGGCTGCGCACGCTGCACGTGCACGCAATCGGTCCGCGTGGCCTCGTGCGCCCGGCAGATATTCGGCGACGGCACGTAGCTTTGCTGGTCAACCCATGCGATCGAGCAGCCAACCATCCCGATCAGGACACATACGGCCAGCACGATCAGACGCAGAGCAGGCGGCAGGTGGTTCACCGGGGCGTAGACCGCGCCGATACCAGCGAACTCCGGCCGAGACATCGACCCGAGTGCGCTGCGCCCGACCTGGTTGCGGTCCTCGTGAGGCGCCCGGAACACTCCGCCGCTCATCGCTCGACGCCGTCCCGCTCGACAGTGCGGGCGATCGCATCGGCAATCGTGTTGTCTGGCTCGCGGGCGACCTGCTCGCGATTGACCTGCGGATACTCGCGGATCTTCCACGCGCTGTCACGGGCCGACGTCAACCAACTGGTAAGGCCGGGGGCGTATGACACGGCGGCATCGAGACGCCTTGTCGCAGACTCGACGTTCACGCTGCCGTATGTGAGCGAGAGGTAGTCGATCTCCGGGTCGGGCTGGTTGTATCGCTCCGCGTACGGCTCCAATGCCGCGTAGCGGGCCTGCAATGCGACCGTGCGACGCTGCAGGATCTCCTGCTCAGCGATGATCGAGTCCAACTCGTCCAGCAGGTCATCCGGATCGAAGAACGGTTCGTCGATGGTCATCGCCGCACCCCTGCCCGCTTCGACGAACGCCACAGCCACACTGCACCGACGACCATCAGGACGAATCCCAGGACGTCCGGCGCGATCAGCACCATGCAACCGACTGACAACAGCGCGACCGCGGTCATGAATGTCTTGCCGCGCATCACCGCTCACCGCCGTTGGCGTTCCGTGCCCGACGCCGGCGGGATTGAGCCGACTTCAGCGCAAGCCGCGTGTAGTGCGCCTTGCGGGCCTGATCGGATCGATAGGCGCGCTCCTCAGGGCTCAACAACCCATCCGGATCGACGAGGCGGTCGAACTTGCTCAGCATCGCCGCGCGAGCCTTCGCAGTACGCTCAGCGCGATCGCCAGTACGTGCCCAGGACTCGTGAGCTGCGATCCGCGCCTGCAATGTGCGTTCGGTCGGAGTGCTCATGCCACACCGCCCGTGGCCAGCTCTGCCGGACGCACCAGCGCGAGCAGCTCGGAACGCTCGACGCGGAGCAAACGGCCGTTGATCCGGTACCCGGCGATGTCGCCGGAAGCGATCCAGTTCCGGATCGTCTTCGAGTCGACGTCGATCAGCGCTGCAGCCGTCTTCAAGCTGATCAGGTTTCGCGTCTCCGATGCGGATTTATCCACGTTCCATCTCCTTGCAAAGTGGGAAAGTTCCTGTCTTTCACCACTTTTCGGGAATTTGGAGGACTTCTTCACCGCATAGGTGGACGAACGTAGACGTCTGACGTAGATTTAAGACGTCCCTAGACGTCCCCTGGAGGAATCATGGCGAACGAACGACTTCGCGAGGCGCTCCTGCGCAATGGCCTCGACATTTCCGACGTCGCCGAGCGCGCTGGCGTGGACTCGAAAACAGTCGAGCGCTGGATCACCAAGGGGCGCGCGCCGTATCCACGCCATCGGCACGCCGTCGCGGCGCTCGTTCGGGAGACCGAGAACTACCTGTGGCCGGACGCCGTGTCGTCAGAACGACGAGCGGAGGTAGGCGAGTCCGAGGTGATCACCGTATTTCCTCACCGCAACGACATCCCTTCGGACCTGTGGAAGCGGCTGCTGGCCTCTGCGACGGAGCGGCTGGACATCCTCGTGCTCGCAGGACTGTTCCTCGCCGAAGAGCCCGAGTTCACCAAGGCCGTCCGGAAACGCACCCGCGAAGGATTGAAAGTGCGGATGATCTTCGGTCGGCCGACCGCACCCGAAGCCGACAAACGCAGCGCGGAAGAACGCCTGGCATCTGGAACTGTAGGGGCACGAATCAACAACGCCCTCGCGTTGGTGCGGCACCTAGGCGATGTCGACGGCGTGGAGCTCCGCTATCACGACACGACGCTGTACAACTCGATCTTTCGATTCGACGACGAGATGGTCGTCAATATGCACGCCTACGGCCTCCCCGGCGCCCACGCCCCCGCCATGCACATCCGTCAACTGCCCGCCGGCGACCTCTTCGATACGTACATGACTAGTTTTGAGTACGTGTGGGCAACCGCGACGGAGGACGACGGCAATGGGACGAACCGACTACTTCCATGACCCAGCAGCACCGCAGCCGAACGCCATCAAGGTGGCGGTCAGCGCGGTCGTGCTCGACGAATTGGGCCGGATCTTGATGATCCGGCGTACAGATAACGACCTGTATGCCATACCCGGCGGCGGACTCGAAGCAGGCGAGACCGTCAGCGAAGCCGTGGCGCGCGAAGTCCTCGAGGAGACCGGCATTCGGGTGGAGGTCACCGACCTCGTTGGTGTCTTCTCGAACCCGGAGCACGTCATCGCCTACGACGACGGCGAAGTCCGGCAGGAGTTCTCGATCTGCTTCCGCGCGCGACCTGTCGGCGGATCGCTGCGCACCAGCGAGGAGTCCAAAGAAGTGCTGTGGGTCGCACCGACCGCGGTCGAATCGCTCAACGTTCACCCCTCGATCAAGCTGCGAATCAGCCGAGGCATGGAAGACGCAACACCGTACTTCACCTGACCTCTACGCCTGCGAGCCGCACGGCGGCCTCTGTGCGCTCGGCAGCAGCCACCAATTGAGGCGCCGATTCCGCGACAGACGCCGACACGACGTGATCGGGACCATACCGGTCAAGAACCTCCGCGATACGGCTGTGAACGTTGGTCGGCTCGCCCGTCGGCGTTGTGGACATGTCCGCCCACCACAGAGCATCCCGCAGCGGCGTTCGCTCGTCCTCCCAGAGCAGCGGAACCCCGCGGCGTCGGGCTTCCACGCACGCACACGAATGGTTCGCGACAAGCGCGCACAGCCTGTGTGACGCCCCCTGTGCACGTAGGAACTCGGCACCATCGACAGGATGGAACCCCGTCGTCGCCAGCTCGGCGCTGTAGCCGATGTCATGTAGCCAGGCCGCCGCGACAAGCAGCTCCGCGTCGTCGACCGCGTCGGCAACAGTCGCTGCTCGACGCGCCACACCCTCGACATGCTGTAGTCGCCGGGGAAGGTCACGCAGGTACGCTCGCGCGAGTTCCTCAGCTCTGGTAACGATGTCGTCGGTCACAACTAATACGGTATCGAGCAGGGCAAGCTCGGGGTGTTCTCAGCCACGTTGGGGCGGTTTCCACCACCTAGAGACTTTACGATTTTGCTCGCGCCTGACTTGCATATCCACAGGTCAGCACAGTGTTCAGTGCCAAGGAACTTCTAATCTCTAGGTCGCAGGTTCGATTCCTGCCGGGGGCGCAACCCTCCACCTGCATTTTCGCAGGTGGAGGGCTAGTTTTGGCGTCGCAGGTTCGATCCCTATTGGAACCGTGACTTCGTTGACCCCGCCGCACACCGCGTCCATCACCTGAGACTTCCGTGGACCCATAGCTGTCACCCGACATCTAGGGCGTGGTGCCGTCAGGACTCGGTGGGCAGCGCCAAGGCGGCGTCGATGGTGGTGTCCAAGAAGGCGAGGGTGTCGCGGCGGCGGGCCAGCGGGTTGCGGTAGCTGCGATAGCCCTCGGCACCGTTGGTGCGCAGGGACAGGCTTTCGGCGATAACTGGCTGCCAGCGCGGATCGAACACCTTCTGGGCATACCGACCGGCGCCGGATTTGGAGGTCATCGTTCCGGTGGCGAGCAGATGGTGCAGCCGACTCACACCGAGAACAGCCCAGACCGGGAACCACGCGCTGAGGCCGATGATGAGAGGCAGCGGACGCCGCTGCTGGTTCTGTTGCCACCACGGCCGCCAATAGGCGCGGAGGTTATCGATAGTGAACTCGTGCAACGCATTCCGGTCAGCCCAGAGGTCGATATCGGCCGGTTGTGGGCCGCGTACTGCGATCCCGTGCCAGGCCAGCTCGCAGAATGTGACCGGGTTGATGCCAGACCGTCCAGCCGGTGCGAACCGGCTCTCCTGGGCGCAGGGGACGTCGGGGCAGACGCTGGGTCCGGCAGCGAGGTCGGCCCAAGTGAGAACCACGCCATCGAAATTCGGCCGAGGAGAAGCGGCCACTGTCGCGGCGTGCGCCCGGGCCAGCGCCTCCATCTCTCGAGATTCCCTCTCGAGGCGCTGGTCGGTCACCGCGACGAAGTCGATATCGCTGGCCGTAGTGAGCCGGCCGCGCCCGGCCCCGTGTGAATGGAAGTCGCCCAAGGCGACCGATCCGACAAGATAGAAGCCGGTGACCAGGCCCGGTGCCAACTCGTCGATGGCATTCAGGAACAGTTCCACACTCCGACCGACCTCGGCCGGAAGATCGTCGCCAGACATGCCAGACAACCTACCGGCCGACCGCATTTCTTCGAACTCAATCTCATGGGGCAGAGGCCTTTCTGGAGATGGCATCGAATCCCACATCCTCGAACAGTGCGTCTTCGACATCGGCATACAAGCGATCCTCGGCTACACCTGCGGAGACCGCGACGAACGCGAATACAACCCTGAACCCGCCGCGTTCGGCGGACTCATCCTTTTCGGGTGAGCCACGTCCGCTCCCGATATGTGAATCTGAGCATCGTCCTAACCTTCGGCCGTCTGGTCACAGAAGCGAGGCCCCGAGATGCCGGCTCATGAGTTCGCGCGGCCTGTCGAGAACGGTGGCCGCCGGTTCCGGGGGCTGCTCGAGTATCACCGACCCAAGGCCCACTTTCCGGCATCTACAGATCAGGAGAATCCGATGAAACTCAGAAGCAGCATCTGTGGGATCGCATCGATCGCGATGGTTGCGCTGATGACCGCGGCTTGTGGATCCGACGATGACTCCTCCGCCCCGGCAACCACCTCGACCACCCAGACCGACGCCGTGCGCAGCAGTGTCGCCGCGACGGCGTCCTCAGTGGTGAGCTCCGTGCGCGACACCGCGCAGCAAGCAGTTCAGGACGCGATCAACACGGTCTTGGCGGCCGCACCGATCACCTTCGACGCCGGTAGTTCCGACCTTGGCGCAGGCGCCGTCGCGACCCTCAAAGCGGTAGCGGTCCCGTTGCAGGGCAACGACACCGAGATCCAGATCGAGACCTACGCCGAGGATTCGAATGTCGTCACGGCAAAATCGCTAGCCGAGGCCCGCGGTGACAACATCGCGGCCGCGCTCGAGGGCGACGGCATCGACAAGTCGCGGATCACGGTGAAGTCCGATGCGAATCCCTCCGACCCGGCGGTCGATGCCGACGAGGCCACGATCACGGTGGTCAACGAATAATCGATATCAGCGCCGACGGCCCGTTCGCCTTGTGCGGCCTCGCGCGTACGGCGAGCCGCGCGTAGATCTGGAGGAATGCTCGGTGCAGAGCCCGCGACCGCTTCGAAGCCGCGCGGCGTGTCCAGAGGAGGGTTTTCTCGGGCCGTGTGCCGGAGTGAAGCGTCACAGGCTGCAGCGTGCGTCGGCGGGCGGGGTTTCGAGGTCGAGGAGATAGGCGTTGACCACGTCGTCGACGCACTCGCTACCGCCGAGGAGGTAGGCGCCGTGCTGGTTGCCGTCGACGGTGAGCAGGCTTGCTCCGAGGGCTTGCGCCATCGCGATGCCGCCCTCGTGTGGCGTCGCGGGATCACCGGTGGTCGACACGACGAGCGTCTCGGGGAGACGTTCGGCATCTGCGAGCCAGGGCTCGTCACGCGTGGGCGGTGCGGGCCACGCCTCGCACTCGCTGTGGTAGTTCCCCGCCGTGAACACGTCGAGGTCGAACATCGGCGCGATATGCCCGATCTCGCGTGCGAGCGCTGTGTGTTCCGCGGGCGTCAAGCGGGGCCAGTCCATGCACCGCACGGCGATGCTGGTGTCGAGGTCAGGGAAGCCGTCGCGCAGGGCGAGCACTTCGTCGGCGCGCCCTGCCGCGAGCGCTGTCAGGGCGGAGATGACTTCGGGCCATTTCGCCTCCGCGTACAGGCCGCCGCTGATGCCGAGGTAGACGTCCCAGACGCTGGCGGCTCGGCCGCCGGCCGCCTGCGTCTCGATGAGAGGCCGCACGATCTCGTGCAGGCGATCGTTCGTGGCCGCGGGATCGGTGCCGAGTACACAGTCGGGCGATTCGGCGCAGAGCGCGGCGAGGTCGTCGAACCGGGCCTGCAGGCCTTTGAATTGAGACAGGCGGAATTGGCTCGCCGTCAGGTCGGGCGCGACGGCTCCGTCGAGGACGATCGCGCGGACCTTCTCGGGGTAGGTCGTTGCGTACATGGCGCCGAGCTCGGAGCCGTAGCTGTAGCCGAGGTAGGTCAGCTGGTCGTCACCGAGCGCCGCTCGCATGATGTCCATATCGCGCACAACGTTCGTCGACCCGGCGTTCACCAGGTTCGCGATGCCGCCGGAGCCGTCGGTGCAGCGCTGCGCGAGCTCGACTGCCTGCTCGGCGCTCGTGATGTCGTACACCGCGCCGAATCGCGGCCCGTCGCCGGCGTCGTATTCCTCGTCGGTGTAGCAGTCGAGGGCCGGGGTCGACGACCCGGTCCCGCGAGGGTCGAAGCCGACGATGTCGAAGCGCTCGCCGACGGGGCTCGCCTGCCACAGCGGCACGGTCGACGCGACGAGGCTGGTGCCGGATCCTCCCGGGCCTCCCGGGTCGATCAGCAACGAGCCCTCGGCCTCGCCCGTGGCGGGTAGGCGCAGGAGCGCGACCCGTACCCTCTCGCCCGCTGGCTCGTCGTAGTCGAGCGGCACGTCCACCGCGGCGCATTCGAGCGCGGGGTTCGCGAACAGCTCGGCGTCCGCCGCACTCGTCGCGGTGGCCTCGCACCCGCCCCAGTCGAGCTGTTGCCCGCGGTAGGCGCCGAGGTCCGCATCAGCGCCGGAGCCCGGTGCAGGAGAAGCGGACGTACAGCCGGCGAGTAGGAGCGTGGCGGCCGCGACGAGCCCGGCCGTGAGGCGCCGGGATCGATTCGGGAGTCGAAGACGTGATCGCATGCGTTTCCTTTGTCGTGTACGGGGCTGGATCTGGGGCCTCAGCTCCCGATCCCGTCGTGCGATCCCTGCCGCACCGTCCCAGGGGTCGCACCAGTCGCTCACGTCTGGCCTCGTCCAAGGCCGGGACCACCGCCGCGAGCTTTTCTAGCATGACCATGCCAGAAAAAATAGCATGCACATGCTAGAAGCGCTACAGTGAGGTTCGTGCCCAAAAGAGTTGACCCGGATGTCCGCCGGGAGCAGATCGCCGACGCCGTGATCGACGAGATCGCCGAGCACGGGCTCCGGTCGGTGACCCTCGCCCGGATCGCCGCCCGCACCGGCTTGGCCATCGGGAGCATCCGGCACTACTTCGGCGACACCATCCGCGAGGTCATGCGCTTCGCCTTGGGCGTCCTCATGCAGCGCGCCATGGGCCGCGCCGCGACGATGTCCGACGACCCGACGACACGGATCGTGGACGTCATCGCCTTCGCCGCACCCACCAGCGAGCAGGAGCGCAAGGAGAACATCGCCATGGTCGAATACCGCGTCATGGCGCGCACGGACCCCGAGCTCGCGGCCGACGTCGCCGCAACCTCTCTCGCGGGCGCGGAAGTGATCCGCTCGCTGCTGCGTGATGCGCTAGCCGACCGCGCGGTCGACGAGGAAGCGCTGCACCGCGAGGCGCTCCTGTTGTTCGCCCTGATCGAGGGCTTCTCGTTCAGTTCGGCGCTGTTCTCCGCCCCGTTGCGCGAGACGGACATCCGTGCCGTCGTGACGGCCACCATGCACCGCCTGCGCGGCGCTTATCCGGCTTCCGAACAAGACGAAGGAGATCCACGATGACCGTGCACCTCAGCCACCCCGACGGCCTGCTCCAGCAGAAAGACTATGCGCCCGTCGCCACGACCACCGGCTCCCGCCTGCTCCTGCTGGCCGGCCAGCTGGCCGTCACGCCCCTCGGCGAAACGACGGCGACCGACCTCGCGGCCCAGGTCCATGACGCCCTTCGCAACGTCGCGACAGCCGTGAGGGGCGCGGGGGGCGCTGTCACCGACATCGCGCGATTGACCTTCTACGTCGCCGGCTGGACCACCGACATGGCCGACGAACTATGGGAAGGGACCTCACGCGCCCAGGAATCCGACGGCTTCAGCGCGCCTCTGCCTCCTGTCACCGTCATCGGCGTACAGACCCTGTGGAGGCCCGACCTCCTCGTGGAGATCGAAGCCACTGCAGTCCTGGACTGACCCATCGGCCACCAAGCGTTGTCCAGCTCCTCGACGGCGCCCGACGTCGACTATCTCGCATTGATTGACCAATCGAGTTCTGTTGCTGGACAAGTTCTTTCATAGGTCGTCGACAGAGTACAGCCAAAGAACATTACATAGGTTAGGCTAACCTGATTTATTAGGCACCGTGGTGCACTTGCACCACCACGGGTCCGGATTCATGCCCGGCGCGACGCAACTGCTCTATTCGGCGTTGTGCTGGGCCACCGCCAACCAGAGGAAGACATGCTGACAGTCCTCGAATCGGGTACGCCGATCGATATCTCGTTCACCGACCTGATGAAATACCACGGCCCGCACTTCCCCGGCGGGGTGGCGCACGCGTACTGCGCGATGCGGCACGCTGTCGCGGTGCTCGGCCCCGTCGAGCGCCGCGAGGTCACCGTCCGCACCGCGTTCCCCGGTCCCGGCGGACGAGACGCGATCGAAATGGTGTTGCGAGCGGTCACCGGCGACCGTTTCGTCGTCGCGCCCGAACTCGCCGCGACCGACCGTGGCACCACCCTGGCCCGCTACGTCTGGGAATTCAGCTATCGCGACCGGACCGTGTCGGTGCGATTGCGCGACGCGGGATTCGTCACCGACGAATTCATCGCACTCGGCGCCCGGAGCGACCGCACCCCGGCGGACGACGAACGACTGACCGTGCTGAAGCAGGAGATGACCGACCGGTTGCTCGCCGGCGAAGTGGGCGAGGTCTACGAAGAGGTGCCGGGGGTCCAGGCACGATAGATCCGGCGTTGCTGCCACACGACAAGCCTGTTTCGGCAGGTCAGGCCGTGAGACGGCGGTCACGCCGATGCGATGCCGGGCGGAGCCGCGCAGACAGGTAATCTTTCGCTTCATGTGGATCATCCTTGCCAGCTCCGTGGTCAGCTCGGTCGCCATCGCGATCTTGTTCGCGACGGGCTTCCCCAAGGACTGAGCATGTCCCGGTAGCTCTGCGCGCGGCGAGCACCAGCGATCCGAGCCGTTCTCGTCCTGATTCGTGGTGATCGGCCTAGAGTTGACTGATTGTGCGGGGCAATGTGGCGGGGGATGGTGGGCTTGCTTTCGCGGTGCGGCGTCGTCGTAAGCCTGGGGCTTTCCGGGTGTATTGGACGCTGGCGCGGGCGGGATTCAAGCGGCAGGCGCAGTACAAGCTGGCGATGTTCGCCGGGCTGTTCACCAACTGTGTGTTCGGTTTCGTTCGCGCGGCCGTGATGGTCGCGGCGGTGCGTTCCGCCGGCGATTTCGGCGGATACGACGAGGGAACCATCGGCGCCTATGTGTGGTTGTCGCAGGCACTGCTCGGCGCCACCCAGTTCATGGGACCGCAGATCGACCTCGTCGACCGGATCAAGACCGGTGACGTGGCGATCGATTTCCTGCGCCCGATCGACGTGCAACTCGGCTACCTGGCCACCGACATGGGTCGCGCCGCCTGCACGATCCTGCCCCGCGGAGTACCGAGCATCGCCATCGGCGCTGCCACCTTCGGCTTGTCGATGCCGAGCACGCCGGTGGCCTATCTGCTCGGTCTGATCAGTGTGCTGCTCGCGGTGGCGTTGTCGTTTCTCTGCCTGTTCGCGGTGGCGCTGGTCGGGTTCTGGGTGGTCGAGATCCGCGGCATCCGGGTGCTGTACCAGATCGTCGGAACGTTTCTGGCCGGGCTTTTCGTCCCGGTGCACATGTTCCCCGACTGGCTGCGTTTGGTCGCCATGTCTACGCCGTTTCCCTCCATCCTGCAGGCCCCGATCGATACGCTGTCAGGGCGGGCCGCCGGGTGGGATGCCTTGATCATCGTTGCGATACAAGGCTTCTGGGTGCTGGTGATCGGACTGCTCGGCAGGGTGTTGCTGCGAGCGGGACAACGCAGGCTGGAGGTACAGGGTGGCTGAACCGGATTCCGCGCGCGTTGTTGCCGGGACCTGGTTCACTCCCTATCTCGCAGTATTGCGTTCGCGTGTGAAAGCACAGCAGGTGTACCGCCTTTCGTTCGCCACCGAGGTGTTCAGCGCCTTCCTGATCGGCCTGGTCGAGTTCGGCGAGGTGTGGGTGATCTTTCACAATGTCGGCACACTCGGCGGCCTCGATGTCGACGCGGCGCTGCTGCTGTTCGGGTTGTCCAACACCTCGTTCGCGCTGGCCCAGGTCGCGGTCGGGCATCTGGATTCGCTGCCGTCGATGATCCGCATGGGCACCCTCGACGCCTATCACCTTCGCCCACAACCGTTGCTGTTGCAGCTGGTGACCAGTGATATCTCGTTACGCAGACTCGCGCGGGCCGCGGTGGCGGTGATCGTGCTCGGGATCGGGCTGTGGCGCAACGATATCGACTGGGGCATCGCCCCGGTTACCTTGATCGTGATCACCCTGATCAGTGGAATCGCGCTGTTCTGTGGCCTTTTCGTATGCGCAGCCGGACTACAGTTCTTCCTGATCGACGGTGCCGAGCTCACCAACAGCTTCACCTACGGCGGTTCGTTCGCCGCGATGCAGCCGGCCTCGGTGTTCCCGACACCGCTGAAACTGTTGTTCGGGTTCGCGATTCCCGTCGCGTTCACGGCGTACGTGCCGACCATCGCGCTACTCGGACTGCCGGGGCCCGCTCTGCTGCCCGCGTGGTCGGCGTGGCTCACGCCACTCGCCGCGGCGTGGGTGTGGCTGCTCGCATCGGCGGCATGGCGGATCGGTACGAGGCACTATCAGGGAGGAGGGGGATAGCAGATGGACGAGCACGAGAACCGGGAACCGATCATCGATATCGATGACCTCACCCGGCAGTTCACCGTCTACCGCAAGAACGGCAGCCGCTGGCGCCGACATCGCGACACCATCACCGCCGTCGACCGGATGAGTTTCCGGATCGAACGCGGCTCGGCGGTCGGCTATATCGGTGCCAACGGCGCAGGCAAGTCGACGACCATCAAGATGCTCACCGGCATCCTCGTGCCGACCACCGGAACCGTGCGCACCTGCGGCCTCGAACCGGTGCGCCAGCGCAAGGAACTCGCCTCGCGCATCGGTGTCGTGTTCGGGCAGCGCTCGCAACTGTGGTGGGATCTGCCACTGCACGAGTCGTTTTCGATCCTGGCGGCCATCCATCGACTCGATCCCGACATCGCCGACAAGCGGACACACGAACTGGTGGAACAGCTGGAAATGGCCGATACCCTCGACACCCCGGTGCGCCAGCTCTCGCTCGGTCAGCGCATGCGCGCGGAAGTGGCAGCCGCACTGTTGCATTCGCCGGAGCTGGTGATCCTGGACGAGCCGACGATCGGGCTCGATGTGCTGTCCAAACAGCGATTACGTGAGTTCCTGCGCGCCGAACGCATCGAGCGCGGCACCACGCTGCTGCTCACCACCCACGATATGGGCGATATCGAACGGCTCTGTGATCGGGTGCTCGTCGTCGATTACGGCCGGCTGGTGTACGACGGTTCACTGACCGGGCTGGGCGCCACCGTGGGTGCACGCCGGGTGCTGGTGGTCGACCTGGCCGCTCCCACACCGGATCTCGACGATCTGCCGTGCGGGGCCCAGTTACTGTCCAGCGAGGCGGGCGGGATGCGCCAGCGCCTGGCCTTCGACGCCGAGAAGACCACCGCGGCGGCTTTACTGGCGGCGGTGTCGGACCGGGCGCAGGTGCGCGATCTGTCGATCGAGGAACCCGATATCGAGGACGTGGTCCGGCGGATCTACGAGTCGACTCGCTGAGTTCAGCTCGATCCGTCCGGGTGTCCGGCGTACATGCTCACCTCGCCGCCCTCGCCGAGGAAGGCGTTGACCAGCATGATCCGCTGTGCGCGCAGGTCCTCGTCGTCCGGGGCTCCGGTGGTGATGGAAATCTGCGGGATGGCAGTCCAGTTCACGACGTAGCGCTCCGGTGGGCCGTCGTCGTCGGACAGGCGCGCGAGCCGGAACACCGACACCACATGACGTTCCATGAGGCCGCGCACGACATCGGCGATGCGCTCCGGGGATTCCAGGGCGAACAGGAACCCGAAGGTCAGCTCTGGCGAGGACACGTAGGCGGGCACAATTATCTAGGTTAGTGCATTCGGCGCCGAAATGATTGCCGGAAATGTGCCACCGCGGTTACCGGGGAGTGCTCGCGGGGACACCCGGCCGTAATGGTGGATAACAATTTCCACCGACCGCCGAGTTTGTACACCATACTATTGCGCGCCACGGCCGGATCGCGCTTTCCTGAAAGGGTCCCGATTTTCCCCGGGCCGTCTTCTCCACCCGCAGCGTCGCGGACTCTTGTCGACGTCCGGGCGGGGCTACGCCGGTGCCGGGGAGTGCACCCCCATACATCCTCCTCGGCTCTGGCGTATCCATGCACAAGTGCGTTATCAGGGGGGCAACCACCATGCCGATCGATCACGGCCATCGTCTGGATGCCGCACAACTGCCGACTCCCTCGGCACTGTTGCGGGCTTTTCTGGAAACCGATCACCCCGACCCGACGCGACACCGGGTTCTCGACGCGGCCAGCGGGCTCGCGAACTGCCACGATCGTCGGCGCAGAGTCCTCGAGCAGGCACGCGACCCCGCCGCGTCGAGCAGCACGGGCGCGGCGTGCGGGCGCCTGGTCGACGACATCGACAACGACCGCAACGCGCTGATCGCCCGCATCGACGACTGGGTCGCCGCTCATGTCGAACACCGCGACGGCGCCTCGCTGCACACCGAGACCCTCGGCGCGGTGATCGACCGGATGGCCGCGAAATGGGTTGCCGCCCAGCAGGCCATGGCCGGACCGGCACCAACGACGACGACACCACGGCAGCGGGAGGCTCGCACCCATCTGCAGTGGTGTCGTCTTGCCGAATTGACCGACGGCTACCGGGATCTGATCACCGATGTCACCGAACGCCGCAGGCGGCTGCCGGTGTGGTGAACCTTCAGGCCTTGTCGCCCGGCTCGGCGAACAAGGGCGCCGCGCCGACCTCGCCCTCGGCCGGAGCGTCGAGGTCGACCGTGTCGGTCTCGACGACCCGCTCCTTCGCGAACTCGGCCTCCGCCCGGTCCTGCGCCGCATCGCGACGAGCAGCGGCCGCGGCTTCTTTCATCTCGATCGCGTCGGTGACGAACTCACCGATCTCCCGGGCAACCTCGGCGACGGTTCCGGTGATCAGGGTGGCGATCTTGCCCACCCGCTGGGCACCGGATGACGTCAGTTCCTGGACCAGATCCTTATTGCTTTCGAATTTGCCGACCATTACACGCCCACTTCGGTTGCCTTCCGATTACGCATAACGATAACACCGGGCTCGGGCGCCCTCTTGACGAAACGATCCGGCACCGAGAGCAGGAAGATCTTGGCCCAGACCGACCCGATCTGCTTGGAGAAACGGCCGGTGTTGTAGGGCAGGCCGTACTTCTCGGCCAGCGCCTTCACCTCGGGCGCGATCTCCGGGTACCGGTTTGCCGGGATATCGGGGAACAGGTGGTGCTCGATCTGGTGCGACAGGTTGCCCGACATGATGTGGAACAGCCGCGAGCCCTTGATGTTGGCCGAGCCGAGCATCTGCCGCACGTACCACTCACCGCGGGTCTCGACCTCGGTCTCGTCCTTGGAGAACGTCTGTACACCCGATGGGAAGTGACCGCAGAAGATGATCGAGTAGGTCCACACATTGCGCACCAGGTTGGCCGCCGCGTTGCCTGCCAGGGTGTGCAGGAACAGCGGACCGGTCAGCGCCGGGAACATCACGTAGTCCTTGAGGACCTGCTTGCCCGCCTTCTTGCCCTGCCCCTTGAGCAGCGGCTTGAGGTCGGACCACTTGCGCTTGCCCTTGATGATGTTGTCGGCCTCGAGGTCGTGGAGCATCACACCCCACTCGAAGAAGGTCATCAGCAGGAACGCGTAGAGCGGGTTGCCCAGGTAGTACGGGTTCCACTTCTGCGCGGGGTCGATTCGCAGGATGCCGTAACCGATGTCGCGGTCCATGTCGACGATGTTGGTGTAGGTGTGGTGCATGTAGTTGTGCGAGTGCTTCCACTGGTCGGCCGGGCAGACCGTGTCCCAGTCGAATTCGCGGGAGTTGATGCCGCGCTCACGCATCCAGTCGTACTGGCCGTGCATGACGTTGTGGCCGATCTCCATATTGTCGAGGATCTTCGACACCCCGAGCGCGGCGACACCGGCCAGCCAGAACGGCGGCAGGAAGCCCAGGTACATCAGACCGCGGCCGGCGATCTCGAAGCCACGCTGGGTCTTGATGATGTTGTAGATGTAGTCACGGTCGCGTTCGCCGAGGTCGTCGACGACGCGGGCACGGATCGCGTCGAGCGCGGCGCCGAGTTCTTCGACCTGCTCCGGGCTCAGGATGACCGGGCCGTCTTTGCCTTCGGTGAGGATCGTCATGGCTATATCTCCCCTTGTGGTTGGTCGGTGTGATCTAGAGGGCGATGTCGACGTCGCCGACAGGAGCGTTGATGCAGATCTGGATCTGCTTGTCGGGATCGGCGTTGAGCTCACCGGTACGGAGGTCGCGAGTGCAGCCGGAGAGCTTGGTCGCGGTGCAGGTGAAGCAGATCCCCATCCGGCAGCCGTGCAGCGGCGTCAGGCCCGCGGCTTCGGCCTGTTCGAGCAGCGAGGCTCCGGTGTTGTCGGCGGCGACGTCGCTGTCGGAGAAGGTGATGGTGCCGGTGGCCTCGGACGGATCGGTCGGGATCGTGGTGAGCGTGAATTCCTCACTGAGCACCCGATCTTCGAGGCCCTCGGCGGCGAAGATCGTCTGCACGGCCCGCATCAGCGGCGGCGGCCCGCAGACGAAGGTCTGCGCGTCGGCGAACCAGGGCGCGACCCGCTCGAGCTCGTCGTAGTCGAAGAATCCACTGCCGGTGGAGGTTTCACCGTCGATCACCGTGCCCGGCTCGACCGGGTAGCGGTATTCGATGCGGAAGTTGGCGCGGCGCTGCGCGATCGAGGACAGTTCGGCCCGATGCGGCACCATCTCGGGCTGTCGGGCGTAATGCAGGAACGTGACCTGCCCGCGGTAACCCTCGGCGTCGAGGGTCCGCAGCATCGACAGTACCGGCGTGATGCCACTGCCGCCGCTGACCAGCAGCACCTTGTCGGGTCGCTGCTCGGGTAGGTGGAACACACCGGAGGCGGGCGCCAGGTCGACGATCATGCCGGGCTTCGCGTTGGCGTGCAGGTAGTTCGACACCAGCCCGCCCGGGTGGGCTTTGACGGTGAGCTGCAGGTAGCGCTCGCCGCGGCTCTCCGGGTCGATCGGCGAGTAGCAGCGGGTGTGGCGCACGCCGTTGATCGAGACACCGATCTGCACGTACTGACCGGCGGCGTGGCCGCGCCACTGCCGCGAGGCGCGCAGGGTGAGCGTCACCGAGCCGGGCACCGCGTGCGAGACATGGGTGACCTCGGCGCGCAACTCCCGAGCGGTGAGCCCAGGGCGGACGAGCTCCAGGTACCGGTCCAGCGGGTGCGGCGTGGTCAACGTCTGCACCAGATCGATCAGTCCCACCATGTCGTGTTGCCCCTTTTTGCGCGGTACGGGAAGTCCTTAGACGCGCTTCGAATTTCAGTGCACGTCTGTACACTCACCAGTGTGCCTGACGACCCCGGGCCACTGTCAACCGGCAATGATGTGAGGCGGACAACATAATGACGAAGGCCGCTATGGTGAACGGATGTATGCTCACCGATGTGACTGAGCAGGCAGGAACCCGCAACGAGCGCAAAGCGCATACCCGCGCGGCTCTCCTCGACGGCACCCTGACCTTGGCCTCGGAGCGCGGATTCGCGGCATTGAGCCTGCGCGAGATCGCCCGTTCGGCGGGCATCGTGCCGACCGCCTTCTACCGCCACTTCGCCTCGCTCGACGACCTCGGCGCGACGATCGTCGACGAGGGCGTCACCGCACTGCGGTTGGCATTGCGCGAGGTCAGGCGCAAGCCGGACGCCCATCTGGCCGATACGGTCCGCTTCGTCTTCGAGCAGGTACGCGTCAAACGCGCACTGTTCGGTTTCCTCATTCGCGAGCGTCACGGTGGGCCTGCCCCGCTGCGTCAGGCGATCGCGATGGAGATGCAGTTGATCGTGCGCGAGATCGTCGCCGATCTCTCGCGCCTGCGTGCACTGGATTCATGGAGCACCACCGAGCTGGAGATCGCCGCGGATCTGCTCGTCACCACCGTTACCGACGGTATTGCCGCGTTCGTCGCGTCCACCCCCCGTGAGGAATCGGCGATCGTGGAGCGCACCGTCATGCAGATGCGTCTGATCGCTTTGGGTATCGCAGGCTGGTTACCCAAAAACGCGGACTGAACTCAGAGTACGGGCGTTCACACAACTCGATGACGCCCTATCAGTGACGCCTCACATCCCGGCGGACACCGCACGCGACGGCGCGCGCACCGGGAGAAGTACCAGCAGACCGACCGCCAGCACGACGAGCAGTCCGGCGATTCCGGCGCGGTCGCTGTGGAAAACAGAGACGAACACACCGAACAGGGCAGGCGCCAGGAACGACACCGCTCGGCCGGTCGTGGTGTACAGGCCGAACAGCTGACCTTCCCGTCCCGGCGGTGCGAGTCGCGCCAGGAACGAACGCGCCGAAGCCTGCGCGGGACCGACGAACACGGTGAGCGCGAGCCCGAAGATCCAGAACATCGTCGAGCCCGACACCAACAGCAGCGCGACACCGCAGGCGAGCATCCCCGCCAGCGACGCCACGATCACCCGCTTTGGCCCGATCCGGTCGTCGAACCGCCCGGCCAACACCGCGGCCGCCCCCGCGACGACATTCGCGGCGATCCCGAACAGCAGCACATCGGCGTCGGCGAATCCGTACACCGTCACCGCGAGCACTCCACCGAAGGTGAACACGCCCGCCAGTCCGTCCCGGAACACCGCGCTGGCCAGCAGGAAATAGACCGTGTGCCGATCCTGACCCCACAGCACGCGCACGTCGCGCCACAACACCCGGTAGGAACCGAGGAAGCCGACCTTCGCCGCGCCGGGGTCGGCACCGGTGCGCGGCATCTCCGGCACCGCGAACAGCACCGGCAGCGCGAACACGGTGAACCACACCGCCGCGAGCACGATGACGAGCCGGACATTGAGGCCCTGATCGGTGGGCATCCCGAGCAGACCGCGGGTGTCACCGTCACCGGCGAGGAATCCCGCGTAGCAGATCAGCAGCAGCACGATGCCACCGAAATAGCCCATCGCCCAACCGAATCCGGAGACCCGGCCGACCGTGGCCGGGGTCGACACCTGCCGCATCATCGCGTTGTAGGGCACGCCGGCGAGCTCGAAGGTGGCCGAGGCGAACGCGAGCAGCGCCAAGCCGAGCCAGAGATCGTGGTAGTCGTCGCGGACGAAGAACATCAGCGACATCGCGCCGACCGTCAGCGCCGTCAAGGTCGCCAATGCCCGTTTACGTGAGCCGACCGCGTCGAAGTACTGCCCGCAGACCGGCGCCGTCAGCGCGACGACCAGCCCTGCCCCCGCCAGCGCCCAGCCGAGCCAAGCACTCGCCGGTGTCGTGCCCGGCAGATCGTCTCCCACCTTGTCGGTGAGATAGACCGAGAACACGAAGGTCAGCGTCACAGCCTGGAACGCCGACGACCCCCAGTCCCACAGCCCCCATGCCAGCACCTGCCCGCGCCCGGCCGCCTCGCCAACGGTTTCGGCCGCGTTCACCTCGGTCATAGGCCGAAGAGTAACGGCGATCAGACCCATACGCCGCCGATAACGCGCGCACCATGTCTCCGCCGAAGAGGAACGGCGAACCAACACCCACGCCGTCAATTACATCCGCGCCAGAAGTTCATATGAACCTGGTTGCATAGTACCCAGCGTTCCAGATATCCTCGTGCCATGGCATTGGAGCACGCGCTACTGGTCTCGCTCACCGAGCGGGCCGGGTCGGGGTACGAGCTCGCACGTCGATTCGACAAGTCGATCGGCTACTTCTGGAGTGCCACCCACCAGCAGATATACCGGGTGCTCAAGCGGATGGAGTCCTCTGGCTGGGTCACCGTCGAATCGGTGACCCAGCAGGGCAAGCCCGACAAGAAGGTGTACTCGGTAGCGCCGGCCGGCCGGACCGAGATCGCCCGCTGGCTCGCCGAACCCACCGACGCCACCCCCGCCCGCGACGAACTGGGTGTGAAGATCCGCGCCGCCGCGTACGGCGACATCGATGCCATCTGCGCCGAGGTGGCGCGCCATCGCGCGCAGCACGCCCAGCGCCTCGACGAGTACCGCCTCAGCGAGAAGAAATTCTTCCCGGCGCCGGACCAGCTCTCCGGCACCGCTCTGCACCAGTATCTGGTGCTTCGCGCGGGCATCCGCGCGGAATCCGGCTACCTCGAATGGTGCGACGAAGTACTGCAGGCCCTGCGACCGCGAAAAGGTGAAGACCGCCCATGACTGCTTATCCCCATCTGTTCGAGCCACTCGACCTCGGCCACACCACGCTGCGCAACCGTGTGGTTATGGGCTCCATGCACACCGGTCTGGAAGACCGTGCCTGGGACACCAACAAGCTGGCCGCCTACTTCGCCGAACGGGCCCGTGGCGGCGTCGGCCTGATCATCACCGGCGGCTACGCCCCCAACCGCACCGGTTGGCTGTTGCCGCTCGGCGGCAAGCTCACCAACAAGACCGAGGCCTACCGGCATCGCACGATCACCAAGGCGGTGCACGCCGAGGGCGGCAAGATCGCCATCCAGATCCTGCACGCGGGACGTTATTCCTATATGCCGACCAGTGTTTCGGCGTCGGCGATCAAGTCCGCGATCAACCCGTTCAAGCCGAGGGCATTGTCGTCGAAGGGTGTCGAGCGCACCATCGACGATTACGCGCGCTGCGCGGGCCTGGCCAAGTTCGCCGGGTACGACGGCTGCGAGATCATGGGCGGTGAGGGCTATTTCCTCAACCAGTTCCTCGCCCCGCGGGTGAACAAGCGCACCGACAAATGGGGTGGCACACCGGAGAACCGCCGTCGGCTGCCCGTCGAGATCGCCCGGCGCATCCGGGCCGAAGTGGGCCCCGATTTCATCATCGTGTTCCGGTTGTCGATGGCCGAACTCGTGGAGAAGGGGCAGACCTTCGACGAGATCGTCGCCCTGGCACAGGAATTGGAGGCTGTCGGTGTCGATATCCTCAATACCGATATCGGCTGGCACGAGGCACGGGTGCCCACCATCGTCACCTCGGTGCCGCGCGGGGCGTTCGTGGAGTTCACCGCGAAGATCGCGCGCAAGGTGAACATCCCGGTCTGTGCGTCGAACCGCATCAATATGCCCGAGATCGCCGAGGAGATCCTGACTCGTGGCGACGCGGCGCTGATCTCGATGGCCCGCCCGCTGCTGGCCGACCCCGAATGGGCCAACAAGGCCAAGGGTGACCGTGCCGACGAGATCAACACCTGCATCGCCTGCAATCAAGCCTGCCTCGACCACGCCTTCGGCAACAAGAAGGTGTCGTGCCTGGTCAACCCGCGGGCGGGCAGCGAGACCACCCTCAACCTGCTGCCGACTCGCCGTGCCAAGCGGGTTGCCGTCGTTGGTGCGGGTCCGGCCGGTCTGTCGGCCGCGGTGAGTCTGGCCGAGCGTGGCCATCACGTCGACCTGTTCGAGTCCGACGACAAGATCGGCGGCCAGTTCGACATCGCCCGCCGCATCCCGGGCAAGGAGGAGTTCGACGAGTCGATCCGCTACTTCCGCCGCAAGATCGACCTCACCGGCGTCACCCTGCATCTCGAAAAGCGGGTCAGCGCTGAGGAATTGATCGCGGGCAAGTACGACTCGGTGATCCTGGCGACCGGTGTGCGCCCGCGCATCCCCAACATCCCCGGTATCGACCACCCGATGGTGCTCTCGTACGCCGAACTGGTGAAGGAGGAGAAGCCGGTCGGCAAGAAGGTCGCGGTGATCGGCGCGGGCGGTATCGGTTACGACGTGAGCGAATACCTCACTGTCGAAGGACATCCCACGCTCAAGCTCGACGAGTGGAAAGAGGAATGGGGCGTCGATTCCGAGAACGAGCAGGTTCCCGGCCAGCTCCGCAAGCCCAAGCCCTCCCCCGCGGCCCGCGATGTCGTACTGCTGCAACGCAAGTCGACCCCGTTCGGCAAGGACCTCGGCAAGACCTCCGGTTGGGTGCACCGCGCGGCCCTCAAGGCCAAGGGTGTCGAGCAGGTCGGCGGCGTGAACTACGACCGCATCGACGACGCGGGCCTGCACATCAGCTTCGGTGAGAAGCACGAGAACCCGCGGGTGATCGAGGTCGACAATGTGATCGTCTGTGCCGGACAGGAATCCGTGCGCGAGCTCGAAGAACCCCTGCGCGCCGCGGGCGTCGACCTGCACCTCATCGGCGGCGCCGACCTGGCCGCCGAACTCGACGCCAAGCGCGCGATCGACCAGGGCACCCGCCTGGCCGCTGTGTTGTAGGAGCGCTGGCGCGCTCGAGCGCGGCCCCTGAGGGCCGCGGGGGGGGGGGGCCGGGGGGGGGGGGGGGGGGGGGGGCGCGGGCGCGCCCCGCGGCGGCGGGGCGGGGGCGGCGCGCGCGGCCCCGCCGGCCCGCGCCTCAGCCCCCGCTCCGGCCGGCGGCGCCGCGGACGCAACGGCGGCTAACTCGCGGCCGGGCCGCTACCGCCGCTGCGCGGCGGGACCCTCCTCGGGTCGTGCGGGGCTGGCAGTGCGGTCATGGCGGACTTGGAGTTTGTGGGTGTGGTTGGGAATACGGTCGGCACGGACGTGGTGGTGCCGGGCAGTCAGCGCAGGGAAAGGTCGCGTATCACATGACATAGTTCGCGACCCTCCGCTGCTTCGTACCAGCGCAGATGTCCGAGAAGCCAGTCGTGGTAAGCGATTTCGGCGTTGCGTGGGTCGTGGGCGACGGTGAGGAAGTAGTCGATCTCGGAGAGTTCGTAGCCGATGTGGATCAGTGGGAGCAGGTCGGGAAGCAGGTTCTGCTCGGCGATCGAGGGTGATCGCACGGATCGATACCCCTGGATCAGCGCGGTGATCTGGTCCTCGCGAATATTCGCGGGACCGCCGTCGCGCAGCGAAACCCAGTCGACCGCAGTGCGTTCGATGGCGGTGGCGAGGTCGAACACAGCGGTCGTGCGGTCGGCTAGCCCGAAATCGAGCACCGAGGTCACCTCGTGGTCTTCCCACAGCAGGTTGGTCCCGTGCCAGTCCCCATGCGTCCACATCGGAGCGACGCCGGTGAGGTCGACAGACTGCCCGGGAACCTCAGCGCGCCAGTCCCTTTCACCGAGGAACCGGGCGACCGAGGGACGGCGGGCGATGTGCCATTCGAACGCGGAGATCACGTCGTCGTGCATGGTCGCGATCAGTGGGCGGGCCGGGCGAGCCGGTGCGTCGAAACCTGCTGCGGCGCGGTGTAATCGGGCCAGCATCGCGCCCGCGGCTTGCGCGTCGTCGGCGTCGCGATAAGGCGACCAGGAGAAGTCGGCGCGGTAGCGGTCGTACCCGGAGCCGACACGATGGACCTCGTAGATGAACCCGTCCGAGCCACCGTCGCCCATGGCGGCTCGGACTTCGGGCACCGGAATCCCGCGCTCGCGCAGATGCGCCATGAACCGGTGCTCCTCGGCCAGCGCCACGCCATCGCGCAATCGCATCGGCATTCGCTTCACGACGAGCCGCTCGCCATCGTCCAACCGCACACCCACCGTCGACGACAGCGGCCGCGCACCACGCCATTCGATCGCGCAGAGCGCCGACTCACTCCACGTCGCGCCGACAGCGCGAGCGATCTCGTCCTCGGTCAGCGCGGGCCATGTCGGTTCGGCCAACGGGTCATCACCCATCCCGAACACCTGCGCGTCAGCCACCGCAACGCCCGCCCACGCTGCACGGCCCACACCCCGCATCGGTCCAGCGGTCGGCCTGATCGGCGAATCCGAAGGTGCGCGGTGGTTCGGTGCCGAGCAGCAGCGGCACTTCTTGCCCGGTGCGCGGCTGCGTCGAGTCAGTGGTCATGGCGTCACTCATGCTATTGCCGGGGGCCCGGTTTCCGGCGATCCCCTAAACTCCCCTCGTGAGCTTGCCCTCCCCCACTGCAGACAATCGTGCCGTCGTCACCGGCGCGTCCTCCGGCATCGGCACCGCGCTGGCCGCCGAACTGGCCGGGCGCGGCTATTCGCTGATCCTGGTCGCGCGCCGCGGTGAGATCCTCACCGAACTGGCCCAGCGGCTGACCCTGGCCCATGGCATCACCGCCGAGGTCCGCGCGGTCGACCTGGCCGATCGCACGCAGCGGGCCGGCCTCGTCGACGAGCTCGCGGTCCGCGATATCGCTGTTCTCTGCAACAACGCGGGTGTCGCGACCTTCGGCCCGGTCGCCGAACTCGACTTCGCCTACGAGCGCATGCAGATGGAGCTCAACGCCACCGCCGTGCACGACCTGACCCTGGCCGTGCTGCCCGGCATGATCGAGCGCACAGCGGGCGGGATCCTGATCAGCGGTTCGGCCGCGGGCAATATGCCGATCCCGAACAACGCGACCTACGCGGCGTCGAAGGCATTCGCGAACACCTTCTCGGAGTCGCTGCGCGGTGAGCTCAAGGGCAGCGGCGTGAACGTCACCCTGCTGGCCCCCGGCCCGGTGCGCACCGAAATCCCCGCCCCCGAGGATCAGTCGATCGTCGACAAGATGGTCCCTGACTTCCTCTGGGTGTCCTCCGAATACACCGCCAAGGTCTCCATCGACGCGCTGGCCCGCAACAAGATGCGCATCGTCCCCGGCCTCATCAGCAAGGGCATGAGCGTGGCGGGTAACTACGGCCCCCGCGCGTTGACCGCCCCGGTCGCGGGCGCGTTCTACAAGAAGCTCGGCAGCTGAGCCCCGCCTGACGGGTTGGCCTGTCAGCAACCCGTCAGGAAGGCCCCGCTGGTGGTCAAGGACCCGTAAACACCGAGTTCAGCGGTCCGGAAACGGCGTATTTCTTGAGTCGGCCCCGCCATTCCGAACGCGGGGAGCGTCCCCAGGAGACCACCGTGACGTTGCTCGACATCTTCCCGTCGTTGCGTGCGACCACCGTGCCGCGGCTCGATCCCGCGGTCTGGCCGGCCGATACCCACTACGACCCCGACGGCCGGATCACCCTCGGCGCGGTGGCGCTCGCCGATATCGCCGATCAGTTCGGCACCCCCGTCCAGGTGGTCGACGAAGCCGAGGTGCGCGAGCGCTGCCGCGCCTACCGCAAGCACTTCCCCGAGGCCGAGATCGTGTACGCGGGAACCGCGCTGATGGTCGGCGCGGTGGCGCGCTGGGTCGCCGACGAGGGTCTGTCGGTGCAGGTGGGCTCCAGCGGTGAGTTATCGGTCGCGCTCGCCGCGGGCATCGATCCGCGCCGGATCGTGTTGCACGGCAACGGCAAAACTCTCGACGAACTGAAGTCCGCCGTGCGCGCCGGTGTCGGCCGCATCGTGGTCGGCTCGCTCACCGAGATCACGCTGCTCACTGCCTTGGCGACCCAACCGCAGCAGGTGCTGCTCCGGGTCGCCACCGGGATCGACGTTCCCGGTGGTGACCAGTTCGGCTTCCCGCTCGGCAGTCGTTCGTTCGAGACCGCTGTCGCCCGGATCGCGGGTAGGTGCAATCTGCAGCTCGTCGGCTTGCACTGCCACCTCGGCCCGCAGATCCACAACCCCGACCACTACGGCGAGGCGATCCGCCGGATGATCGGTGAGATGTCCTGGATCGACCACGAATACGGCCTGCTGCTGTCCCACCTCGATATCGGCGGCGGGCACGCGGTGGCCTATCGCAGCGGCGACGCGGAACTGAACCTGCACGACCTCGCCGACATCCTCGATGACGCATTGGATGCCGGCTGCGCGCGGCACCGTTTCCCCCGTCCCGTGCTCACGATGGAACCAGGACGGGCGATCGTCGCCAGGGCGGGTGTCACCCTGTATCGGGTGCTGGCCGTCACCGAGACCACCGACGGCGGCACCCGGGTGATCGTCGACGGCGGTGGCTGCGGTCGAAGTGGCGGACACAGCGGCGCGGTGGTCGTCAATCGGCATCCGACCGGCGCGCAGCTGAGGGCGTCCATCGCGGGAAAGCACAGCGAATCCGGGCAGCTCATCGCCACCGACGTGCGCCTGCCTGCCGATCTGCGGCCGGGCGAGATACTCGCCGTGCCCTGCACCGGCGCCTACCATCACGGGCTGGCCTCGACCTACAGCACCGTCGGCAGGCCGCCGATCGTCGCCGTCGCCGCCGGCCGCGCCACCCAGCTGTTGCGCCGCGAGACAACCGCCGATCTGCTGATGCGCGAAATTCTGGAATAAGCCGGGTTACCGCCGCCACCGGTCTGGTGGCGGCACCCATCGCGCGCCTAGTATCAGATGGGTCGGGGAAAATCAACCAACTCGACCGACGGTGCGTTGAGTCCGGTGACGAGCGCGCCGGAAGAGGTAGCCATGAAGACCAACAGAACACGCGAGGTCGGCCTGCGCCGACTGCTCATGAGCTTGGCGGTGGCCGGTATGGCGGTCACCTTTCCGATCACAGTGGCGGCGCCCGTGACCGCCCTGCCCGCAGCCGCGCCAGACCAGGTACAGACCAACCGCCCACGGTGCGACGACCGGCACTACCGGGACTACGACTACTGCGACCGCGACCGCGGGCATCGCTGTGACAACGACTGGTACGGCCGCAACCACTGGAACGACCGTGACTGGGACCGCTGCGACCGCGGCCGCGGCGGAAACAACTGGTTCCCCTGGGGCTGGTTCGGCAGCAGCTGACGCGAACCGACCTCCCGCTAGCGCCGCCGGGTGCCGAAGATGCTGCGACTGATCTCGCGACCGGCGGCACTCGCCGCTGATCGCAGGAAGCTCTTCACCGCCGGGTTCTTCATCATCCGCTCGGCCGCCGAGTCCTCGTCCTGCGGTGCCTGCGATCGGCCGGGCGCCTGCGGGGCCTCGGGCGCTGGATCGGCGGCGGCCACGCTGGCCAGCAGCATCTCGTAGGCCGATTCCCGGTCGATGCTCTGCCCGTATTTGCCCTGCAGCGCGCTCGACAGCGCCTTGGACTTGATCGCGTCCTCGCCGATGGTGTCCATCAGCGAGCGCGGTGGCGCGATCTTGGTCCAGGCGACGGGCGTCGGTGCGCCGGTTTCGGAGAGGACGGTGACGATCGCCTCGCCGGTGCCGAGCGAGGTCAGTGCCTCTTCCAGGTCGTACACCGACGACTTCGGGTACGTCCGCACCGTCTTGGACAGCGCCTTCTGATCGTCGGGGGTGAAGGCGCGCAAGGCGTGCTGGACGCGGGCGCCGAGCTGGGAGAGCACCGGGTTGGGGATGTCGGTGGGCAACTGGGTGCAGAAGAACACGCCGACGCCCTTGGACCGGATCAGCTTCACCGTCTGCTCGACCTGCTGCAGAAACGCCTTGGACGCCTCGGCGAACAGCAGGTGCGCCTCGTCGAAGATGAACACCAGCTTGGGCTTGTCGACGTCACCCACCTCGGGCAACGTCTGGAACAGATCGGCCAGCACCCACATCAAGAACGTCGAGAACAGCGCGGGCCGCGCCGCCTGCTGACCGAGCTCGAACAGCGTGATCACGCCGAGCCCGCCCGCGGTGCGCAGCAGATCGGCCGGGTCGAGTTCGGGTTCGCCGAAGAAGGTATCGCCACCTTCGGCTTCCAGATTCACCAGTGACCGCAGGATCACCCCCGCTGTCTGCGAGGACACACCACCGATGCCCTTGAGGTCTTCCTTGCCTTCGGGGCTGGTCAGGTGGGTGATAACCGCGCGCAGGTCCTTCAGATCCAATAGGGCCAGGCCTCGCTGATCTGCCCAGTGGAAGATCAGGCCGAGCGTCGATTCCTGGGTGTCGTTGAGGCCGAGCACCTTGCTGAGCAGGATCGGGCCGAACGAGGTGATCGTCGCCCGGATCGGCACCCCGATGCCGCCGGTGCCGAGCGAGACGAACTCGGTGGGAAACGCGCCAGGCGCCCAGTCGGTCGCACCGGTCTCCGCCGCGCGCGCCCGGATCTTCTCGGTGTCGGCGCCCGGCTCGCTCAGGCCCGACAGATCACCCTTGACGTCGGCCATCACCACGGGAACGCCCGCGCGGGAAAGATGTTCGGCGATGCCCTGCAAGGTCTTGGTCTTGCCGGTGCCCGTCGCGCCGGCGACGAGTCCGTGCCGGTTCATCATCCGCAGCGGAATACGCACGCGCGCAGCGGGATCGGCTACTCCGTCGACCATCACCGTGCCGAGTTCCAGCGCAGGACCGCTGAAGGCGTAGCCCGCGGCGATCTCCGCGACCGCGCCTGCGGATTTCGGATCGCCGGATGCCGGTGGCTTCGTGGCGGATTCGCTACCGTCCGCCGTGGTGGCTGGTTCCTCGCTCGCCGCCTGGGCTTCCCGCTCGGCGGCCTCCGCGGCGGCCATGGCCTCGGCGGCAACCCGGGCCGCGTCTTCGGCCGCCTTGCGTGCCGCTGCCGCCTTCTCCTGTGGGGTGGTCATTCGCGCGTCCTCCGTCTGCTCACTGGCACGTACGCAAGAAATGCTCGAAACATCTGCGGGGAATTCCAGGCAAACTGTATCCGGGCCGGTCACCTGGGCGGCGAACATCCACGGATGTCGGGCGGCAAACCCCGCCCGCCTCGCCCGCGCGACACACCTGCCGACCAGGTTGCCGGACCCACCGTTAGGGTGACTCCCGTGTCAGACAAACTCCTGGTCTGGATGGATTGCGAAATGACGGGGCTCCGTCTCGACAGCGACAAGCTGATCGAGATCGCCGCGCTCGTAACCGACAGCGACCTCAACATTCTCGGTGACGGTGTCGACATCGTCATCCACGCCGACGACGCCGCCCTGGCCTGCATGCCACCGGTCGTCGCCACCATGCACGCGAAATCCGGTCTGACCGAAGAGGTTCGGCGTTCCACCGTCACCCTCGAGCAGGCCCAGCAGCAGGTACTCGACTACATCCGCGAGTACGCGCCCACCGCGCGCACGGTGCCGCTGTGCGGTAACTCCATCGGCACCGATCGCGGCTTCATCGCCCGCGACATGCCCGAACTCGACGCGCACCTGCACTACCGGATGGTCGACGTGAGCTCGATCAAGGAACTGTGCCGCCGCTGGTACCCGCGCATCTACTTCGGTCAGCCGGAGAAGGGCCTGGCCCACCGCGCGCTGGCCGACATCAAGGAATCCATCCGCGAACTCGAGTACTACCGTCGCACCGCGTTCGTACCGCTGCCCGGACCCTCCACCACCGAGATCGCGGCCGCCGCGCAGGAAGCCACCGAGGCCGTGGATGTCACCGGTTCGAGCCATCTACCAGCGGATTAGGGGTTGACACTACACACACGCTAATATCGACGGCGCCGGTGATTCACCGGTGATGGTGACCGTAGTTCAGTTGGTAGAGCACCAGGTTGTGATCCTGGATGTCGCGGGTTCGAGTCCCGTCGGTCACCCCGAAGAGAAGGCCCGGTCCCCAGGACCGGGCCTTCTCGCTTTCTTCAAGCATGTCACACTCGCCGCCCCCACATCGTCTATTGGTTATGAGCATCAACGACCTGCGTACCGATATCCGGGGAAACGTTCTCCTGCCGGGTGATACCGCCTTCGACCTCGCCGCCCGCCCCTGGAACACCGCGATCGCCCAGTCGGTCGCCGCCGTCGTCGAGGTCGCCGACGCCGACGACCTCGCGAACGTCGTGCGCTACGCGAACAGAGCGGGTCGTACGGTCCTCACCCAACCGACCGGCCACGGCGCGACCGGCGACATCGACGACGCGATCCTCGTGCGCACCGGCCGCCTCGACACCGTCGACATCGACCCGGCCCGGCGGGTGGCCCGCATCGGCTCCGGCGCCCAGTGGGGCGCCATCCAGCACGCGGCCGCCGCGCACGGCCTGAGCGGCCTGGCAGGCAGCAACCCCGTGGTCGGTGTCACCGGATACACCCTCGGCGGCGGCTTCGGCTGGCTGGCCCGCAAACACGGTTGGGCGGCCGATGCGGTCCGCGCGTTCGAGATCGTCGACGCCGACGGCCGACGCGGCCGGGTGAGCGCCGACGCCGACCCCGAGCTGTTCTGGGCGCTGCGCGGCGGCGGGGGCGACTTCGCGATCGTCACCGCGCTCGAGATCGAACTGTTCGAACTGCCACAGCTCTACGGCGGCCGGGTGAGCTGGTCGGCCGAGCGCACCCGCGACGTGTTCGACGTCTTCACCGAACTCACCACCGACGCGCCGCCGGAACTGTCGGTGTGGCTGCAGCGCTACCAGATCCCCGGCGTCGCACCGACTGTCGCCATCGACTTCGCCTATCTCGGCGACGAGGCACGAGGCCGTGAACTGACCAACCGCCTCGACACCATCACCGGCGCGCTCGCCGACACCCGCACCACCATGACCCCCGACCAGATCGGCACCATCACCGCCGAACCCACCGACCCCAGCCCTTCGCTGTCGCGCGGCGAACTACTCACCGATCTGGGCGACGCGGTCGTCAAAACGCTCATCGCCGCCCCGGTCGCGCCCCTGCTCAATATCCAGATCCGCGGCCTCGGCGGCGCCATCGCCGAAACCACCCGCGAACACGGCGCCCGTGGCCCGCTCACCGAGCCCTACGCCCTCTATCTACTCGGCCTCGGGCTCCCCCACCTGATCGACGATGTCAAGGCGGCCTTCGGCACCATCGTCGACAACCTCGGCGCCCACGTCACCGGCAAGAAGCCGTACACCTTCCTCGCCCCGGGCGAATCGGCCGCGGCCGCCTTCGACACAGTCACTCTGGACCGCCTCCGCGAGATCAAGCAGGCCCGCGACCCGCGAAACGTCTTGCGCGCCAACTTCCCTGTCCTTGGCTGACCGCCGACCCGTGCCGTCCACAGCCGACGGCGCGGGTCGAGCGTGTCGGCCGCACAGGCCGTCATCGCGAGTTCGGATTGTTCGCCGCGACGACGAAGGGCGCGCCAGGGAGTGACCTCCGCCGGACGACTGTCAGGCGGAGGCGCGGTTCGCCCGGTGACGTCGGACGGCCGACCGGTTCGCACAGGTCGGGCTACAGAAGCGTTGTCTGCCGTTGCGCGAGGTGTCGGCGTACACCTGCGAGCACCCGTCCGCCGCGCAGGCGCCGAGGCGATCCATCCCCAACCCGGTCAAGTGCAAGGCGGTGCCGACGGTGATCAGTGCCGCGATCCGACGGTCCGTCGCCACCCCAGGGTCCCGGAAATGCAGGTGCCAACCGTCGCCCACATGGTCGGTCAGGCGGGGTGCCGACGCGTACTCGGCCAGCAACACGTTGAGCCGCGTCGCGCGCTCGGTACGGTCCACGCATTCCACCACGCCGCGCCAGCGCCCCAGAAAGGCCGTCACCGACGCGAGATCACCGTCGGACACCGGTGCGGGCAGCACCAAACCCGCCGCCGCACAGCGCCGCGCCAACTCCGCGGCGCTCGCACACGGATCATTGAGCAAGTCGACGCCGAGCAGCACCGGCTCCCGCCCGTAATGGTTGTAATGCACAATGCCATTACATCAGACTCGAATCATGAACAGCCACCCCGCACACTCCTGGCAGATCGAGTCTCGCCACCGGACCAGCGAGGGCCTCGTGGCCTATCAGCGCTGCCGCTGCGGCGCCCGCAGGGTCGTCGTCGACCACCTGAGCGTCGCGTCGGAGATCCACCGCGACGAGCCCGGCCTCGCTACGGCCGGATAACTCGCACCACCATGACGAACGTCACGTTTGACCGCTACACTTTGGACCGCTGCCCAGATGTGGGGCAGATCTCGCCATAGCGTCAGCGCTCGACCGGAAAGACCCCTTGATGAAGCGTTCCACCGTCGTCGCCATCCTCGCGGCCGCCACCGTGCTCGGGCCCGTCGCGGGTACCGCGGCAGCCTCGCCCGGCCTGCCCCTCACCGACTTCACGGCGGAGACCCCCATCGGCGACTTCGCCCTGCCGAGCGATCAGCCCGAATCCGGTTCGGCGCAGAGCGGCTCCACCACCGGCCTCGAGACCACCGGCTCCTCCGGCACCGGCTCGGCCGGCCTGCCCAACCTCGACCGTCTGCTGTTCGGCGGACGCATCCTGTGCGGTGCCTTCGGCAGCGCGCTCGCCGTCGCGGGCGAGGCCATGATGGACTGCAGCGAGCTCCCCACACCGGCCTGAGAGGGCCACAGGCACAACGAAGGGGCACCGGAAACTTCCGGTGCCCCTTCGTTTTTCGTGTGTCGCGCGCCTACGGAGCGTCGGCGTTGCCCGCCTTCCATTCCGGCCACGCGATGTTCCAGTCGCCCAGCCCGTCGACACCGGACAGGGTGCCGCCGACCGTGTTCTTGATGACGGTGATGTCGCCGCGCTTGGCGTTCTCGTACACCCAGCGCGCGTTCGCCGGACTCAGATTCAGACAGCCGTGACTCGCGTTGGAGTAGCCCTGCTGCCCGACCGACCACGGCGCCGAGTGGAAGAAGATGCCGCTGTAGGAGATTCGCGTCGCGTAGTCCACCGGCGTGCGGTACCCGTCCGACGAGTTCACCGCCACACCGTAGGTCGAGGAATCCATGATGATCTTCTCGTGCCGGTCACTGACGATGTAGATGCCGTTGTCGGTGGGCGTGCTGTCCTTACCCATCGAGGTGGGCATGGTCATGATCACCTCGCCGTTGCGCTCCACGGTCACCTGGTGGGTGTTGTCGTCGGCGGTGAAGATCACCGCGTCGCCGATGGTGAAGAACGAGTGGATGTTGTCCTGGCCGAACAGGCCCTTACCCAGGTCCTTGCCGTAGACGTTCACATCGATCGTCACCTTGGTGCCGGGCTTCCAGTAATGCTCTGGGCGCCACCGCACTTCGCGATTGTTCACCCAGTAGAAGGCACCCTCGACAGCAGGCTCGGTGGTGATCTTGATGGCCTCCTGCACGGCACGACGATCGGGGATGTTCTCGTCGAACTGGATCGCCACCGGCTGACCGATACCGACCACCTCGCCCTCGCCGGGCATCAAGTACGGCTTGGTCTGATTGTTCGGCGAGCTGGTGGTGAAGCTCATCGTCGAGGAGTTCGCGCCACCGAGCCCGATAGCCGAGGCCTTGAGCTGGTAGGTCTTGCCGTAGCCGAGCACCTCGGCGGTCGACCAGGAGCGGCCGTCCGCGGCCAGCTGGCCTGCCACCGCGTTGCCCTGCTGATTGGTCAGCGTGACGTCGGTGAACTTGCCGTCTTCGACCTGGAAGGCCATCGGCATGCCGGGCGAGACGCCGACCTGCCCGTCCTTGATGGTCGAGACCAGCTTCGGCTTGATCAGCTCGGCGAGAGGGTTGCGATCGATCGCCACCTCCACACCGGCACCCTCCGCCGCCGAGCACGCCGACGCCCCGAGGGCGAACACCGCCAGCAGCACCACCGGAACGATCGTCCGTAGCGACCGAGGTCGCCCCCGCTTCTTACTCATGTCAACCCCGTTTCCGTACCGACGCGATTACAGTGCGCCGCAGATCCCACCGACCCGAATCGCTAGAGCCATCCGTGTGAGCGGGGGGCGTTACGAACTCGACGTCTCGCCCATTCTGCCAGCTGGCCCGGCCGGTTCCAACGGGAAATACCCCGCGACACGACCAAGTCACAATCGTTAGATACGTACAGAGGCCGCTGGCGTTAACAACGCCAGACATGCCGCATTGTTGCTGGTCAGAGCCCGATTTCACTTTCCGGCCCACGGCCTGCTAATGTTTGTTCCGCACCGGAGACGGGGCAAAGAACAAAGACACGCGCCATTAGCTCAATTGGCAGAGCAGCTGACTCTTAATCAGCGGGTTCGGGGTTCAAGTCCCTGATGGCGCACCACAACGAAGCTCCTGACCAGGTCATACGGTCAGGAGCTTCGTTCGTTACATCTGCTGGATCGGGTCGTCACCGAGCAGATGCCAAAAGTTCGCCACCAAAATCTTCGTCGGCGCCGAGTCAGCCGTCAGATCACGATATTTCGTTGCGCGGCGGCGAGGTTGGCGATCAGCTCCGCACGAGTCTGGGACTCGTGCGCGACCCAAGCGGGCTGGCCGGGACCACTGCGCCAGGATTCGCTGAGCGGGCTGTTGTCGACGGTGTCGAAGCCGAACTGGTCGTACAGTCGGGTCACGAGATCCACCGCCTCGGGAAAGTCGCTCGACGCCGACAACGCCAGCCGCCCCGGCGCCCCCGCGGGTCGACCCGCGGTGGTGATGCGGGGAGCCTGGATATGCGTGAAAGCCTTGACCACCTTGGATGCCGGTAGATGATCCTGGCGCAGCTCGTGAACGGTCTTCCCGCCTGATTCGACAACCGGGAACCGGCCGTCACGCCAAGCCATGTAGTTGTTCGTGTCGAGGACAACCTTTCCCGCGAGCTGGTCGACGGGCATGTTGTTGATCAGCCTGAGCGGGACGGCCACCACGGCGAATTCACCGGCCGCCGCGGCCTCGGGCGCAGACGCGGCGCGCGCTGATGGGCCGAGTTCGGCAATCAAGTCGTGGAGGGTCTCGGGTCCGCGCGAGTTGGCGATGACGACTTTGTAGCCGTTCGCGATGGCCGCACGGGCGATCTGGCTACCGACCTCGCCTGCGCCGATGATGCCGATTGTTGTCACGATGCCTTCCCGGTGAATGGTGTCAGCGGCTGTGTGAGTCGTCAGCGCAGACGGCGCGGTCGATCAGCTGCAGTACCGCGCTCTTCGCATGACGCAACTCGTCCGCACCGATGCCTGACTTGTGCAGGAACTCGATCCCCTGCATGACAGCGATCAGTGCGCGGGCTGTCTGTTCCGCATCGACGCCTGCATCGATTTCACCCGCCTCCTTGGCCAGGGTGATCTGCCGAACGAACAGTTCGAGCGTCCCGGCGTATGCCTGGCAGGCCATAGCTCTGACCTGCTCGTCTTGTGAGCTCAGCGCCGCTGCACTGTTGGCCATCAGGCAGCCTTGCGGTGGAAGATCCAGGCGGCCGCCGTCCTCGAAGGTGACCGCCGAGGTGAGTCCGTGCCATGGGCTCGGATCGGCAGCCAGGGCAGCCTCGAGCCCAGCGGACTGACGGGCGCAATAGTCCTCCAGAATCCGGATAAACAAGTCGTGCTTGTTGCCGAATGCCCCGTACAGGCTCTGCGTCCCGACCCCGGTGGCGTCCGTCAGGTCCTGGACCGACGTGGCCGCATAGCCATCGCGCCAGAAACTCGATCTCGCGGCAGTGAGCACAGCCTGCTCATCGAACTTTCTCGGCCTGGCCATTTCTCGATCGTATCAGTTATGGAGGGAACACTCAATAATTGACAAGACGAGCCACCTCTGCAATTTTTGAGGGACCACTCCATAACTCGATACCAAGGATGACGCACATGGTGACAGGACCACTCGAAGGCAAGACCGCGCTGGTGACAGGCGGATCCAGGGGCGTCGGCGCGGGCATCGTCGCCCGATTGGCCGCTGATGGGGCACGGGTGGCATTCACCTACGCGAACTCCAAGGAACACGCGCAAGACGTGGTCGCCGCCGTGACCGCGGCAGGAGGCGTCGCACACGCGATCCGCGCCGACAGCCTGACCGAAGAGGATGTCGTGTCCGCGGTCGCGCACACCGCCGATCGGTTCGGCGGCCTCGACATCCTGGTCAACAATGCCGGTGTCGGTAGTTTCACCGAGATCACCGACCTGACGATGGCCGAGATCGACGCGATGCTGACGGTCAACGTGCGGTCGGCGATCGTCGCGATCCGAGAATCGCTGGCGCACTTGGGCGGGGGCGGGCGGATCATCAACATCGGCAGCATCAACGCCGATCGCATGCCCTTCCCCGGCGGGTCGATCTACGCCATGACCAAAGGCGCACTGTCCAGCCTGACCCGCGGACTCGCCCGGGAGCTCGCCCCGCGCGGAATCACTATCAACAACGTGCAGCCAGGCCCGGTCGACACCGACGCCAACCCAGCCGATGGGCCTGCCGCGTCGGCCATGCTCGGCGTGATGGCGGTTGACCGATTCGGGACCACGGCGGAGGTCGGCGCTTTCGTTTCCTTCCTCGCCGGGCCCGAGGCCGCCTACATCACCGGCGCCAGCTTGAACATCGACGGCGGATTCGGCGGCTGATGCGGGCTCGGGGCCGCTGACCGTTCCGACTGCGGGCTTCTGCTGCGCCGGGCGGCACCAGCCGAGGGGGACCGCGAGCAGGCGCTGCCGGCCGGGGACCTACGGCCCGATCCAGCGGCTCGTCGCGCCGAAAAGTCGTGTGGCCAGGTGTTTGCGATTCATCCGGAAGGGATGAGGCGGTCAGGCGGTCCCGGGGCCAGAGTGGACGGGGATGTCCGGCCGGCGCAGCAGTCGAGTCCGGAACCACCGATCCGATTCCTTCGCGCAGGAGGCCTTCATGGGCGAGCCGGTTGATCAGCAGTTGATCCATGACGCATTCCTTTACGTGCAACCGCTGGTGGAGACCCGGCGTCAGCACCGGATGCACAACGCCAGGTTCGGCCCCGATAACGCGCTGACCGCATTCCGGCACCTCCTGGACGACACGGTGCGCACGGTGCCCAGTCCCAACAGCGACACCCTGTACACCGCCTTCGGATATACCCTCGCCGAGGGTCCGCTGGTGGTCGTGTTCCCCGAGGTCGAACCCGACCGCTACTACGTGCTGCCGTTCTACGACGCGTTCACCAACGTCTATGCCTCCTACGGCACCCGAACCGGCAAGTCGGAGCCCGGCCCGCACCTGATCGTCGGCCCCGGTTACGACGGCGAGGTCCCGGACGGAATGCCGGTGATCCAGTCACCGACCGAGCGTGGTGCGATGCTCGGCCGGTTCCTGGTCTACGGCCCGGACGACCTGTCCACCATCCACGCCATCCAGGACACGATGTCGGTCACCACCTTGGCCGACTGGAAAGCGGGCAAGCGCGGCATCACCTACACCGAGGCCGGAGATCGGTCATGGCCCGAACGCGGATCGGTGGTACCCGACGTCAAGGCCGACCCCGTCGAGTTCTGGAAAGCCGTCGGTGAGATGGTCCCCGGCACCCCGATCCCCGAACGCGACCGCGCCTTCTTCGACCGGTTCGCCGAACTCGGCCTGACGCGCGACGGATTCACCGAACCGACGGACCCAGCCATCCGCGACACGCTCTATCAGGGCACCCTCGACGGCTGGCAGTTCCTCACCGACATGGGCGCCGACCAATCCAAGGCCGAGGAGCTCGGCGTCCATTTCCTCCACCAGAACGGTTGGGACTGGTCCGCGGTCGGCGGCGACCCGGACAACACCGGCGTCCGGGACTACGGCACCGACTACACCTTGCGAGCCTGGGTGAACCTGCTCTACTACGGCATGCTCCCGCCAGAGGAAGCGCTGTACCCGACCGCGTTCTCCGACGAGCAGGGTGTGCGGATGAACGGCACCCACACGTACACCGTCACGATCGACACCGCGAACCTGCCCAACCACCCCGACGGGTTCTGGTCGGTCACGATGTACGACCTCGACGGCTATCTGGTGCGCAACGCGCTGAACCGGTACAAGTTGAGCAGCCACAGCCAGCTCAAACCCGACCCCGACGGGAACATCACTCTCACCATCGGCCACGACCAACCGGCCGACGAGAAGACGAACTGGCTACCAGCTCCGGCAACCGAGTTCTATCTGATGTTTCGCGCCTATCTGCCGGTCGCCACCGTTGTCGACGGCACCTATCCCTTCCCGATCATCCGGCGCCCCTCGTGAAGTAAGCGGCGAGGGTGGCCCGACGACAGCGGCACCCGCCTGGGACGGAAAGGTGGCCAACCGGGTGCCGCTTGCTCAGCCGGAATCCGCGAGCCGGGTGGCGTCGCATCGGGCGCGCATCACCGCATCCGCTCGGGGTTCCGCCGGGGTGTGCGGGTGGTGCGCGCGGTTGACGTCCATGAGTCCGTCGAGGGCGTCGCGGGCACGGGTGAGTTCGGCGATGTGCTCGGTCAGCCGGTCACGTTCCTGTGCCATCCGCTCGAAGGCGAGCTCCGAATTCTGCTCGCTGGGGGCGTCCACACAGCGCAGCAGCTGGGAGATCGTGCGGCTGGACACCCCGGCCGCGTACAGCCGTCGCAGCAGCAGCACCCGGTCGACGTGGTCGAGGGCGTAATGCCGTTGGCCGCTGGGACTTCGAGCGCTGGTCAGCAGACCCTGCTCCTCGTAGTAGCGCAGCGACCGGACGCTGACTCCCGTGCGCGTGGACAACTCCCCGATCCGCACAGCTTTCCTCCTCGTGATCTGCGACACAGACCGTTGCCTCTCACATCCATGTCAGCTTTTAGCGTAGATCTATCGCCGGTAACCCGGCGAGTCGGACTATCTGGAGAAGCGACATGGCATCCCTATTCGAGAGCTCTCAGCTCGGTGACCTGGTACTACCCAACCGCGTGGTGATGGCCCCGATGAGCAGGGTCCGCGCCACCGCGGGCGGCCTGGCCACCCCATCCATGGCCAGTTACTACGCCCAGCGGGCGACCGCCGGCTTGATCGTGAGTGAGGGAACGCACCCGAACCCGGTGGGGCAATCCAATCCGGGCACCCCCGGACTGCACACCGACGAACAGGTCGCGGCGTGGCGGCAGGTGACCGATGCCGTGCACGTCAACGGTGGTCGTATCTTCGCCCAGATCATGCACGGCGGACGGGTCTCCCACCCGGACACCACCGGGATGCGGCCGGTCGGCCCGTCTGCCGTGCCCGCGACCGGCGAAGTGTTCACCCCCACCGGGCCGCAGCCCGTGCCCGTCCCGCGGGCCCTGGATATCGCCGAGATCCCCGAGCACGTCGAGTCCTACGCCGAGGCGGGGCGCCGGGCAATCGACGCCGGTTTCGATGGAGTCGAGCTGCACGGCGCGAACGGATATCTGATCTCGCAGTTCCTGTCCTCGAACGCGAACCTGCGCACCGACCGCTTCGGCGGTTCGATCCGCAACCGCATTCGGTTCGCCGTCGAGGCGGTCGCCGCCACCGTCGACGCCGTCGGTGCTGCCAGGACCGGCATCCGCCTGTCCCCGGGCGGGGAGTTCTGGGGTGTGGCCGAAACCGATGTCGCCGCGCTGTACAGCGAGTTGCTGACCGAACTCGCTCGCCTCGATCCGGCCTATATCCATCTGGAAGCGACCACCGACCACGAGGTGCTGCTGGAGTTGCGGCGGACGTGGCCGGGCGCGCTCATCATGAACCCGGTGCTGCCGATGGGACCGAAGCAGACCGGCCTCGACGAGGCCGAGCAGTGGCTGGGCCTGGGTGCGGACCTCATCAGTTTCGGTCGCGCGTTCCTGTCCAACCCGGATCTCGTCGAACGGTTGCGCAACCACTTGCCGCTGGCCCCGGTAGACGAATCGACCTACTACCAAGGCGGCGACAACGGTTACCTGACCTACCCGGCGCATCAGTACGCCGCCTGAACGTCCACACAGCCCGCATCCCGGCAGCTACCACAGCTGCCGGGATGCGTTCTTTTTGCTCAGGGTCGACTGCCAGGCACCGGTCACGATCTCGTTATCGAACCGCCATGGAAATCCCGCGCTCGAGCGCTCAGACCCCGATTCAGACTCCCCCGAGCTGCGCAAACCCTCACAAAACCAGATTCGGACGAACTTTTTTTGTGACGGCCGCCACGCAGATCGGAGTTCTAAACCTCCTGCATACATAACGATTCTGCAACTGCCCGGCAAGGAAACAAGATCGGCAACGTTTGCCGTTCAAGTTTCGTTTACCTTGCGTTAACCCTTCGTGACCATTCTGTCATCAGGTCACAAACGGACCTGCGGTTTGGTTAGCCCGGAAGTATCCAACCTCCGATAGCACCGAACAGCGCGTGGTCTCCCCGCAGCCAGCTGTGGAGCGCCGTGCGACGCCAGCGATGAACCGCCACCGAGCGTTCGTCCCCCGACAGTGTCGCACCTTCCCATACACAGACAGAAACAACGCATCGCCTGACCGGCGTGTACTCCCGTGCGCGCTGCGCGATCCATCGCGCCCTCCTCCAGGGCCTGCGTCGCCAGACAGAGATGAAGGAACAGAAAAACCATGCTCATCAAAGACAAGCTCAGCACCGTTGTCGGCCGTCGCTCGCGCCGTGAGGCGTTCACCGTGGCAGTCGCCGCGGTCGGCCTGGTCGCCGTAGCCGCGTCCTCCGCCGTCTCGTTCGCCGACGACAGCGTTCCCGAGCGTGCCGCCATCGTCGAGCAGGCGGAGAACATCCCCGCCGTCGGCGCCGCACCTGCTGTTCAGGCCATCCCGGCGCCCGCGCCGCAGGCCGCTCCCGCCCCCGCACCGGAGGCCGCTCCTGCTCCCGAGGCCGCCCCGGCGCCGATGCCCGAGGTGAAGTCCTACGAGGACAACCTGCACGGCTGGATCACCGAAGCTCTCGACATCATGGCCGCCAAGGGCATCCCCGGCAGCTACGAGGGCATCCACCGCAACATCATGCGTGAGTCGACCGGTAACCCCCAGGCGATCAACCTCTGGGACATCAACGCGATCAACGGCATCCCCTCCAAGGGCCTGCTCCAGGTGATCGACCCCACCTTCGCGGCCTACCACGTCGAGGGCACTCCCTTCGACGTCTGGAACCCGGTGTCCAACATCGTCGCGGCCTGCAACTACGCGGCCAACCGCTACGGCTCGATGGACAACGTCAACAGCGCGTACTGATCCAAACCGTCACCAGGCACGTACTGAACAAAACGTACGACAGCGCCTACTGATCCTTCTGACGGGTGAACGCCCCCACTCCGGTCATCGCCGACCGGAGTGGGGGCGTTCCGTCGTAGAATCGCCGTCGTGCCAGACAGCGCCGATCAGGCATCCGATCACGCGCATTCCGACGCGGCCACCGCCAGCCGGGTCGCCAAAGCCCGCCGCATGGCCGCCTACGCCTGGTCGCGTGACATTCGCAGCGCCGAGCTACTCGCCCTGCCCGCGGCCACCCTGCGCAAGTTGGCCCGCGCCGCCGACACCAACCCGCCGAGCACCGGCGAGACCTGGCAGGTGGTCGCCGACCTCCTCGACCAGAAGGACGCCTGGGCCGCCCGCAACCCCGACCACGCCGCCGCGGTGCGCACCAACGCCGACGAGAAGCTGCTGTGGGTGAAGCCCCCGGTGAAGCCGTGGACCGCGGAGTCCTAGCGATCCCGCCTCAGGCGAGCAGCAGCCCGACGGCCAACGCGAGCATGACCACCGCGATGAGCGAATCCAGGACCCGCCACGCCATCGGACGCGCGAAGAGCGGACCGAGCCGGCGAGCACCGTAGCCGAGGGCCACGAACCAGATGACGCTGGCGAGCATCGCGCCCGCGGCCAGGAACCAGCGGTCGGGCGAGGCGTAGGTGCTGGCGAAGGAGCCGAGCAGGACCAGCGTGTCGAGATACACATGCGGATTGAGCCAGGTCAGCGCCAGGCAGGTGAGCACGGACGCGCCGACGGCCACCGAGGCGCCCGCCGCTTCGGCGATCAAAGCCGACGAACCGAGGGCGCGTCGAGCCGCCAGCAGCGCGTAGCCGACCAGGAAGGCCGCCCCCGCGTACCGGGCAACGGTCAGCACCGCCGGAAACGACTCGACGACCGTCCCGAACCCGGCCACTCCCGCACCGATCAACACGATGTCGGACACCGCGCACACCGCGATCACCGGCAACACGTGCTGCCCACGCACCCCTTGGCGCAGCACGAACGCGTTCTGCGCGCCGATCGCCACGATGAGCGAGAGCCCGAAGCCCAATCCGGAGAGGGCGGCCAGCGCCGCCGATGATGCCGTCACCCCTTCGACGTTAAGAGAACGTCAATTTTCAGTCCAGCTAATGATTCTTCACAACCATTAGAGTTGCTTATGTGGATCTCCAGCTGGACCAGTTACGCGCGCTCAACGCCGTCCTCACCGAGGGCACCTTCGATGCGGCCGCGCGCAGGCTCAACCTCACACCGTCGGCGATCAGCCAGCGGATCAAGGCACTGGAGGAATCCGCCGGACGCGTGCTGGTGCAACGCTCGAAACCGGTGCGCCCCACCGAATCCGGACTCGCGGTGCTGCGTTTGGCCAGGCAGGTGGAGTTGCTCGCCGGCGACACCGCGCGCGAACTCGGCGATGCCGACCGCCCCGCCGACCGGCCGATCCGCATCCCGATCGCCGTCAACGCCGACTCACTCGAATCGTGGGTGATGCCCGCGCTCGCGAGCGTGCCCGCCGGGATCTCCTTCGACCTACACCGCGAAGACGAGGAACACACCACCCAGCTGTTGCGCGACGGCACGGTGACAGCCGCGATCACCGCGACCGCGACGCCGGTACAGGGCTGCACCGTGACCCCGCTGGGCGCGATGCGCTATCGCCCGACAGCGACACCCCGATTCGTCAGCACCTGGTTCCCCGACGGCCCGACCCCGGCCGCCTACACCCGCGCGCCTGTCGTGCACTTCGACCGCAAGGACGATCTGCAGTTCCGCCAGCTACGCCGCCGCACCCGTCGCCAGGTCGACCCGCCGGGTCATTACGTGCCGTCGTCGAGCGCGTTCGCCGATGCGGTGCGGCTCGGACTCGGCTGGGGCATGCTCCCCGACCTGCAAACCGGGAAAGACCGCACCGCAGGCACTTTGGTGAATATCGACGGCGACTCCCACATCGATGTCCCGCTGTACTGGCAGCAGTGGAAACTCCACTCCCCCGCCCTCACCGCCGTCGCCACCGCGATCGCCGCGGCCGCGGCATCCGCGCTCACGACGCCGGCTTAGCTACCGAACCGTCTCGTCGAGATCCGGAACCACGCTCAGCCCCCACTGATTGGCACAGCCGGTACACACCCACGTTCCGTTCATCTCCTGATAGGTGTACTCGTAGTCGCAGGCGGGGCAGTTCAGCGAATCACGCATGACAGATCCTTGTGAGTGGTGAGTTATCGAGCAGCGGAGAGGAATTCGATCAGGATGCGATTGACCTCATCGGGCCGCTCCAGATACCCGTAGTGCCCACACCGCTCGATCTCGGTATAGGTGGCCGTCGGGATCGCCTCGGCGACCTCCCGACAGAACCGCGGCGGCACCATCTGATCATCGGCGAACCCGACAACCAAGCTGGGCACCGAAATCCCCCGATATGCCTGCCGCCGATCCTGCGACCGATCCATCCCCGCCTGCGCCCGCGTCCCGGGAGTTCCCTTCCCCGAAGTGAATTCGAAGATATCGAGCCACTCCTGCGCCTTGGCCGGATCGGCCAGAGTGTGCGGCGACAGATTCTGCATCGCCTTCACCGCGGCCGCGTACTCCGGCGGCAACTGGATCCCCTTGTCGAACAACGCCTGCTCCCCCTTGCTGAGGGTGCTCGTCACCGGATGCGGACGCGCGGTAGCGGCGAACATCACCGCCTTGCGCAGCAACTCCGGCCGAACCAACGCCAGCTCGGCGACGATCCGCGACCCCATCGAGGTACCGACCACATGCGCCGGGGCACCGAGGTGCTCGATCAGCGCGGCGGTATCACCGACCAGTTGCGCCATGGTGATCCCGGACGCCGACTCCGACGACGGCGCGATCCCCCGATTATCGACAGTCGCGACGGTGAACCCCGCCTTGACCAGGGCAGGCACCTGATAGGTGCGCCAGACACGTCCAGGACTCCCACTACCCATCACGAGCAGGACAAGCGGTCCCGAACCGGTGACGTCGTAGTTGAGCTGAATGCCGTTGAGCGAGGCGATGGGCATATCTCAACTTACCGCCAGAGCAGGACGGGTCGGCAGCGAGGATGACCACGCAGCCGACTCAGCTCGTCGCGACGAGGGAGGCGGCGCGAACAGCGACTGTCGCGCCTGAATCGTTAACCGGCCGAATCGCTTCGGGCCTCGCCGGCCGCTGTCACCTTCGCGGCCAGCGAGCGGAGTGCCGCGCTTTCCGCGTCGGTCATCCGGTCGATGAACAACTCCCGCACCAACTCGACATGCTCGGGCGCGGCCTCGCGCAACACCGTGCGTCCGGCCTCGGTCAGCGAGACGACGATTCCGCGCGCGTCGTCCTCGGCGGGCACTCGATCGACGAGTCCGCGCGTGGCCATCCGGGCCAGTTGCTTCGATAGCCGGGACTTGTCCCAGCAGACCTCGGCAGCGAGCTCCTTGGCCCGCAGACACCCTTCGGGTGTCGCCGACAGCGGCACCAACAGCTCGTAGTCGGCCATCGACAGTCCGTGTTCGGCCAGGCCGGCGGCCAGGACGGCGTCGAGTCGCTGGCGCATCAGGATGTAGGACTGCCAGGTCTGCTGCTCTTCTTCGGACAACCATCGGGGCACGGGAATGATTCTAGAGCTTAGTTGGTTGACATGGAAACCAACTACGTAGCACCCAGGAGGCACCCCATGCCCGCTATCACCGTCGATGACATCATGGTGCTGCCCAGGCTGCCCCGTCCCGATGTCACCGAGACCCAGCGTCCGGTTCGCCAGATCGTCACCGCCGCGCGCCAGCGCGAAGGCGCCGGATTCGAGGTGACCCGGCCGTTCCCCAGCGTCGACCTGCGCTCGGCCGACCCGTTCATCCTGCTCGACCAGATGGGCCCGGTGGCCTACGAGCCGTACGAGGCCAAGGGCGCACCGTGGCATCCCCACCGCGGCTTCGAGACCGTCACCTACATGCTCGACGGCACCATGGTCCACCACGATTCCCAAGGTGGCGGCGGTGTGATCGGCGAGGGCGACACACAGTGGATGACCGCGGGCTCCGGCATGCTGCACGACGAACTGCCCGAGGAGAAGCTGGTCATCTCCGGCGGTACGTTCCACGGAATCCAGCTGTGGGTGAACCTGCCGCGATCGAACAAGTTCGCCACCCCGCGCTACCAGGACCTGCGCGCGAGTGAACTGACCCTGGTGAGCTCGCACGACGGCGGTGCGCTCGTGCGCGTCATCGCCGGTGAGTTCGCCGGATTCGCGGGCCCCGGGTCCACCTACACCCCGATCGCCTACGCCCACGCCTCGCTCGTCCCCGGCGCCCAGCTGGCGACGCCGTGGCCCAAGGACTTCACCGCGATGGCCTACGTGCTGTCGGGCAGCGGCACGGTCGGCGTCGATCGCAGGCCGATCAGCGCCGGGCAGCTGGTGGTCTTCGGCAAGGGCGATGCCATCACCCTGACCGCTGACCTCACCCAGCACAGCACCACCGGCGATCTCGAGGTACTGCTGCTCGGCGGAACCCCGTTGCGCGAACCGGTGATTCAGTACGGGCCGTTCGTGATGAATACCCGCGAAGAAATCATCGAGGCGATGGAGGATTTCAACGCGGGCCGAATGGGTACCATCCCGGCTGAACACCTGACCGGGCGCAGGCTGGGCGAATAACCGACCACGACTCGCGGCGAATCCCCCTCCGCGTGCGGTTGACAATCGGTCGCCCCGTCATCAAGGTGGACGGGGCCTACCGGCCATCATCGTGGCCGTGACCACACCCGAACCGCAGCAGACATAGAGGAATTCATGAACGTTCGCCGGCTCACCGTCAGCCTTGCCGCCGTAGGGCTCGCCCTGATCGCCGCACCCGTCGCCCACGCCAACCCGTTCGCGGGCTCGGCAGGCACCGGTTCGTCCAGCTTCGACTCCATTCTCGGCGCCACCGGCTCGGCCAATCTGGTCCAGTCCGGCTCGGCCGGTGGGGCGTTCCGTAGCTGCGACGATGCGATGGCAGCCGGCCGCGCGCCGTTGTTCCGTGGCGAGGCGGGCTACTCCCCGCACCTCGACCCGGACGGCGACGGCCTGGCCTGCCCCACGCAGTAAAAGCACAAAAAACACCCGATGTGGCTCGTTGGCACATCGGGTGTTTTTTGTTGTCCGGCCGGCTGATTCAGCGGCGGAAGATCTTGATCAGGACCAGGCCGGCCACGAGGGCGCCCGCTCCGATCAGCGTGTACTTGACCTTCGGCTCGTTGAACTTGGCGACCACCATATTTTTGGTGTCGTCCGCGATCCGTTGCGGATCGGCGCGCACCGCCAGTTCGTCGAGCGTGGTCGCCAACCGGGTACGCGCGATCTCGATCTCGCGCTCGATCCGGTCGGTGTCGTCCTTGGCCACCGTCACCTCCAGGTAAATGTCTGCTGCTCGTCACCGAGTCTATCCATGCGCCTCGCGGACCCGGTCGGTTACCGTGCGGTGGTGACCGACAACCATCGCCTCTCCCCCGGAGACACCGCCCCCGAATTCACGCTGCCCGACGCCGACGGCAACGACGTGTCGCTGTCGGACTACCGCGGCCGCAAGGTGATCGTCTATTTCTACCCGGCCGCCAGTACCCCCGGCTGCACCAAGCAGGCCTGCGATTTCCGCGACAGCCTGGCCGAGCTCGGCGGCGCGGGCCTCGAGGTCATCGGCATCTCGCCCGACAAACCCGCCAAGCTGGCGAAATTCCGCGACAACGAGGGCCTGACCTTCCCGTTGCTTTCCGATCCCGAACGCGAGGTGCTCAAGGAATGGGGCGCGTTCGGCGAGAAGATGATGTACGGCAAGACCGTGACCGGCGTGATCCGCTCGACCTTCGTGGTCGATGAGTTGGGCAAGATCGAAGTTGCCCAGTACAACGTTCGAGCCACCGGACACGTCGCTAAGTTGCGCCGCGATCTGTCGGTGTAGTCAGTCGCCGAAGGTGGCGATGAACACCTCGTAACCGTCGAGCAATCGGGCCAGGCCGAATTCGAAATCGGCCTGCTCCCACTCGATATCGCCATCATCATCGAACGCGGCGGAGGAGAGCGCGGCCGACACCGAGGGGAAGCGCTTCGGGTCGAGCACCCTGGCCATCACCGAGGGGAAGTCGGCGCCCTCTTCCTCCTGTAGGTCCCGCAGGAACCGCCGTTTGCCCACCACGAACATCGACACGTTCATCACCAGCTGGAGCTTGACCGGGTCCGGCACCGCCGTCTCGGCGAGCACGCCCAACGCCGTCTCGAGCCACGCCATATTGTTCGGTCCCATCGGTGGCCGACTCAGCGGAATGTCCATCCACCAGGGATGACGACCCAGCCGCGCGAACTCGGCCCGCGCCCACTGCTCCAGCCCCGACCGCCATGGCGTCCGCGGCGCGATGACGGGTGGCACACCGACGACCCGGTCCATCAGCAGGTCGACCAGCGTGTTCTTGCTGTCGACATAGCGATACAGCGACATCGCGGTGAAGCCGAGCTGCTTGGCGACCTGGTTCATCGACAGCGCCGCGAAACCCTCCGCATCGGCCACTTCGGTGGCGGCGTCGAGAATCTGATCGAGGGTGAGCGCCCGTTTGGGGCCGCGGCCGCCGGGTTGCCCGAGTCCCCACATCAGCTCGACCGCTCGCGGTAACGCCGTGTCGCCGGACGTCGTCATCTGCCTCCTCTGCTCGCCTCGACTCTAACCCGCCCGCTCTTGCCATCAAGAACTGTTTAGCCTATAAACTGTGTTTATCACATAAACAGTTTCTCGATCGGAGAGAACCCATGGCACCCGAACGACCACCCGCGCTCTCGATCCGCCACCTTCACAAGGCCTTCGGCGCCCACGTCGTCCTGGACGACCTCGACCTAGACATCAGCGCGGGCACCGTCTTCGCCCTCCTCGGCCCCAACGGCGCGGGCAAGACCACGCTGGTCCGCATCCTGGCGACCCTGGGCCGCCCCGATCGCGGCGACGTCACGGTCTTCGAGCACGATCTGCTGCAAGCCCCCGATACGATCCGGCGGCTGATCGGCGTCACCGGCCAGAACGCCTCCGTCGACGGCGTGCTCACCGGCTCCGAAAACCTGCGGCTCACCGGCAGGTTGCTGCACCTCGGCAAGGCCGAAACCGCGCGTCGCGGCGCCGAGCTCCTGAGGCGTTTCGATCTGCTCGACGCCGCCGACAAGCCGGTCGCTTCCTACTCCGGCGGCATGCGTCGCAGGCTCGACCTCGCGATGAGCCTGATGGGCAAGCCGCGCATCGTCTTCCTGGACGAGCCGACCACCGGCCTCGACCCACGCAGCAGACGCGACTTGTGGGCTGCCATCAGGGAATTGGCGGCTGAGGGGACGACCATCCTGCTCACCACCCAGTACCTGGAGGAGGCCGACCAGCTCGCCGACCGGATCGCCGTGCTCGACGACGGCCGCATCGTCGCCGACGGCACGCCCGAGGAGCTCAAACGCCTGGTGCCGGGCGGACATATCCGATTCCGCTTCGCCGACCGCGGACTACTCGACGCCGCCGCGCGAGCACTCGACAGCAGCTCCGGTGGACATGCCGACCCCGAACAGCTGACCCTGCAGGTGCCATCGGACGGCAGCGCCGTCGAGATCAAACAGCTACTCGACCATTTCGCCGAACTCGAGATCGCGATCGAGCAGCTGACTGTGCACACCCCCGACCTCGACGACGTGTTCTTCGCGTTGACCGGTCAGCCAGGACGAACCGAGGTCGCCGCATGAATGCCACCCGCACACTCCAGGATTCGGCCACGATGCTGGACCGCAATATCCGCCACACCCTGCGCAGTCCCGACACCATGATCATGACGGTCGTGCTGCCGGTGATGATCCTGCTGATGTTCGTGTTCGTGTTCGGTGGCGCCATGGATGTGGGCCCCGGCGCCTACATCGACTACGTGGTGCCAGGAATCATCTTGCTGTGTGCGAGTTTCGGTGCGTCCACCACGGCGGTCGCACTGTCCACCGACGTGGCCGAGGGCATTATCGACCGGTTCCGCACCATGGCCATCGCCCGGTCCGCGGTGCTCACCGGGCACGTCGCCGAGAGCGTGATCCGCAATCTGATCACCTCGGGGATCGTGATCGGGGTGGCGGTGCTGCTCGGTTTCCGCCCGACCACCGATCCGCTGCGCTGGCTGGGCGTATTCGGTGTGCTGGCGATGTTCGTGTTCGCGCTGTCCTGGTTGGCGGCCGCACTGGGCTTGCTCGCCCGAAACCCGGAGGCGGCCAACGGCTTCACCTTCGTGTTCATGTTCCTGCCCTATGTGAGCTCGGCGTTCGTGCCTGCCTCGTCGATGCCGACGTGGCTGCACTGGTACGCCGAGAATCAGCCGGTGACACCCGTGATCGAGACGCTGCGCGGGTTGTTGATGGGCACACCGATCGGCAACAGCTGGGTGCTCGCGGTGCTGTGGTGTGCGGGCATCGGGCTCGTCGGGTACATCGCGGCGGGCGTGCTGTACCGGCGACACACCAGGGTCTGAAACCGACGAAGGGGCAGCGCACGCGCTGCCCCTTCGTAGTCGAGCCGATCAGTCGGCGGACGCCGTATACGGGCCGTCCGGCACCCCCGCCTGCGCGGGCTGCATGCTGAGCGGAATTCCGGTACCGGGCACAGTCGGTGCGGCGGCGGGAATCTGCGGAACCCCGGGAACAGCGGGTTCGAGCGGCAGCGGATCCTCCTGCGGTGCATCGCCGTACAGCTGGGTCGGGTAGCCGAGCGGGAACTCGCCCGGATTCACCAGTTGCGGATTCGGCGACACCGTCTCGTACGGCGAGGTGGCCGACTCCTCGGCCGGGCTCACCTGCAAACCGCTACCGGAACCGAGCCCGCCGCTCGACCCGGTCTCCGCCGCGGCGGCTTCGTGTGTCTGGGGGGCTTGCGGAATCATCGGCGCCGACGCGGCGCCGGGCTCCGACGACACGGCGGTGTTGTCGACCACCGGCGGCCCGCTGTTCATCACCGCATACGAACCACCCGCGACCAGCCCGCCCGCGAGCACACTCGCCGCCGCGGCGACCATCGCGGTCCCCCGCTTGGGCCGCGAGCCGGTCGAGATCGGCACCACGACCGTGTCGCCGAACGCGACCAGTGCGGCACCGGCGGCCGGCGCGAACGGCGCCAACCGGCAGGGCAGCACCGGCACCCCGAATCCGGCCACCGCGTCGCGCACCGCGGGGGCGTCCGACGACGAACCGACCAGCACCACCGCGCCGGGCTTCACCGATGCCGCCTCGAACTGGTCCCACGCCGCGGACACACCGGTGCGCAGCGCGTCAGGCGTTGGCGCGCCGGTCTGCGAGTAGGCGGCGAGTACACGCTGACGACCCGGGTCGATCAGTGTCATCGCCTGGTAGCCGGGCACCGCCTCGTAGACGAGCAGATTCTCGAACTCGTCGAGCCAGGTCATCGCGCCCGCGACGAACAGATGCGCCGACTTCGCCGAAACCAGCGAGGCCGTGCCCCATTCGGTCTCCGCCAGCCGGGTGACGATCGCGCGCCGCTCATTCGCGTCGCGGTAACTCACCGCCACCCCGGCGATCTCGTGCTCGTCATCGAGTTCGGCGGCGATCGCGTCGAGCGCGGTGTGTACCGCCACCGCCACTTCGGCCTTACCGTCGCCGTTGGCACGGACGGTGCGCCGCAGCAGCATCCGATCCGTGAGAGTGACGCCCGATTCGGCGAACGCCACCGCGTGCACGGCTCCTCGCTCGGTGCTGACGCCGAGGGTTACCACAGATCCTGCTGCTGCCACAAGTCTTGCCTTCCGTTACCTTTTGGTGAGCAAATGCGTGCGCGCCCATCAGGCAGCCATCCCTTCCGAGGCGACGGTCCCGGCCTCACCACCACTGGCGGTGTAGAGCCGGGTGGACGCTTCACAGCCGGCCGCGTCTCCCGCTTGCGCGGGATCGGTCTCCTGCCTGGCTCCACGTCCTGCCACCGACCCACTGTCGGCGGGACCCTGTTCACCCACGCTTGCCTGGGTGTCGCCGAGTCTGGCGAGGTTGATCGCGGCATTACGATCACGATCGATCGACACACCGCATTGTTCACACTCATAGACGCGGTCGGCGAGGGTCAGGTTTGGCTTTCGCCCACCGCACCCCGAACACGTCTTCGAACTCGGAAACCACCGATCAGCTTCCACCAGGACCGACCCGTACCATCTGGTCTTATACGAGAGCATCTGCCGGATCTGCGCTAGTGCCGCATCAGCGAGCGCCCGGTTCAAACCTTTCTTCCGGTCACCACCCGCCGATCGCATCCCGGCCGCGTTCAACGTCTCCACGGCGATGACCTGATATTGCTGGGCCAAGGTCGTGGTCGCCTTGTGTAAAACATCCTGACGGATCGCGGCGGCGCGACCGTGAGTACGGCCTATCCGAGCTGTGGTGACTTGCCACCGCTTCGACGGAAGCCGCCTTGTTTTCGTGACCGAGTCGTACGGGCCGTGTTGACGTGCGGCCCGGCGTTGCAACGCCCTCAGCCGGGTCCGCGACGCTGCCAACGGTTTCGGGGCAGGAACCCGCCACAACTCACGCCCATCAGCAGCCGCGACCACCATGAGAGCGTCGGCTTTGACACCGACATCCACCCCGACCACTCGGTCAGGTGACCGCGGCACATGCCCGGGACGCGTCTTGGCCGCGATGAGGGTCTGGAACGACACATACCAGCGGCGACGTGAATCCTGTGACAGAGTCGCGGACAGAATCCGCGCGGAGCCAGCCTCCACACGGCGGGCCAGCTTTCGGGTGGACTCATGCGTTTTGAGCCGCCCGACCCGCGGCAAGACGATGTGGTGGCGGTCGGGTTCGACCCGAATCGTTCCGGTGGTGAACCGGACCGATCGTCGGGACCGGGCCGCGATCTTGAATCTCGGGAACCCGACCGGTTTGCCTGCCCGCTGGCCGGTTCGGGAGGCGGCCCAGTTGTCCAGGGACCGTGCGAGGGCATCGAGTCCGGAGTTGTAGGCCTCTTTCGAGTTCTCGGCCCACCACGGCGCGTACTCGAACTTGCGCTGGTTCCAGATCTTGCGGAGCTTGGGTAGCGACCAACCGATCGACGGGGTCAGATCGGTGTCAGCGACGCCATACGTGCGTTCAGCGGCCCGTTGATCCAACACCGCTGTAACCAAGGCAAGCATGTGGTTGAACGCAAACCTAGCTGCACCGCAATGAGATCGGAGCATCGGGGTTTGTTGCTGGGTCGGGTCGAGCGCGAACCGGTAGGCCTGCACTGTCCATCCGTCGGGGATGTCGAACCTAGCCACCAGCGATCAACTCCTTCCCCAGGTTTCGTCGTCAGTCACCAACACACGCCACCACGCCAGAGCGATCTGGACAGTTCCTAACCGTGACAGCAACCAAGCCTCGCCGTCAGTCCCCAGCCCTTCGAGACGGGTACGGCGAGAAGATCACCGCGAATAAGCGTGCAGATAGACGCACACTTATCTGATGATTCGTCACCGGTCAGAGCATGGATGGGTCGGGATTTCGGCCAGTTGTTGACACGCTGTCGGTAGAGGCGTGTCGCGGATGTGTGGATACCGCTAGCCTGGATGGGTGGAAGTACACGCGCAGGCCCGGTCACCGCAGAGCCGTCCGGACCCTGCGCTGGAATTGCAGGACGACCCGCAGGAGTTGATGCCGCGCAAGCGGCCGACGCAGGAGCGCAGTAAGCGCAAATTCGACGCGCTGCTGGCGTCTTCGCGCGAGCTGCTGGTCGAGGTGGGGTTCGAATCGTTCACCTGCGAAGAGGTCGCGCAGCGCGCCGAGGTGCCGATCGGCACCCTGTATCAATTCTTCGCCAACAAGTACGTGATCGTCTGCGAGCTCAATCGACAAGACCTGGTTGCGGTTTCCCGCGAGCTGGCCGACTTCCACGGTGAAGTGCCCTCGCTGGACTGGTTGCGGCACATGAACCAGTTCGTCGACCACATGGCGAACCTGTGGACCACCGACCCGTCCCGGCGCGAGGTGTGGCTGGCGATGCAGTCGACCCCGTCCACGCGGGCTACGGGCGCGCTGCACGAGAAAGAATTCGCCGCGGTCGTCTCGCAGATGCTGCGGCCGCTCACGCCGCGCACTCCGCGCGCCCGGCGCACGATGATGGCCGAAGTACTGGTGCACGTCGTGTATTCGATGCTGAATTTCTCGGTGCAGGAAGATCAATCGAACACCGATGCGGTCGCCGAACTCAAGCGGCTGATGGTGGCGTACTTGCTGGTCGCGGAAAAGGAATCGCGAACCGCCGAGGAGAAGTAGCGGTTCGCGATTTCTAGCCCCGGCCGTCGATGAGGTCAGCCAACTCGCCTGGGTCCTCCAGCACCACCATCGCCGCGGCGGTGTCACCGTCGTGAGTCAACGACAGGTGTACTCGCACGCGGGGCAGGAACTCCGCGGCCAGACCGTGCAGTTTGATGCTCGGCCTGCCCCAGGCGTCGTTGACGACTTCGATCAGTGGATACGGGTTGTCGCCGATCTGTGGGCTGCGGGCGAAGCGAGACGATGCCCAGGCTTTGAGCACCGCCTCCTTCGCGGCCCAGCGTGCGGCGAAGCTGCGGTCCGGGTCGGTTTGCTTGCTCTGGCAGTAGCGACGTTCACCAGCGGTGAATGTCTCCCTGAGCATGGTCGACCCGGGCCGTTTCAGCTGTTCGGAGAACTCGGAGATGGTTACCAAGTCCAAGCCGATACCGAGAATCGTCACGAAGCGGCAGCCTACGACGCTTCGGTCGGCTGCGGAGCGATTTGCCCAGTGCCGCAACCCCATCCGTTCGCACTGTAGACACCGTCGCTGTCCAGGCGGGCCTGCGGCGAGAGCAGCATGTCGGCCTCGAGCTGACGAATCTGCTTGGCCGGCGTGCCGTCCGCGCCCAGCCGGCGATCGGCGGGCTTCTCGTACAGTGCCGACCCGCCGCACATGGCCTCGGCGAACCGCTGCCTGCCCGCGAGCTGACGCGTCTGCGCCCGCTCCTGGTACTCGGCCCGTGCGGCCGGTTCGATCGCGGCCAGGAACGCCTGCGGATGGACCACCGCGAGCAGGCCGGACACGTGACCGAAGCCGAGCGAGGTCACCAGGCCCGCCTTCAGCGCGAACTTCTCACCGAAGCGCAGTGGCTCGCGCGCCCACACCAGGTGCGGGAAGCCTGCCATCTTCTCGTCGACACAGTCCAGGCTCCGGTTCGGCGGCACCACACCGTTTTCCAGCACCTGGCACAGGCCGATGAGCTGGAACGCCGCCGCGCCGCCCTTCGCATGGCCGGTGAGGCTCTTCTGCGAGACCACGAACAGCGGTGCGCCGTCGGTGCGACCCAGCGCGCCCGCGAGCCGCTCGTGCAGCTCCGACTCGTTGGGGTCGTTGGCCGCGGTGGAGGTGTCGTGCTTGGAGATCACCGCGATGTCGTCGGGGGTCACGCCGAGCTTGCGCAGTTCGGCCGCCAGTCGCGACTCGCTGCCGCCCCGCCCCGCACCCAGCGCGCCGAGACCCGGCGCCGGGATGGAGGTGTGCACGCCGTCGGCGAAGGACTGAGCGAAGGCGACGACGCCGAGCACCGGCAGACCCATCTCCACCGCCACATCACCGCGGGCCAGCAGCACGGTGCCGCCACCCTGCGATTCGACGAACCCGCCGCGGCGACGATCGTTGGCGCGGGAGAAGTAGCGGTCGCTGATTCCCTTGGCGCGCATGCTCGCCGAGTCGGCGGTGGCCGACATGTCACCGAAGCCGACGATGCCTTCGATCCCCAGGTCGTCGAAACCACCGGCGACCACGACCTCGGCCTTACCGAGCCGGATCTTGTCGACGCCTTCTTCCACCGACACCGCCGCCGTGGCGCACGCCGCGACCGGGTGCACCATGGCGCCGTAGCTGCCCACGTAGGACTGCACCACGTGCGCCAGGGCGACGTTGGGCAGTGCCTCCTGCAGGATGTCGTTCGGGCGCGGTTCGCCGAGCAGGTTGTCGACGTAGAGCGAGCGCATCGAGGACATGCCGCCCATACCGGTGCCTTGGGTGTTGGCCACCAGGCTGGGGTGTACCCAGCTCATCAGCTCGTCGGGGCTGAAGCCCGCGCCGACGAACGCATCGACGGTGCAGACGATGTTCCACAGCGCGACCCGGTCGATCGAGGCGGCCATATCGGCCGAGACGCCCCAGATGGTGGGATCCCAGCCGGTCGGGATCTGGCCACCGACCACGCGTGACAGCTTCGCCTTGCGCGGCACCCGGATCTCGGTGCCCGCCTGACGAGTCACGGTCCAGTCGCCCGAACCTTCGACCGGGCTGATCACGGTGTGCTCGGGATCAGCGGTGGCGAATGCCCGCGCCTCGGCCTCGCTGGCGACCGTGAACGACAGGTCCTGATCGAGGAACACCGAGGTGAGCAGCGGGGCCGCGTTGTCGAGCATGGCGCCGTCGTCTTCGTAGCGGCGCACACCGCAGCGTTCGACGACGGTGTCGTGATAACGCTGCGCCACTTCGGCTTCCGGTACCAAGTCGCCGGACTCGGTGTCGTACCAGCCGGGCTTGGGATCGTTCTCCCAGCGGATCAGACCGGTCGTCCACGCCAGCTCGAGCACGCCGGCGGCCGAGAGCTGGTCTTCGACCTCCATCTCGAAGCGAGTCCGCGAGGAGCCGTACGGGCCGAGCTCGCCGGCACCGACGATGACGACCATGTCGCTGAGGTCAGCGGTGACCGGAGCCCAATCGGGCACGGGCAGCGCGGAACTCAGGGTCGGCGGCGCGGGCAGTGCGGCGATGGTCGCGGTGGTGGCGGCTTCTTCGATCTTCTCGGCCGCGGCCTCCTGCGCCTGCTTGGCGAGCGCGGGCAGGTCGAGCTTGGCGCGGGCCAGGCCACCGGTGAGGTCGATCTGCTGCGGGGCGGTGATCGTCACCTGACGAGCGCGCGAGGTGCACCACTTGAGCAGTTCGTCGGCCATCTCGGCGGTCGACCAGGTCTGCACGCCCGCCTTCTCGACGGCCTCGACCATGGGGTCGTTGTGACCCATCAGCCCGGTGCCGCGCACCCAGCCGATCAGCGCGTGCACCAGCGTCACCCGTGCGGCCCAGGACTTCTCGGCCTTCCATTTCAAGACCACCGCGTCGAGCGCGGCCTTGGCTTCGCCGTAGGCGCCGTCGCCGCCGAAGAGGCCACGGTTAGGCGAACCCGGCAGCACCACATGCAGTTTCGCGTCGACGTCGTGGTCGGCGCCGAGGGCGGACAGGCCGCCGATCAGCCGTTCCACCGACCAGAGCAGCACGCGCATTTCCATTTCGGCGCGGGCGCCCGCGTCGGCGAGGTCACCGGCGACGCGCGGTGCCGCGAACGGCAGCAGCATCGTCGGGGTCATGGCGTCCTTGACCTTGATCTTGGCGCCGCCCGCGTTGTCGACCTGTTCGGTGCCGACCCACTCGATCAGCGCGTCGAGGTCCTGATAGGAGGCCATATTGGCCGGGACCACCCACAGTGCCGCACCGTGGCGGGCGTTGTCGCGGTAGAGCGAGCGGTAGAACCGCAGCCGCTCGTCGTTGAGGCCCGACGTGGTGACCACTACGGTCGCGCCGCCGGACAGGAGCTTGCCGGTGACCGCTGCCGCGATGGAACCCTTACTGGCACCGGTGATCACGGCGAGGTCTTCGGACCACAGGCCCGGCTCGGTGGTGTCGAGCGCGGTCTTCGCGATCTGCGCGTACACCCCGGCCAGCACCGAACGGGCCTCGTGCATGGCCCGCTGTCGCCACCAGTTCGCCTGGGCGGCAACAGCTTCACCGGCACCGGCGAAACCGTCGATCGACTGCTCCGCGGTGGTGGCATCGTCGCCGAGCCACATCTTCGCGAGGTCTTCGCGGGCGGTGGCCCAGCGGTCGTCGATGAGGACGGCCTTGCGGGCATCGAACGCGGGAGCGACCAAACGCGGCCAGTCCGAACCCAATTCGGCCGAGACGAGGTCCGCGAGAGTATCGGGAGTCGCCTCGGGTGCGCTGATCTTCTCGCTGAGGCCGAGCTGTTCGAGCACGACCCGGGCCGCGGTGGCGAGCACGCCGTCGCGTCCGGTGATCTGCTCGGTGAACTCGCCCAGCGCCGCCGCGTCGACGGTGCCGCCTGCCGCGCCACCCGCCGAGGGCATCGAGACCGCGACACCGCGTCGTGCGGCCACGGCCTGCACGGCCGCGTCGATGGCCGCGTCTACCGACGCCGCGTCGCTGAGCGCACCACCGGCGAGACCGCCGAGGTCGCCGCCGCGCACGCTGGCACCTTCACGGGTACCGAGGGAAACCTCCGCGGTGACGTGGCTGGCCCAGCCGTCGCCGAGTTCCCAGACCTTCTTGACCCGGTCGGCGATGGCGGCGGGCCGCTTGCCCGACGGGCCGAAGACCTTGCGCAGGTGATCGCCGATGGCGTCGGTGAGCACGGTGCCGAAGGGCTTGTAGGTGCGGGCCAGGCGCTCGACGGTGGCCGCCAGTGCGCCCATGTCGGCGTCGGCGGCGCCGTCGATGGCACCGAGGGAGAGTTCGGCGCCGAGGTCGACGAGCAGCTGATTGCGCCGCGAGGAGACACCGTCGCAGAGGCCTTCGATGGTGTCGACCGGGCCGATCTGGTCCATGCGCAGCTTGGTCCACAGCGCGATGAGCACGCGGGTGGCGTCGGCGGCGCTGAAGGCGATGTCGTCGGGGCGCGGGCCGCCGGTGGAGACCGGAGCGGCGGCAGCGACAGGTGCCGCGGCGGGCGCGGCCGTGGCCTCGGCGGGGGTGTCGTCGATGTCCTCGACCGGCGCCGGATCGGTGTCGGTGGAGTAGACGACGGCCGCTTCACGTTCGACGTTGACGACCTCGACGGTCGCCCCGCCGAACGCGGGCAGCTTCAGCGTCTGCGAGGCCAGGTTCGCCACGGTCGGGGTGGCGCCGAGGCCGATCTCGACGAACCGTTCCACACCGAGACCACCGTGCGCGGTGTCGGTGAACAGCAGGTCCTGGGTCTCGATCCAGCGCACCGGGCTGGCGAACTGCCACGCCAGCAGCTCGATCAGCACCACGCGGCACAGCTCGGCATCGCGCTGCGCCCAGCTGTCGAAGTCGGCCAGCACGGCCACCAGAGGCTCCGACGGCACGAGTTCGGCGATCTCGGTGAGGAACGCGCGGTCGAGCGAGAACGGCCGGGGTACCAGGTTCGGAATGTAGCGTCCGACCAGGACTTCCGGGTGAACTTCGGCGGGCAGCAACTGCTCGAGCTTGTGCCGGAACTCCGGCACGCCGTCGCGCAGCACCGAGGAGTGGAACGGCACGTCGATGCCGGGCACCACGATGAAGGCCCGCTTGCCACCGAATTCCGCACGGCGGCGGTCGATTTCGGTTTCGAGCGCCTCGAGCCCGGCGACCGTGCCCGCGATGGCGTACTGGGAGCCGCGCAGGTTCAGGTTCACCACCTCGAGGAATTCACCGGTCGCCGCGCCGATGCCATTGACGAAGTCGATCACCTCGGTGTCGGGCAGCCCGATCTGCGACGGGCGGATGGCAGCCATCCGATAGTCGCTGCGGCCCTGCGCATCACGCGGCACCAGTTCATGCATGGCCGAGCCACGCTGGAACACCACCTCCAGCACGGCCTCCAGCGGCAGCACACCGGCGACGGCGGCGAGGGCGTTGTACTCACCGACCGAGTGACCGGCCAGCATCGCGCCTTCGACGAACGCGCCCGCTTCGCGCAGCTCGGCGACCTGGGCCACGCCGAGGGTGGCCATGGCGACCTGGGTGAACTGGGTCAGGTGCAGCACGCCGTCCGGGTGCCGGTGTTCGACACCGCGCGCCTTGAGGTAGGTCGGGTTGTCGCGCACCACCGCCAGGATCGAGAACCCGAGGGCTTCGCGGGTGTGCGTGTCGGCACGCTCCCACACCCGCTTGGCAGCCTTCGAACGGGTCAGCGCGTCCAGGCCCATCCCCTTGCGCTGGATGCCCTGACCCGGGAAGGCGTACACGGTCTTCGGGGCGGCGGTGCGCCCGGTCGCGGTCATGACCAGGTCACCGTCGACGCGGCAGGAGACCTCGATGATCTCGGCGCCCGCGTCCACCGCGATCCGCTCCACCCGCACGTCCACGGTCGCGCCGGGGCGCACCATGCCGAGGAACCGGGTGGTCCATGCGGTGAGAGTGCGTGCGGGAACGGAGCTTTCGGGATCCACCGCGACTACCGCGTGCTGGGCGGCGGCCGAGAGCCACATGCCGTGCACGATCGGGCTACCGAGGCCGGCCAGCTTGGCGGCGGCGTCGGAGGTGTGGATCGGGTTGTGGTCGCCGGAGACCGCGGCGAAGGCGTGCATGGCGCGCGGGGCGGCCATGCTGACATCGCGGCGACGGCGGCGCGGGGTGTCGGTCGCGCCGTCGGAGACCGCACCGGCCGCGCGCGGCGGATCGGTGAGCTCGCCCGCGCCGTTGCGGCCGCGGATGGCGAACCGTTCGACGAGACGAGCCAGCGGGGTGGCGTCGAGTCCCTGATCGAGGATCAGCCCGACGTGCACCTCGACCTCGACCACGCGGCCCATGTCGGTATCGACCACCGCGCCGCCCTCGGCACGGACGACGAGAATGCTCGTCTCCGAAGGCAGTTCGCTGAGCAGGTCGATCTGATGGTCCAGGTGGACCAGGTCGAGCATGCCCTCGATGACAGAACCACCCACCGGGGTGCGGGCCGCGCCGAGCACCGCGAACACCGCGGGCCAGCAGGCACCGACCAGCACGTCAGGAGCGGTACGGCCGAGGGTGCTGAGCGTGTCGGGCAGGCCAGAGCCGGTGACACCGGCGTGGTCGGCGATCAGATCCGGCATCCAGGCCAGGTTGAGGTGTGCCACACCGGCTTTCACCTCGGGCAGCGACTTCCCGGCGGCGACGCCGAGCAGTGCCGACATCGCGGTTTCGGCATCCGCCTCGGTGATCACCGGCGCGCCACCGGAATACACGCTCGCGGGCACGGTGATGCGAATCCGGACGTTGTCGCGGGCGAGCGGCACCGTCAGCTCCACATAGCCGAATTCGGCTTCGGGACCGGTGGTTTCGGTCAGGGTGGCACCGGTGCTGTGATGCACCGCGCTCCCCTGCTCGATGGTCCACTCCGAGATCTCGCCGAGGCGGTGCACCGGGTTGACGGTGGTGCGCCCGGCCCACTGCACGTCAGGGGCGGCGAGCACGGTGTCGATCGGACCCGCCACCACGCCCGCGACGCGACGCGCGTCCACTGCCTCTGGCACGACTCCGGCCCGGACCAGGCTGTACGCGGTGTCCTGTTCGAACCGGTCGAGCAGCTCGCCGACCGGCTCGTCCACGCGGGTGATACCGGCGACGGCGACGGTGCCGGGAATGACGCACACCTGATCGGCCGAGTAGCGCGGATCATGGGCCTGCCACAGCGAATCCGAACGCCACCAGCGCCGCACATCGGCGTCGACGACAGGCACGAAGTTCACCGGCTTGCCCGGTGTCTTGCACAGCGAGACGAAGAACGGCACGTCGGCCGGGTGCAGCACGGCGTCGGCGACGCTCGGGTACTGCTTCTTCAGCGCGCACAGCGCCTGCACCGGGTGCTCGAAGGCTTCGTCGTCGGCGAACAGGGTTTCGATCTCGCCGCTGTCGGCCGGGTTGAGCCGGGATTCGGTGCGGCGCATCATCTCCGCGAACCGGTCGCGCCAGCTGATGTCGAGCCAGTCCGAGCGGGTGGCGTCGCGGATCGCGTCACCGATATCGCTGCCGCAATCGAACGAGATCGGCACGTCACTCGTCACGGCAAGGGAGACATAGCGTTCCAGCCACTGCTGGTAGGTCATGGTGGCGACGTCGCCGAAGTAGGGCTTGGCGGTGGCGTCGAGCGCCGCGATGATCTCGGCGCGACGACTCGCCACGGCGTCGGCATCGCCTGCGACCTCGTCGAGCAGGCGGCCGGTGCGCGAGGCGGCATTGTCGATCTCGTGGATATCGGCGCCCAATTGGCTTCGCCCGGACGCCATTCCGCCACTCGCGGTACCCGCACCGACCCAGTCGGGGGTGCCGGGTGTATCGACGAGCAGCTGCTTCACCTCGGGCGCGGTGGTCGCTTCGAGGGTGGCCATGGCCGCGGTGCCGACGAGCACACCGTCCAGTGGCATGAGCGGGTAGCCGTAGCCGGTGGACCAGGTGCCGGTGAGGTAGTCGGTGGCGCGCTCGGGGGTGCCGATGCCGCCACCGACGCAGATCACCACGTTGGCGTGGCCGCGCAGCTGGGCGTAGGTGGCCAGCAGCAGGTCGTCGAGGTCTTCCCAGGAGTGGTGCCCGCCGGCCTTGCCGCCTTCGATGTGCATGATCACCGGGTAGTCCGGCACCGCGTCGGCGATGCGCAGGACGGCCTTGATCTGGGCGACGGTGCCCGGCTTGAACGCGACGTGGCTGATGCCGGCCTCGGACAGCTCACCGATCAGCGCGACGGCTTCATCGAGTTCGGGGATACCCGCGGTGACGATCACGCCGTCGATCGGCGCACCCGCCGCCCGCGCCTTCTGCACCAGACGCTTGCCGCCGAGCTGCAACTTCCACAGGTAGGGGTCGAGGAACAGCGAGTTGAACTGCACCGCGCGACCCGGCTGCAGCAGCTGGCGCAGCTCGGTCATCCGGTCGGCGAAGATCTGCTCGGTCACCTGTCCGCCACCGGCCAGCTCGGCCCAGTGCCCCGCATTGGCCGCGGCCGCAACGATTTTCGCGTCGACGGTGGTCGGGGTCATGCCCGCCAGCAGGATCGGCGAGCGGCCGGTGAGCTTGGTGAAGGAGGTCTCGACGACGATGCGGCCGTTGGGCAGGCGCACCGGCTTCGGCGCGAACGCCGACCACGGCGTCGACGGCTCCGGCGCGGCACCCGGCGTGAGCAGGCTGCGCTGACCGGCGCGGGTGGCGGCGGCGATCACGCCGACACCGGTGCCCTTGAGCGATCCGCCGGTCACCCGCGAGAGCAGGTCGCCGGGGCCGAGGTCGAGGATCCACTGCGCGCCCGCGTCGACCACGGCGTCGACGGTGGCGACCCAGTCGATCGGGTCGACGAGGACCTGCTGGGTCAGGGCGGCGGCGAGGTCGGCGTCGATCTCGCACTGCCGGGCCCAGCCCGCGACCAGTTCGACGGTCTCGGCCAGCGCCGGGTGATGGAAGGCGACGTCGACGGAGATGTCCTCGAACACGGGCGCGAATACCGCGCCACCGCGGGCCTTGCTCTCGCGCTCACGGGTCTGCTCGTCGTGCAGCTGCGCGCAACGCGTGCGCACCCGATCGATCTGCGCGGGCGCACCCGAGAGCACAACGCGCCGACGTCCGTTGCGGATCGACACGACCGCGGCGGTCGCGGGATCAACGCCTTCGGCGACCTCGGTGACAATCGCCCGCAGCTGTTCGGGATCCACATTCGACACCGCGACCATCGGCGAGCGCTCGCCCACCGGCATCAGTCCACGCCTGCGCGCGACGAGCCCGGCGGCCGCACCGACGAGCTGGGCGATGGCCAGCAGCTCCGCGTCACGCGTGCCGCCCGCTTCGACCGCCGCGGCGGCGAACAGTCCCTGCGAATGTCCGACGATCGCGACGGGCGCGTGCTCGGCCAGGTCGAGACCCTGCAAGCGCAACGCCCTGGTCGCGGCGAGCTGGGCCAGCAGCACACCCGGCATGGAAACGGCCACCGACCGCAGCACCGAGTCCGCGGGCGCCGAGGAGGGCTCCTCCGGCTCGTCGAGCTCGCTCTCGAGCACCCAGCCCATCGGATCGAAACCACCGGGGCGCACCACCAGCAACTGCGTCGCAACCGGCTCGATCAGCGCGGACGCGTCATTGACCAGCGCGGTCAGCTCGGGCTCCAGCGCGCTGTCGCGCCCGATCTCCTCGAGCTCGCGCAGCCACTGCGCACCCTGTCCACCGAACGCCAACGCGTATCCAGCCCCGTTGCGCAGCTGCTCCAGCAGCGCCGCGCGCGCACCCCTCGCCGGGCCACGACCATTCGTCTTCGTGGTCGCTTCCGTGCCGATTTCGGTGCTCTCGTTGATCGTCAAGACGCTCGACTTCCTTCTCCTGGCGTGTCGCCCACCGACGGCACGCACACGTTTCCGGCAGCCCCTCGGGCCTGTTGAGAGCCACAATCGCACAAAATCATGAGGAAAGCCTCACGTTTCCGGTCCAGCCAAGTGCTACCGCCCAGTATTTCCGTACGCCCGTACCAAAATCATCTGAAACATGATGGATCCTCATGTTTGAACGCGCAGGTCCGGCCTGTTACTCGGATTCTCAAACATGAGTGCCCCTCATATTGAGGTTTACCGAATCGTTATAACCCCAGGTCGTGTTACCCACGAGTACGCCACGCCGCCCCAAGGCTTCGCTCAGCCCGATTCGCCCGGTAGAGTTTGGACGGTCGTACACATCCAAGCGCGAGTGGCGAAATTGGCAGACGCGCCAGATTTAGGTTCTGGTGTCCACGGACGTAGGGGTTCAAGTCCCCTCTCGCGCACAGATTTGTGGCCTTCGGGCCAGATCAAGGCTTCTGCGTGTTCGAGTGCACTCGCACACTCAGGAGAGCCCCTTGTATGACCGCGACCTGCGTAAACAGGTTTCACCGGTGGCAGCTGTGCCACGCTTCGGTGATGATCGATGTTCCTCGAAGCTGGCTTGTAGGCTCGATTTTCGAGCGCGAGTAGCGCTCGCGCACCAGCGGGTGTCGAGTGCCCGTGTAGACACACAAATTCGGCAACATAAGCGCCTGACCTGCGCGAATATGATTCACAGGGTGGCAGCTGTGCCACTTTTGATCATCTACGCCGAAGCCCAAATGCACGAAGTCGCGGCCGCCACGGCCCGGAGCCGCACGTCTCACCATCTGTACCCCCACAGCTCACACGAGGCCAGACGACCCAGGCGTTGCGAATCGCCGACTTCCCGATCAGGGCGCCGGGTTCGGCGTACACCCGAAGTCATCCGCCCGATCAGCGACGAGTCAGCATGCGGGCGCGATGCCGCGGAGCCGGTCGACAACGATGTCCAAGGTCTGGAAGAAGTTCTGGACCTGATCTCGGGTGAGCCCTTCGAGAAGTGCCGCGGCCATCTCGCTACGTTGTGTTCGTAGCGTCTCGGTGAACGTCGCGCCATGTTCGGTGAGTGTCACCAGCGTGGCACGGCGGTCGGTTGGGTGTGGTCGTCGTTCGACGTAGCCGTCGTCGGCGAGTCCGTCGAGCAGTCCGGTGACGTTGCGAGGGGTGACCTCGAGGAGATCGGCGAGAGCGCGTTGGGTGAGCGGCCCGTGGTGGTGCAGCCGCCACAGCAGTCGTGCGCGGGCCTGGGTGAGTCCGCGCTCGGCCATGCCGCGTTCCATCATCGCTCCGAGGACCTCGGTCAGTTCGAACAGTTTGTCCGTCGCGGCACTAGCGGTGCTGCGCCCATCGGCATTATCGTGAAGTGACTTCACTATGTATCGACCTCCTTACTTGCAGTGTAGCGAGGCGATGCCGAACAGTTAGGCGGTGAGGTGCCATGCCGCAGCGATGGAAGAGTCGTCCGGTCTTCGCCCGGTTCTATGCGAGCCTGGCCGGCCCCGGCCTGGAGCGGGCCGGGGTGAGTCGATATCGCCACCGACTCACTGAGGGGTTGGTCGGTGACGTCCTCGAGGTGGGCGCCGGTCCGGGCGCGAACTTCGAGTTCTACCCGCCGACGGTGACCCGGTTGGTGGCCATCGAGCCGGAACCGCTGCTGCGCCGCGAGGCTGAACGCGCCGCAGCGGCAGTACCGATCACGGTCGAGGTGATCGAATCGGACGCCGAACACATTGCGGCTGAAGATGGTTCGTTCGACGCGGTCGTAGTGAGCCTAGTGTTGTGCTCGGTGCCAGACCAGCGCGCCGCACTGACCGAGATCGTGCGAGTCCTCAAACCGGGCGGAGTCCTGCGGTTCTTCGAGCACGTCCGATCCGAGTCGGCGCGGATGAGGCGAGCGCAACGAGGCGTCGACGCCACGGTTTGGCCACTGCTGAACGGAGGCTGCCACACCGGGCGCGACACTCTGCGCGCGTTCGCCGATGCGGGGTTCATCCTCACCGACTACGAGCGAGTCCGATTCCCCGACACAGCTTTCCCTTTCCCGGCGGCCGAACACATCCTCGGCACCGCCCTAACACCCGATCGGCGAGCGTCATGAATCAACCCGTCATCCCCACGGCCAGGTCGACGTCGTCGTCCCACTGGCCGCGATCGCTGCCGGGGTGAGCGCGCCGCAGCTGATTCGCGCCGCCATGCGGCTGCGCCGAGCTCGGCGGCGCTGAATTCCAATGCCAGTGCAACGCGGTGGCGTCAGGCGGGCGTGGTGGCGAGGGGCAATTCGGCCAGGCGCCATTCGAGCATGCCGTCGTGGAGGCGGATCGCACGACGACCGTGGTCGGTGAGCAGCCGCACGGCGTCGTAGGCCAGCACGCAGTACTCGCCGCGGCAGTAGACGACGATCTCGCTGTCGGCGGGGAGTTCGGCGATGCGGTCGGCGAGCTGGTCGACGGGGATGTTGACCGCGGCGGGGATATGGGCGGCCTGATACTCCGGTGCGGGGCGCACATCCAGGACGACTATCTGTCCGGCCTCGGCGCGGGCCAGTAGTTCCTCGCGGGTCATCTCCTGGCCGTCGGCGGGGCCCAGATAGTTATCGCGGGCTGGTGTCACGGCAGGCTGGTGGGCTTCGGCGACTTTGCGTAGCAACGCGAACAGTTGTGCCACGTCCTCGCCGGCGAGGCGGTAGTGGATCCGCACGCCCTCACGGCGGGTGGCGACGAATCCGGCCTGCTTGAGTGTCTGCAAGTGCGCCGACGCGGTCGTGAGGTTCAACCCGGCGGCAGCGGCGAGGGACTCGACGGTCCGCTCACCTTGGGCGAGTAGATCCAGCAGTTCGAGACGTTTGCCGCTGGCGAGAGCTTTGCCGCTGGCAGCGAACGCCTCGTACAGTGCCGCCTTCGCGGCGAATCGGTCACCACTCACGACTCCTCCAATCATCTTTGGAATAGCGTACCCGCCAGCAGAGAAGCGGTGGTTTCGCCGCCGGCTGCGGACCGTGCGGTTGTCTTCCATGAAAACATGGAATAGTCTCATAGTATTCCATGGTTGATTGGAATATTGTCCGTGGCTGAACCCGTCGACCCAGGAGTTGCGCGATGCCGACCGACTTCACCCTCATCCCTGTCATCGACGAGGGACTGGGCAACTCGACCTACCTGCTCGACCTCGGCGACGGGCGCGCGCTGGTCCTTGACCCCGAACGCGACGTCCGCGAAGTTCGCACCGAAGCGCAGCGCCGTGGTCTACAGATCGCCTTCGCGGTGGAAACCCACCTGCACGCCGACTTCATCTCGGGCGTGCGGGAACTCGCGGAAACCGACGGCGCGACCGTCATCGCCCCCGACGTCGGCCCCCGCGGGTTCGCGGTGACCGCACTCGGCGATGGAGAAAGCGTCACCATCGGAGAGTTCGTCCTCGAAGCGCTGGCCACCCCGGGGCATTCCCCTGAGCATCTGTCGTATCTGCTGCGCGAGGGTGACCAGCTCAAAGGCGTGTTCACCGGCGGCTCGCTGATGGTGGGGACCGCGGGGCGCACCGATCTGGTCAGCCCCGACCAGACCATCCCGCTCGCCCGAGCGCAATACCACTCGCTCCAGCGGCTGATGGAACTGCCCGACGACACCCCGGTCTGGCCCACCCACGGCGCAGGCTCGTTCTGCTCGGCAGCCACCGGCACCGAACGCGTCAGCACCATCGGCCGCGAGCGCGCGACCAATCCGCTGTTGCAGGTCGAAGGAGAGGATGCCTTCGTCGAGGCCTTGCTCGCTTCGCTCGGGTCCTTCCCCGACTACTTCCTGCGCCTGGGTGTGATCAACCATCAGGGCCCGGCTGTCCTGGGATCCACCCCGACCCTGGCACCGCTGACCAGCGAGGAGGTCGGCAAGCTGATCGCCGACGGCGCGCAGGTCGTCGATGCCCGCGCCGCAGCCGATTTCGCCGCAGGACACCTCCCTGGAGCGTTGTCGATCACCTTGCGGCCGGTGTTCGGGACGTGGCTGGGCTGGTTGGTCGATCCGGACCGGGCCGTGATCATCGTCCGCGACAGCTCCCAGGATCGTGTCGACATCGCCTGGGAGGCAGCCAAAGTCGGGTTCGACACTCTGGCCGGCGAACTCGACGGCGGGATGACCGCCTGGACCGGGCCGACCGACACGGGGGATCTGCTCGATGCCGACGACTTGGCCGTGCGCCCGGCGCCCACAGTGCTCGACATCCGCCAACGCGGCGAGTACACCGCCGGACACGTCCCCGCCGCCCACAACATCGAACTCGGCGCGCTCGCCACGCATCTGGTCGACGTCCCGGCCGGGCCGGTGGCAGTGATGTGCGGACACGGCGAACGCGCCATGACCGCGGCCAGCATCCTGGAACGCAGCGGCCGCACCGACATCCGAATCCTGGCAGGCTCACCGGCCGACTACGCCGCCGCGCTCGGTCAGGACCTGGCGGCCGGGGCATGAGCCTGCGCCCCAGCGCACGAACCCCGGTCCTGGGACTGCGGGAAAACGCCGCGCAGTTCGCCCTGCTGGTCGCGGTCAACGCCCTCGTCGGTGGCATGGTCGGCCAGCAGCAAACCGTGCTGCCGCTACTGGCCGAATCCGAATTCGGGCTCACCGGCTACACCTACATCTTCACCTACGTCGCCGCCTTCGGGATCACTAAAGCGATCGCGAACTACTTCGCAGGCACCTTCTCCGACCGCTACGGTCGCAAACCCGTTCTACTGATCGGCTGGCTGTTCGCGATCCCGGTGCCGCTGATGCTCATCGCCGCACCCAACTGGGGATGGGTCATCGCGGCCAACGTGCTCCTCGGCATCAACCAGGGCCTGACCTGGTCGACCACGGTCGTGATGAAGATCGACCTCGTCGGACCCACCCGGCGCGGCCTCGCGATGGGCCTCAACGAAGCCGCCGGATACGGCGCGGTCGCGATCAGTTCCCTGCTCGCGGGCTACCTCGCCGAACGCTACGGGTTGCGCCCGGCGCCGTTTCTACTCGGCCTCGCCTACGCCGCACTCGCACTGGCGATCTCAGGATTGTTCATCCGTGAAACCCGCGACTACGCCCGCCTAGAAGCCGCCGGACACACCCCGCGCGCCGACGGACTCCATGACCACCTCCACGCGGATCTGACCGATCGCCAGATCGCGGTGGCGACCAGCCTGACCGAACCCGCCCTGTCCTCGGCCAGCTACGCCGGGCTGGTCAACAACCTCAACTTCGGACTGTCGTGGGGGCTGTTCCCGCTGCTGTTCGCCACCGCCGACCTCACCGTCGGCCAGATCGGATTGTTGTTCGCCCTCTACCCCGGTGTGTGGGGCGCCGGTCAACTGATCACCGGGGCATTCTCGGACCGGTGGGGCCGCAAGCACCTCATCACCGGGGGTATGGCCCTGCAAGCCTGCGCGCTAGCGGTCATCGCCGCGTCCGACGGGTTCGCCGTATGGGCTGCGGGCGCGATCCTGCTCGGCGCTGGTACCGCGATGGTCTATCCCACGCTGCTCGCGGTGATCGGCGATGTCGCCCACCCGCTGTGGCGGGGGCGCGCGGTCGGGGTCTACCGCGTCTGGCGCGACCTCGGCTATGCCGTCGGCGCGATCCTGGGCGGCATCGTCGCCGACCTGCTCGGCCTGCACGCCGCGGTCTGGGCCGCCGCCGCTGTCAGCGCCGCCGCCGCGGTGGCAGTCGGTATCCGGATGTACGAAACCCACCCTCCGGCACATCGATAATCGGCCGGGTTGTTCCGGTATCGCCGCAAGGTCTTGCGCATCACCATACGAAAGCGCACACTTACGAAAGTGGAGGCTTTCAAAGATGTGGATCTGGCGACATTGGGCGACCCGACCCGCAAGGCGATCTTCGAACGTCTCGCCCGGCGACCCTCGTCGGTGGGCGAGCTCGCCGAATCATTGCCGATCACCCGCCAAGCGGTGTCACAGCATCTGCGTGTCCTCAAAGAAGGCGGTCTCGTCGTGGCGACCCCGGACGGCACCAAACGCATCTACCGCATCAACCCCGAAGGCCTCGCCGCGATCCAGGCCTACTTCCAGAACATCTGGGACGAGGCCTTGACCGCTTTTCAGAAGGCCGCCGACGCCGCGGCCACCGAACCCGAACAGGAGAATCGACCATGAGCACCACTGGATAACCGCCTGTCCTGGAAGGCAAAGCCACCGTCGCGATGAGCCCGGACCGCGCGTTCGCGTTCTTCACCGAATCCTTCGGCAGCTGGTGGCCTGCGGCCTACCACATCGGCAAAACCGAGATGGCCGACGCGATCCTCGAACCCGGCGAGGGCGGACGCTGGTACGAGCGCGGCATCGACGGCACCGAATGCGATTGGGGCCGGGTGCTGGTGTGGGAACCACCGCACCGGTTGTTGGTGACCTGGCAGATCAACGGGCGTTGGGAATACGACCCCGACCCGGCCCGCGCCAGCGAGATCGAGGTCCGCTTCACCGCCGAAGGACCCGAGCAGACCGCTGTCACCCTCGAACACCGCCACCTCGACCGGCTCGTCGACGGCAAGGCCATCCAGGACACCATCGTCGAACGCGGCGGCGGGTGGAGCACCCTGCTGGAACTGTTCGCCAAGACCGCGCAATCCCAGTCCTGACCGCCAGTCGGCATCCTCGGTGGCTGCAATTCGAATTCACCGAATGCCCGGCGATTCAGGCCGACGCCTCGGCGCCTTCCTTGCGTGCCCGCTCGGCGACGGCGGCCGGCATCGGCTCGTGCCGCAGATACCCGCGGGCGAACGACCCCGCCCCGTGGGTGAGCGATCGCAGGTCGATGACATACCTGCTCAGTTCGAGTTCGGGTACCTCGGCCCGGATATGGGTACAGCCGGTCTCGGCCGGTTCGGTGCCGAGAATGCGGCCGCGCCGAGTGGACAGGTCGCCGAGGACGGCGCCCAGATGGTCGTCGGGGACCGTGACCCGCACCGCGGCAACCGGTTCGAGCAGCAGGGTCCCGGACGTGTCCGCCGCGTCGCGAAGGGCCAGGGCACCCGCGGTCTGGAAGGCGGCGTCGGAGGAGTCCACCGAGTGCGCTTTCCCCTCCACCAGTGTCACCCGCACATCCACCAGCGGATATCCGGGAGTGACCCCGCGCGCGGCCTGCGCCCTTGCCCCTTTCTCCACCGATCCGATGAACTGCCGCGGCACTACCCCACCGACCACCCGGTCGACGAACTCGAATCCCGTCCCCGTCGGCAGCGGTTCCACCTGGATCTGGCACACCGCGTACTGCCCATGCCCGCCGGACTGCTTCACCAGCCTGCCGCGCCCCTCGGCCGCCGCGGCGAGCGTCTCTCGCAACGCCACCCGATACGGTTCCACGTCCACCCGCACGGCGAACCGCCCGCGCAACCGTTCCAGCGCGACATCCCGGTGGGCTTCCCCCAGACACCACAGCACCAGCTGATGGGTGTGTTCGTTGTGTTCCAGCCGCAGGGACGGATCCTCGGCGACGAGCCGGGTCAGGCTCTGCGAGAGCTTGTCCTCATCGGCCTTCCCCTGCGCCCGAATAGCCACGGGCAGCAGGGGTTCCGGCAGCTGCCACGGCTCGATGAGCAAGGGTTTCCCGGTGCCGGAGAGGGTGTCGCCGGTTTCCGCGTGGCCGAGTTTGCTGACGAACGCGATATCGCCGGCGACCGCCTCGGTCAGTGTCCGCTGTTGTTTCCCCAACGGCGCGGTGACCCCGCCGACCCGGTCGTCGGCATCGTGGGAGGGTCCGCAGACGCGGACGGTGTCCTCGCTGTGCAGCGTGCCGGAGAACACCCGCACCAGCGACACCCGTCCCACATACGGGTCGGACGAGGTCCGGATGACCTCCGCGGCGAGGTCCCCCGCCGGATCGCCGCGCAGTGTGGTGGGCGTGGCGCCGTCGCCTGCTGGATCAGAAGGACCTGGTCAACAGCGGTTTCAGGGTAGTGACGCTGGCCGCTGGGGCTCCGTTCGGCCTGGAGCAGGTGCTGCTGTTCGTAATACCGCAGGGCGCGGGCAGACACTCCGGTCCGGCGAGCGAGTTCTCCGATACGCATTCGAACCTTCGAGTGATCCGTGCCGCAACTACTTGCCCTTGACACCAACGTCAGGTTTTAGCGTAGTCGATGCGCCCCTCATCCAGGCAAGTCCTCGCAGTAGGGCGACCGCGCGCACAAACTCCGAGCCTCAACGGGCGTACGGAATCGTGCCCGAAAGGTTTACTCCCGCATGATCACTCACCCCACCCCGACACCGGTCGTCACAGTCAAACCACTAACTTTGCCTACACCCGGCCGCGGGGAGAACCTGCAGGTACGAGTCTCCGCACCAGTCACCGGCGCAGATCTGCCCGTCGTCCTGTTCGCTCACGGATTCGGCTCGAGCCTCGACGGCTACGCGCCGCTGGTCGATCACTGGAGCTCCCATGGCTTCGTCGTGGTCCAAGCCACGCACCTGGACTCGACGCGGATCACCCTCGCTACGAACGACCCACGCAAGCCACAACTGTGGCGCTACCGCGTGCAGGACATGAAACGAATTCTCGACGACCTCGGTGCGCTGGAAGCAGCAGTGCCCGGGTTGCGAGGCCGGGTCGACCGCGGCCGGATCGTCGCCGCAGGGCATTCCTTCGGCGGCCAGACCGCGGGAATCCTGGTGGGGTTGCGCGTCACCGATCCACAGACCGGCAGCGCCGAGGACCTGTCCGACCCGCGAATCATGGCCAGTATCCAACTGGCCACCGCGGGACACGGCGGTGCCGAACTCACACCCTTCGCTCACGAGCACCTTCCCTGGCTCCGCGCACAGGACTTCTCCCACATCACCGCCCCTGGATTAGTGGTCGCCGGCGACGACGACGACCTCCCCCTGTCCACTCGCGGACCTGCGTGGACAACCGACCCCTACACATTGAGCCGAGGGAACAAGAGCCTGCTCACCGTCTTCGGCGGCCAGCACTTCCTCGGCGGCATCTCCGGCGAGCATGTCACCGAGACCACCGACGAGAGCCCCGACCGGGTAGCGCTCGTCCAACAGGTCACCCTTGCCTACCTGCGCCACGTCACCGGCATCGACCACAGCGACTGGACCACAGCTCAGACCCTGCTCGCCGCACGACACCCGCTGGGACGGCTGGAATCCAAATAGCGCAATGCACACTGCTGGATACGTAACGAGGAGCCGGTCTGGAACAGCGTTTGCCGCGCCCACCGAGCCGGTCCAGCCGAGCGCCACCTCCTCGACGCGCGGCCTTGGTGAGAGCGTCTTGGCTAGCAGTCAGGTAGTGCGGCGGGCAGTCAGAGCTCCGATCCCTTGCGATGGTCCACAACGGAGTCCGGACCGGGGGACATGATGGACTCATGGCCGTTCTCGGCCCGGACCCGGTAGGGCGGCGTGCCGTTGGGGCCGAGCACTTCGACGATTTCGACAACGTGATCCTGCGCACCGACAACCCGGCCATGCGTGACCAGCCGGTCGCCCTTTGATGCCCGCATGAGTAGCCTCCTTGTCACCGTTCGCTGACCTTCCTGGTTCAACGGTACGGCTCTCAGCTTGTTGTTTCGCCGGTATCGACGGAGCTGTTCGGCGTCCAGGGACAGACTCCGCCCCGGCACGGTCTTGAAACGACTCGCACCGTGCAGCAGTCCCCGTCAACGACGATGAGGAAGCTCACCTACAGGACTGCATCCAGTGCCGCGGCGAGGTCTTGATAGTCGCGGGCGGTGACCTTCTCGCCATTGACGAAGAAGGTCGGTGTGCCCTGGACGCCGAGCGCCAGGCCGTCGTCGGAGTCCGACAGCACCCGGGCGGCGGTAGCCGGGTCGTTGTAAGCGGCGTCGAATGCGGCCATGTCCAAGCCCAGTTCGACGGCGAAGCCGCGGAACACCGCGTCTTGGGGAACCCGTTTCTCACCCCACCCGGCCTGAGTCTCATACATCCGCTGATACATCTGCTCGAAGCGTCCCTGACCCGCGGCAGCCTCGGCGGCACGGGCGGCGCGCTCAGAATTGAAGTGCGACGGAATCGGAAAGTACCGAACCACGAAGGTGACCCGGTCCCCGTAATCGGCACGCAACTGCTCCACGACCGGGAACATCGCCCGGCACGCCTCACATTCGAAGTCCAAGAACTCCACCAGCGTCACCCGCGACCCGGCCGGATCGGTGAGCCGGTGGCTGTCCGGGCGCACCACCACCGCTGATCCAACGGCCGATTCCGTGCTGCCAGCGACCCGGTCCTCACCACGGGCAGCGACCAATACGATCGCGCCGACGACGATGACCAACACCGCGGCCACGGTGGTGAGGATCCGGGTGCGGCGCGACGCCGAGCGCGCGGTCACCGATTCCAATTCCGTACAAACAGGACAAATCGGGAAGTGTTGACCATGGCCGCCATCGTAGCAACGGAGCCAGCCGCCGAATCCGGCGCAGATTCGACCTCGCATCCGGTACCCAGGTACAGGCTTACCGTGGATTCATGACGATCCCACCAGCACAGGACGACTGGGTACCGGACGCGTGCACCCTGCCCACCGTCGAGCAACCGATCCGGATTGCCGAATTCGACCGCTTCTTCGCGCAGTCGGTACGCAGCGCGAGCCGACCCACGTCGACCCGCCTGGAGCTACATCTAGCCCTTGATGGTGGAGCCACCGGGCGAGAACTCGCGGCGAGGGAATCGGGCTGCTGCTCGTTCTTCACATTCGAGTTCGATACCTCCGACACCGGGCCGGTGATGCAGGTCAGCGTCCCCACCACCTACGTCGACGTGCTCGATGCGTTCGAGGCCCGGGTCGACGTCGCGATCGGCGGGCACCGGTGACGACCAGCACAGGTGCGGCCGGTCAGCTGCGTGCTGAGTTGGTGCGGCGGGCGGAATCCCGAGCCCCTGAGCCAGGGCGCCGGTGGGTGCGGCGAGGTGTTCTTCTCCGAGATTCGTATGCGAGCCCCTCTCGCGCACAGATTTGTGGCGTACGTGCCACTTTCGGGCGCCGCAGCCGGGCGTGATCGGGGCGGAATCGACGTGTGATGACGTTCCACGCTCGATGCCCTGCGGGATGGCGAGGGACTCGGTGGCGCGGCGATCACAGGGTCCGGGGCCGCAGTCGGCTGGCGGTGAAGAGTGGGGTGAGTGGCCGGAGCGGGATCGGGGGCGCCCACACACCCTGCAGGTCGACCCGATGGAGCCTGGCTTCGAGCACGCGGCCGATGCCCAACTGGTCGAGGGGATCGCGCTCGGAACCCAGCACCGTCAGCTGGAAGTCGTCGATCCGGCGGACCTCGACAACGCGCTCACGCGGGGTGAAACCCACCAGCCAGGACGGGAAGACACCGGCGAGGCCGACCACATTGCGGTGCGGGCGGGCCAGGATCGGCGGTGGATCGGTCAGGATCGCGCCGAGCGAGCCGCTCATGCTGAGCAGCTTGTGCCCACGGCGGGTGGCCTCCGCGCGGATCTCGGTGTCGGTGACGGTCCAGTCGATCTGACCCAGCTTCTTCGGGTACCCGAGCAGTTCCCGGCCGATGATCAAGGCCACATCGTCGTCGAGAATCATCCAGGGGCAATGGATTCCGGTGCCCTGCAGGGTTTTGATGTGCACGAACAGCCCGGCCTCGTGGTAGCCCGGCGAGCCGAAATTGTTGTCGGGAAAGCATGCGGTGAACAGGTCCGCGCGCGCGGGTTCGGTCAACCGGACCCCGGCGGGCAGCCACTGTCGCAACCGATCCGGGTCGATCTCGACGGTCGCGCTGAAGTAGTGGGCGTCCCGGTAGAGGCTCCGGCGCGGGTCGCCCATCGTGAACGCGCGACGCAGATCCGTGCTCAGGGAGCGTCCGACGGTGCGGATGGCGGGTTCCCAGCCCACGACTACTTCACCTTTCGGTAGACGGCGCGCAGCAGCGGTCCGACGAGCACGCGCGGGGTGTACTGGCCGCCGATGGTCTGCGCTTTGGCGAACAGGCCTGGCACCACCCGGCGCCGACCGGCCGACATGCCCGCGATCGCCTGCGCCGCAGCCTGTTCCGCGCTCACCCACAGCGGGCCGGGAACCAAGCGGTCGAGCTCGGGAACTTCGGCGACCTCGGCGTATTCGGTGCGCACCGGTCCGGGCGCGAGCAGGGTGCATTGCACCCCGGAACCGGCCAGCTCGCCGTGCAGGGACTCGGCCAAGGTGTTGGCGAACGCCTTGGACGCGGCATAGGTGGCGTTGCCAGGGCCTGGCTGATTGCCCGCTGTCGAGCCGGTGACCAGGATCGCGCCCGCGCCACGCGCCACCATGCCTGGCAGCACGGCGATCGTGAGGTCGTGCACCGCAACGGTGTTCACTTCGACCTGCCTGCGTTCGCGAGCCGGATCGGCGGCGGCGAGGTCACCGTAGGTGGCGAAGCCCGCGTTGTTGCAGAGCACGGCGATGTCGCGCCCGGCGAGCTCGTCGCACAGCTTCGCGCGTTCGCCGCGGTCGGCCAAGTCGACGGCGCGGACCTCGGATTCGACGCCGTGGCGCGCGGCGAGCCGGTCGGCCAGCTCGCGCAGCCGGTCCTCGCGCCGCGCCACCAGGATCAGTGAATATCCGCGCTGCGCGAGACCTTCGGCGAGCGCGGCACCGATACCGGACGACGCTCCGGTGATGACGGCCCTGCTGGTCGGAATGGGGGTGGGTAGCGACATGGGTTCTCCTCGGAAGTCAGAACTGGGTGAGTGCGCGCGCGGTCACGGTGGTACCCGCGGCGGCCAGGGTGCGTACCGCCCCGGGGCCGGTCACCTCCTTGTCCCCCGCCGCGATGCGCCGGAAATTCGCTGCGTGCCAGGCAAGCTGGAGGTAGGAATTGACCGGGGTGGCGGACGCGAGGGGAATGCGCGGTGCTGTGGGCAGGCACTGTGGTTCCCCGGCCCCGGCCAGCAGATCCCCCGCGATGTCGGGCCGCACTGCGAACGGGCGGCCCAGCCCGATCACGTCGACCGCGCTGTCAGCGAGCACCTCGTCGATGAAGGCGCGGGTACGGACGCCGCCGGTGAGCATGAGCGGCATCGCCGAGCGGGCGCGCAGTTCTCGCGCGTAGCGCAGGAAGTACGCTTCGCGCTCCCTGGCACTGTCCTGCACGACGCCGGTCATGGCGGGAGCTTCGTAGTTTCCGCCGGAGATCTCCAGCAGATCGATGCCCGCCTGTTCGAGCACGAGGGCGACATCGAGGGATTCGTCTTCGGCCAGTCCCCCGCGCTGGAAGTCGGCCGAGTTGAGCTTCACCGAGACAACAGTGCCGGGCCCGATCGCCCGTCGCACGTCGGCCACGACTTCCAGCAGCAGCCGACGACGGTTCTCGGGACTACCGCCGTATCGGTCGGATCGCTGGTTGGCGACCGGTGAGAGGAACTGCGACAGCAGATAGCCGTGGGCGGCGTGTACCTGCACTCCGGAAAAGCCCGCTGCCACCGCGAGTTCGGCGGTACGGGTGTAGCGGCGGCGCAGATCGGCGATGTCGTCGAGGCTCAGCGCCCGTGGCTTGCGCAGGTTGAAGCCGAGCGCCTGCGGCCGCAGTGCCGAGGGGCCGACCGGGCGGCGGTGCAGTGGTCCGACCGCGACGCGTCCGGGGTGGTTGATCTGCATGACCATGACCGAACCTTCGCGGGATCCCGCTCGAGCCCAGTTGCCGACGGCCTCGAGGTGGCGATCGTCTTCAAGCGTCACATTGCGCGGCTCGACGTAGGCGCGGCGGTCGATCATGACATTGCCGGTGATCAGCAGACCCGCGCCACCGCGCCCCCAGGCGCTGTAGAGCCTGGTCAGCGTCGCGCTGGGCGCGCCGGTGACCTCACCGAGCTGTTCGCTCATGGCGGCCTTGGCGATCCGGTTGGGCAGGGTCACCCCGCACGGCAGCGTCAACGAGCTGCCGACGGCGACGATCCGGGGTGAACGATTCTTGGGTGGCATGGGAACTCCTGGTGTGGCGGAAGGGTTTCGGGGTCAGGCGAGAAGACGGGCGGCGGTGCCGATCGGTCGCGGCAGGCGACGGCCTAGCGCGCTCTCGGCGAACGGTGCCTCCCGGGTGCGCCCGGCGGAACCCGGGAGCAGGGCTCGCGCCGTCAGCAGCTGGGCAAGCGCGCGAACCAGCCATCGGCCACGCACTACCTCCCAGCGCAATTCCGGTCCGCCCGCGAGGATTTCGGCGGACGGCTCGGAAATGCGCTCGTAGAGATCGCCGACCGGGGTGCGCATCTGCTGTTGGAGAAGTGCGGCTTCGGCGAGTAGCCGAGAGCTGTTCATCAGCAGCATGCCCGCGCCGGAGCGCGGCGCGACCAGTCCGGCGAAGTACAGGTTGGCTACGCCGGGCGCGAAGGTGTGCGACACCAGTCGTGGCTGCCCGTTCTGCCATTCGAGTAGGCCGTCGCGCAGGAACGGGAAGGTGGTCTTGAACCCGGTCGCCCAGACGATGGTGTCGTAGGTACCGCTCGTGCCGTCGGTGAATTGCACTGTGCGACCGTCGAAGCGCGCGATTTCCGGCCGGACGGCGATCCGGCCGTGCTTGAGGAAATACGGGAGCTGCTGGTTGACCACGAGATCCTGATCGAAGATCCGGTGCTCGGGCTTGGTCAGTCCGAAGCTTTCATACCTGCCCATCCCGATGGTGACGAGCGAGCGGAAGATGGCTTCCTGCACCAGCCGAGGCACCGGCACCGAACCGACGTCGAAGTTTCCGCTCGGGATTCCCAGCACGTATTTCGGGATGAACCAGTAGCTGCGGCGCAGCGAGATGTCGGCGTTGTCGAATGTCACCGCGGCCTCGACAGCCAGATCACAGCCGGAGTTGCCCGCGCCGACCACGAGCACCCGCGAGCCGTCGAGGTCGGCAGGACGCTTGTAGTCCTTGGAGTGGATCTGCTTGCCGGTGAATTCGCCCGGATAGGCCGGGATATTGACATCCCAGTAGTGGCCGTTGGCGACGACGACTCCGTCGTACTCACGCACCGCGCCATCGGCGAATTCGACCCGCCAGCCGGCCAGGCCCGCGTCGTCGAGCGGCGCGACATCGGTCACCAGGGTGTCGAACTCGATGCGGCGGTCCAATCCGAACTCCGTTGCGAAGCCGCGCAGGTAGTCGCGCATCTGCGCCGCGCTGGGGAAGTCCGGGTAGTCGTCCGGCATCGGGTGGTCCGGGTATTCGGTGACCCCCTTGGAGCTGATCAGGTACGTGGAGTCGTACACGCCATGCGACCAGTTGCCGCCGATCGCCGCCGTGGCCTCGACATGGTCGTAGTCCAAACCCAGATCCGTATAGGCCTTCGCCACCGCCAACCCGGTGTATCCGGCCCCGATGATGCAGTACCGCCGCGCCATTGCTACCTCCGAAAAAGCTACAGTCAGTGTAGCTACAGTGAGTGTAGTATTTGCGCAGGCACTGCTGGATGTCAAGCAGTCCCTCGATAGGGAGAGGTGGTCGGCGATCATGGCCGAACGACGAAACCGCGCTTACGCACCGCGAATGGCACCCGAGCAGCGGCGCGAACAGCTGCTCGACGCCGTCTTGCGCGTCATCGTCGAGCAGGGCGTCCACAAGGTGTCCATCGACACCGTGGCGCGGGCAGCCGGCGTCAGCCGCCCCGTCATCTACGGCCTGTTCACCGATTCCGACCAGCTGCTGCGCGCCTCACTCGACCGGGAGGAAACCGCCGCGCTGGCGCAGATGGCCGAGGCGGTGCCGGTCGCCGCCATGGGCGATCCGCCCGCGGCGATCGCGGAAAGCCTCGAACACTTCCTCACCGCCGTATTGGCCGCGCCCGACCGCTGGCGGGCCATCTTCCTCATCGCCGATGCCAGCACCCCGGCCTTCCGCCATCGAATCGACCGCGGACGGCAGTCCTTCATCGCCGCACTCACCACGTTCGTCCGGGAATCCTGCCCACCCGAACGCCTGCCCACCCTCGATGTCGAACTCACCGCCCGCACCCTGTACGCGATGTTCTGGGAAGCAGGCCGCCTCGCCCTCGCCGACCCCGAAGCCTTCCCTCCACAGCGCATCCGCGACTACGCAGACACCCTCATCCCAGCCCTTCCGGCCTTCCACGCGGCCCGCTGACCGACCCGATCCTCCACACACGAGGGCCGATAGGCAGCCTTCAGAAACGCCTTGGACGCCCGGCCGGTGACGCGTGTCGCCAGCTGTCGCCGAACCGGCGCCACCGGAGGGGTGGCGGCGCTGCTGGTTGCCGGGCCTAGATCAGGATTTCTCTGCCGCTTGGGTGTCAGGTCCCATCGAATGCATTACGCTCGCGGACGCGAACTAGAACAGGTTCTCGGGGCGGGAGTTTGCCATGCGGGTAGTGGAGATCGCGACATTGCGCGCGACGGTGGTCGGTGCGGTTTTCGCGCTGGTCACGGCGTGCGCGGGTTGGGCTGCGGCAGTGCCGCTGCCGGAACAGGATTCGTTCTACGCCGAGCCTGCTGGTCTCGCGGACCTAGCCAACGGGACCGTGCTCGCGTCCCGGGCGATCGAACCGGAGTCGTTCCTGCTGCCGCTGCCCGCAGAGGCGTGGCAGGTGCAGTACAAGACGGTCGACAATCATGGGGCGCCCCGTGCCTACGTCGCGACAGTTCTGGTACCGCACCAGGAATGGACTGGAGACGGGCCGCGTCCGCTGCTGTCGTACCAAGTCGCCGAAGACGGTGTTGGCTCGAAATGCGCACCCTCGTACGCGCTGCGCGGTGGGATCGAGGGCGGCCCGAGCAACGCGTATTCCGAGACCGGCACGATTCGGCTTGCGCTGCAACAAGGTTGGGCTCTTGTCGTGCCGGACTATCAGGGGCCTGACTCCGATTTGTTCGGTGCCGATGGTTATGTCCACGGCGTGCTGGACGGTATTCGCGCCGCCAGAGCGTTCGCGCCCGCGGCTGTCGACCCCGCGGCGCCGATCGGCATGTGGGGATACTCCGGCGGGGCGCAAGCGACCGCTATCGCAGCTCAAGCGCACAGCACCTACGCCCCGGATCTGCGATTGAGCGGTGTGGCGCTGGGCGGGATCGTCGCGGACCTGGAGTCCACCATGTCCGGCTTCAGCGGTGGAATCGCCGGTGGGGCGACTGTGGTGGGCCTGGTGGGGTTGAACCGGTCCTATCCGGAAGCCGATGTGGCTCAATACCTCAACGAATCCGGCCGCGCGATGTTGGCCGCCAGCCAAGCCGATTGCCTGCTCAACGCCGCTCTCGCCTATCCCTTTCTCCATGCGGCTGCGCTGGAAGCGTGGCCCGGATCGATCACGAACAACCCCGAATTGAGCAAGGTGGTGCGGATGGCCAGTCCCCTGTTCCGCCCGGGCGCACCCGCCGTACCGGTGCTGCTCCACCACGCTGTCGCTGACGAATTCGCCCCTATCGGCGCGACGCGGGCCCTGGCCGAGAAATACTGCGGCGCTGGAATTCCGGTGCAGCTGGTGGAGAATCCGGTCGGCGAGCACGGCACCGAAGCTGTGGTGGGATTACCGACGGCCCTGACCTATCTGGCCGACCGGTTCGCCGCGAAGCCCGCGGCAAGCACCTGCTGAGCGGCATCAGGCCTCGCTGCGCAACTTCCGAAACAAGCCCGGCTGATCGGCTCATCCGCAAGTCGGCAGCCAGCCTCTATTTCGCGTCCGGCGTGTAACCCCGCCGAAGGTCTGAACGACGATTCACTCGGGGCCCGCTCGGCGGTACCGTGATTCCCATGAAGAGTCCCTGGATCATCGCTTTCGGCGTGGTGGCGGTGGTGCACCTCGTGCTCAACGGCGCTGAGGTGCAGCCGTGGGACAGTATCTCCAAGTGTTTGCTCGCTCCCCTGCTTCTCGGCTGGGTCATCGAGCAGAAGGGGCCGCGGCTGCTGGCGGCGGCGCTGGTGTGTTGTTTCCTCGGGGATCTGTTCCTCGAGTTCGATGGCCTGTTCATCGTCGGCATGGCGGCGTTCGCGGTCGCTCACCTGTGCTTTATCCGGTTCTTCATCTCCCGCGGCGCCATCGGCCGGCTCGCGCGCAAACTCTGGCTGGTCGGTCTCTACGTCGTCGCAGGCATCGCGATGATCGCGTACGGATGGTCCGGCCTCGAGGCTGGGCTCAAACCGGTCGTCCCGCTGTATGCGGCGCTGCTCGTCGGCACAGCAGCGACCGCACTCGCCACTGACGTCCGTGCTGGTATCGGTGGTCTGCTGTTCCTGATCTCCGACGGCATCATCCTGCTCGGTGAAGCCGGCCGGATCGACAAGGACGCCACCGGCACGGGCCTGGCGATCATGGCCACCTACATCGCGGCGATCTTCTTCCTGACCTCCGGCATCTTGAACCGCGAGAAGGTCACCATCGCCGCCGGACCCGGATTCGACCCGACCGTCCGTACGGACTGCTGGCCGGTCTTCCCCACCGCCGAGCCCTGACCGTTCAATCCTCAGCGAGCGCGCTGATCGCCGCGCGCTCGGTGGGCATCAGGGACGAGGGGTTCGATGAGGGTGCGGGCGAAGTTGGCCGCCGCTTCACGGTCGTCGCGGTGGCCGGGTGTGGACATGTGGCCGAGGAAGGCGTGCTGGAAGCAGGCGCCGAGCAGGAGTCCCGCGGCGGCCCGAACGTCGGCGTCCGGTCGCAGGCGGCCCTGCTGCTGTTCGGCTCGCAGGTATTCGGCGACTGCCTCGTTGACCTTGTGCGGTCCAGCGCCGACGCGCACCAACTCCGCCTTGTGGGTCGCCAGCGTCTCCGGATCGGCGAACATCGAGGCGAACAGCGGAAAGCCGTTGCGGTAGAAGGCGATGGCGCCTTCGGCGACAGCGGCGAGGTTGCCCACCACGTCTCCGGTGCCGGCTTTGTCGCGGAGCACCTCATCGAGCCAGCCGAAGCCGGGTGACCGTTCGCGCATCACCGCGACGAGCAGGTCAGCCTTGTTGGCGAAGTGTTTGTAGAGGGTCGCCTCGGTGAACCCGGCGGCCCGCGCCATCTGGCGCGTGGTCACGTTGGCCAGACCTTGCTCGGCCATCACCTCGGCGGCCGCGTCGAGGATCACGTCCCTGGTACCCATCCGCTCCTCCTTCAGCACTTGACATGGTCAGTAAACGCTCACTAACGTCACCTAGGCAAGTTAGCGAGTGTTTACTAACCAAGGAGTTCCGATGAAATCGCTGGGGGTACCGACCATGAAGCGAAAGATCATCGTCTTCGTGTGTCTGCTGCTGGCTGCCGCGCTCGCGGGCACCGGCACCGCCGGCTACCTTGCCTTCCTGCGCGCGGCAGACAATCCACCCGCCGAGGCCTGTGCGCCGACAAGCACATCCGATACGCGCCCCATCGCGGTCGCGGCCGGTGCGAGCATGACCCAGGGCACGCTCGGCGCCGACTGGGTGGGCGCGCTGCGTGCCGATCCCCGGCACCGGGGCTACCAGTTCGTCAACGCGGGCATCAACGGCAACACCACCGCCGACCTGCTCGAACGGATCGACGACGACATCGTCGCGTGCCGTCCCGCCGCGGTCACACTCCTGATCGGCACCAACGACGTCCGCGACGGCCTTGGGCTGGAGCAGTACAGGGAGAATCTCCGAGCGATCATCGAGCGCGTCAAGGCCCGAACCACCGCCCAGATCGCGCTGATGTCCCTGCCGCCACTCGGCGAAGACCTGGACGCGACGATCAACCACACCCTCGCCGGGTACAACGCCGCGATCGAACAGATCGCGGCCGACACGGACGTGAACTATCTGCCTCTGCACGAGCGGATGACCGAGGTGCTCCGGCAGGCCGACACCCCCGGGCCGGAGTACTCCTTCACTTTCGTCCGCGCCCTCGCCGCGGCGACCCAGCACTACCTACTCGGACAGAGCTGGGATCAGGTCGCCCGCAACGGCGGCATGCGGCTGCTCATCGACCACATCCACCTGAACGACCGAGGCGGCGCGATCGTCGCCGATCTCACTTCGACCTGGCTCTCGTCCCTCCCCCGCCCCTGAAACATCTCGCCACACCAGGAGAACACCATGGCCCTCGTCATCACACTGGTCCTGCTCGCGCTGCTCGCCGTGGGACTGTGCGCACTCATGTACGCCGCCTTCCGGCGCCCGGCCACCAACGCGCCGAAGAAGTTCCTCGCCACGGGTCGCCGGCCCGGCGCCCACACCGTCGTGGTCGCCTTCGGCGACAGCATCACGCATGCGACGCTCAGCGCCGACTGGGTCGGCGCTCTGCGCGACCGATTCGATGCCGACGGCTACGACTTCGTCAACGCCGGCGTCAACGGCCACACCAGCACCGATCTTCTCCACCGGCTCGATGAGGTGGTGGCCTGTCGCCCGGACGCCGTGGCGATCATGGTCGGTACCAACGACGTCCGTAACGGGATACCGCAGGCGCAGTTCCGCACCAACCTGGAAACGATCATCGGCCGGCTTCAGACCAGCGGCACCGCTCAGATCGCACTGTTGTCGGCCACGCCCCTTGGCGAGAACCCGGCCGACCCGGCCAACCGGACACTCACCGACTACAACATCGCCGCCGAGCAAACCGCCGATCGCATGGGCATCAGTTATCTGCCGGTATACGAGCGGATCGCCGAGCACCTCGGCCGAGGCACCACACCCCCGAAGTTCGCGTTCAGCTTCGGCCTGGCACTGAGGGTCGCGGTGCAGCACTACGTGTTCCGCCGCTCCCTGGACGACATCGCCCGAGGCAACGGCCTGATCATGCTCACCGACCACATCCACCTCAATGATCAGGCGGGCACGATCGTGGCCGACCTCGTCGCGAACTGGCTGTCCCACATCCCAGCCCCCGCGCGTTGACTGACATCGAAGTGCAAGAAGATCACCGGCTACGGTGCCGACCGGTGATCGCGCAACATCGTGGCGATGAGGATCGCTGCCAGAATGACGAGGGCCGCGGCGATGGTGAGTGCGTAGGAGAACGCTTCTGACGCGGCCTGTTGATCATGGATCGAGTCGCCCAGCTCGTCATCGCGTCGGGTAGCGAGAGTGACCAGAACGGCCAAACCCACTGCGCCGCCGAGTTGTTGGACCGAAGTGAGCACAGCGGAGCCGATGCCGGCGTTCTCCTCGGTGGTGCCGGTGAGCGCGGTGACGGCCAGGGCGGGCAAGGTCATCCCGCAGCCGAGGCTGGTGACGAGCAAGGCGGGCAGTACGCCCGAGGCGTAGGCGTCGTGGCCGTCGATGCCCGACATCAGCAGCAGACCGGCCGCGCTGATCAGCAACCCGATCACGATCGCCGAGCGCGCACCGAGCCGCTTCACCGCCCGTCCCGACACCCACATTCCGGCGAGAATGCCCGCGCCGAACGGCAGATACGCCAGACCGGCGGTGAACGGCTCGTAGCCGAGGACGGTCTGGATGTGCAGCATCAGCAGGAAGGCCATGGCGTAGAAGGCCGCGGAGAACAGCAGCGTGGCGGCATTGGCCACCGCCCGTGGCCGATAAGCCAGAAAGGACAACGGAACCAGCGGATCATCGGTGCGCTTCTGCACCGCGACGAATGCCACGGCCAGCAACGCCGCGGCGATCATCGCCACCGTGGAACCGACTTCGCCCCAACCGGTTTCGGCTGCGCGCAACAGTCCGTAGACCAGCAGTACCGGGGCGCCGGTGATGAGCACCGCACCGGGAAGGTCGATGCGCGTTCGACGGCTGCTTCTGCTCTCCGCGACCGAACGTGGCAGCAGTACCGAGACCACCACGACGACCGGCACATTGATCAGGAAGATCCATCGCCATGAGGCGAACCCGGTCAGCGCACCGGAGATCACCAATCCCGAGGTGGCACCCACCGCGGCGGTCGCACCCCAGACGCCGATCGCCTTGGCCCGTTCCCGCGCACCCGGATAGAGCAGGGTGAGCAACGCGAGCGCGGCCGGACTCGCCATCGCGGCCCCGGTTCCTTGGATGAATCGGCCCGCCACCAACTGCCAGGGTTCCTGTGCGAGGGCGCACAACACGCTCGCCACCCCGAAAAGCGCAACGCCACAGAGGAATATCCGACGCCGACCGAGCAGATCGGCCACCCGTCCGAACAACAACAGGAATCCGCCGAAGGCGAGGATGTAGCCGTTGACCACCCATGCCAAACCAGCGGTGCCGAACCCGAGGTCATCGCGCACGGTGGGCAGGGCGACACTCACCACGTTGTCGTCCAGATTCAGCATGAACTGGACCAGGCAGAGCATGATCAGCACCGCGCGGCGGCGGGCGGCGCCTCCTGCCGAGGCTGATTCCATCGTGGAAATCGAAGTCATCCATCGACGGTAGGCAGCGACGTCGATGGCCGATATACGTCACCGGGCCAGGTAATAGCGCGTTGAGGACATAGCCTGGTGGCATGTCCGCACCTGCTTTCGAACCTGCCCCGCTCGGCGTCGGCGCGATCGTGGTCGGCAGCTTCCCGCTCGCGGCCGGACAGTGGACCCATGAGCACTATCACCCGCAGCACCAGCTGGCCTGGACACGCACAGGCGTACTAGGAGTTGCTGTGGGAGAGGCGAATTGGGTTGTTCCACCGACTCGCGCGCTGTGGCTGCCCGCGGGAGTCGTGCACAAGACCGGTGCCAGCCGCGATGCCGTGCTGTGCAGTCTCTATTTCGAACCGGACCGATGCGAGGTGCCATGGACCGAGCCGACAGCGGTCCGGGTCGACGGTCTGCTGGCGCACTTGATCGCCCACCTCGCCCAGCAGCAATTGGTCGATGACCAGCGGATACGCGCGGAGGCGGTCGTCCTCGACCTGCTGCAACCGCTGCCGGCAACACCGATCGACGTGCCACGCCCTGCCGATGAACGAGTACTCGCGGTCGCGGACGCCCTGCTGGACAACCCGGCCGATCCACGCAGCCTGGAAGCACACGCCCGGACCGTCGGTGTCAGCCGACGCACCATGACGCGCTTGTTCGTCCAAGACACCGGGATGAGCTTCGACCGCTGGCGCACCCACGCCCGACTCCAGGCCGCACTGCCGCTGCTCGCCGACGGCCAGCCCGTCTCCCGCGTGGCACACACCGTCGGATACTCCACGGCCAGCGCATTTCTCGCTGCCTTCCGGCGAACGGTCGGCACCTCGCCGAGGCACTATCTCGGCGGCGATTCCTCCAACTGAGGCGGGTTGGACAGAATGGACCGCACGGTAGCATCGACAATCCGCGCGACATCCTCGATATCGATCCGCCCGGCCCGCCCTTCCTCCGCCGCGCCGTTGAGGATGTAATGCACGGCACTGACCAGCCAGCCGGCGGGAAGGTCGGTGCGGAACACGCCTTGGTCCTGGCCCCGGCGGATGAGTTCCTCGACTCGTGCGGCCGGCGTCCCGTGCAATTCGCGAAGGCGGCCGGCAGGCAATACGCCCTGAGCCGCGGTCAGCAGTGCGGCGGACTCCGCGACGAGTGACCAACTCGATGCGAGCAGCCGAGTGAAGGCGCCCTGCGCATCACCGGTGAGATCGACCTGGGCCAACGCCTCTTCGCCGACACGAATCGCGTCGACCAGCGCGGCCTCGACGAGTTCTGGCCGGTTCCGAAAATGCCCGTACACCGTCATTCGGCCCACACCAGCGGCTTTGGCGATGTCGTCGACGCTCGCCTCCGGGTTGATGCTCAGCTGTTCGCGCGCCGCGGCCACGATGCTGGCGATGCTGCGTTCGGCATCGGCGCGCCGCCGCGGACGCCCGGCCGTGCTGGAATTCGACACCTCACCACCCTAGCTCGTATAGCTGTGCATGAGTTACATTGGGCTCATAACTCGTATTGACATGTACTGGTTAGCGAGAGAGGTTGAAAATGACACAAAGCCCGCACCCGTTGCGATGGCGCATCCTGGCATTGCTCGGCACCGCACAGTTGATGCTGATCCTCGACATCACCGTCGTGGCAATCGCGTTGCCGCACATCGAGATCGATCTCGATCTCAGCCGCGAGGCACTGACCTGGACCGTGAGCGCCTACACGCTCGCCTTCGGCGGACTGATGCTGCTGGGCGGACGCATCGCCGACCTGGTCGGACCGAAGCGGGTGGTTCTGGCCGGGCTGCTGATCTTCACCGCAGCGTCACTGGTGACCGGATTCGCCGAATCGGCACCCATGCTGCTGAGCGGGCGCATAGCCCAAGGTGTCGGCGCGGCGCTGTTGTCGCCCTCGGCACTGTCGTTGGTCGTCACCTTGTTCACCGGCGAGGAACGCAATAAGGCCCTCGGCGTGTGGTCCGCACTTGGCGGTGGCGGCGCGGCGTTGGGCGTGCTGCTCGGTGGCCTGCTCACCGCCGGGCCGGGTTGGGCGTGGGTGTTCTTCATCAATGTGCCGATCGGACTGGTGATCCTCATCGGACTGGCACGGATGCTGCCGAACCATCGACCCACCGCCGAGTCCACCAACCTCGATGTGCTGGGCGCGCTCCTGGTCACGGCATCGTCGACCGCCCTGATCTACGCCCTGATCACAGCCGGTGAGCACGGCTGGCTGTCCAGCACCACCGGCTGGCTCGCCCTGCTGGCGGCGATCGGCTACCTCGCCTTCGCGGCGCGACAGAAGACCGCCCGCTCACCACTGATGAACCTCGCACTGCTCGGCCGTCGCCCAGTAGCGACCGGCACCTTCTTGATCACGATCGCGACAGCGCTGATGATCGCGGTGTTCTTTCTCGGCACCTTCTACTTCCAGAACGCGCGCGGCTACGGCGCACTGCACACCGGACTGCTGTTTCTGCCGGTGGCGCTGGCAACCATGCTCGGCGCCGACCTCACCGGCCGCATGCTCGCCCGCCTCGGCGTTCGCCTACTCGCCGTCGCAGGCTTGGTCATCGCGGCGGTCGGCATGGCGCTGCCCGCGTGGTCGATGACCCCGGTCACCGTGACATTGGGCGTCACGATCGCGGCAGCCGGAACCGGCGCCCTGTTCGTCGTCGCCTCCGCGACCGCGCTCGGTCAGGTCGATCCGCGCGAGGCGGGCATTGCGGCAGGCATCGTGAGCACCTTCCACGAATTCGGCGCATCACTCGGCGCCGCAGCGGTTTCCAGCGTGGCAGCCGCCAGCCTCATCGGCGATACCCTCACCGGATTCACCGACGGATTCACCGGCGCCGCTATCACCGCCGCGGTCGCGGCCATCGTCGCAGCGCTGCTCACAGCACCGGCGACAGCGAAGGAGAGCGTCACGAACAAAGTCTGAATATTGCTGTATCCAAACTGTCGAATCGCGACTATTCGGCGCAGGTGGCGGACATCGGCACACTCGCCCGGTGGATGGACCTGGACGAACCGGAGTTGGTGATTCAGCGCGGCGACAGGCGGACGAAGGGCAGGTGACGCCCGACCTCGCGGTAGTCCTCCTGGGAGCCGTCGGTGGCAAAGCCCATGAAGCGCACTAGTTTTCGGGCCGCGCCGGGGTGACGAGGAGCATAGCGAGCCATGAAGTCACCGCCTTCGTCCGTGCCGAGGGGGTGGGCGGTGACCGGGATCGTGCGCATGCCGGCCCGGATGCTGGTCTCGGGCGCGGCCAGAATGTTCTGGTACCAGGCGGCTTTGGGGCCGAAGCCGGAGCAGACCACGTAGCTGCCGTCGGTGCGGTCGTGTTCGACGACCTCGAGAACGACCTGGCGCTGCTTGCCCGAAACGCGTCCCACGTGGTTCAACAGGAGCAGCCGATCCCCGAAGACCCAGCCGAGCCGGAGTCGGTACAGATGGATAGGGGCCCGGAACAGTAGGCGCCGAATACCGGTCGGCGGCGCGGGGCGTTTGACGATCTCCATGGTGGCGCCTTTCAGTTGTGGACGGGCGCAGATCAGTTCACCCTCCCCATCCTATTTCGCGCACGATCGCCCGGGCCGCCGCCCGACCTTCCGGCGCGGGCACGAGGGGGTAGACGTGAATGGCGTCCTGGCAGACCGTCAAGGTCAGCTCGGCATCGACGGCGTCGGCGCGGCGCCGGAGCCGAACGGCGTCGGGGTACAGAATGTCGCGGGTGCCGAACCAGAGTGACTTCGGCGCGAGGCCACGCAGTTCACCGTGGATCGGGCTCAATCGAGGATCTGTCAGATCCGCCCCCGCGGCCCAGACGAGTCCGGCCCTGCGCGCACCCGCGCCGACCAACCACGGGTCACGTCGCTGCACAGCTGCGACGCCGGGCTCGGCCAGTGCCAGGTCCAGCCAGGGAGCGATGAGGACGATCCGCCGCGGCTGGGGCAGCGGACTGTCGAGCAGCGACTGCGCGAAGCCGAGCGCCAGGCCACCGCCCGCGGAATCGCCTGCGACCGTGATGGCGTCGAAGCGGTCGAGCACCTGTCGGTATACGGTCGTCACCAGGCCGTAGGCTTCGCGCCAATGATGGTGGGGCGCAAGGCCGTACAGCGGAACTTCGACATGGACGCCCGCGTCCGCGAGCTGGCCGATCAGTCGCCAGTGCTGGGACACGATCTGTTGAAAGTATCCGCCGCCGTGCAGATATACCACCGCGGTCGTGGCCTTTTCGGCGCGTGGCGCCACTGTCCAGCAGTCGAAACCGTCGATCGTACGCATGCCGACCTGGTGGCGGGCGCGTAGTCGGGCCGGTGGCCGTCCGGCCCGCGGTCGGCGTCGCATCGCACGGTCGACGGACTCCGCCGTCACGTATGTCCGTCGTCTCGTCGCGCGGACGAATATCGCGGCCGCGTGCATCATCAAGCTCACTGTCGGCTGCCTCTCCAGTAGTCGGGATCGGTGGGCGCCTCGGGGTAGTCGGCGGCGAGGCCGTTGAGCGCGAACCCGATGAAGCCCTTGCCGATCATGAGGTCGACCGCTTCGAGCACGGCCAGCGGATCGACGGCGGGTGCGCCGAGGTAGGCGCCGCGCAGGTCCAGCTCCGGCGCGTAGGTGGGTTGCAGCTCGGCGGCGGCCGCGGCCGCGCCACCACCTTGCGAGTAGCCGAACAGGCCGACCGGACCGGAGCTGTCGATCGTCGTTCCGGCGAGTCGTTGTGCGGCCCGCACGGCGTCGAGAACGGCGTGCGCTTCGGCGAGCCGGTTCAGCCAGTCATGGGTCGCCGGTGTGCCGAGGCCGTGGTAGTCGGTGACGACCACGGCGATGCCACGCACCACCAGCGCGTTGACGGCGACGGTCTCGAACTCGGTCATGACATCGAGTAGCGGCGTGTAATGCGCGATCTTGTCGAACAAGCGCGAGGGCGCGCGCAGTGATCGCCTTGCCCGTGGGTACCGACCGCGAGACTGACCAGCGGTCGGGGCCCAGGTCCGCTCCATGCGAGGGCCGGATCGAAGTAGGTGCCGGTGACAGCGACCGGTTCGCCGTGAGTGTCGTTGCTGCGGTACATGATTCGGGTAGCACTGGCCGGCATCGGCCCATTGGGGCCGGGTACCGAGAGCGCTACCGACATCGGTTCGGCTCGCAGGATGTCGCCGGGTGCACCCGCCGGGAGCGGGACCGGCGGCACGTAGAAGTCCGTCCCGGACGCCGGACACGCACCGGCGAGGCCGGCGACCATCAACGGCAGCACGAGCGCGACTGCCGCGAGAGTCACCGCAGTGCGGACCGTCGCCGCACAGCCTTCGGGGTTGATCATGAACGTCCTTCCGGGGCAATCGCCTGATTCGCGAGACCGACTCCGCACCAGCACGCAATTGGGAATCGGCTGTCGTCACTTTAACGGCAGGGACGTCCCAGTGGTCAAATATCGGAATGGCAGACAATCCTTCGACGCCAGGGCGCCCCTACGCGGGCGAGAGCCACACCGACCGGGCCGCGCGACGCTCCGAACAGCTACTCGATGCCGGGTTCGAGCTGTTCGGGACCGTGGGCTACCGCGCGACGACCGTGCGGGCGCTGTGTCGCGAAGCGAAGGTCACCGACCGCTACTTCTACAAATCGTTCACCGACAGCGAGGACCTGATCGCCGCCGTCTATCGGCGGTGCATCGACCGCCTCCAGGACGCGGTCCTCGACGGCTTGCGCGCGGCGCCGTCGACCGACCCGGACGACCTGATCACCGCCGGGCTCGATGCCTTCTTCGCCGCGGTCGAGGATCCGCGGCTGGCCCGAATCGTCTGGCTGGAGGTGCTCGGCGCGAGTCCACGACTGGACGAGCTGTATATCGCCACCCTGAGCACCTTCCTCGACGTCATCCCGCCCACCGTTCTCGATGCCTTCGAACAGCAGGGACTGGACCGCGAACACACCCAGCTCGTCGCGATCGCGCTGGTCGGCGCGATCAATACGACGGGGATGGCATGGTTCCTGCGCGGCTACGACACACCACGATCGGCCATCGTCGCCGCGGCGAAACGCGTGATCGGATTCGCGAGCGGGCCAGGTCGACAAATAATGAACAAACCATGACGGACCCCGGTGATACCGGTGGATCGATTGATTCTCACGGTCATTGATGAATACAGTCTGGGCGAGGTTGTCAGGCATGACAAGACGAGCACAGAAACGGATGTCTACTGTGGACAGGCGAACACTCCTCGGTGCGATGGCAGTCGCGGGCACGGGGGCAATGACCATCGGCGGATTTCTCTTCACCGAAAGTCTCATCGGACCGGAACGGCTCACCGCGCGGCGAGTCGTCGATCGCCTGCAGAATATCCATGGCACCCATTCTGGATTTCGCCGCAATCACGCCAAGGGCGTTGCCGTCGAGGGCTATTTCGAAAGCAATGGGAATGGCGCGCAATTGTGTGCCGCGTCCGTTTTCCGAACGGGCAGGTACTCGGTGCGGGGGCGGTTCTCGTTGTCGGGCGGCAATCCCCACATCGCCGAGGATCCGGGCGTCGTGCGCGGTCTCGGACTGCAGTTCAGACTGCCCGCGGGCGAGCAGTGGCGGATGGCGATGATCAATCTGCCCGTCTTCCTCGACCCCACACCGCAGGACTTCCACGACCGGGGCCTGGCCTTCGCCAAGGACCCGGCGACCGGCAAACCGAACCCTCAACTGGTGTCGGACTACCTCGCCACCCATCCGCGCACCGTGGCGGCGATGAAGGTCGCGAAATCCGACCCCCCGGCTCCTACCTTCGCGACGAGTACGTTCCACGGCCTGAACGCGTTCGAATTCACCGACCCACACGGCACGACCACCCCGGTCAGGTGGAAATTGGTCCCTGAGACCGAGGCGACCCCTGATCTGCGCCCCGAGAGCCTGTTCACCCAGCTCACGACGGATCTGCGACACGGTCCGCGCCGTTGGACGATGCTGGTGGTGCGTGGCGTTCGAGGCGAGGACCGAACCGACGACGCCTCCGTACCGTGGCCGAGCACGCGTCCCGCGGTGAATGTCGGCACCGTGGTGCTGACCGGTATCGCCACCGAAACCTCGGACAACGTCCGCATGGTGAATTTCGATCCGCTGGTATTGCCCAACGGCATCGCGCCGTCCGACGATCCTTTGCTGTCGGCGCGATCGGCCGTCTACGCCGAGTCCTTCCGCCGACGGGCAGGCGAGCCCGACAACCGCGGCTCGGTGGAAGCGCAGGGCCGGGCGTGAACCCACCCACACCACAGGTCCGGTTCGGCATCGTCGCGCGAATCCTGCACTGGACAATGGCCGTACTCATCGTGGCAATGCTTTTTCTCGGCGCCGCGCTGGTCGGCTCGCTCGGCCATTATCACAGTATTCTGGTCCTGCATGAGACCGTCGGCGCGTTGATTCTTGTGCTGGCGCTGATCAGAGTCGTCAACCGAATCCGCGATACACCACCGCAGCAACTGGATTCGATCGCTCGGCCCGAGCGGATAGTCGCGACCGTCTCCGAATATTCGATGTACGCCTTGTTCATCGCCCAACCCGTCGTGGGATGGGCACTCGCCTCGGCATCGGGCATACCGATTCGCTTGCTCGGCGGAATTCGGCTACCGGCCATTACACCGACCGATCCGCATCTTTATCACGCGCTGCGGAACGTACACACCGTGCTCGCTGTCGGTTTACTCCTGGCATTCACCGCGCATATGTGCGCCGTGCTCGCACACACCCTGATCCTGCGGGATCAACTGTTGAACCGCATGCTGTTGGGCACACGCCGACGATCGGCGCCACCGGCCGTCGACGATCTCCGACCGGCCGACGGACCCGCGCCGGAGCCGCTGGTCAGTGCGCCATCAGCGGTAGCCGCACCTCGAACCGACAACCCGGGTCCCGATTCTCCACCGTGATATCGCCCCGGTGGGCCGCCATGAGGCCAGCCGCGATCGCCAGACCCATCCCGCTGCCGGTCGGCGCCCCCGCGGCAGCGACCGGCGAGCGCGCCGAGGTGCCCCGATAGGCGACTTCGAAGATGCGTGGAAGGTCCACTTCGGCGATCCCCGGTCCCGTGTCGTCGACGCGGGCCCACGCATGGCCGTCGCGCGACCCGGCGGAGATCGAGACCTGACCGCCGGGCGGGGTGTGGGCGATCGCGTTCGACACGAGGTTGGTCAGTACCCGGGTGAGCGCGCGGTCGCTGGCCGCGACTTCGATCCGCGACGCCGGTTGCTCGGCGGCGAGCGCGACGCGCGCGCGGTCGGCGCTGGGCCGGTTGGCGGCGAGCACTTCGTCGACCAGCTCACGCAGGTCCACCGGTTCCAGCTCGAGCCGCAGCGCGCCGGCGTTGATCTTGGACATCTCGAACAGATCGTCCACCATGGCCGAGAGCCGATTGGTCTCGCAACCGATCTGATCGGCGTAGCGGGCGACGTCGGTCGCGCTGCTGACGACACCGTCCGAGAGCGCCTCGGCCATCGCCCGAATACCGGCCAGCGGTGTGCGCAGATCGTGGCTGACCCAGGCGACCAGTTCCCGGCGCGAACGCTCCGCTCGTCGCTCCTGTTCACGGATCTGCTTTTCCCACACGGTCTTTCGTGCCTGTTCGCGGCCGAGCAGGAGCGCGGCGGGCACCGTGACCGCAGCTACCACAACCAGCACGATCGTGGTCCGCCTGAGCCCGTTGGACATCAGTCCACTCACCCCGATGATGCCAGCCAGCGCCGACAGCGTCGGAATCAGCACCAGCACAGCCATGCTCGTGGTCAGGGAACGATTGCTGGTGGCACGCAGAATGAGAGCGCCGATCAGCACTACGGGCACCGTGCAGGCCAGGGTCAACAGGATCAGCTCGGCGGTATCCTCAGGCATCGTCGCCCTCGGCGGGGACGGGGTTGCGGGCCCAGGCATAGCCCCGGCCCCATACCGTTTCGATCCGATGCCGGTCGCCGAGTTTGGCGCGCAGCCGCTTGATATGCACGGTGACCGTGGACAGATCGCCGAACTCCCAGCCCCACACCTGAGCAAGCAACTCGGTGCGGCTGAAAACTCGCTGGGGGTTCTCCAGCAGGAATACCAGCAGATCGAACTCGCGGGCGGTCAGTTCGACCGCCTGCCCGGCCACCGACACCGACTGGGAGTCGAGGCGAACCTGGACCGCGTCGTCGCCGATGACCTCGCGTCGAGGCTCGTGCGCCGTGTTGGATCGCCGCAGCACCGAGGCCACCCGCAACGCCAGTTCACGCGGGCTGAACGGCTTGGTGACATAGTCGTCGGCACCCGCCTCCAGCCCGAGTACGCGATCGTCCTCGTCGCCGAGCGCGGTGAGCAGAATGATCGGAGTATCCGGACGCGGGCCGGACCGCACCGCACGACAGATGTCGATACCGTCGGGCGCGGGCATCATCACATCCAGCACGGCCAATTGGACCTCGCCGCCCTGCTCCGCCAACGCGGCCAGCGCGGCGGGACCGTCGGCGGCCTCGACAACAATGCGGCCATCGCGTTCGAGATAGCGGCGCACCACATCCCGGACCATCGGGTCGTCATCGGCGATCAGAACAGACATCGGATTGCCATTTTCGTCAGATCGTGCGGGCATGAATCAGCGGTGTTGTGGCGTGCGGGCCACACCGCGCGCTACGGGTCCTGAGACCACTCGAAGGCGGCGGTGAACAGAGACGCGCAGGTAGCGGTGAGTTCGTCTGGATCCTCCTGCCTGCCCGCCATCAGCCAATACACGAGTAGGTGGTTGACGGCGCCGACGAGCGCGACCGCGGTGAGGTGCCGGGCTTGCGGTGTCTGCTCGGCCTCCATGGCAGACCAGACGTTCATCACGATGTCGGCGAATTCGCGCAGGACACCGTGTCGCCGCTGCTCCATGGCCGGTGAGACGCCGACGACTTCGACGAGCACCACCCTGGCACGTCGTGGGTCTTCGGTGAGGTAGTTGACGAATCCGGCCAGGCCGCTGCGAACGATCGTGGCGATATCCGATGCCCCGGCCTCGGTGGCCTCAGCCATCGCCGCCAGGGTGGCTGATCGCATGTCGTGCACCAGTCGGTCATAGAGCGCGGCCAGGCATTCCTCGCGGTCACCGAAGGACTCATAGAAATAGCGCTCGGTGAGGGCGGCCTGCTGGCAGAGCCGCTTGACGGACGTGGCTTGGTACCCGTCGACGCCGTACCGGTCCAGGGCAGCCTCGAGTAGCGCGATCCGGCGCTGCCGGGTGCGCTCCACCGGTGCGAGACCGGTGTATCGCCGCCTGACTGGCGCCGCGCTCATACCGCTCCTTCCGTCACGATGTTCAAGGGTACCCAAGTCATTTTTGACATGTTATCGTGTCAAAAATGCGAACAGGAGAAGCATGCGCACTCGTTCCGGGAATCCAGCAACACTGAACGGCAAGGTCGTGGCAGTCACCGGCGCTGCCCAGGGCATCGGCCGTGAAATCGCTCGCGCGCTGGCACTGGCGGGCGCCCGCGTCGGCCTCGGCGACCTGGATGGCGACGCGGCCCGTGCGACGGCGGCGGCGTTGAACAGCGAGATCGCCGGACAGTCGAACGGTGCGGTCGAGGCGTTCAACCTCGACGTGACCGACACGGCATCCTTCACCGCCTTCCTCGCCGACGTCGAGTCCACCTGGGGGCCGATCGAGGTGCTGGTTAACAACGCGGGCGTGATGTGGGTCGGCAGTTTCGACGCCGAACCCGAGAACGCCACCCGGCGCCAGCTCGAGGTCAACTTGCACGGCGTGATCAGGGGTGTCAAACTCGCCGCCGCGACGATGCAGACCAGGGGGCGCGGCCATATCGTCACCATCGCCTCGGCCGCCTCGAAACTCTCCCCTCCCGGCGAATCCACGTACGCGGCGACCAAGCACGGCGTGTACGGCTATCTCAAAGGCGTGCGCACCGAGCTCGCGGCCAGCGGCGTGCAGCTGTCGATCGTCATGCCGGGCGTGGTCGACACAGAGCTGGCGGCGGGCACCGCGACCGGCGCCGCGAAGATGCTGCGGCCCGCCGATGTCGCCCATGCGGTCGTCGCGGTGATCGAACGCCCTCGCTTCGAGGTCTCCCTGCCCGCCTTCGTCGGCCCGCTCACCCGCTTGGTCGAGGTCCTGCCGCAATGGGGGCGCGACTTCATGTACCGCAAGATGCTGCCCGACCAGGTGGCCGCCGTCGCGGGATCGTCCACCCGCGAGTCCTACGAATCGCGCCTCACCGGCAACAGCCCGACCCAAGGAGAGTCATGACCGCCGTGCAGCCCTCGCCCCTCGATACCGTGCGTCCCATCCCGGAATTCGAAGGCGTGCACCAGATCTGGCCACGCGGTGACCGACTGGCCGCAGTGCGCAGCGCCGCCGAGCGGTACCGAGAGCGCTTCCTGTCCCAAGGCCAGGTCAGAGCGATCAAGAGCTTCGACATCGCAGCGGCGCCCTATCCTGCACGGTTCGCCTTCCAGGGGTACTCGATCAACGTCAACCCGATGATCTCGATCATCAACCGGATGTTCGTGATCCAGTTCGAAGGATTCGACGGCAAGCTCAAGACGTTGGTGTGGGAACCGACCGTCGCCGCGGGATCGGCGGAAGCGCCGTTTTACAATAAGCTCCAGAAGGTCTCGCGCAGCCTGCGCGCCGAGAAGCTGTTCGTCACCTACTACAACGACCCCGACACCGTGCTCCCCCGCTTGGGGCTGCGCAATTCCGACGTCGACTACATCAGTTTCGACCATCTCCATGTGCAGGACGTGCGCATGATCATGGGTTCCGACACCCCGATCGCGGGTGAGACCGAACCGCGAAAGCCGTTGTTCCCCAACGCCAAACTGCTGGTACACCGCAAGGAGCTCGGCACGTTCGAGTCCATGCATCCGATGCAGTGGGCGTGGTACGTCGAACACGGGATGGACGGCGTGCCCGCCGACCGGCTCGAGGTCTTCGACGGTGATGTCGAACTCGGCGTCGGCGTGAGCCTGCTGTGGACTCCCGGTCACACCGACGGCAATCACTCGCTGGTCGTCAACACCCCCGACGGTGTGTGGGTGTCCTCGGAGAACGGGATGGCGGCCGACAGTTGGCAGCCCGAGTTGTCGAAGATCCCCGGCGTCAAGCAGCAGGCCGCCTTCTACGGCCGCGAGGTGGTGCTCAACGGCAACACCCTCGAGGATTCCCTCGACCAGTACGACTCGATGGTCAAGGAGAAGACCTTGGCCTCGCCGTCGCCCCGGGATCCGAAGTGGCTCCAGATCATCCCGTCGTCGGAATGCGCACCGTGGAAGCGCCAGTGGCCGGTGGTTCCCACGCACAGCCACGGCGGACTCGACTACGGCACCATCACCGCCCCCGACCGATCGCCCGAACAGTGACAATGACAGCGCGGGGGAACTGAGACATCCGGCCGGGAGCTCACGCTGCTCGGCCGGATGTCTCGTAGTTTCAGACGAGCTCGGGAACGCGCAGGTGGGCGAAGCCGAGCCGGAACTCCGCTACCTCGAGAACCTCGGCTTCCATGGTGCGGGTCGCCGCGGCCCGCATTCGATCCACCTGTTCGCGGCTGTTGTCGAGCTCCTCTCGGCTCGCCCAGACGGTCGATCCCACGCCTCGCCCGGTCTCCCGGTCGACGAACAGGCTGGCGCTGCGGAATCCTTCGATCTTCTCGAGCTCCGGCAGCAGGGTGTTCTTGAACGTCTGGATCGCCAGGTCGACACCGGACGGGTCGACTTGGACCCAGGTACACCGGGTACAGGCACTCGCGCCGGCCAGATGATCGCGGTGCATGACCGCTACTTCCCATTCCTCGATATTGTCGACCGTGCCGTTGAGCGCCTCGGCCAGACCATCACGCAGGGATCGGACGCGCATTCTGCTCTCGTGCAGCGCGGCCTCGGATTCCCACGCGGTCGTGGCGATGCATCGGCCTGTCGCCCTGTCCACCATCAGCGACATGCCGACCCACCCGTCGAGCTCGGGCATATTCGGCATCACCGCATTGTGGAGGTATGCGATACCGCGGTCGATCGACGACCGCTGGGCCGCAAATGTGCTGGAACGTGCGTACACGGGGCCACCTCCTACTTCAGGAAGGGCGGCGCCCCGGTGGGCGCCACCGGACACATCTACTGTCCTCCGAAGCGAGGATCCACACAATGCGATGGACGGTCTCAGAACACCGATAATTTCGCCGTATTCAATGGCGCCAAGGTATTGACATCGAGAAAATCAGGAGAAGACTGGATAGATACCGGAACACCGGAAATGAGCCGCACTGCCGACGAAGACGTTTGCCGACGGTTGTGACGTAATTTTCAGGATCTGGCTAAGCCCCCGGCAAGCCAGTCGAATAACCGGAGTTGTCAGCGACGACTGAACTCATGGTTTTCGATGGAGACTACCGGGGACTGTTCTGTGTGGGGCCGATAGGCTCGCCACCATGACCGCGCAGTTGATGATCGTCGAGGACGACACCCGGGTTCGAGCGTCGCTGCGGCTGGCGATGGAAGACGAGGGCTACACGGTCGCCGAGGCGGACTGCGCCGAGAACGCGCTCGATCAGGTCCACAATCTCGGTGCTCCCGACGTGATGCTGGTCGACCTCATGCTCGGCGGAATGGACGGATACACCTATATCCGTGAGGTGCGTCGCGCTCATGACGTGCCGATCATCGTGGTCAGCGCCCGCGACGACACCCATGACGTGGTCGCCGCGCTGGAGGCGGGCGCCGACGATTTCGTCACCAAACCGTTCGAGGTCAAAGAACTCTCCGCACGCATCAGGGCGCTGCGCAGGCGTACCAGGAACACGACCGACCGCGATGTCACCGAGACTGTCCTCGACGCGGCAGCGCACCGCAGGCTGGTGCTCTGTCCGGAGCGCGGCGCGCTACTGCTGGCCGGCGAGGAAGTGCATCTCACGCTCACCGAGTTCCGGCTGCTGTGCGAGCTGGCACAGAACGACAGCCTGGTGCTGAGCAGGCAGGTGCTGCTCGACAAGATCTGGGATCGCGGGTTCTTCGGCGACGAACGCATCGTCGACGTCCACGTGCGCAGGCTGCGTACCAAGATCGAACGGGATCCCGCCGACCCGCGGCTGATCGTCACCGTCCGCGGTCTCGGCTACCGGCTCGATGTCCAATCCTGAACGCGGGCACCGTTTTCCGTCACGGTTCCGAGGCCTGCGCGGCCGCGTCACCGCGACGTTCGTCCTCAGCGCGAGCCTGGTAGCCGTTGTCCTGTCCGGATCGGTGTACGGCATCAGCACCAATTACATGGAGTCGCAGCGGACTCGCACTGTCGAACGGGCGGTGGGGGTACATGCCGAACTGCTGCGCATGCGGCTGACCGGCGCGGACGTCACCGGTGCTCAGGCCATGGACGCGCTCCATCTGCCGAGCGGCACCATCGCGATGTTGCGTCAGGACACCGGATGGTCGCTGGTCGGGGCCGACGTCGAACTTCCGTCGGCGTCGGCACTGCCGATTCCCGACCCGGGCGATGCGGTGGACAGCACCGCCACCCGAGTGCGGATCGGCGCGCAGCCCTATCTTCGGGCAGGCGCTGAGGTCGAGAACGGCACCGTCCTCTACGAGTTCGCACCACTGCTCGAACTCGAGTCCAACCTCCGGATGCTGCGCACGATCCTGCTCGCGTGCTCCGTGCTCGCCGTGGCGATCGCCGCCGCGATCGGCGCCTGGGCAGCACATCGCGCACTGAGCCCGCTGCGTCAGGTCGCCGCGACTGCTTCCCGGATCGCGTTCGGCGAGCACGAACTGCGGCTGCCACGTACCGACGACGAAGAACTGTCGGCCACCGTCGACGCGTTCAACGCGATGGTCGACTCACTGCAGCTGCGCATCGAGCGCGAACGGCGCCTGGTGTCCGATCTCAGCCACGAGCTGCGCACGCCACTGACCACCCTCACCACCACTGCGACGGTGCTGGCCGGGCACCGCGACGAACTGTCCGAGCGTCCGCGCGCCGCGCTGGGACTGCTCGTGGAGGAAACCGCGTACCTGCGCGGACTACTCGATGACATGCTGGCCCTGGCCCGCGTGGAAGCGGGGATCCACCGTTCCGACCAGATCCCACTCGAGCTGGCGGAGCTCCTCACCCATTTGCTCGCCGGTCGTGGCGTGGCGCCGGAGCTGCTCGACATCCGCGACGCCGGGACGATCCGCGGGCGGCGCACGGAACTCGAACGCGCACTGGTCAATCTGCTCATCAACGCCGAACGGCACGGTGGTGGCGTAACCGGTGTCGGCGTCGACCGCGTCGGCGGCGACATCGTGGTGACGGTCGACGACGCGGGCCCCGGCGTGGCTCCCGAGAACCGCGAACGCATTTTCGAACGCTTCGTCACCGCCTCACGTGCCACGGCCGGCACCGGCATCGGTCTCGCGCTCGTCAGCGAAACCGTCCTCGGCCACCACGGCACCCTTCGCTGCACGGAAAGCCCCCATGGCGGCGCCAGATTCGTGCTCACCATCCCCGCCTTGACCGACGGCCTTCACGAGATCGCAAAGAACCGACCGGAGCCCTCGCAATGATTGCCTGCGATTCTCTGTTGGTGCCGCAGCCGAGCACCGCGTGGTGTTCTCGGCCCCCTTGGACCGCCGCCACGCGGGACAACGATGAGGGTCACGTTCTGTGCCAGGGACGACGATCCGCCGGGGCCCGGTCGCGCACAATCCGGTCACCGGGATCGGCGCTGTCATTGCATGGCACCGGTCCGGAGGAGGACCGGTCATCAGGCGGTTTTGCCGTCAGGTGGCCGACGTCCGGTTGTCTGCGAGCGACACCCGATTCCGGTGACCGGATATCCGCCGACGTATCGAGGCCCAGCGCACAACGCGCCGGGCCTCGATACCGGATCGATCAGATCAGCCGATGCTGAACGGCTGACCCCACAGCGTGACGACCGAGGTCACGTTGTCGGTCTCGACCTTCACCTTCACAAAAGCACGCGCCTGGGCGTAGCCACCACAGCCGGACAGACCGATAGTGGTGTCGGCCCAGGTCACCGAGCCGCTCTTGCCCTTGAACTTGTTGTCCTTGCTGTGGTCCTCGTTGCCGTAGTCATCGGCCTTCTCGAGGTCGAGAATGTAGAACGACTCCGCCTGGCCCGGTCCGAGACTCAACTCGGCGCCGGTGTCGGCACCGACACCGGGCTTCTTGCCCGCCCAGTCGCTCTCGCCTTCGACGCCACCTTCGACGCCGCCGCCGTCGATGTTGACCTGGCAGCCGACCACGTAGCCGGGACGGATCTTGCCGCCCTTGGCGTTACCCGACACCTCGACCTGCGCACTGCCCGACACCCACGCGTTGCGGTGCACCGGGGTCGAACCCATCGACGGGTTGATGTTGGCCGACTCCCCGACCAGACGCACGGTGACGGTGGTGCCGTCGGACAGCGTCTTGACGATCTCACCGCCGGGCAGCGGAATGAAGGTGTCGGCGTTGGCAGCACCGGCCGACAGCATTCCGACGGTGACAGCGGCAGCGCCGACGACACCGGCCAGACGCGCCGCATTCTTACGGTCGAACATATGTTTCATCCTCTGATCTGAAGTCTGGTTCGGGCGGGTCAGCCGATGCTGAACGGGGCACCGTAGAGGGTGGTCTTGGAGTAGTGGTCGCCGATGATCTCGACCACGGTGTACGAGCGGGCCTGCGCGTATCCGGCACAGCCCTGCACCTCGATCTCGACGTCCTGGTACTCGATCGAGTAGACGCCGGCCTTCACGATGTCCTTCTTCTCGAGCTGGACGAACTCGACCTCGCCCGGGCCGAGCTCGATGCCCGCCGAGCCGCCGACGCTGAAGCCGGACAGGTCGATGCCACCGGACACACCGGCGGCGATCGCATCGTCGCCGATCGAGACCTGGCAGCCGATGATGTAGCCGGTGTTGAGCTGTGAGGCACCGTGGGTGGAGGAGTTGTTGGTGCCGTCGTTTCCGGACGGACCGTTGTTGGGACCCACCTCGCCCTCGGGCGTGATGGTCACGTCGGCGCTCACGTTGGCCGAGACCCACGCGACCCGGCCCGCGCCATTGGCGGCCATCGACGGCGAAACCACGGCGTGCTCACCGGTGCGCTTCACCGTGACACCGTGGCCGACCCGCTCGCCGTCCGGCAGCGGAACGAAAGCATCGGCACCGGCGGTACCGGCCATGAGCGCACCCAGTGCGAGTACGGCAACGCCGGTGCCGACAGCATTGCGGCCACCACGGATTCGGTTGATATTCATACTTCCCCTCATCAGGTTCGAGCAGTCATCCCACGGCCCCGCGCCAGCGCGTGCCGAGGGCTTGACCGAGCTTCCCCGCGAACCGTGGCGTGCCAACGCCCCTGCGAAAGCCCACTGATGAAAGTCGTGCTACGAGAACCTTTCCGGCTCTTTGCGGTGATACTTCAACGGCCGTAAACAGTTCGCAACAATTCCATCCCGCCCACGCGGCGTCGCAGCAGCGATTCCCCTGGCAGCGTCGATTCGAAGATGGTGGCGATCTCGCAGCACTGAGCCTCGCCCCACCGAGCTCGGGGCGCACATCGCGTTCGCAGCGTCAGTGTGAGTAGTCCCGGAACGTCATGACGCCGCCGACCAGGACAACCATCACCGTGAGGATGTAAACGGTGACGCGGACCCAAGTCGGCCCGTAGTAACTGACCGCCATCGACGCGCCGAGCGCTACAAGAATCAGCACCACGCCGTAGAAGGGTGTGCGTTGCTCCCTGTCAACCATCACTCCAGTGTCCACCCACTGCGCTGCGGGTGCCATGCCGATTACGACGGCCGATGCTCGGCGCGGAGGTGCGCGGCGGCCTCGACACTTGTTTATACGTATACATCTACGTATAGTCACAGGGGTTGGCCGGCATCCCGCCGAATCCCGCACGCTTGATCGGAACGAACATGACCGCCCCGCAGATCACCCACCCGGGAATGCTCCCCACCAGCGTCTACACCGCGTTGGCCGGTCCTGCGACGCGCGTCGATCTCGTCCGCGTGCGGCGATACCTGCGCAGCGATCACACGTTCGCCCAGCTGATCCGGTTCGCCCTGGTCGGCGGCGCCAGCAATATCGCCTATGTGCTGCTGTTCATGGCCATGCACGGCAGCGGCCCACTGCTCGCCAATGTCGCCGGATCGATGGTGAGCACGGTGATCGCGAACGAATTGCACCGGCAGCTCACCTTCCGGGCCGGGAGCAGGGTCGGCGGGTTCACCGCGCAGTGGGAGGGCGGCGGGCTGGCGCTGCTCGGCCTCGGGATCAGCACGGCGGCGCTGGCCGGATTGGATTTCCTGGCACCGGACCTCGACGAAGCCGCGCAGGCAGGCGCCGTGATCGCCGTCATGGCCGTGGTCGGCGGACTGCGTTTCCTGGTCCTGCGCAGTTTCGTCTTCGGAAAATAGGACCGAAATGCTGCGCTGAGCTAGCGGCTCAGGTCTCTGAACCGCCGCACCGCCAGCGGGAAGAACACCGCGATCAAGGCCAACGGCCAAGCCACCGCCAGCATTTCGGCGTGTTCAGCGGCCCAGGAGTCACCGACCGCACCCGGATTGCCGAACAGGCCACGCACCGCGGTGGCCGTTGCCGACATGGGGTTCCACTCGACGACCGCACCCAGCCACGACGGCATCGCTTCGGGTGCGGTGATGGCATTGGAGAGGAAGCTGACCGGCCAGACCAGGATCTGGACCGCCTGCACCAGTTCGGGCTTGCCCGCGACCATCGCCAGGTAGATGCCGATCCACAGCATCGCGAACCGGAACAGCAACAGCAGTCCCACCGCCGCCAGGAACGCGGCGGCTCCGTCGTGCCAGCGCCAGCCGATCGCGTAACCGACCGCGATCATCACGGCCAGCCCGACCACCGACTGCAGCATGTCGGCGATGCTGCGTCCCACCAGGACCGCGGCCGAGTTCATCGGCATCGAGCGGAATCGGTCGATGACTCCCTTGCCGAGGTCCTGCGTGACCGAGAGCATTGTCGACTCGAGTCCGAAAGCCATTGTCATGGTGAGCATTCCAGGAACCAGGTAGTCCTTGAATTCCCCGTCGATGCCGCGCCCGCCGCCGATCAGGTAGGTGAACATCACCCGCAGCATCACCGGGAAGACCAGCCCGACGACCACTTGCACGGGCTGGCGGACCCAGTGCGCCAACTCGCGTCGGGTCATCGTCCAGGAGTCGGTGAGCGCCGTGCTCAGTGTCGAACCGGGGTGGTTCGTCGAATAAATCGCGCTCATGCCGCGTTCTCCTTGGTCAGGTGCAGGAAGACTTCGTCGAGTGTCGGCCGCCGGATCGCGATGTCCTCGGCTTCGATGCCGTTGGTCTCCAGCGCCCGGACGGTCTCGGTCAGTGCCACCATCCGGTCGCCGACCGCGGCACTGACCATCCGCCGGTCCTCGTCCACCACCGCCTCGCCGGGGATGAGCGCGGCCGCGAGTGCCAGTTGGGTGACGTCGTGCAGGACCACGTCGATGCGGTCGCCGCCGGTCTTGGATTTCAGCTGGTCGGCAGTGCCTTCCGCGATGACCTTTCCGTGGTCGATCACCGAGATCTGGTCGGCCAGCTGATCGGCCTCCTCCAGGTATTGCGTGGTCAGCAGCACGGTGGTGCCGCCGTCGACCAGCGAACGCACCGAACTCCACACCTCGGCGCGGCCGCGGGGGTCGAGCCCGGTCGTCGGTTCGTCCAGAAACAGCACCTGCGGTTCGGAGATAAGCGACGCCGCGAGGTCGAGCCGCCGCCGCATACCGCCGCTGTACTGCTTGACCGCCTTCTTTCCGGTGTCCGCGAGCCCGAATCGCGCAAGGAGTTCATCGGCTCTGACGCCCGCGCGGCGCGCCCCGAGGTGGTAGAGGCGCCCGAACACTCGGAAGGGAGATGTCCATGTCAGCGATCCGGCTGCTGGTCCTCGGCGCGGTCCGTCAGCACGGACGGGCGCACGGCTATCAGGTGCGCAACGACCTGGAATTCTGGGGCGCCCACGAATGGTCCAACGCCAAGCCGGGCTCGATCTACCACGCACTCAAGCAGATGGCCAAGCAAGGATTCCTCGTCGCACACGAGGTCGCACCGAGCACCGTCGGCGGTCCGCCTCGCGTCGAGTACGAGATGACCGACAAGGGCACCGAGGAGTACTTCACGCTGCTCCGCGAGGCTCTGACCTCGTACGACCAGAAGATGGACATGCCCTCGGCCGGCATCGGGTTCATCGTCGACCTCCCCCGCGAGGAGGCCGTCGCACTCCTGAGGCAACGGATCACCGGCCTCGAGCAGTGGCGTGGCTCGGTCACCGAGTACTACACACCGGAGCAGGGGCCGGGCCAGCTCGGACACATCGGCGAGATCATGAACATGTGGCTACACTCCGCCGACAGCGAAGCGGCCTGGACCCACAGCCTCATCGAGCGCATCGAAGGCGGCGCCTATACCTTCGCCGACGAGGGCGAACCCTTCGTGGGCGTCCTCGCCCAGGACCAGCCGAACCCGTTCACGACCGGATCGCACCCCGACGACCTCCGCTGACGCGAGCCCCCGGCTCCACGACTCGCCGAAAGGTCATCCGGCCCCACGTGACCGACCCATCGCACCCGTGCGGTCAGCTAGCCCGTTGGCCAGCCGCCGTTGCGGTTTCTCATGTCCGGCTCGTCGTCGTCGCCGACCAGGTGCTCGATGCCGAGCTTCTCGGCGAACAGGTGACGCTGGGTGATCCAGCCGAGTATCGACAGGCCTGCCCAGGCCAGGGTGGCGGTGATCTGCTGCCAGCCGGGTTCGGGGTCGCGCAGGAACGACAGCGAGTCGCTGAACCGCGCGATACCGCTGCAGACCATGCTCGCGCCGCCGATCGAGGTCAACCACAGCAGCGCGCGAGCCCGGAACTTCTGCGCCAGGAACGCGCCCGCCACACACATCGCGAGCACGACGATCATGCTCAGGGCGAAGTTCTTGTCGCCGGGCTGCAAGACCGTCGCCAGCTTGGTGCCGATCATCGCGCCGGTGAGCCCGCCGATGAAATAGGCCGCGAAGCGGAATATCAGTGAGGTGACGGCCCAGACCGCGACCGCGCCGATCAGCGCGACCAGCAACAGCCACCAGAAGTTCGCGTTGAACAGGTCGGCGATCAGCCAGCCGAGACCGAACCCGATCGCGAGCAAGCCCAGGTTGACCGAGCGAATCCCGTAGAAGCACAACAGCGCTCCGACGAGGGCGACCAGAATACCGTTCATCCGCGTTCCTTTCGGCAGGTGAGTAGCCGTGCAGTGACTCGAAGCACCGGTATCGACAGCACCACGTTCCCTCCTTGCTACAGCCCGCCGATGCCCTTGCCGACGACCACCGAGCCCATGATCAGCAGCACGATCGCCATCACCGCATGATTGTTGAGCTGCAACCACTCCCGCAGACTGTCGAGCATCGGACCGAGTTTGTCGGCCGCGAGCATGTACCCGATGACCACCGCCAAGACGGTGACCGAGGCGAGCGCAGTGAACACCACGATCGCGACCAGGTCACCCCCCGCGCCCAGACCGCCGGCCCCGATCACGACACCCGCCGACACACACAGCAGCAGATTCTTCGGATTGACACCCGACAGCAGCGCTCCCAGACCCAGCGCCTTCACCGGCGTGAGCGTGTCGATCGCCTTCATCCAGCCGGGCACCTCGGTCTGCGACCGTTCCTGCCACTGGATCACCGCCAAGACCACGAGCGCGACGCCGAGAATGATCTTCACGACCGAGGCGCCCGTCGACGGTTCGCGGTCCGTGCCGCCCAGCATCCCGGCGAGCAAGGTCATCACGCCGGTCACGATGAGGATTCCGGCCACCCAACCCACCGCGAAGCCCTTCGCGGCACCGCCGGCGTTCTTCGACAGGATCATCAGAATGGCCGCGATGATCGGTATCGGCGAGACTGCGACACCCACCGCCAACGGCAGGAGACTTCCGATGACTGAGCCCATGCCACGACGCTAAGCGGGCCGCTCCCGGCGCGCCTCACACTTTCCGGGTGAACTGCGCGCACCGTTTCATCCGAATCGGGTGAAGCAGCCAGGCACGCGCCGACGGCATGATTCGGCACATGGGATCACCATCAACGCTCGGACCGGTCGAATTCCTTGTACTCGCCTTTCCCGGCACCGACATCGACAAATCCGTCTCTGGGGCATTGGCCGATGTCGTCGCGAAGGGGACGGTCACGTTGCTCGATCTGATCGTGCTGTCCATGGACGAGGCGGGCACCATCACCGAACGCGAGATCGACGACGACATCTCCGCGGTGGGCCTGACGGGCCTGACGGCGGCCGACATCGACCTCGTCAGCGACGACGACCTCGACGTCGTCCGCGCGTCGATGGAACCGGGAACGACCGCTGTCGTCATCGTTTTCGAGGAAACGTGGGCCACCCGCCTCGCCGCCGCGGTGCGTGCGGCCGACGGCGAGGTCGCGCTCCACGTGCAGGTACCGCGCGATGCCGTCGACGCCGCGCTCGCCCTCGCCTAGGAAGGAAACCGACATGCCACTCCGGATGGGTCGCGTCGGGCGACCAGGACTGCTCGGAGCCGTGGCCAGGACGGCCGTTGTCGCGGGCACCGCCACCGCGACCTCGAACGCGGTGAACCGCCGAGGAGCGCGGCGCGCCGCCGAACAGCAGGCCTACGCCCAGCAACAGGCACCGCCGCCACCACAGGCTCCCCCACCGCCCGCTGCCCCGAGCATCGGCCAGGACACCGTCGCCCAGCTCGGACAATTGGCCGAGCTGCATTCGTCCGGGGCGCTATCGGACGCCGAATTCGCCGCCGCGAAAGCCAAACTGCTCAGCTGAGCGCCCCGCCGACGATGCCCCCACCGACCGGCGGGGGCATCGCTGTGTGCGATCAGCTACTGCACCCGACCACCGACCGTGTGGATGATGACAACCTTCGGATCCCACGGAACCAGATCGTTCACCTTCTGCTGCAACTCCGCGCGTGGTGGCAACTGCTGAGGACCGAGCACCGAGACCGTTGCGATGTCGCCCTGCAGGTTGACGTCGATGACCTGCGCATCCGGCGCGTCGCGCAGCCAGTCGCGGGCCGCGTCGGCGATCTGACCGGCCCACAATGTGGACAGCGAATTGAGCACCATCGGGATCGCCACCAGCACAAGGGCAGCGCCGAGCACCAGGTATGCCCTTGCGCGCCGTACCGTCGCAGGATCGGCATCGCCCGCGTATCCGGCGACGAGCAGCACGATCGTCGAGGTGATGATCATCGCGACGACGTTCGACGCGAACAGCACGAACGCGCCACCGGCGAGTGCGGGCGCGTGCGAACCCAGGCACACGCCGACCACCCCGAGGGGCGGGACCAGCGAAATCGCGATCGCCACACCGGGCAGCACATCGCCCACGTCACGCCGAGTGATCGCGATCGCCGCGACCAGGCCGGTCGCGATCGCGGCGGTCAGATCCATCAGCTTCGGTGAGGTCCGACCGACCACCTGCGCGTTGGACAGAACATTGACGGGGTTGGGCAGCAACTGCGCGAAGAGGAAACCGAGCGCGATCACCACGACGATCCCCGAAACGACCAGCTACAGGCTCCGGCCGAGCAACGGCGCACGACCGGTCACCACACCCAACGCGACACCGAGGATCGGTATCGACAGCGGCGCGACGATCATCGCGCCGATCACTGTCGCGGTGGAATCGCCGATGACACCCGAGATCGCGATCACTGCCGACATCACCAGCATGATCCAGAACGCCGACCGCTTCGACGCGACCTGGCCCACCGACAGATCCAGCTTGTCGGTTAACTCATCCAGCGATCTGCGTTGGTCCTGCGGGACCAGAAAGCTCAGCATGGCGGTCCTTTCCGAGGAGTTCACTTCAGCCAGCGAGGCTGACGACGCCGCGAAGGGTGAACAAGGCACCGAATCCGAGGAGTACCGACAGCGTCAACAGCCGACTGTTGCGCAACATCCACGCCTGCGCAGCTGCCAAACCCTGGTCGGCCCGTTCACCCACCGCGAGATATATCCCGATCGGAATCAGGAAGTCGGCGACCGCCGCGACCAGCAGGATCACGGTTGCCAACAGAGCCGCGGCCAAGCCGACCGCGGAGCTGGCGATCACGCTCATCCCCGACAGCATGATGAACAGATTCGGGTTCAACACCCCGAGCACGAGTCCCATCGCGAAGGCTTTTCGCGGGCCGGCATCGGCCAGTTCGGCGAGAACGCGCGGTTGTTCGTCGGTCTGTGGACGCGGCCGCACCAGCATGAAGGCGCCCAGCCCCAAGAAGATCAGACCGACCACGAGTCCGGCGGCATGAGAGGTGTGGGCCGTCGTCGCCGCCGGGTCCGGCGCACCGCCGAGGCACGCCGCGAGCGCGATAATCGCGTAGACGACCAGGAACCCGAGCCCGAACATCGACGCGTTGCGCACCGGGTCGCGCGAACGAAGCAACAGGACACAGCCGATCACCGCGCCCGGCGTCACCATCAATCCGATGATCTCCGGCAACAGCAGTACCAGCAATCCACCCATCTCACGGCCTCCGCTCTCGGTGGATCCGAACCTCGGCATCGGCGTAGGCAGCCAGTGTCGACTCGCCGAGAGTGCTTGTTGCCGGGAAGAATTCGATGTGCAGGCCTTGCCCGTGCAGCAGGTCGTCGGTCCAGACGTCGCGAATCCGTGGGTCGACACCGCTGAGGTAGAGGCGACCGCCGAGCGTGTCCAACTGCCGGGCGTAGTCGCCGATCACGTGTAGGAAGGTCGCGCTCACGCTCGTCCGCCCACGCAGTCGCAGGATGACGATCGGGTCGTGCGCGCCGTCAGGGTCCGGCAGCTTGGCTTGCAGCGTGCGCGCACCCGCGTAGAACAGGCTGCCGTAGACATCCAGGATGACGATTTCGTTGTCCGACATCGTGGGCGGTGCCTTCGCCTCGACGAGATTGTCACCCTCGGCCCGCAACCGCACCACCTTCAAGTCAATGGCTTCCTGATTCAACTGCAGCAGCAGCGACAGACCGACACCGACACCGACCGCCGCCGTCACCGGCAACAGCAGGGTGGCGACGAAGGTCACCACCAGCGCGGTCCGTGAGATCGTGCCGCTGCTCCAGATAGCGACTAGGCCGTCCGGATTGACCGAGCGCGCGGCGGCGACCATCAGAATCGCTGCCAGCGTGGGCAGCGGTACCCGGCCGACCACCCCGGCCAGCCCGACCAGGATCACCAGAATCCAGAGCCCCGACCACATCCCGCCCCAGCGGCTACGCGCACCGGAGGAGACGTTGATCGCGGTCTGCCCCACCGAACCGCCTACCGGCATCCCACGAAATAACCCGGCGAAGATATTGCCGATACCCTGCGCGGTGAAATCGCGATCGACCGAGGACCGCGAGCCGCGCGGGTTGGGCGCCGACTCGGCCACCCCCGTGCCCTGAACCAGCACGATGACGGTCACCGCCAATGCCCCCATGATCAGCGACGGCGACAGCACGCCGAACTCCGGCAGGTGCGGCAGCGGAACCCCGGTCGGGATCTCGCCCGTGTCAGCGACCGTCCCCACCTTGTCCCAGCCGAAGACGAGCACAACGAGCATCGGCACGATCAAGGCGAACAGCGAGGCGACAGTGCGCAACCTCGTGTGCGCGAGCGCGATGAGCAAGATTGTCGCGAGCAGCCCGACAACCGCTGCACGCCAATCGAAGTCGAACGGATGCAGCACCACGTGGAGTGCTTTCGTCGCCGCGATCGACCCCCGCACCGGTGCGCCGAGCAGACTCGGCAGCTGACCGAACAGAATATTGGCCGAGATGCCGAGCAGGAACCCGGTCATCACCGAATGCGAGACGAACCTGGTGTACTTGCCCAGCCGCAGGATCGCGGCGACGATCATCATCGCGCCTGCCACCAACGTCAACATGACGATGGCGCCCGACCGCTGATCAGGTTCGACATCGGTCAAGGTCGAACCCACCGCCAACGCGGAAGCGCTCGTCGTGGTGACCACCATCAGCTGCGTACTCGTGCCGAACCCACCGAAGAACCGACCGGCCATGCTCGCGTACAGCCCGTGGACCGGACTCACGCCCGCGAGCACACCCGCCGCCATCCCGTCCGGGACTCCGCCGATCGCGCCCGGAATCCCGGCGACGACATCAGCTTTCGACACGCGCTCCGCCGCGAACCAGCGCCGCACCCGATGCACGACCTCAGCCACCGAACCGCCGCTTCACCGTCGGTATCGCGCCCATCGCATCTCCTTCGACGGCGACCGGTATCGACCCTCGATCGTCGCCGATCGCGCCGCACACCCCTGCGCTATCGGCTGGGAGCTGGATCAGGGCGTCACGATCGCGAAATCTGGGTCGGGGGCGTCCAGGTAGCCGACCAGCTCGGTCAGCGCGGCGGGGTCACCCTCGACCGTCACACGGCCGTCGCCGATCATCTGGCCCAGATCCGCGCCGCCGAGCAGCGCCGCGTGCAGATCCGCTTCGGTGAGCGTGAACGTCGCGTCGGCGGGCGCGAGGTCGCCCTCGACATCGAAATGCACGAGTACCCCGTTGCGGAGCAGGGCGCGGTGCACGGTTCCGGTGTCCTTGATCTTCCAGTCGAGGACGATCCTCGCCGACCAGGCCCGCGGACCGTCGACCCGCAACGCGATCGCGTCGAAGACCTGCTCCACGGAGAGCGCGGCCGCGATGTCGTCCGAGGAGCTGGCCAGCGGCGTACCGACCGCGCCGTTGCGCAATTCGTACGCACCCATCAGGAAGAAGTTGCGCCAGGTGCCGTTCTCGGAGCCGTAGCCCAGCTGTTCGAGCGTGTCGGCCTGCAGCGCCTTCGCCTCGGCATTGCCGGGGTCGGCGAAGATCACGTAGTTCAGCACCTGTGCGACCCAGCGGAAATCGCCGTCGGCGTAGGACTTACGCGCCTTGGCGATGGCCTCGTCGGCACCGCCCATGAACTCCAGGTGGCGGCGCGCGGACTCGACCGGAGTGTGCTGCCACAGGTTGGCCGGATTGCCGTCGAACCAGCCCATGTACCGCTGGTAGATCGCCTTGACGTTGTGGCTGACCGAGCCGTAGTAACCGTGGGTGGACCACGAGTTCTCCAGGGCCGGTGGCAGCTGGATGTCCTCGGCGATCTCGAGACCGGTGGCGCCCTTGTTGAGTGCTCGCAGCGTCTGGTCGTGCAGGTAGCCGTAGAGATCGCGCTGGATCGAGAGGTACTCGGTGAGCCGCTCGGTGTCCCAGGTCGGCCAGTGGTGCGAGGCGAACACCACGTCGGAGCGGCTCGCGTAGCGGTTGATCGCCTCGGTGAGATATTTCGACCAGACGTGCGGGTCGCGTACCAGCGCGCCACGCAACGTCAACAGGTTGTGCAGGGTGTGGGTGGCGTTCTCGGCCATGCACAGCGCTCGTCGGTCGGGGAAGTAGAAGTTCATCTCCGAGGGCGCCTCGGTACCCGGCGTCATCTGGAACTCGATGGCGACTCCGTCGACGGTCACGGTCTGGCCGGTGTGGTCGATGGAGATCGTCGGCGTGATGAGGGTCGGCTGTCCGGTCGAGGTCGTCGGCCCGAGGCCGGCGCCGACCGAACCCAGCGGCCCCGGCGGCAGTGCCGCGCCGTACATGTAGGCGGCCCGGCGAGCCATCGCGGTACCCGCGTACACGTTCTCTTCCACCGCGTGCTCGGCGAACCCCACCGGCGCGATGATCGGGCACCGCCCCGCGTCGACATCGTCTTGCGTGGTGACGCCTTTGACGCCACCGAAGTGGTCGATGTGGGAATGGGTGTAGATCACGCCGGTCACCGGGCGGTCACCGCGATGCTCGCGATACAGCGCGAGTCCCGCGGCGGCCGTCTCGACCGAGATCAGCGGATCGATCACGATCACGCCGGTATCGCCCTCGACCAGTGTCATGTTCGACAGGTCGAGTCCACGGATCTGATAGATGCCGTCGGTGACCTGGTACAAGCCCTGCATCGCACACAGTTTCGACTGCCGCCACAGACTCGGGTGCACGGTGGGCGGGCACTCGCCGTCGAGGAACGCGAACGCGTCGCTGCTCCACACCACCTCACCCTCGGCGTTCTTCACCACCCCCGGTGTCAGCGCCGCGACGAACCCACGCTCGGCATCGGCGAAATCCTGCGTGTCGCCGAACGGCAGCGTGTGCGACGACGTCTCGTTGTTGGCTTCGATACTGGCCGAGGCGGCCTGCTGACTGGTCATCAGATCCCACTTCCCATCTGTGCGCGCTGGATTGCGTTGATGTTCGCGGATGTCAGGCGAGAGCCTTGGCCTTGAGCTGCTGGAATTCCGCCTCGGTGATGGCTCCGGCGTCGAGCAGCTTCTTTCCGTCGGCGATCTGGGCGGCGGAATTGGTACCAGCGGCCTGTCGGATGTAATCGTCGGTCTCCGTGCGTGCCTGCTTGTGCGCCTCGGCGGTCCGTTCCGCCATTCCACCGCCGCGGACGATCAGATACACCAGTCCGGTGAGCAGCGGGAACAGGAACAAACACACCACCCACACCGCTTTCACCCAGCCCGAGGTGCTCCGATCACGGAAAAGATCGGTGAGGAGGTAGAACATCAACATCAGGTAGGCGGCAAAGCAGAAGCTCACAATGATGACCCAGAGAACGTCCCACACCGACATGATTCGACCCTCGCTTCCGTGATGCGTGAGCACCGGCCGGTGTCACGATTGCACCTATGACGCCATCGTGGCGAAGAATCCGGCCTCACACATCATCCGAATCGGGTGAATCCGGCCCAACCGCCCGATCACGCGCGCTACTTCTTCGTGGTCGTGATCTGGGTCAGCAGGCAGCGCCATCGGCCGTCGGTGCGGAGGAAGGCGTCGGTGGTCCATTCATCGGCATCGAACCGAACACCCTGGTAGTGGGCGGTGTTGGTGATCCGGGTCGTCAGCAGCGCGAGCTCGCCGTGGTAGCGGATTCTGGGTTCACCGACGCGCGTCATCGCCGAGTGGGTGAGGTCGCCCGACCGGACGAATGCCAGGAACTGCTCGGCCGTGGTTATGCCGTTCTCGGAGACCATGATCCATTCGTCGGCCATGTATGAACCGATCCGGTCCGCGTCATCGGCGACAATCGCCACCTGCCACTCGTCGAGCACGGCGAGGAGGTGGTCATCGACTGATCGGTCTGGAGAGCGCCTTGATGTTGTCATGATCCAACGCTAGGACCGGCATTGCGCCCGGTCTTGGACGAATGGAACGACAGTCCGGCGTGGTGGAGCGTGCGTGCTGGTCAGCTGCGTGATCGCCCGGGTATTCGAGCACGTCCGCAGCTGACCGGCACTGTTCGGTGAATCAGAGGTTGACGCCGAAATCGCGGGCGATGCCCTCCAGGCCCGAGGCGTAGCCCTGGCCGGTGGCGCGGAACTTCCACTCGGCGCCGTTGCGGTACAGCTCGCCGAAGACCATGGCGGTTTCGGTGGACGCGTCCTCGGAGAGGTCGTAGCGAGCCAGTTCCTCACCGTTGCTGCGGTCGAGCACGCGGATGTAGGCATTGCGCACCTGGCCGAAGGACTGGCTGCGGTTCGCCGCGTCGTAGATCGAGACCGGGAACACGATGGAGTCGATCGTGGCCGGGGTGTTGGCCAGGTCGACATTGATCGTCTCGTCGTCACCGTCGCCGGCACCGGTGGTGTTGTCGCCCGCGTGCTCGATCGCGCCCTCGGGCGACTTCAGGTTGTTGAAGAAGACGAAGTGCCCGCTTGACACCACCTTCTTGTCGGCGCCGAGGCCGATGGCGCTGGCATCGAGGTCGAAGTCCGTGCCGGTGGTGGTCCGCAGATCCCAGCCGAGACCGACCGCGACGGCGGTGAGGTTCGGCGCTGCCTTGGTCAGTGAGACATTGCCGCCCTTGGACAAGCTGACACCCATATCGAAACTCCCCTTGATCATCGCGGCACGAAGCGCACCGACGCCCACACCCTAGCGCTGAACTCTGAACGTTTGCTGTGATCAATCCCCTTCGGCTGCACCCGATTCCACAGGCAACCGGTCGGCACCCCAACTGCGGTGCAGGTAGCCGATCACCCGGTCGAGTTCCGCGCGCTCGACGGCGGCCAGCTCGCCCGGCTCGAGTGGGTCGAAATGGAAAATGTAGAGGCGCGAGGCGAATTGCTCGAAGGGCAGCGACGCCTCACCGAAACGCTCACCGTGCCCGGCTGTTCCGACGACGACCCCGTCGCCCCAGTCCTGGCCGCTGTCGTTGTTCGGGTTGTAGAAATACACCCGCATCACGTCCTGCGGGTCGAGACTGACCCGGAGCACGGTGATCGCATGCCAACCGACGAAGCGGGCCGCACTGTCGGTGACGGCGATACCGGCGGGCTGCGGATGGATCACCGGCTGGTTGCCGTTGTAGAACGGGTGGTAGCCGGCGTAGAAGTGGCGCAGGAACTCGTCGAGGTCGGTGAGGTGCCCGGTGGCCACGTCGACATTGATCCGGAACCCGCGGCCGGACCACCAGCCGTGGAACTCCGGGTTGATCCAGCGGTGCGGATCGCCGTCGCGGCCGACGCAACGCCGTCCCATCTCGGCGTAGATCCGGTCGAGGTGCGGAACCACCAGCAGTGACACCGGGTCCAGATCGAGTTGCAGCGCAGTCGATTCCGCGTCGGCGGTCTCGCGCGAGGAGATCGGTTGCCCCTCGAAGTGCATCACGATCTCGTCGTCGCGCGCGGCCCACACCAGTGTCTGCAGCAGATAGTCGGGATCGTTGTAAGCCCACATCGACAGTGCCCGCGCCGATTGGCAGGTGGGGTTGTCGCCCTGCCCGATCCCCAGCGGCAGGCCGAGAACCGACAGCATCCCCGACAGCAACCACGCCCGCGGATCCGGCGTCGGCCCGAACACCCGGGTCAGCCTGCGGCGCGAGTGCGGTGAAAGCCGTAGTGCCAGTTGGCGCCACAGCGCGGGCGCGACCGGCGGCTGATAGAGGATGCCGCGTTCGAGCAGCAAGGTGAGTCCGTACACGCACTGCGCCGTTTCGACGTGGACAGCCTGCTCGATGAGGCTGTGCACGAGTTCGTGATAGCAGAGCAGACTGTCGCGGCCGGTGCTGGACAAGCCCATCGCCTCACCGAGCAAGTACTCACCCTTGGTGAGCAGAAAGCGAAGCAGCACAGCGTGATACGGCGACACCAACCCGGTGTCGTGCATGGACCGCGCGAATCCCGTTGCCTCGTACTGCAACGCACTGTCGTCCATCGATTCCAGCCGCGTGCGGTAGATCTCGACCCCGGGGTCTTCCCTGCACCCCTCGGTGGTTCCGTAGAGGCTGCTGATCAGCCGGTCGGCACCGAGACCGCTGGCACCGAGATCCACCTCGGGATTCGCCCGCGCGACTGCGATCTGGGTGATCATCCGCTTGACCCCGTCGACCTGAATGGGCCGCTGCCGCAGGATGCGCCAGATCTCGTCGACCAGGTTCTCGAGCACCTTCTCGTACCCGACCTCGGCGACGAGGTAGTGCAGCAGTTCACGCGAGACCTGCGCCATCCGCCCCTGCTGCTCCCGCTCGGCCTCGGTGGGCGGGGAGAACAGCAGCGACAGATTCACCGCGAGTACCTGCGACAGATGATCCCCAGCCTGTTCGGCCGAGATCAGCGCGTGCTGATAATCGCCCTTGGCGACCGCGAGCAGGCGCAGATCACTCACCGCCTCCAGCACCATGGTGTCGGCATTGGCGCTGCGCAACGAGCCGGTGCTCAGCGCCGGGATGAGGATCTGCGGTTGCGCCCAATCCGTACCGAGGAACAGCCCCGCGGCCTCCAGCTTCTCGGCGCGTTCCCGCACCGCGGCACAACCGCCGGGCAGCAACAGTACCCGCCGCAGGGAATCCATGACCCTGGGCAGTTTGACCAACTTGCCGAAATCGCCTGTGTCCGCGAGGGACTGTGTGGCGTGGTCCACCGTGGCGAGGCGCCGGTCCAAGCTCGCCGGGTCGTGGCCGTCCGGACTCAATCGCCGATCCCTTCACACACCGCTGCCCCAGGCAACGGATCAAATATAGAAATCGAGTTCTTCTTGTCGCTTCAACAGATCCCGCAGAGTGTACGGGTCTTCGCCGAAGAAATAGAGCAGACCCCAGTGATTACCGAATGCGGTCCGTTTGGTGACCTTTTCGGCCTGGGGCGCGGTGAGCTCGTGCGAGTCGAAGTAATCGTGATCCTCGGTCTCGGGCGGCACGTTCAGCCGGCTGACCACGCGCCGGCGCGGATACACGCCGAAGCACCCCGCGTGGCCGGTGGCATCCACCACTTCCTTCGGGAAGAAGGCGTCGATCTCCGCGGCGGTGGATTTCGGGTCGAAAGCCAGCACCAGTGCATGGTAGGCGTTGAAACCGTACGTGCGTTCCAACAGCTCGAACACTTTGAAACCCGGCGGCCGGTAGGCGACTTCGCCGAAGTACATCTCACCGTCGCTGGTGACGAAGTACTCGGGATGAATGAAACCGAATTCGATGTCGAAGGTCTTGATCAGCTTTTCGACCTGCCGGGTGATCTCGGGCCGGTATTTCTCCAGTTCCGGCGTCGCTGGCACGAACACCGAGTATCCGAGCGTCACGTACTCCGAGATGTTCAGAAAGCAGATGCGGCCGTTGTGGACCCAGGCCTCGACCGCGAACTCCCAGCCGTCCAGGTGCGATTCCATCAGCATCGGGAACTCGTCGTCGGGGATCGTGTCGGCCTCGTCGGGGGTCCGGATGATCCGGTGACCGAGGCAGCCCGCCTTGTCGAACGCCTTGAGATGAATCGGATCGTTGGGATCACCGTCGAGCTTCAGCAGGGTCTGATTGACGCGCTTCAGGAATCGGATCACGTCGTCGCGTTCGTGCGCCTCTTCGAAAATGCCGACCCGGATACCGCCGAGCTGCGCGCGCCGCTTCATCAACGACTTGTCGCGCAGGAGCATGGACTGCCCGAGCAGGCGCGGATTGTCGAGCAACACCGAGTTGATCGCGCCTGCCCATTCCACCGTCTCCTCGAAGATCGGAATGGCGACATCGACGCCCTTTTTCTTCAGGGTCTCCGCGATCTCCATCGAGCGATCGTTGAGCCGCTCGAAATCCCAGGGAATATAAGGAATGTTGTGCTCTTCGCAATAATTTTGCGCCCATTCGGGCGCGACGACGATATAGCGGCGATCGAACCGATCAACCGCCTCGACCGCGTTCAGACTCCAGCCCAGCAGGGCTACATAACCTTTGTTCGGGTTTCGACTTTTCGATTCGTCAGCTGAAATCGACAAACCTTATCCCTTCTCGAACTCCACAGCCCCGGAACCGGGACCCTGAATGAATCCCTGCAGGGCTGCCATTTCAATGGGGTACCCGGGCCCTCGATGACCAACCATGACAAAGCTGTGACCGAGGACTTCCGAGGTGGCACAACCGCCGCCTGCCCCGCGGTGCGACTACGCTCATGGCATGCCCGGTCCCGAGACCTTGCCGCCGCCACGCAACGGTGCCGGCCTCGCGGCGTTGGTGCTCGGCATCATCGCCTGCGCGGTCTCGTTCATTCCCGTCGTCAGCGAGTTCGTCGCCGCCCCAGCCGGTATCGGGGCCGTGGCCGCCGCGTTCATCGGCTGGGATCGGATCGAGAGCGGCGTGGCCACCAACCGCGCCGACACGATCGCGGGCGGGATCCTCGGCGCTGTGGCGCTGGCGGTGACCGCGCTCGTCTACCTCGCCACACACTCCGGCTGACGACCGCTGAGATTCTGTCGCCGTGCACGTGGCGAACGAAGTCCGTAGCCTGAAAATCGTGATTACTCTCAAGAAGGAAGACGGCGCGGCCGATCTCGCCGGTATCACCAAGATGAGCGTGGGGGTGAGCTGGGATCCGTCGGCGGGTTCCAGCGGTGGAATTCTCGGAATGGCCCGGCGCAAGCGCGGTGTCGACCTGGATCTGATCGCCGTGCTGTTCCAAGGCAGTGAACCGGTGCGGTTCGCCGGTCTGGATTCGCTCGACCCGCTCGGCAACGGATCGGTGCTGCACACCGGCGACGAGCAGACCGGTGCGGCCGTTGGCGACGACGAGACCGTGCACGTCACCTTCGGCAATGTTCCCCCCGCCATCGACTCCATCGTCTTCGTCGCCGTCGCGTTCAAGAAGGGCAGCTCCTTCGAGAAGGCGAACAACGTCTCGTTCAAGGTCTACGACGCCACCGGCGGCGATACCCAGCCCGTCGCCGACATCTGGCCATCAATGCTCGGCGCGGACAATGCCAATGCGATCGCGCGGACCTTCCGCAACGGTCCGATGTGGCAGCTGGAGGTCCTCGACCGCAAGGGCAAGATCAAGCAGGGCGATCGCCAGGCGTTGCTGCGCTTCGCGATCGGCTGACACCGCGGCGGCAGGGCCCGGCGCGCACTGCGCCGAGCTCCGCCGCGACGCGAGGCCGACCTCGCCGTTTCGCACATTTGCGACATCAGCGAAGTTCTCGAGTCCACGCGATTTCGGTGTTCCCTGAATAGTTGCTGCGCTACGGTTTTTCGCATGGACGACATCGAGTTGGATTTGCCGAGCGTCGCTACTTCTCACAACGCCGGACGAATTCTGGAAATCGGCGCGGTCGGTCTGCGCAACCCACTGCCCGTCAACGGAGAACAGACCCACGCCTATGTGTGCTGCGTCGACGGCACCACCCTGCAGCTCCCGGACTCGCTGCAGAACTGGGCCATGCAAACCCTCGCCGCGAACTTCGACCTACGCGCGACCGGCCTACCCTCACTGTTCCCCTGCCGCTTCGAATTCGGCATCCGCGACGGCGCCGCCTACGCGGTACCGGTGACCGAGCGGTCGCTGCGCGAGAAGTCCAACGCATGACGACCTGACGGCGCCTATCGTCACCCTCATGCACGAGGGACTCACCTACGCCCCCGCGGGCGCGACCAGCCCCGCCGACGAGATCTGGACCGGCGAATACCCCGGATTCCGCCGGTTCGACACCACCCTGGTGATCGGCCACGGCGAGCCGACGTGGGCCGCCGCTTCCGAGGCCGTGCTGCGGTGGGGCATCAAGCGCCGCAGCGGCTTTCGCGTCGCTCCCGATGTCGCGGTGTCGACGGATGCGCAGTACCGGATCAGCGCGGGATGGGGGCCCGTCTCCATCCACGAGCCGGTTCGGGTAGTCGCGGTGGTCGACACCGAGAATCGATGCGGCTTCGCCTATGGCACTTTGCCCGGCCATCCGGTCAGCGGTGAGGAAGCCTTTGTCGTACACCGGGATTCGACCGGCGCTGTCTCACTCACCCTTCGCTCGTTGACCAGACCCGCACCGACCGGACTGTGGCGCTTCACCTTTCCGATACTTCTTGTCGCGCAACGCTTCTACCGTCGTCGATATCTGCGCGCGCTGGCGCACTAGGCGATCGGGGGCAGATGAACGACCTGGCCCGCATACGCCAGACCGGCGCCGAAGCCGAGCAGCAGCGCGGTGTCGCCGGGGTTGGCGGCACCGGAGCGCACGAGTTGTTCCATAGCCATCGGAATGGAAGCGGCACTGGTGTTGCCGGTTTCGATGATGTCGCGCGCGACAGCGACAGTCTCGGGCAGGCCGAGGGTGCGGACCAGCGCGTCGGTGATGCGGATATTGGCCTGGTGCGGGACGAAAGCGTCGAGGTCGTCGGCCGTGAGACCCGCACGGTCGAGCGCGTCACGACAAGCCTTCTCCAAAAACGTGACGGCCCAGCGGAATACCTCGGTGCCGTTCATCCGAATGTACGGACGTTGCGAAGTGCCGCCGCCCGCCTCGGCCGCGGCGACCTCGGCGAAATACTCCAGAAAGTCCTTGTCCTGCTTGATCGCCGAGGTGCGCGAGCCATCCGAACCCCACGCGACCGGGCCGATCCCCTCCTGCTCGGCCGGGCCGACGACGACCGCACCGGCACCGTCGGCGAAGATGAACGCGCAACCGCGATCGGTGGTGTCGAGCAGATCCGACAACCGCTCCACCCCGATCACCAGCACCTGCCGCGCCTGACCCGAGCGCACCAGATTCGCCGCATCGGCCAACGCGTAGCAGAAGCCCGCGCAGCCCGCGGAGATGTCGAAGGCGGCGGTGTCGTGCATGCCGAGTTCGGTCGCCACCACCGCGCCCGCCGACGGACCGAGCACCATCTGCGACGACGTCGCCAGCACGACCGCGTCGACCTGCTCGGCACTCACCGACGCCGCGGCGAGCGCGTCACGGGCGGCCGCGACACTCATCGACACGATCGTCTCGTCGGGCTCGGCCCAGTGCCGGGTGGCGATCCCCGAACGGGTCTTGATCCACTCGTCCGACGACTCGATCGCGTCGACGATCTCGGCATTGGGCACGACACGGCGCGGGCGGTACACGCCGAGGCCGAGAATTCCCGCGTGGGTGACCGGAACCGCGGTGGCAATGGGGGTGGGCATCGCATCCTCTCCAGATGAACCGATCGGTTCACACTGAAATAGGTCTAACATGAACCGATCGGTTCAATCAAGGGGTAGGAGAAGATCGGATGGCCGCCGGACCACGCGCCCGACTCATCGAGCACACGATCAGTACCGTCCAGGAACACGGTGTCCACGCGGCCGCGTTGAGTGAATTGCTCAAGCGCAGCAGAACGTCACGCAACTCGCTGTACCAGCACTTCCCTTCCGGCAAAGGCGAATTGGTACAGACAGCGGCACGGATCGTGGCACGTCTGGTGTACTCGCACGTGAGCTCGATGGCCGATGCGCTCCAGACCGCGCCGTCGGCCCAGCAGTGGCTCACCGACCTGCTCGCCTTCTGGCGAATCCCGCTGGAAAAATCCGAGTACGCCGCGGGCTCGTTCATGATGGCGGCCGCCCTCGACGAACTCGACCCCGCCGTCCAGTCCATCGCGGGCCAGGCCTTCGCCGAATGGACGGCGCGGCTGGCCGACGGGATCGTCGCCACCGGGATCGAACGCTCGACCGCGGTGTCACTGGCCGGTTTCCTGCTCACCACCATCGAGGGCACGATCGTGCACAGCCGCGCGCTCAAGTCGTCACACCCGTTCGACCAGGCGGTCACTCAACTGACGATCCTGTTCAAGGTGCACCTGTCCGAACGTTGAGCTTCCTCACGAAATACTGTGCGCCGCATCGAGTTCGGCGCGCAGGGTGGTGATGATCCGGCGGCGGGCCGTCGCGCCTTCGGCGCTGGGAGTCAGCGGGTAGACGTGCACGAGTCCGGGCTCTTCGTGATAATCGAGGTCGACGCCCGCCGTGCGCGCCTTCGCCGCCAGCAGGCGGGCGTCGGGGTTGAGGATGTCGTCGGTGCCGGTGAACACAGTAATCGGTCCCAGCCCACCCAGGTCGCCGAACAGTGGGCTGACCAGGGGATCTTTCATCGAGAGTTCGCCGCTCCACATCCTGCCGAACACCAAGCCGCCCTCCCGGCCCAGCCACGGGTCCCGTGGGAGCACCGCGTCGATCTCGGGGTTTTCGAGGGTGAGGTCGAGGGCGGGTGAGATCAGAATCGTGCGGGGGACGGTACGGCCCGCGTCGCGCAGGTGCAGCGCGGTGGACAGCGCGATCTGACCGCCCGCGGAGTCACCGGCGAGAAAGGTCGGGCCGTAGCGCTCGTTGGCTGAGGTGACCAGTTCGGCGATGCGGGGAATCACCTGGGCCGCGGTGCCGAACGGGATCAGCGGATAGATCGGGACCGTCACGACGAGGTGGGTCTGCGCGGCGATGCGTGCCGCGAGTTGCCAATGTTGCGAAGCGATTTCGCTCACCCAGCCGCCACCGTGCGCGTACACGAGGCCGCCCCGGGTGATCCCGTCCGACGGCGTCAGCGTGTAGATCGGCCAGCCACGGTCGTGCACCACCGAGATCTCGACACCACGCAGTTTGCGCGGCGGACCATAGGCGACAGGCCGCAGTTCGCGGTCGCGCACGTATGCCATGGCCAGCTCGGCATCGATGTAGTTCCGGTTGCGCCGGGTGACCCGCAGGAATCCCGGAATCACGAACCGACTCATCACACCAGGCACCGCGACCTCCACTCGACAACGAGACCGGCACAGTCGAAGCGCTCGGGTCGAGCGTCGCCGGTCACGCCAAGCTACTCCGTACCGGCGTCAGCCGAGGGGTTGCTCGGTGACATCGGTCCGCAAGCTGGTCCCGTTGAGGTCCAGATAGAGCACACCCTCGGTGACCGACAGGGTGGCGGTATTGCGACGGTCGACCAACCCCGCCGCCTCATCGATGAACGCGCGATCGAAACTGAACAGCGGGATCTGCGCCGCATTGTGAATCTTTTTGCCCGCGTACTGCGCGAGTACCTTCGCCGGGTCACGATGGGTATAAACCGCCGCACGACCAGCGAGTTTGCTCCCACGATGAATACGATCCGCGTCGGGCGCACCCACTTCGATCCACGCGGTGGTCCGCCCGGTCATATCCCGAACCTGCACCGCGGGCTCATCGGTGGCCGAGATCCCGCCCTCACTGAACACAATCCCCTCCTCGTACTGCAAGCAGTACGCGAGGATCCGCGTGACCATGTATTCCAGCGTCTCCGACGGATGCCGAGCCACCCGCAATTCGAGATCCTCGTACACCCCCCGATCCACATCGGCGAGCTGAACGGCGAAGTTGTGCAGTGTTGCGCTGAGTGCCATAGGACGTCAGAGCCTACCGGGCTCCCCTGCCCAGGCGTCTCGCGCACCGGTCAGGACCGATCAGTCGTCATGCAATGGTGTATGCCTCGTCGCCGAAACGGGCTACGACTTCTATCTCGCCGCCGAGCGCTTCGACGTACTTGCGGATCGTCTCGATTTTGGAACGTTCGATTTCGCCGTGCTCGATTTTCGAGACGGTTCGCTGACCTACGCCGATCTTGTTGCCGAGTTCAGTTTGGTTGAGTTGCTGGGCTTCTCGCAGTTCGGCCAGGCGGTAAGCCCGCTCGACCGAACGCATCTTCTTGCGGACCGCGGCGACGCGAGACTGATCGTAGCCACCGCGCGGATGCCGCGTCTGGTCGCTGTTGTGCAGCTCCATCAGTCCAAACCTCCTATGTGCTCGTCGTAGATGCGGTCGGCGATCGGGATATTCTCCCGGTACCACTTGTTCCACTGATTGGTCTTGTCGCCGGCGATGAGAAATATCGCCGATCGGTGGGGATCGAACGCAAAGATGATTCTCGCATTCGAACCTGGTATACGAAGTTCCTTCATGTTCGAGTGCCGCGACGTTCGCAAGGTGTCGACCCATGGCCGCCCGAGCGCCGGGCCCCGTTCCTCCAATTCCTGACGCGCCGCTTCGTAGTGGTCGAACATAACGTCGTCCAAGCCATCGACCCATCTCAGGACCTGCTTGGTGAGGTAGATGGTCCATCCCACATTCACACGATACCACCCATGGGGTCTAGACCCCATGGGTGGTATTACTCCCGGCTAGAAATTGTCCAGCAAGTCTCGTGGGGCGGCCTGGCGCCAGGAGTCGGTGATGATGGCTTCCAGTTCCTCGCGGTCGTCGAGGGCGGACAAGTGGACCCGGACCCAGGGGTTGCCCGCCTCGTGTGCGGCGATCCAGAACTTGGCGGGCTCGGCCAGCACCAGCTCGTCGCGTTCGACGATCGGGCAGCGCACCGCCATCGAGGTCTCCTCCTCCGGCAGGGTGAGGAACAGCTTGCCCGCGACCTTGAAAATCGGCATGCCCCAGGCGAATTGCTCTGTCGCCTGCGGTAGTGACAGGACGTAGGCGCGGACGTCATCCCCGGTGACCTTCATGCTCTACATCCTGACAGCACCCACCGACACCGACCTGATCCGCGTCGTCGGGCCGGGACCGCTAGTCGACCACCCCGATGGTGGTCACCGATTTCCGGGCGCGCGATGCGGTGATCCGGCGGCCGATCACTCCGTGGCGAGGGGCGAAGAGGTAGACGAAGGTGAAGGCGACGCCTTGGGTTACCACGACCATGCCGCCGGCAGCGGTATCGAGGTGGTAGCTGATGTAGAGGCCGGTGACCGCGCACACCACCGACACGGTGGGGGCGATGACGAGCATGCGGGAGAAGCGATCGGTGAGCAGGTAGGCGGTGGCGCCGGGGATGATCAGCATGGCCACCACCAGGACCACACCGACCGCCTGCAGCGCGACTACCGAGGTCAGGGCCAGCAGGGCCAGCAGCGCGGTGCCGAGCACGCGGGGGTTGAGGCCGATGGCGTGGGCGTGGGTGGCGTCGAAGGCGTAGAGGGTGAAGTCGCGGCGTTTGAGGACCAGAGCGATCAGGACAATGGCGGCCAGGATCATGATCTGAACCATCTCGCCGCTGCTCACGCCGAGCAGATTGCCGAAAACGATGTGGTTCAAGTCGGTTTGGCTCGGCGTCACCGACACCAGCACCAAGCCGAACGCGAACAAGGTGGTGAACACGATGCCGATCGCGGCGTCTTCCTTCACCCGGCTCGTATCGCGAACGACCCCGATCAACGCGACAGCGAGGAACCCGAAGATCACCGCGCCGACGGCGAACGGCCAGCCGACGATGTAGGCCAGCACCACGCCGGGCAGTACCGCGTGCGAGACCGCGTCACCCATCAGCGACCAGCCGATCAGCACCAACCAGCACGACAGCACCGCGCACACCACCGCCGCGGTGACGGTGGTAGCCAGCGCGCGCACCATGAATTCGTAGCGCAGCGGGTCGATCAGGAATTCCTCGAGGCTCATCGGTCTCCGTCCACATCCAGGCCGAAGGCCTTGGCCAGGTTCTCCGGACGCAACACCACGTCGGGGTCGCCGTGTTCGAGCACTCGGCGGTTCAAAAGCACTGCCTCGTCGGCCAATTGGGGCAACGCGTGCAGATCGTGGGTGGACACCAGAATCGTGGCCCCGTCGGCGGCGAGCTCGCGCAACAGCGCGGTGATGGTCGCCTCGGAACGCTTGTCGACACCGGCGAACGGTTCGTCGAGCAGCAGGATCGTGGCCTCTTGGGCGATGCCGCGGGCAACGAACGTGCGCTTCTTCTGACCACCGGAGAGCTGGCCGATCTGCCGGTCGGCGAGGTCGGTGAGCTCGACGCGGGCCAGCGCCGCGTCGACGGCGGCGCGGTCGGCCTTGCTCGCCCGGCGGGTGAACCCCATTTTCCCGTAGCGCCCGGTCATCACCACATCGCGCACCGACAGCGGAAAAGTCCAGTCCACGTCCTCCGATTGCGGCACGTAACCGAGGCTGCCCGCCTTGCGCGCGGCGGCCGGGGCGCGACCGTTGATCAGCACCCGGCCGCGGTCGGGCGTCACCAGGCCCATCACGCTCTTGAACAGCGTCGACTTGCCCGAGCCGTTCATGCCGATCAACCCGCACACCCGGCCGGATTTCAACGTCAGCTCGACATTGTCGAGCGCGAGCACATCACCGTAATGGACTGTCACGTCCTGGATTTCGACAACCGGTGCGGTCATTTCGGTGCTCCGGCGAGTGCGGTCGCGATGGTGTTCGCGTCGTGGCGGATCAGCTGCAGATAGGTCGGCACCGGACCGTCGGCTTCCGAGAGTGAGTCGACGTAGAGAACGCCGCCGAACCGCGAGCCGGAAGCTTCGACCACGCGTTGCATCGGCGCGTCGGACACCGTCGATTCGCAGAACACGGCGGGCACACCGCGCTGGCGGACGAAGTCGATGGTCGAGCCGATCTGCTGCGGGGTGGCCTGCTGTTCGGCGTTGACCGGCCAGATGTATTTCTCGGTGAGGCCCGCGTCGCGAGCGAGGTAGGAGAACGCGCCCTCGCAGGTGACCAAGGCGCGCTGGTCGGCGGGCAGGGTGTTCACCGCGGCGACGAGATCGTCGCGCACGGCGCCGAGCTGTGTTTTGTAGGCGTCACCGTTGGCGCGGTAGGCGTCGGCGTGTTCAGGGTCGAGATCGGTGAACGCGCGGACCATGTTGTCGACGTAGATCTGCGCGTTCACCGGCGACATCCACGCGTGCGGATTGGGCTTGCCGCGGTAGGCGTCCTCGCTGATGTCCATGGTCGCCACGCCCTCGGTGACCACCGCGTGCGGCACATCGAGATCGGCGACGAACTGACTGAACCACGCTTCGAGGTTGAGCCCGTTGTCGAGGATCAGGTCGGCCTTGGCTGCCTTCTTGATGTCGCCCGGGGTCGGCTCGTACCCGTGGATCTCGGCGCCCACCTTGGTGATCGACTCGACCCTCAGATGCTCGCCTGCCACATTCCGCGCCATATCGGCGAGCACGGTGAACGTGGTGAGGACAACCTTCTTCCCATCGTCATCGGAGGTGATCCCACCGCAGGCAGTCAGCGCGAACGCCATGACACTCAGAACACATGCCGCAAGCACCCGGCGTCGCACCGGAGAACGGTAGAACCCAACCTTCATTCCAGAATTATATTGTTCGGCGACCCGAACTTTCAAGTTCTGGTCTTGAAACAGTCGCCGAGACGGCTCAGGATGCCCAAGGCGGGGTGAAGGTCGATCCATCGGGAAGCTCTGCCGCGAAGCCGACGCGCACGGTCACCAACAGCGCGGCCGGCTCGTCGGTCGAGTTCGCGAGGGCGATCATCGAGCCCGCGGGCGCGACCGCCGCGTCACCCGGTTTCATCAGCGCGGATTCACCATCGATCGTCATAGTCACCTCGCCCGACAGCAGAACGAAGGCCTCCTCCCCCAGGATCCGATGCGGCACGCCGACCGAGTCGGCACCGACCTCGGTCTGCCAGACGCACAGTTCGGCACTGCCGGTGCCGGGACGGACGAGCGAGGTGAACCGAGCGTTGTGCACCTCGTGCACCTGCGCGTCGGCGGAACGGATTATCGGCATTCGAACCTCCATAAGGTCAAGCAACTTGTCTATATGGTCAAGTAGATTGACTATTGTGTCAAGTGCCAGAATGACAGTCGTGCCCGCGAACGCAGACCTGCCCCTCCTGCTGCTCGCGGCAGCGGCCGAGGTAACCCAGGCGGTGCACGCCGGGGTCGCCGCCGCGGGGTTCACCGACATCCGGCCGACGCACGGCTTCGCCTTCGTGCGCATGGCACCCGACGGCGCGACGGTCGGGGAGATCGCCGAGCACCTCGGCGTCACCAAACAGGCAGCCAGCCAGCTGGTCGACGAGCTGGTCACCAAGGGCTACGCCGACCGCAATCCACACCCGCGCGATGCGCGCGCTCGCCTGATCACCCTCACCGACCGCGGCTGGGCGTGCACGCGGGCCGCCGACGCCGCGCTGGCCGAATTCACCCTGAGCTGGTCGGACACCCTCGGCGCGGCCGGCCTCACCCAGCTCAGCACGGCATTGGGCCGCGTTGTCACCCCGGGACGAGTCCGCCCTAGCTGGTGACCCGTAACCAAACCGTGCGAGCCGACGATTTCATAGTGGGTATTCATTAATCCGAAGAAGTGGATTTTCAAAACCTGCGCGGTGGCACGGCGAGCGGCATACTCTCGGATCGAGCGGTGACGCGCCACCGCGGCACCCGGGCCGACGGTCCGGGTCGCCCACTCGTCACGTCATCGTTCGCCGTGATCCCGGAGGGTCAATGTCAGTCCTAGCCACCGCTTCATCCACCGTCGACACCATCACCCGGCACAAGTACGAGCGGCTGCAGTACACCGGCTCGGCCGGCGTCGTCGCCTCGCTCGAGGACACGCGCCTGGTCGATCGCTGGCGGGCCGATTACCCCGGCTGGGATGGCGAGCACTGGGCATTCGACGCGGGCACCGACAGCCCGGGACGGCTGCGCCCGATCAATGTCGCGGTGCGCAACAACTGATCAGCGCGGCGACACACGGCTGATCAGCACGGTGCGCACCGGCTGATCAGGCCGCGCCCGCGGCGGTGGCCCGGTCGACGATCCGCGGGAACGGGCTCGCCGCTTCCAGCTGGTAGGCCAGGTCGAGCAAGGTCCGCTCGTCACCACGGCGGGCGGCGAACTGAATCGACCCGGGCAGACCGCTCGGCAGCAGACCGTGCGGCAGCGAAATGCCCGGCCCCCCACCGACATTGTTGAGCGGGGTGAAACCCACGTAGTCGGCGAGTTTGGTGAACAGCGCGTCGAACGGCTGGCCGGGCGCGAGCTCGCCGATCCGCGGCGCCGGATGGGAAAGCACCGGGGTGAGTAGCACGTCTACCTCGGCGAAATGCCTGTCGTAGGCCGCCACGCCCCCGCGCAACCGCCACGTCGACGCGGCCACACCGAGCGGATTGCGCTTGGCCAGCCCGATGAGCCCGGTGGTGAACGGGTCGAGTTTGCGCGGATCGAAGTACCCGCGGTGCCCCAGCCGGAACGACAGCGCCATCGCCGCGGCCATCACCGCCCAGTACTGCTTGAAGTCCTCGACGAAGCGGGGATCCACGTCCAAGCGCATCTCGACGACCTCGTGACCGAGGCCTTCGAGCACCGTCACCGCGGATGCCAGGATCGCGCCGTTGTCGGCGTGCACCGGTCGGCCGAGCACATCGGCGGTGATCAGGCCGATCCGCAACCGTCGCGCACTCGGCCCCTCGACCAGCCCGACCGGCGTCAGGCTCGAATTCGCCCCGAATCGCTCGACGGCGGCCAAGTAGTGCGCGGTGTCGCGGACCGAGCGGGTGAGCACGCCCTCGGCAACCAGATGCACCGGCAGTTTGCGGGCGCCCGGCTGGTCGAGCAGTCGGTTGCGGGTGGTCTTCAGGCCGACGAGACCGTTGGCCGCGGCGGGGATGCGGATCGAACCGCCACCGTCGTTGGCGTGCGCGATCGGCACCACCCCGGCCGCCACCAGCGCCGCCGACCCGCCCGAGGACGCGCCCGCCGAGTACTCCGGATTCCACGGATTGCGGGTCGGCGCGCGATCGGTGAATTCGGTACTCGCGGTGAGACCGAATTCCGGCAGCGTCGACTTACCGAGCACGATCACACCCGAATGCAGGAACTGCGCACCGGGACCGCTGGTCACCGTGGCCGGGTGCGGGGTGAACGCCGCCGAGCCGTGACAGCTGGGCAGGCCCGCGATGTCGGTGTTGTCCTTCACGAACGCGGGCACTCCCGCGAACACACCCGCGGTTTCCGGCGTCGACGCGGCGCGCTCGAAACAGGTCATCTGCACCGCGTCCAGACTCGGATCGACCCGCCGAGTCCTGGCGATCGCGGCCTCGATCACCTCCGACCGGCTCACCTCCCCCGCGCGCAACGCGGCGGCGACACCGACCGCGTCCAGCGTCCCGAGGGCATCGTCGGTAAATCCATGCACGGCAGAGCTCATACCCGCAGCGTAATGCGAGCGAGCGGCCCTTCGCAGCAGTAACGAACTTGCGCGAACCTGCCTCCGCGGTGGCGACCGGCCACACTGACGGTTCGAGGCTGGCGCGGTGACGGCATACACGGCACTATCGAAATCGTGGAACACCTTCGAATCGCCCGACCTTCGGGTGCTGTGTCGTGACCGTGCTGGCTCCCGGCGAGAACCGGCCTGCGCCCGGCGACCAGTTGACTGTCACCGTCGCGAGTTCGGCATCGGTCGATGTGTCAGCGCTCCTGGTGAACAGCGCGGGCAGAGTTCGTTCTGACGCCGACTTCGTCTTCTTCAATCAGCCCACCGGGCCAGGCGTGGTGTACCGGCACGGCAACGGTGGGCCCGACGTGGTGGCCGTGCAGACCTCGGCATTGCCCGCCGAGGTGGAGAAGGTGGTGGTCACGGCGAGTCTCGACGGTCGTGGACCCGCGACCTTCGCCTCGGTCGGCGCCCTGACCACCACCATCGAATCTGGCTCCACTGCACTGACTTTCCCGATTTCTGGGCTCACCACCGAGAGCGGTGTGGTGTGCGTGGAGATCTATCGCCGCAGCGGGGCCTGGAAGGTTCGGGCGATCGGGCAGGGCTACGACGACGGATTGGCCGGGATCGCTTCGGCTTTCGGCGTGAACCTCGACGACGAACCCGAAGTTCCCGCCGCACAGAGCGTTCCGGTGCCACCGAGTCAACCGCCCGCCTACCCAGCAGCGGGCGCGCCCGCTCCCCCGTCGACCTATCCCAACCAGGGCAGCCCCGTTCAGCTGGGGCAGCCGCCCACTGCCCCGCCTACCCATCCCGGTCACGGTGCCGCGGGCCAGTTCGCCCCGCCACCAGCGCAACCCGCGTTCTCTTCTCAGCAAGGAGCCCAGCCCGTGCACAGCGACCTGTTCGACCCCTCGCATGCCGAGGTCAACGGCCTCGGTATCCAGAAACAGGGCGGCAAGATGGTGAAGGTCGGCATGAACGGGGAGGTGATGGCGCGGGCCGGGTCGATGGTGGCCTACCAGGGTGACCTGAAATTCGAAGCGCAGGGCTCCGGCGGCATCGGCCGCGCCATCCGTCAGCACCTCACCGGCGAGGGTGTGCCGCTGATGAAGGTGACCGGCCGCGGCGACCTCTTCCTGGCCAACAGTGCCGCCGACGTGCACATCATCGACCTCGATGGCACCGACGGTCTCACCATCAACGGCGCCAACGTCCTCGCCTTCGACTCCACGCTGCGCTACGACATCGGCCGCGTCCAGGGCGCAGCCGGCTACGCGTCCAACGCGGGCCTGTTCAACTGCGTCTTCACCGGCCGCGGCCGCATCGCCATCACCACCCACGGCAGCCCCGTCGTCCTGACCGTCGACCAGGCCACCTACGCCGACCCCAACGCCGCCGTAGCGTGGTCATCGAGCCTGCAAACCGGCATCAAACGCAATGACTCGTTCGGCCTCGGCCGCCTGATGGGCCGCAGCACCGGCGAGGCGAGCACCCTCGCCTTCTCCGGCCGCGGTTTCGTCATCGTCCAGCCCTCCGAACTTCCCCCGGGCGGCCTCATCGGCGGCACCGGCGGCGGCCAGCAAGCAGGCACCGGCGGCGGCATCTTCGGCTGACTCCGGACACGAAAAAGGCCGATACCCGCTCAATCGCGGGCATCGGCCTTTGTGCAGTGTCTGCTAGTTCGCGCGCTCCTTGCGGGCCTGGCGGCGGGCCTCACGCATGTCGTTGAGTTCCTGTTCCAGGCTCTCCGCGATGCGGAACTGGCCGGTGTCGTAGATGCTGGTCGGCTCGATCGCCTCATAGCCGAAATTGGCTTCGGCGAACGCCTTTTCGACGCGGGCCTCGATGTCGGAGATGGCGCTCTTGCGGGCGGCGGGGACCGAGTCGGTGGCCGGCTCGGGCTTGGCCGGTTCCTTGGGTGGCTCCGGTGCCAGGACGGGCGCGGGGGCGGATTTCTTGGCGGTGGCCTTGTCCGAGGCGGACGGTTTGCCGATGCCGAACCGCTTGCGCTTCTCCGGCGGGCGGCCGTTGCCGTTGGTGATCGGCTCGGTGGGGGTCCAGGCGGGTTCGCGGGTGAGCGGGGTGGTGGCGACGGTTTCGGCGGCGGCGACCGCTTCGGCGCGAGCCGCCCCCGTCATCGGCGGGGTGTAGGTAAGGCGGATGCCCTCGGTGCTCTGGCGGGCGAGCAGGCCGTCGGCCGGGTCGGGCATGTCCCTGACCTGGCTGGTCGCGCGGGTGATGGCAAGACCGTAGCGGGCACTGACCGCGTCGTGGATCAGCAGCGCGACACCGATCATCACCGGCGCGACCGCGTGCACGGCGACGTCATACCAACGCCCGTCGCGCACATAGGGATAGGTGTTGAGGGTGACGGTGAGACCGAGCAGCGCGAGCTCGGCGAGCGCGACCTGCCGACGGTTGTCGATCACGCCCCACTCGGCGACCTTGTTCGTGCCGACCATGATGATGATCAGACACACGCTGATCATCGCCTCGAGCAGGTAGCTGAACCAGAACAGCGGATCGCTCGGCCCGCCGGGCGCGATGTTCTGCTGCACGTTCACCGCCGACCACAGCATGCCGGCGCCGACGACGCCCGCCAGTGCCTTGAGCGACCACGACCGGTGCCGGTACAGCGAAGCCAGCTTCGCGTGCGGGCTCGATTCGCGCCGCTGGGAGGCCATCGCCCTTCTGGCGAGCAGCAGATCTCGCATGTCGGCCTTCTCGATCGCTTCGGTGGTCTGTCGGCTCCGGTCCGACGCGGACGCCATCGCCTGGGTGTGCTTCCAGCGCTGCTCGCGATCCTGTTCGCGGATGCGTTCGGCGAGTTCGCGTTCGGCGCGCAACTCGTCTTCGGAGAGCGCGTCGGTGAGGGCCGGATCGAATTGGTAGGCAAGGCGCCCACGGGCACGTTCGACTCGCTGGGCGAGCTGGCTGACGTCGTCCTCGAGACCGGACTCGATCGTCATGCCAGACCACCGCCCCGGGCGCGCGAAGGCAGGCAGGTGACCACACGTGTGAACGGCACACCGCATTCTTAGTCGATATACCCTCGAGCGCGAAACCGATGCTCCCGCACGACTCCCCGAACACGGCGCGCCGCGCGCGACACGCCCAACAATTTCGGAGGGTGACTGGATCTGCGAAGATAATCCCCCGCCGCCGCCGGAGCCAGACTTTCCAGCGCTTCGGTGCCCGACCGTTGCCGAACGCCGCTCGCGGACAACCCCACCGACCGGATCGGCCCACTGCTCGCCGGGCCAACGGCCGACCGCCGACCTGTTCGAGGGAAACTCCGTTTCACCGGGCGACGCGAACCACGGGCACCTAGGGTTGGGCCGGGGTGCCGGGGGGTTCGCGCACGCCCGTGAGATCGACTCCGGAGTGACGAATTGACCGAGCACACAAGCGAACTCGACCAGGTGATCGCGCAACGGCTCGAACCGTGGACCGCACGGCTCGGCGCCGACCGCAAGGCATATTTCCATCATGTGCTCCGGGTACTGCGCACGGCCGATCTGCTGTTCGCCCGTAGCGGCGAGCCGGGACCGCCACCGAGTGCGCGCGAGGAGTTCCGCACCGCGGCGACCTTCCACGATCTCGGCATCTGGGCCGCGGGCACGTTCGACTATCTCGAACCGTCGTGCGCGCTGGCGGGCGACTGGCTGATCGCGCACAACCGCGAGGACATCGCCGAGCTCGTCGCCGAGATGATCCGCGACCACCACCGGGTGCGCTCGGCGGGCAGCGCGACCGACCCGGTGGAGCTGTTCCGGCGCGCCGATCTGATCGACGTGACGTTCGGCGCGCGGCGCTACGGCCTGCCGTATGCGGCCTACTGCGCGCTGACGCGGCGATACCCGGACAGCGGCTTCCACTTCAAGCTGGTGGAGCTGACGGTGCGGCGCGCGCTCATCCATCCCCTCTCGCCGCTGCCCATGATGCGCTGGTGAGACGCCATTTCGGCGGTACTATTGTCACTACGCCAATACTGCGGCACACTGGTGTCTGTAACCACCGGTCACGCCTGGGCCGGTGCTGTGCCGAGCCGAACAAGGAGACTCGATGGCCGCCAATCGGTCCAGCTGGATGAACGATGACCTGGACGCCCTTCGCGACCTCGCCCGCGCCTTCATGTCCAAGGAAATCGTTCCCAACGTCGAGAAGTACCGCGAGCAGCACCACGTCGACCGCGACCTGTGGAACAAGGCCGGCGAAGTGGGCCTGCTGTGCATCTCGATCCCCGAGGAGTACGGCGGCGGTGGCGGCACCTTCGCGCATGAAGCCGTGCTCATGGAGGAGCAGGCGCGCGCGGTCGACACCTCGTGGGGCATCAGCCTGCACAACGGCATCGTGGCGCACTACGTCCTCGCCTACGGCACCGAAGAGCAGAAGAAGCACTGGCTGCCGAAAATGGCCAGCGGCGAGGTCGTCGGCGCGATCGCGATGACCGAGCCCGGCACCGGTTCGGACCTGCAGGCGGTCAAGGCCAAGGCGATCCGCGACGGCGACGAGTACGTCATCAACGGCTCCAAGACCTTCATCACCAACGGCCTGCAGGCCGACCTGATCATCCTGGTCGCCAAGACCGACCCCACCCAGGGCGCGTCCGGCGTCTCGCTGGTGCTGGTCGAGGCCGACCGCGCCGGTTTCCGTCGCGGCCGGGTGCTCGACAAGATCGGCCAGAAGGGCCAGGACACCTCCGAGCTGTTCTTCGAGGACGTGCGCGTCCCGGTCACCAATCTGCTCGGCACCCAGGAGGGCCAGGGCTTCATCCAGCTGATGCAGCAGCTGCCCCAGGAGCGCCTGATCGTGTCGATGGGCGCGGTCGCGGGCATGGAGGTCGCCCTCGACCACACGCTGCGCTACACCAAGGAGCGCGAGGCGTTCGGTCGCCCGGTGTTCGGCTTCCAGAACACCAAGTTCAAGCTGGCCGAGGTCGCCACCGAGGCGCGCATCGCGCGCGTGTTCATCGACGACTGCGTCGAGAAGCACATCCGCGGCGAGCTCGACATCCCGACCGTCGCCATGGCGAAGTGGTGGACCACCGACAAGGCGATGCAGATCGCCGACACCTGTCTGCAGCTGTTCGGCGGCTACGGCTACATGAACGAGTACCCGATCGCGCGCATGTGGGTCGACAACCGCGTCCAGCTCATCTACGCGGGCACCAACGAGATCATGAAGGAAATCATCGCCCGGAGCCTGTGATCCGCCAGCTCTGTCGATGATCCCGACCGGCCGCGAACCGTTGTTCGCGGCCGGTTTTCGCTGTTGAGGGGTCATTTCGTGACCTATCCGCCGTCCCCGCCGAGACGAATGTCCTTCGACAAGCGGCAATATTCGGCGACGGCGAGGACGGTGCGGCAACAGTGGACACGGACGGCAGCGGTTCGACGGGACGACCCGGACCGGAACCGGTACTGCCGGACCGAGCACAGATGATGCAGGCGGTGTGCGGGGTCGCCGGTGCGGGTGATCCTGTTCTCACCGCCGCGCACGAACTCGCCACTCTGCACGAACGCCGCGAACAACAGATACCCGGCGATACCAGCGACATCGACTGGGCGCGTGCGCGTCTGGTCTGCGAGATCGACCGCTGGGTCGTCATCCGCTCCCCCACTCCGGCGACCTCGGCACCGATGCACACCGAGAGCATCGGCGCCGTCGTCGACCGCATGGCCCATTTCGCCGCGCTCACCTACCACGCGCTGGCCTGCGGCGCCGAAGCCGAACTACACGCCGCGCAACTACGCCTGCACGAATTGGCCTGCGGCTACGACGATCTCATCACCGAAGTGGCCAGCGGCGCTCGGCGACTGCCCGACGGACTCGACAGCGACACACCGGAAAGCGGTGGGGCACAACCGAGCCGGAACGAGCCACATTCCGACTAGCGAGTGATCACCCATCCTCCCCCTGTTTCGACGCGGCACACGATCCCCGCTCATGGGGCGCGGGGATCATGCGGGACAGGTTCACCCGGCAGCGGCCGACACCGAGGTACGGCTCGCCCCGGCCGGCGGCTCGGCCACACCTGTCACCGGCGTCAGAACATTCGGACCGCGACCAATCGCCAACTGTCCTTGGACGATTCGATGCGACCCGCGATGGCCAACGTGCGAGGACCGCGTTGGTAGGAAGCGAAGACTTCGGCGGCGTCACCCTCCGCGGGGGTCAGGTGGACGCGAGTCAAGGTGGCGGTCCCGAGGTTTCGGTGGGGAGCCGAGTCCTGCGCGAGCATCGTGTTGATGGCGGCCAGCGCCTTCGCGTCGGTGAACGCGCGCAGATGAGTGGATGACCTACGCCGATCGACAACCTCGAGCAGTAGCCGCAACACCTGCTCGGTGAATCGCTGCGCGCTCGTGGATGATCCGGTGGCAGGTGGCGCGACCCGCGGGCACGACGCCCGCACCGCCCTGCGGATACCGGCCGGTGTTCCACCTGCCGCTCTCCGCCGAACCGGTCCCCTAACCGGCTGGGGTCCAACAACATTCACAGCCTCGGACCGATGCACCACGGCCCCGCCTTCCAACTGCGGCTCGCAATGCGGCGCGGGCGACAACAACATTCCATCCGTAGACATGCTCGTCCCCTTCGAGTCGTCCACCCACTCCCCAGTGGTGGCGCACAGCATCGCACGGGGGTACGACAAGTGTTCGCGAAATCGGTGCAGGTCACCTCATGTTGTCCGCCCCATCGCACCCGCGCGTCCTGCCCACATCACGGCGTCCGGCCCGAATCACCCGGTTTCGGCCAAGGCGTCAGAACAGCGTCATCGGTTCATCGGGCACAGGGATGGGCTGCGCGGGCAGATCAGGGACGATCGCGCGGACTTCGTCGTGGAAGCGGCGAGCCAAACCACGGGCCGCGGCGTTGTCGGGGGTGTGCACGAAGACCGTGGGCGAGCGGCCTTCGCGCAACCAGCCGGCGACGGTCTCGACCCACGGCGCCCAGCCCGCAACGGTGCGGCCGGCGTCGGCGCGGCCGTGGTAGCGCACGATCGGATACTCGGTCAGCGCCCGCATCCGGCGCGGGACGCGCGGCTTCTTCGCCCTGGCCTCGTATTCGGAGGGGTCACCCGGCGGCCCGTCGAACAGGACAGTCGTATCGAAGGGCACCCATTCGGCCCCGATCCGCCCGAGCACCCGTTCCAGCTGCACCGCGGCCCGCTCGTCTTCGAAGAACGCCGGATGACGCACCTCCACCGCGCACCGCAGCCCACTGGGCAGCTCACGCTGGAACCGGGCGAGCGCGCCAAGATCGGTCGGCCCGAACGATGCGGGCAGCTGGATCCACAGCGCGTGTACCCGCGGCCCGAGCGGTGCCATCACGTCGAGAAACGCGCCGAGTTCGGCACCGGCGTCGACGAGCCTGCGCTCATGCGTCACCGCCCTCGGCGGTTTGAGCACGAACCGGAAATCGGGCGCGGTCTGGCGGGCCCACGACTCGACGGTGGACGCCGACGGCGTCGCGTAGAACGTGGTGTTGCCCTCGACCGCACCGCAGTGCCCGGCATAGGCACGCAACCGCTCCCCTGGCCCGGGCATCCGCTGCTGCCACTGGGGATGGGTCCACATCGCACACCCCACCCGCAGCTCGCGCACAGCCCGACGGTAGTACAGCGACCGGCCGCGCCTAAAATCAGACCGGTTGCCACCATTCGCCCCTGTGCGCGGGTGGCGGGATCGACGGTCCGTCCGTGGACCGAACGCTCCGCCCCATCCGCGCCGGATTTCCGGTGCGCGCACAACGGAAAGGGCCTGTGATGGCGATTCTCACCACCGAGCGGCCCCGTGCTGTCTCCACCACCCGCGCCTGGCTCGGCGTGTCCGCGGCCATGGTCGCGATCGCGTGGGGTGGCAACGAGTTCACGCCGCTGCTGGTGATGTACAAAGCCCACGGTCTCGCGCTGACCGCGGTCGATCTGCTGCTGTTCTACTACGTCCTCGGCATCGTGCCCGCCCTGCTCATCGGCGGCCCGCTCTCGGATCGATTCGGGCGCCGCCCGCTGATGCTGCCCGCACCGCTGATCGCCGCGGCCGGTTCGCTGCTGCTCGCGGCCGGCGCGGCCTCGGTGCCGATGCTGGCGGCCGGACGGATGCTGTGCGGTGTCGCGCTCGGATTGGCGATGGCGGTCGGTGGCAGCTGGCTCAAGGAACTGTCGCAACCACCGTTCGCCGCGGCCGCCGCGGGCAACGGGGCTCGCCGATCCGCGATGAGTCTGACCGCCGGATTCGCCCTCGGCGCCGGGGTGGCGGGAACCCTCGCGCAGTGGGCGCCACTGCCTGATTCGTTGGCCTATCTCGTCAACGCGGTGCTCTGCGTCGCGACCGCGTTCTGGGTGGCTCGAACGCCGGAAACCGTGACCCGCCCAGCGAATCCGGGCAGGCTGCGCGACGATCTGAAGATCCCCGCCGCCGGGCACCGGCGATTCCTGCGCGTCGCGGTACCGATCGCGCTGTGGCTGTTCACCGCCAACGCCACCGCCTACGCTGTGCTCCCGACGCTGATGTCGCCGCGCGTGCAGCAGGCCCCGATCGCCTTCTCCGCCCTGGTCACCATGGTGACGCTCGGCTGCGGATTCACCATCCAATCGGTGGCCCGGCGCATCGACCGCCCCGGCACCGCACGCGCCGCGGTAGTCGCGCTGGTGCTGCTCACCGCGGGAATGGTGCTGGCCGCGTGGACGGCGGCCAGCCTGAGCATCTGGGTGACGCTGCTGACCGCCGTCGTGCTCGGCAGCGGCTATGGCATCGGCTTGGTCGCCGGCCTGCAACAGGTCGAACGCATCGCGGGCCCCGGCGATCTGGCCGGCCTGAACGCGGTCTTCTACTCGGTGAGCTATCTCGGCTTCGGCGTGCCCGCGGTCCTGTCTGCCCTGCACAGCGGCCTCGGCTTCGGCTATCCCGCCATGTTCGGAGTCACCGCCGCGATCGCCGCGAGCTGCCTCGCCCTGGTAGCCGCCAACTACCGCGAGCGGGCATAACCGAACCCAACACCCAGGATCGCCGCGCACTACGGTGAATCAGGTGAGCGCCGACCCCGTTGAGATCCTCCTCCGCTGGCAGGATTCCGGCGCGATCTGGCGGGTCGTAGGGCGCCGACCGGACTCGGTGACCATCGCCCTATACGAATGCACCGGCGGACAGGAAGTGGACCGCTTCACCTCTACCGATCCCGCCCTCCTGCGGTTTCTCGGCGAACGCGCCACCAGCGAGGACTGACCCGCCCGCGGTGAACGGGGTTACGCTGGTTGGCGCTATCGCTTCACGCCCGTCGGCCCGTACGCGGCCGGATCGCCAAGTGAGGAGAGACCATGTCGGCCCCTACCGGACTACCCGCTGGAACCTGGGTCATCGACCCGGCCCATTCCACCCTGCAGTTCTCCGTGCGCCACCTGATGGTGAGCAAAGTACGTGGCCGGTTCACCGATTTCGGCGGCACGCTGGTGGTTCACCCCGACGGCACCGCCGACGCCGATGTCGAGATGAAGGTCGCCTCCGTCACCACCGACAACCCGCAGCGCGACGGCCACCTGGCCACCGCCGACTTCTTCGACGTCGCCAACCACCCGATCGCCACCTTCAAGGCCACCGGTTTCAAGGCGCTGGGAACCGACTTCTCCGTCACCGGTGATTTCACCATCCGCGGCAACACCCACCCGGTCACCCTCGAGGTCGAATTCCTCGGCACCGGCCCCGGTATGGCCGACGCCCCGGTCGCCGGTTTCACCGCGACCGCCACCATCAATCGCCGCGATTTCGGCCTCACCACCGAGATGCCGATGGCCGACGGCGGCGCCGTGATCGGCGACAAGATCCACCTCTCGCTCGACGTCGAGGTCGGCTTGCAGAGCTGACGGCACCGAGCACAGGAGGGCGCATGTCAGGACGACGTTTCCGAGCCGGTCTCGCCGCCGTGCTGTTGGTGCTGGTCGCGGGCTGTGGCTCGGCCACCGACTCGGACACCGAATCCGCCGCCCCGACGGCACCGTCGATCTCGGTCGCGCCGGAGGACGGCGCGACCGAGATCGATCCGCTCGGCCCGGTCCGCGTCAGCACCAGCGACGGGCAGCTCACCGCGGTCACGATGACCAACGAGGACGGCGGTGCCGTCGAGGGCATCCTCACCCCGGACCAGTCGGCGTGGAAACCGTCGGTGCCGCTCGGATACGGCCGCACCTACACCGTCACCGCCGAGGCGGTCACCATCACCGGCAAGGTCGGCCCGATCACCTCGTCGTTCTCCACCCTGGCACCCAACAATCAGACCGAGGTCTCCTTCCGCACCACCGGCGGCACTCCCCTCTCCTCGTCGGGCACCTTCGGCGTCGGCACGGTCATCGTCGCGCATTTCGACGAGGACGTCCCCGATCGCGCCACCGCGGAAAAGTATCTGTCGGTCGCCACCGATCCGCCCGTCACCGGTTCCTGGTACTGGGTCGACAACCGCAACGCCCACTGGCGCCCTCAGAACTACTACACACCCGGCACGGTGGTGACGCTCACGGCCGACATCTACGGCAAGGACCTCGGCGGTGGCCTCTACGGCCAGGAAGACACCAAGACCAGTTTCACCATCGGCGAGTCGCACGTCTCGATCGTCGACGACAACGACAAGCAGGTGCGGGTGTACGAGAACGGCACGCTGGTCAGGACCATGCCCACCTCGATGGGCATGGGCGGCAGCCAGACCGTCGCGGGCAAGACCATCACCTTCTGGACCCAACCCGGGATCTACACCGTGATGGAGAAGGCCAATCCGGTGGTGATGGATTCCTCCACCTACGGCCTGCCGGTGAACTCCCGGCTCGGCTACAAGGAAACCATCGGCTGGGCGACCAAGATCAGCACCGACGGCATCTACCTGCACCAGCTCGACGACACAATCTGGGCGCAGGGCAACACCAATGTCTCACATGGCTGCCTCAATCTCAGTGGCGAGAACGCCCGCTGGTTCTACGATTTCTCCCAACCCGGCGACGTGGTCGAAATCAGGAATACCGGCGGCGCCCCGCTCGAGGTGTGGCAGAACGGCGACTGGAGTGTGCCGTGGGAACAGTGGCAGGCAGGCAGCGCGCTGCGGTGAACGGGGACAACAACTTTCCGGCGTCACCGCGCCGGGGACCACAGCGCGTCGGCAGGCACATCGCCGCCGGCCACCGGGCACCCCGGCGTGGACGCGCCCGCCGAGCCGGGTTGATCATGGCCAGGATGCTCGTGGCGACGACCGCGCTGGCCGTGCTCGCGGGCACCGGCCTGGCCTGGTCGGCCAAGCAGGACTTCGATTCCGGCTTCACCCACTCCACCGCGCTCGGTACCGATGCCCCACGGTCCGGCGGCGGCGCCGTCAATATCCTGCTGATCGGCTTGGACACCCGCAAAGACCTCAACGGCAACGATCTGCCGAAGGAGGTACTCGATCAGTTGCACGCCGGTGACGGCACCGAGGGCGGCTACAACGCGAATTCGCTGATCCTGCTGCATATTCCGGCCGACAAGAGCAAGGTCGTCGCCTTCTCCATCCCGCGCGACGACTACGTTGCGGTGACCGGCATCCCCGGCTACCAGCAGATCAAGATCAAAGAGGCGTACGGCCTGAAAAAGGCGGCGGTACAAGCGAAGTTGATCGAGCAGGGCGAGAAAGATCCGGTGCTGCTCGAGCGCCGTGGCCGCGAGGCCGGACGCGCGTCCATCGTCACCACCGTCCGCAATCTCGTCGGGGTGCCCATCGACCGCTTCGCCGAGATCTCCCTCGCGGGCTTCTACGACCTGGCCACCGCGGTCGGCGGGGTCGACGTGTGCCTGAACAACGCCGTCGACGACAGCGAGTTCTCCGGTGCGGTCTTCCCGGCGGGCACCCAGCACCTCGACGGTTCGCAGGCCCTCGCGTTCGTCCGCCAACGCCACGGCCTGCGCAACGGCGACCTCGACCGCACCCACCGCCAGCAGGCATTCCTCACCTCGGTCGCCAAGTCGCTCAAAGACTCCGGAACGCTGACCAACCTGAGCAAGCTGTCGGCACTGATGGATGTGGCGCACCGCGATGTGGTGCTCTCCAACGGCTGGAATCTGTTCGACTTCGCCCGCGACCTCGGCGCGGCCGGTTCGGTGCCGGTGGAGTTCCGCACGCTGCCGGTGGTGCGCTACGACGTGATCGACGGTCAGGACGTGAATATCGTCGACCCGGCCGCGATCAAACGGGAGGTGCGGGCGGCTTTCGGTCAGGAAGCACCGAAAACCACTACCGCGGCGCCGAGTCCGACGAGCGTGGTCGATGTGCACAATGTGGGCACGGTGAAAGGTCAGGCCGCGGTGCTCTCGGCGGCGCTGACAAGCCGGGGCTACCGCGCGGGCCTGATCGGCAACGGTGATTCGAGTGACGGCCAGTATTCGACCATCACCTACGGCCTCGGTGCCGCCGACGACGCCCGCGCACTGGCCGAACTGCTTGGTGGACTTCCGGTTTCCGCGTCGCCGTCGGTGGAGGACGGGCGCATCCGGGTCGCACTCGGCGCCGACTTCACCCTGCCAACCGAGCTGAGCCCGACGACATCGACGACCGCACCCCCGACCACCACGAAGTCCGGCTCGACACCACTGCCCGACGCGGGAAAACCGCTGTCCACCACCATCGACAGCACCATCCCCTGCGTGAACTGAGCGATTCGGTGACTCGTTCGGCCACCGGAAGATCCAGTGGCCGAACGATTCTCACTCTTCCGGAGCGTCCGGATAGGCCTGCTGCCGGTATCCACCGCGCAGCGTCCCATCCAGATACGCGGCCTTGCAGGCCCGCCGCGCGATCTTTCCGCTCGACGTCCGCGGAATGGACCCCGCGGGCACCAGCAACAGATCCCGCACCATCACCCCGTGCCTGCGTGCGATCGCCGCACGCACCGTATCCGTGATCGGCCCCGGCTCGAGTTTCGCCGCACCCGTACCCCTTTCGGCGACGACCACCAACTGCTCCGCCGCCGGATCGGATGCCGTCCCGGACTCGAGCACCTGTGCGGGCAGTTGCCCCGCCTGCACCGAGAAGGCCGCGATGAAACCGGGCCGAAGGGCCGTACTGGCTTCCTGCGCCGAGTATTCGAGATCCTGCGGATAGTGGTTGCGCCCATCCACGATCACCAGATCCTTCACGCGACCCGTGATGAACAGCTCGCCGTCGTGATAGGCACCGTAATCGCCAGTCCGCATCCACTTCGCGTCATCGGGCGCACCCTCGGCGCGACTGCCGACCGGCATACGCGCGACCCGGTTGTGGAAGGTTTCCGAGGTCTCGTCCGGCCGCCCCCAGTACCCGATGCCCATATTGTCGCCGTGCAACCAGATCTCGCCGACCTCGCCGTCGCGACGCTCGACTCCGGTGCCGGGATCGACGATCACCGCCCACTGCGACCGCGCGACGTGTCCGCACGACACCTGCGCCACCGCGTTCGCGGCATGCTCGTCGCACTCCACCATCCGGCCATCGTTCAACTGCCCGCGATCGACATAGACCACCCGCGCCTCGTCGTCGCGCTTGGTCGCCGACACGAACAGCGTCGCCTCGGCCATCCCGTAGCACGGCTTGATCGCGGTCTTGGACAGACCGTACGGCGCGAATGCCTCGTTGAACTTGCGCATCGAGGACACCGACACCGGCTCACTGCCGTTGATCAGACCGATCACATTCGACAGGTCGAGGGACTCATCACCCTTGGGCAACCCGCGCATCGCCGCATGCTCGAACGCGAAATTCGGTGCCGCCGAATAGATTTCGGCGCCATCGGCCTGGGCGGCCAGCTCCTTGATCCAGCGCGCGGGCCTACGCACGAACGCGCTCGGCGACATGATGGTGATGAACTTGCCGCCGATGGTCGGCAGGATCACCGTGAGCAGCCCCATGTCGTGGAACAGCGGCAGCCAGGTGACCCCGCGCGCGTTCTCGGTGATCCCGATGGCATCGATCATCTGCAGCAGGTTGGTCCCCACCGAGCGGTGGGTGATCTCGACACCGGCGGGCACCCGAGTGGATCCGGAGGTGTACTGCAGGTAGGCCACACTGTCGATATTGATGTCGGGCCTGCGCCAGCGCGTGCCGACCGTGTCGGGAATCGCCTCGACCGCGATGATTCTCGGCCGTTGCGCGGCGGGCTGTTCGCGGAAGAAGTTGCGCACCCCCGCGGCCGCGCTGCCGACAGTGAGCACTGCGGCGGGTTCGCAGTCGCCGAGGACGGCGTGCAGCCGGTCGCTGTGGCCCTGCTCCTCCGGATCGAACAGTGGCACAGCCACATTCCCCGCGTACACCGCCGCGAACAGTGCGACGACATAGTCGAGGCCCTGCGGCGCCAGCACCGCCACCCGGTCGCCGGGCTCGGTCACCTGCTGCAATCGCGCGGCCACGGCGCGCAGCCGCACACCGAATTCGCGCCAGGTCAGTTCCTGGTACTCCCCCTCACGTTCGGTCGAATAGTCGATGAAGCGATAGGCCAGGTCGTCCCCGTTGGCCTCGCTGTGTTTGTCGACGAAGTCGATCAAGGTCTGATCACCGGGAATCTTGATAGTCCCCAGTTCGTCTACATAGTCGTCGAAGGTCTCGCCGATCATTCCCAATCCTTTTCAACGCACATTGACCAGTACCCGCCTTGGATGGGCGAATCGTCAATACCGCCCGAACGAGATCGCCACGTTGTGACCGCCGAAACCGAAGGAGTTGTTCACCGCGTAATCGATGCGACCGCGCCGCGCCTGACCCGACACCACGTCCAAATCGATAGCGGGGTCCTGATTGTCCAGATTCAGGGTGGGCGGAATGATGCTGTCGCGCACGCTGAGCACGGTCAGCACCGATTCGAGCGCACCGACCGCCCCGATCGAATGCCCGAGTGCCGATTTCGGCGCGTACACCGAGGCGTGCGAGCCGATCGCCTTACTGATCGCATTCGCCTCGGCGGTGTCACCGATCGGGGTCGCGGTGGCGTGGGCGTTGATGTGGGTGACGTCGGTGCGGCTGATCCCGCCGGTCTGCATCGCCCGTGTCATCGCCCGCGCGGCGCCGGTGCCCTCGGGATCCGGTGCCACGAGGTGGAATCCATCGGAGGTGACGCCGGCACCGAGCAGTCGCGCGTGAATCGTCGCGCCACGAGCCTTGGCGTGCTCCTCGGTCTCGATCACCATCATCGCGCCCGCCTCGCCGAAGACGAACCCGTCGCGGTCGGCGTCGAAGGGACGCGAGGCCGCCTTGGGATCATCGTTGCGGGTACTCATGGCCCGCATCTGCGTGAACGCCGCGATCGGCACCGCCTGGATGGACCCCTCCACACCACCGGTGACCACCATGTCGGCGTCACCCATCACGATCATCCGCCACGCGTTGGCGATGGCCTCAGAACCCGACGAGCAGGCCGAAACCGGTGTGGAAACCCCGGCGCGCGCGCCCAATTCGATGCCGACACAGGCCGCGGGGCCGTTGGGCATGATGGCCTGCACGGTCAGCGGCGAGACCTTGCGGTAGCCGCCGTTGCGGAGCCGATCGCGGGCGTAGATCAGCGATTCCGCGCCGCCGAGGCCGGTACCGATCGAGACGCCGAGCCGATCGCGGTCCACTTCGGGGCTGCCCGCGTTGCGCCACACCTCGCGGCCGAGGACCACGGCCATCTGTTCGACGTAGGACAGTTTGCGCGCCTCTTCGCGGGTGAGCGAGAGGGCGGGCGACACCTTCAGGTGGCCGCCGATCCGCACCGGCAGTTCGAAGTCGTCGATGAAGGAGTCTTCCAAGACGTCGATCCCGCTCTCGCCGTTGAGCAGACCCTTCCAGGTCGAGTCGACGTCGCCCGCGATCGACGTGGTCGCCGCCAGGCTCGTGACCACGATGTCCGTCATAATTTTTCGCTCACTCTCTCTAGCTATGCCACGACTGAACGGGAACCGCTGATGGAGCTGAACTGGTGGAGCGTATATGCACTCGGCGCGACGCGCCCAAATTCTTCGAACAGTGCGCAAAGCACCGTGTCGTTTCCAGGCGACATGCGCCGGGTCTATTGTGACGACGGGCAACACTACCGGACCGACGCAACTCTCGCTTTTCACTTAACGGAAAGGGCAACGAGCGTGGCCAGGAACCTGACCCAACTGGAACTACTGATCGAGCTGGAACCCATCGCCGCGAGCAATGTAAACCGGCATCTGTCGATGACCAAGGACTGGCACCCGCACGATTATGTGCCGTGGGACCGTGGCCGCAACTTCGCGGCCATGGGCGGAATCGACTGGGACCCAGAACAATCCGCGCTCAGCGAGCTCGCCAAGGCGGCGATGGTCACCAACCTGCTCACCGAGGACAACCTGCCCTCCTACCACCGTGAGATCGCCGAGAACTTCTCCAAGGACGGCGCCTGGGGCACCTGGGTCGGTCGCTGGACCGCCGAGGAGAACCGGCACGGGATCGTGCTGCGCGACTACCTCGTGGTGACCCGCGGGGTCGACCCGGTCGCGCTCGAGCAGGCGCGAATGATCCACATGACCAACGGGTATTCGACGATGGCCGTGGTGGGCGACAAGGCGCCGGACTTCGACATCCGCACCTCGTCCAGCGCCGGATTCCTGTTCTCCGTCGCCTATGTGACCTTCCAGGAACTGGCCACCAGGGTCAGCCACCGCAATACCGGTCGCGTCTGCGACGATCCGCTCGCCGACCGCATGCTCGCCCGCATCGCCGCCGACGAGAACCTGCACATGATCTTCTACCGCAATCTGTGCGCCGCTTCGCTCGATCTGGCCCCCGACCAGACCATCGAGGCGATCAACACCATCGTGCAGAACTTCCAGATGCCCGGCGCAGGCATGCCCGGCTGGCGGCGCAACGGCGTGCTGATGGCCAAGCACGGTATCTACGACCTGCGCCAGCACTTGGAGGAGGTCCTGCTGCCGGTGCTGCGCAAGTGGAACATCTTCGAGCGCAACGATTTCGGTGTACGTGGCGAGCGGGCGCGCGAGGATCTGGCGGCGTTCCTCGAGCGGCTGCGCGGGGAGGTGCTGCGCTTCGAGGAGCAGCGAGATCGCTCACTGGCGCGGGCGGCGAAACGCCAGCACCAATCGGTCTGATCGACTCCGGCCCGGCCGCTACCGGGCCGGATCGCGGCGCGCGTCGTTCTTGTTGCGATACATCGCCGCGTCGGCGGCGTGCACCAATTCGTCTACAGCACTGGGCAATTGCTCGAAGAAGGCGGCGCCGATGCTGGCGCCGACGGCGAGCACGTGCCCGTCCACCTCTAGCGGCTCAGTCAGGACGGACAGCAGCTTGTCGACCAGCCGCGCCAATTGTGCTTCACCGGAACAATTTTCGACCAGAACGAGGAATTCGTCACCGCCGATGCGGGCGGCGAGCGCCTCGTCCGGGCGCACCGCGTCGCGCATCCGGTCGGCCACGATCTGGAGGACGCGGTCCCCGACCATGTGCCCCCACAGGTCGTTGATCTCCTTGAAGCCGTCGAGGTCGAGATAGCACACCCCGATCGGGGGTCGCGCTTCGGCAAGCCTCTTGAACAGGTGCGGGCGGTTCGGCAAACCGGTGAGTGCGTCGTGGTTGGCGTCGTGCCACAGGCGGTCGGCGAGCTGCTTGCGCTCGGTGACATCGACCGCGACGCCGATCAGGAACTCGATGCCGCCATCGGCGCCCCGCACCGCCGACATCGACAGGTCGATCGCGGTGACCCGGCCATCGGTGTGCAGATGCTCGGTCTCGGTGCGGAAGCTGTCGGATTCGCCCGCGACCATGCGCTGGAGTTGCTCGAACGCGAAGTTCAGGTTCTGCGGGCCGAGGATATCGGCGACGGTCCGGCCCGGCATCGTCTCCGGGGTCCGGCCGAGCATCTGGGCCATGGTGGCATTGCAGTTCACCACCTGACCCGACATATCGACAGTGCCGATACCCACCAGGGCGCCGTCGAAAACCGCCTCGAAACGGGCTTCCGACAGCGCCCTGCGGGTCTCGGCCTCCTGTGCCGCGGCGAGCACCGCCGCCAGCGTGGCCTCCTGCTCGGCCAGCGCCGTCGCCCGCAATGCCGCGGTGAAGCCGGCCGCGAAGTCGGCGGCCAAGCCGATCGCTCGGTCCCGAATTCGCGGCAGGGCGGGGTCGGCCGGGCCATCGGCGGCAATCTCGACCAGGTCCGCGCAGATCACCGGCACCGAACGGCTGACCGCCGACGGATCACGATAGTTGGCGGCGACAAGCATCCGAGCGGCGCGGCGCGCGATATCAGGATCCTCGCCGCCACGCGCCGCGTCGATCAGACCGGTACACAGGGCTGCCAGCATCTCTTCGATCTGGGAGCGGTTGAGGGTAGGAGCTACAACGCCGTCGAGGGCATCCGCCCACCGCTGCGCCAGCTCCCACGACCCCACTGCTTCATCCACCTGTCATCGTCTGTCGCACCGCCATGCCAGACGGCTTACACCTTGATCGCGACCCCGCCCATACCGAGCGAACGGCCTGGCTTCTCGTGCTGATCGCGCTCGGACTCGGGCCGCCACAACGGCAGCTCGACAACGCCGGGCTGGATCGAATCCCATCCCTCGAACAAGGCGACGATCTCATCCTTGGTCCGGAAATGAATACCGACCTTGGATTGGTTCACCGAGTGCGTTCCCAGTTTACCGGCGTCGTCGGGCCGAAGCTCGGAGGTGAGATGTGAAATGGCTATGAAACTACCCGGCGCCACCACTTCGCGGAGCGCGGACACCTTGCCGACCGGATCATCGGTGTCGGGCACCAGATGCAGCACCGCGATCAGCAGCAATCCCACCGGCTGGTCGAAGTCGATCAGCCCGGTCTCGCGCACCGCGGCGACCAGGTCGCCGGATTTGCGCAGGTCGGCCTCGATCGCACCCGCGCGCTCATTGCCCTGCAAGATGGTTCGCGAATGGGCGACCGCCACCGGGTCGATGTCGACGTAGAGCACCCTCGCCTCTGGGTCGAGCTCGTGCACGATCTCGTGCACATTGCCCGCGGTGGGGATACCCGACCCGATATCGAGGAACTGCCTGATTCCCGAGTCGAGCATGAAGCGGACAGCACGGCGCAGGAAGGCGCGATTGCTCAGCGCCAACCGCGGTAGGTCGGGGACGAGCGTAGTAGCCATCTCCGCGGCGTCTCGGTCGACCGCGAAGTTATGCGAGCCGCCGAGCAACGCGTCGTACATCCGAGCCGGACTTGGATGCTGCATATCGACACCTTCAGGCGCCCATACCGGCCGATCCATCGAATTCCCCTGTCTGCCATTACCGCCCTGCGACCTCGCAACCCGCGATGACGCCACCCGCATCGTAGACGGCGGCACCGACATCGGCGCGGCTATCAAATTAGCGAAGGTCATGTACTTAACTAACGGTGCCGTATGGCTGGGCAGGATGAAAGGTCCGATCCCCGGGAACATCTACTCCTCGGGGCCGTACGGCTGGGCAGGATGAAAGGTCCGATCCCCGGGAGCATCTACTTCTCGGGGCCGTATGGCTGGGCCCAGAGGGGCGCTACGTCCGGGGTCATAGTGGCGACTACCGGGATGCCGGCGGCCAGGAAATTGTCCAGGGCTCGGCGCATGTGGTCGGCGGAGGTGATGAGGACAGCCTTGGTCACGCCGAGCGCTTCCATCATGCGCGCCGAGAACGCGGCGTTCTGCACGGTGGAACCGGCTTCGGTTTCCGGATGCAGCCGCTGCCTGGCGACACCGCGAATAGTGAGCCAGTCGGCCATCACCTGAGCCTCGGTGACACCGTTGCGCGGATTGCCGCCGGTCACGATGACGGGGGAAGCAGGTGACATATAGGCCTGAATCAGGGCCGCGTGCAAGCGATTACCCAGTTCGGGTCGCATCGTGCCATCCGGCAGCAGGCCGTATCCGAGCACCACGATCGCGGTCTCGGGTCCGTAGGTGGCGGGCAGCTCGATCCCGGCGAGGCCGGCGACCGAACCGACCGCGCCGACCAACGGGTCAGCAGCGGGCGCCGCGATGGCGGGTGGTGCGGTCGCTACCGCGCCGATCAACGCGGCGGGCAGCACGAGGGCTGCCGCACAACGACGCAGTGTCTGGTGAGTGAAGAGCCAGTCCATGGTTACCTCCCGAAGCGACGTCGAATCATCGTCGCTCACCAGGACCACCGACATGCCCGTTTCTGAAATGTTGATGGTTCGGACTGCAGTACCCGGTCCGGGAGGTCTTTGGAACGCAAAAAGGCCCCCAACCAATGGTTGAGGGCCTTTCGCAATGATGTTCCGGCAGTGTCCTACTCTCCCACACCCTGTCGAGTGCAGTACCATCGGCGCAGGTGGCCTTAGCTTCCGGGTT